>DASYYF010000031.1:0-25047 GCA_035934055.1 Steroidobacteraceae bacterium | reverse complement strand
GTGCCGCCGCCGGCCGCGGCCGACGAGTCCGCGGCCGACGAGTCCGCGGCCCTCGAGCCGCTCGCCGCGCCGCAAGCCGCTCGCGGCCCGCTTCCCTGGACCCTGGGCGCCGTGGCGCTCGGACTGATCCTCGTCGCGCAGATCATCGATCACCAGCGCGACGCGCTCGCCACCGACCCGCGCTTCGGCCGGCCGCTGGGCGCGCTGTACGCGGCGCTCGGTATCCAGCTCACGCCGCGGTGGGATCTGCATGCTTACGATGTGCGGCAGCTCGGCGCCACGGTGGACCAGGGGAATGTCGGCGCCATCACCGTGCGCGCCAGCATCCGCAACGCGGGCGCGAAGCCGCAGCCGCTGCCGCTGCTGCGCGTGACGCTCCAGGACCGCTTCGGCAACCGCCTCGCCTCGCGCGACGTGCAGCCGCGCGAGTATCTGCCGCGCGGCATCCCGCCGACCGCACCGCTCGGCAGGGATCAGCGCATCGACGCCGAGCTCGCCTTCGTGGATCCCGGCGCGAGTGCCGTCGGCTTCGAGCTCGACGCCTGCCTGCCGCTCGCCGGCGGCGTCAGCTGCGCCAACGACGCGAGCGCGGTTAGATGAGTTGGCTCGGGTTCGGACATTGCGCTGCGCCGTCCTGCTGCGCGCAGGCCCCGGGCGCACATCGGCGCTTTGCGCCTCGCCCCTGTTCTCACCCTCGCGGCCGCCTTCGGCGGCGGGCCCATCCGTGTGCCTCGGCAACGGGCCGGTGCCGCGCACGCCGCTCGCGCCAAGCGATGTGCAGCTGAAGTGCGGATCGGGCCTCACGTCCTGCCCTCGCCCGTCGTGCTCGCACCCATGGCCGGGGTGACCGACCGGCCCTTCCGCATTCTCTGCCGCAAGCTCGGCGCGGGGCTCGCGGCCTCCGAGATGCTGAGTGCGGACACACGCCTGTGGTCGAGCGCCAAGTCGCGCCACCGCATGGACCACGAGGGCGAGCCCGAGCCGCGCGTCGTGCAGCTCGCCGGCGCCGACCCCCAGGCGCTCGCGCACGCGGCGCGCCTCAATGTCGCACTCGGCGCGCAGATCATCGACCTGAACATGGGCTGCCCGGCGAAAAAAGTCTGCGGCAGGCTGTGCGGCTCGGCACTGCTCACGGACGAGCCGCTCGTCGCGCGCATCCTCGAGGCGGTGGTGCGCGCCGTCGATGTGCCCGTAACGCTCAAGATACGCACCGGCTGGGACCGCGAGCACGTGAACGGCGTCGAAATTGCACGCATCGCCGAGCGCTGCGGCATTGCAGCGCTCGCCGTGCACGGGCGCACGCGCGCGGACTTCTACGCCGGCGCGGCCGAGTACGCGACCATTCGCGACATCAAGCGGCACGTTCGCATTCCGGTGTTCGCGAATGGAGACATCGGCGACGGAAAAAAAGCGCGCGAGGTACTTGATTTCACCGGCGCGGACGGAGTAATGATCGGCCGCGCGAGCCACGGCTCCCCATGGATTTTCCGCGCTGTCAACCGCGAGCTGTGCGGCGAGCTGCACGGCGGATTTGCGACGCCGGCACTTCAGCGCAGCGACCTGCGTGATATTATCGTCGCGCATCTCGACTCGGTGTACAGCTTCTACGGCGAGGAGACCGGAGTCCGGATCGCGCGCAAACATCTCGGCTGGTATTGCGGGCAGTTGCTGGATGAACCGGTGTCGGTCCGGCGGGATCTGATGGGGGCCGCGAGTACCGCCGCACAGTTCGCGCAGGCGCTTAAGCATTTCGATGAATGGGTGGGTGAGGCCGCCGTGGCGGCCTGAGAACGGTTTTTCCTCGGGGGGTCACATGACGGCAAAGAAGAAGACTCGGTCTCGTGAAGCCGCCGCCGCCAGAGTGAATGGACGCGATCTGCCGCTGCGCAATCACGCCGAGCGCGCGCTCAGCGAGTATTTCACGAGCCTGAACGGCCACCGGCCCGCCCATCTGTACGACCTGGTGCTGCGCGAAGTGGAGGAGCCGCTGTTTCGCGTGGTGCTCGACTACGCGCAGGGCAACCAGAGCCGCGCCGCAGGCATCCTCGGCATCAATCGTGGAACCTTGCGCAAGAAGCTGAAGCAGTTCGGAATTGCAGGCTCCTGAAGCCGTTGATTCCCGCCGGCGCCAGTGCGCGCCGGCCCTCATGAGGGGCTGAAGCCCATGCCGCCGCCACCCGTGCGCCGCGCCCTGCTGTCGGTTTCCGACAAGACCGGAGTGATCGAGCTCGCGCGCGCCCTGGTTCAGCGCGGCGTAGAGATCCTCTCGACGGGCGGCACGGCACGGCTCCTCACCGCAAACGCAGTCGCGGTGCGCGAGGTCGCGAGCTACACCGGCTTTCCCGAGATCATGGATGGGCGGGTAAAAACCCTCCATCCGAAGATCCATGGCGGACTACTGGGGCGGCGCGGCGTCGACGAGCAGGTCATGGCGCAGCACGGCATCGCGCCCATCGATCTCCTCGCGGTGAATCTCTACCCGTTTGCGCAGACCGTGGCGCGCCCGGACTGCACTTACCACGACGCCATCGAGAACATCGATATCGGCGGCCCGGCCATGCTGCGCGCCGCGGCCAAGAACCACGAGGCGGTGCTGGTGGTAGTCGACCCGGCGGACTACCCGCTGGTCCTGAAGGAGCTCGACACGCACGGCGGCGGAAGCGACCCGGCCTCGCGCGCACGCCTCGCTGCCAAGGCTTTCGCCCACACGGCGGCCTACGACGCCATGGTGGCCGCCTACCTCGCCTCCAGGGAGCCCGAGCCGCGCTTCCCCGCGACGCTGCCCCTCGTCTTCGACAAGGTTCAGGACCTGCGCTACGGCGAGAATCCCCACCAGCGCGCCGCTTTCTACCGCGATCCGGCGGCGCGCGGCGCGAGCGTCGCCCGCGCCGAGGTGCTGCAGGGCAAGGACCTCTCGTTCAACAACATCGCCGACGCCGACACCGCCATCGAGTGCGTGCGGCAGTTCGCCGATCCCGCCTGCGTCATCGTCAAGCACGCCAATCCCTGCGGTGCCGCCCTCGCCGCTGCGCCGCGCGAGGCCTACGAGCGTGCCTACCGTACCGATCCGACCTCGGCGTTCGGCGGCATCATCGCCTTCAACCGCGCGCTCGATGCGCCGACCGCACGTCTCATCACCGAGCGTCAGTTCGTCGAGGTGCTGGCGGCACCGTCCGTCGACGCGGACGCGGCGCGCCTTCTCGCCGCCAGGCCGAACGTGCGCGTGCTCGCGCTCGGGGATCTCGGCGCCCCGGCGCGCGACGGCCCCGAGCTGCGCAGCGTGACCGGGGGACTGCTCGTACAGTCGCGCGACCTCGAGGACCTGCCCGAGGGCGAGCTGCGCGTACCGACGCGCCGCCAGCCGACCGCGGAGGAGCTCCTCGATCTGAGGTTCGCCTGGACGGTGTGCCGGTTCGTGAAGTCGAACGCCATCGTGCTGGCGCGCGAGCGCGCCACGGTCGGCGTCGGCGCCGGCCAGATGAGCCGCGTCTACTCGACGCGCCTCGCCGCCATGAAGGCTGCGGACGAGAAGCTGCCGGTGGCAGGCGCGGTCATGGCCTCCGACGCCTTTTTTCCGTTTCGCGACAACCTCGATGTGGCCGCCGGCTTTGGCATCCGCGCGGTCATCCAGCCGGGCGGCAGCGTGCGCGACGCCGAGGTGATCGCCGCCGCGGACGAGCACGGGATGGCCATGGTATTCACCGGCATGCGGCACTTCCGCCACTAGGCGCGCGCTGCGATGAAAGTGCTCATCGTCGGCGGGGGCGGCCGCGAGCATGCGCTCGCCTGGAAGTGCGCATCCTCGGCGCGCGTGAGCGAGGTGCTGGTCGCTCCGGGCAACGCCGGCACGGCGGCGGAACCCCGGGTGCGCAACGTCGAGGTTGCTGCCGGGGACCTCGCCGGGCTGACACGCCTCGCCGCCGCCGAGCGCGTCGCCCTCACCATCATCGGTCCCGAGGCGCCGCTGGTTGCGGGCGCAGTGGACGCCTTCGCCGCCGCGGGCTTGAGGTGCTTCGGACCCACGCAGGCCGCCGCACGGCTCGAGGGCTCCAAGGCCTTCGCCAAGAGCTTCCTCGCCCGCCACGGCATTCCGACCGCCCGCTCGGCGACCTTCACCCGCGAGCGCTTCGATCCGGCGTGGCTGCGCGCACAGCCGACACCGCTGGTCGTCAAGGCGAGCGGGCTCGCCGCGGGCAAGGGCGTCGTGATCGCCGCCACCCACGACGAGGCGCTCGCCGCCGTCGGGGGCATGTTCGCCGGGCAGTTCGGCAGCGCGGGTCACGAGGTGGTGATCGAGGAGTTCCTCACGGGAGAAGAGGCGAGCTTCATCGTCATGGCCGACGGCGTGCACGTCCTGCCGCTGGCAACGTCGCAGGACCACAAGCGCCGCGACGACGGGGACCGCGGGCCGAACACCGGCGGCATGGGCGCCTACTCGCCGGCCCCGGTGATCACCGGGAGCCTGCACGCGCGCATTCTGCGCGAGGTCATCGAGCCCACGATCCGCGGGCTGGCGGCGGAGGGGCTCTCCTACACCGGCTTCCTGTACGCGGGCCTCATGATCGCCCCCGACGGGACCCCGAACGTGCTCGAGTACAACTGCCGGCTGGGGGATCCCGAGACGCAGCCCATCCTGATGCGCCTTGAGTCGGATCTCACCGTGCTCTGCGAGGCAGCGCTCGACAAGCGCCTCGACCGCGAGCGCGCGCACTGGGATCCGCGCGCGGCGCTCGGGGTCGTGATGGCGGCTGCCGGCTACCCCGGGAGCGTGCGCACGGGAGACATCATCGAGGGGCTCGAGCGCGCGGCGCAGCTGCCCGGCAAGATCTTCCACGCCGGCACGCGCCTCGAGGCCGGGCGGGTGCTCACCGACGGCGGGCGCATCCTGTGCGCGGTCGGTCTCGGTACCGGCGTGGCCGCAGCGCAGCGCCAGGCCTACGCGCTCGCCGACTGCGTGCATTGGTCCGGCGCGCACTACCGCCGCGACATCGGCTACCGCGCCGTGCAACGCGAGGACGGCGGCGCGTGAGGCGCTGATGCCTTTCGAGCACCCCTGCGCCCACGTCATCGAGCTCGAGGTCGAGGCGCGGGACATCGACGCCTACGATCACGTCAATAACGCCGTGTACCTGACCTGGCTCGACCGCGCCGCCTGGTCGCATTCGGCGGCGCTCGGCGTGCCGCTCGGACAGTGTCTGACGCTGCGGCGGGGAATGGCGGCGCTGCGCACCGAGATCGACTTCGTACGCGCGGCGTTGCGGGGAGACCGCGTGCGCGTCGCCACCTGGATCGCCGACAGCGACGGCCGGCTGCGCGTCGAGCGCCGCTTCCAGGCAGTGCGGGCGGCGGACGGCGTTACGCTGGCGCGCGCCCGCACCGAGTACGTGTGCATCAACCTCGATTCGGGGCGCGCGGTGCGGATGCCGGAGCTGTTCGCGCGCGCCTACGCGGCGACCGACTAATAGCTGAAGCGAACGAAGGCCTCCGGGCCCTTGAAGCTCATGGAGACCGCCCCCGGGATGCTGGCGCTTTCGCCTGACAGCGAGATGCGCATGCTGGTGAAGCCGAGCCCGAGCGAGAAGTAGGGATTCCAGCGGTACTGCAGGTCGCCGTGCAGACTGGTGAAGGAGCCGTTGAAGCCGCTGATCGCGGCCCTCACGTAATTGCCGCGCGCGGTGACCGAGAAGCGCTGCGAAACGGCCCAGGTGAGGTCGAGCGGCAGCGTCGGGACCGCCTCGGCTTCCGACTTGTCGGTCTGCTGCCCGGTGGCCGCAACCGTGCCCATCGCCTCGGCCTGCAGGGCGTACAGACCGAGTCCGGTGGCCACCTCGAAGGTGTCGCTGCGATAGAGCGAGTAGGTATAGGTCAGTCCGAAGCTGCGCCAATTGATCGAGGTCTGCACCTGTTCGCCGCCAAGGAAGGTCTGGTCGCCGAAAACGATGGTGTTGGCGAGCGTCTGCGTGGCGGAGCGGTCCGCCTCGTAATACTCCGCGCGCAGCTTGTTGCGCTCGCGCATTCGGAACATGAACTCGACCCGCCCCTGGTGCATGCGCGCCGGGAGCCCCAGATCGCGCTCGGCGTTCACCGGCGTGCCGAGCGTACCGGGTGGGACGCCGGTGGTGGGGTCGATGCGCACATCGGTGTGCACCACGGGCGAGTAGAACGCACCGAGGATGTAGAAACGATCGTGGATCGGGCTGGACCGCTCGGGCTTTTCCTGCGGAGGCAGCGGGGCCCCCGACAGCTTGTCGACGTCGGCACACGCCAGCCCCGACGGAGTCGCGAGAACCACGGCTGCGGCCGCGAGCCAGATGCGCATGCGAGCGTGCACTCCCTCCCGCACGGGGCCGCGGGGTTCGCCGCATCTTACTGACGGGCGGCGGGACAGTGCCAGCGTCGCCGGACGCCGACGTGACGCTGCGCACAGCTGAGACAGACGCCCGCCCCACGAAGACCCGTCCCGGCTTGCGAGCCACGACCGGGCGCAGTGCCTGCGCTCAACTCAACAAGGCGTTCGCGTTCGGCAAGGACTCGCAGGGAGCCGACACGCCTGTTTGGCCGCGCGGGCGGCGGGCCACCCCACCGGGTCCCCAGCGGTTGGAAGCCGGCACGACTCTCGCGCGACCGGCGTCCGCCTACCGCTTCATCGCCTCGAAGAATTCCCCGTTCGACTTGGTGTCCTTCATCTTGTCGAGCAGGAACTCGATTGCGGCCAGCTCGTCCATCGGGTGCAGGAGCTTGCGCAGGATCCACATCTTGGCGAGCTCGCCCTGATCGGTGATGAGCTCCTCCTTGCGCGTGCCGGAGCGGTTGATGTTGACCGCCGGGAAGACGCGCTTCTCGGAGATGCGCCGGTCGAGATGGATCTCGCTGTTGCCGGTGCCCTTGAACTCCTCGTAGATCACGTCGTCCATCTTCGAGCCGGTATCGATGAGTGCGGTGGCGAGGATCGTCAGGCTCCCGCCCTCCTCGATGTTGCGCGCCGCGCCGAAGAAGCGCTTCGGGCGCTGCAGCGCGTTGGCATCCACGCCGCCGGTGAGCACCTTGCCGGAGGACGGCACCACGGTGTTGTAGGCGCGCGCCAGGCGTGTGATCGAGTCGAGCAGGATCACCACGTCCTTCTTGTGCTCGACCAGCCGCTTGGCCTTCTCGATCACCATCTCGGCCACCTGCACGTGGCGGGCCGCGGGCTCGTCGAAGGTGCTGGAGACGACCTCGCCCTTCACCGTGCGCTGCATCTCGGTGACCTCCTCGGGCCGCTCGTCGATGAGCAGCACGATGAGGTAGACCTCGGGATGGTTGGAGGTGATGGCGGTCGCGATGTTCTGCAGCAGCATCGTCTTGCCGGCCTTGGGCGGGGAGACGATGAGGCCGCGCTGTCCCTTGCCGATCGGGGCGACCAGATCGATGGTGCGCGCGGTCAGATCCTCGGTGGAGCCGTTGCCGCGCTCGAGTTTCAGACGCTTGGTCGGATGGAACGGCGTCAGATTCTCGAACAGCACCTTGTTGCGCGAGCTCTCGGGGGAGTCGAAGTTGATCTCGCCCACCTTGAGCAGCGCGAAGTAGCGTTCGCCGTCCTTCGGCGGGCGGATGAGCCCGGAGATCGTGTCGCCGGTGCGCAGGTTGAAGCGGCGGATCTGGCTCGGGCTCACGTAGATGTCGTCGGGACCGGCGAGGTACGAGCCGTCGGCCGAGCGCAGGAAACCGAAGCCGTCCTGCAGGATCTCGAGCACGCCGTCGCCGTAGATGTTCTCGCCCTGGCGCGCGTGCGCCTTGAGGATCGAGAAGATGATGTCCTGCTTGCGCGAGCGCGCCAGGCTCTCGAGACCCATGGTCTCGGCCATCTTCACGAGCTCGTGAATCGGCTTCGCCTTCAGCTCCGTCAGGTTCATGGAGCTGCGCGACTGCGTGAGCTCCGCCGGGCTGATGATCTCGGAGTCGTCCGGCTCGAACGGCTCCGGCTCGTGCATCATCTCGTCGGGACGCCCGCCGCCGTTGCCGATGCGGTTGCCGTCGCGATTTCCGTGGCGCGGTCCCTTGTTGGGCCGGTTGCGGCCCTGATTGCCGAGGTAGCCTCTCACAGGTTGCTGTCCAGAAATGCCGAGAGTTGTGACTTGGACACGGCCCCGACCTTCTGGGCCTCGACCGTGCCGTTCTTGAAGAGAATCAGCGTGGGTATGCCGCGGATGCCGAACTTGGGCGGCGTCTGCGGATTCTCGTCGATGTTGAGCTTGGCGATCTTGATGCGGTCCTGATACTCGCTCGCGATCTCATCGAGTATCGGAGCGATCATCTTGCAGGGTCCGCACCACTCGGCCCAGAAATCCAGCAGCACCGGCTTGTCGGATTTGAGGACGTCCTGCGTAAAAGTTGCATCGGTGGTATGCACGATGTTCGGGCTACTCACGCGGTTCAACCTCCGTTGATACAGAGTGTGGAAAACATGGACTTCTCGGAGCTTCGGAAAAAATGGGGGCGGGTCGGCACAAGTGCAGAAAAAGCGCTGCCAGTTGCACCCGTCAAACGGTTACACTAACTCGTCGGTTGAGTATCAGACCCTTAGGGGAAGGATTAACCGGGCTGGCGGGTGCGGACCTGCTGAAGCCCGCTGACTGAGACACTTTGTAGCGCTTCCGGGCCGTTTTTTCAAGTCCCTCACCGCTTTTCGCATAACACTCCGGCTGTTAACTGATGACTGATCCACACTCTCCTTCCGTGTCGTTCGCGTCCCTCGGCCTGCGCGAGGAGGTCATGCAGGGCGTGCGGCAGGCGGGCTTCGCTAAGTGCACGCCCATCCAGGCGCACACGCTGCCGATCGCGCTCGCCGGGCGCGACGTCGCCGGGCAGGCGCAGACCGGCACCGGCAAGACCGCGGCGTTCCTCATCGCGATGTACCAGGCGCTGCTCACCCGCCCCGCGTCGCCAAACCGCCACCCGACCTCGGTCCGTGCGCTGATCGTGGCGCCGACGCGCGAGCTCGCGGTACAGATCCACCGCGACGCGCTCGCGCTCGGCGCGCACACCGGCCTCAAGCACACGGTGGTGTTCGGCGGCATCGACTACGACAAGCAGCGCCAGGAGCTCGCCGCCGGCTGCGACGTGCTGATCGGCACACCCGGGCGCCTCATCGACTACTTCAAGCAGCATGTCTACGAGCTGCGCCACGCGCAGGTGCTGGTCCTCGACGAGGCGGACCGCATGTTCGACCTGGGGTTCATCGCCGACATCCGCTACATCCTGCGCCGCCTCCCGCCGCCGCTGCGGCGCCAATCGATGCTGTTCTCGGCGACGCTCTCCTACCGTGTGCTCGAGCTCGCCTACGAGCACATGAACAACCCCGAGCTGGTGCGCATCGAGCCCGACAAGCGCACCGTGGATGCGGTTCGCCAGATCATCTACTACCCCTCGATGGAGGAGAAGGTGCCGCTCCTCATCGGGCTGCTGCACCAGAGCGAGGCGCACCGCACGCTGGTCTTCGTCAACACCAAGAGGAGCGCCGAGCGGCTGGAGAGCGTGCTGCGCGCCAACGGTTTCCACGCCCAGGCGCTCTCGGGCGACGTGCCGCAGAACAAACGCCTGCGGTTCCTGCGCAACTTCCACGACGGCGAGCTCGCCGTGCTCATCGCGACCGACGTGGCCTCGCGCGGGCTGCACATCCCGGACGTGAGCCACGTATTCAATTTCGACCTGCCGCAGGATCCGGCCGACTACGTCCACCGCATCGGGCGCACGGCGCGCGCCGGCGCCGAGGGCGATGCCATCAGCTTCGCGTGCGAGGAGTATGCGGTCTCGCTGCCCGAGATCGAGGAATACCTCGGGCACAAGATTCCCGCCGGCACGATCGCGCTCGACCTGCTGGCCAGGGAGGTCCTGCCGGGCAGTCCGCCGCCCCGCTCCCACCGGCCGCACCGCCCGCAGCGCGGGCGCCCCGGCGGCGCGCGCGGGGGAAAGGCTCACCACCCCGGGCGCCACGCCCGGGGCCGCTAAGCGGCTGAAAATGCGCTGCCGTGCGCCGCCACCGGCTCGGGAGCGGCTGCCCGTGGCACTTGGCGCGCCGCTCGGCTAAGCTCGGCCTCTCGGGGGCCGCCGCCAGCAGCTCCAAGGCCGTCCAGCCCACATCATCGCATGGCGGAAATCGAAGACAACGTCGACCGCGAGCTGTTTCGCAACGTGGAGAAGCTCCGTCAGTTGCGTATCGAGCACCGCGACCTCGATGAGGTCATCTCAAGACTGTCGCTCGACCTGCATGTCAACGAGCTGCAGTTGAAGCGTCTGAAAAAGCGCAAGCTGATGCTCAAGGATCAGATCGCACGCCTGGAGAGCCAGCTGATCCCGGACCTGAATGCCTGATGAGTAATGCCGAAAGCGCCCTGAAGGGCCTCGTCCTCCGGCTCGCCTCCCCCCAGCTCCTGGCCGAGATTCTCGCGATCCTGATCGCGATCGCGATCGGTGTGGCCGTGGCACGCGTCTCGCGCTCCCGGCGTGTGCTCAGAGACGTGGCGGCTCCGCTGCGTTCGAGCTGGCCCGAGCGCCTGCTCGACGCCATGGGGGTGCTGGCGCCGCTGCTGGCCGCTCTCGCCGCGTTGCTCGCGGCGCACGCCGCGCTCGCCGCCGCCGCCCTCGGCACCTCCGTGGTCGACAGCGCGGCGCAGGTCGCAACGGCCGCGGTCGTGCTGCGCCTCGGCGTGCACGTGCTCGGGCGGCTGCTCGGCCCCGGCTCCTGGGTGCGCAGCCGTCAGGTCGCGATCACGGTCGTCCTCTCGGTCGTCGCGGCGGTGGCGCTGCTCGGCTGGCTGGACGTGATAGAGGCGGCCCTCAATCGCATCAGCCTGGTGCCGGGGCGCAGCCAGTTCAGCCTCTGGGAGCTGCTCAAGGGGCTCGTGGTGGTGACGGCCTTCGTGGTGGTCGCGAGCCTCATCGGCCGCGCGGTCGAGCGCCACATGATGCGGCTCGAGCAGCTGGCGGTGTCGACCCGGGTGGGAATCTCGAAGTTCACCCATTTCCTGCTGATCGGCCTCGGGGTGCTGCTCGGGATCAACGCCGCGGGCGTCGACGTCACGACCCTCAACGTGCTCACCGGCGCCATCGGCCTCGGTCTCGGTTTCGGCCTGCAGCCGGTCGCCAGCAATTTCGTCAGCGGCTTCGTGCTGCTCATGGACAAGTCCATCAAGCCCGGCGACGTCATCAGCTTCCATACGGGCGACAACACCGGCACCAGCAACTTCGGCTGGGTGCAGGAGCTGCGCGGGCGCTACGTGGTGGTGCGCGATCGCGATGGCGTGGACACGCTGGTGCCGAACCAGAATCTGATCACCAGTTCCTTCATCAACTGGAGCTACTCGGACCAGCGGGTGCGCATCAGGCTGCCGGTGACCGTGAGCTACGACGACGATCCGGAGGTGGCGCTGCAGCTGCTGCTGGAAGCGGCCGAGGGTCACCCGCGCATCCTGCGCGACCCGCCGCCGGTGTCGCGCCTGATGAGCTTCGATGACAGCGGCATGCGCCTCGAGATCCGCTTCTGGATCGCCGACCCCGTGAACGGCGTCAACAACGTGCGCTCCGACGTCAACCGGGCGATCTGGCGCATTTTCCGCGCCCACGGCGTGCAGATCCCCGTTCCGCAGCGCGAGACGCGTCTCATCGATGCACGCGCGCGCGATGCGCCGGCGCGCGGCGCGGCCGCCGCGCCCGGGCGTGACCGGGCCGCGGACTGAAGCGGCGCGCGGCCGCGGACTGCGCGCACGTGCCGCTGCGGGTGAATGCGCAGGTTGCGATTCCCGATCACGAGGTATCGGTCTCCTTCGTGCGCGCCTCCGGCCCGGGCGGCCAGAACGTCAACAAGGTGGCGACCGCGGTGCAGCTGCGCTTCGACCTCGCCGGCAGCAGCGCGCTCGGTGCTGCGGTCAAGGCGCGGCTGCGCGCCTTGAGCGGCCGCCGTCTCACCGCCGACGGCGCGCTGCTCATCGTCGCGCGCAATCACCGCAGCCAGGAGCAGAATCGCCGCGACGCCGAGGAGCGGCTCGTCGAGCTCGTCCGGCGCGCGCTCATCGCACCCAAAGTCCGCAGGCCGACGGCGCCGACCCGCGCCGCACGCGCCCGCCGGCTCGAGAGCAAGACGCGGCTGCAGCGCACCAAGCGGCTGCGGGGGCGGCCGCGCTGGGACGAGTGACGTGGACAATCTGCAGGAGGCGCTCATGTATTCGTCGGCAGCGATGGCCTTTCTCCACCATCTGGCGGCCTTCACGCTGGTGGCGGCCCTCGCGGTCGAGGTCGCCATGTTCAAGCCGCCGCTCTCGCCCGTGCAGGCGCGGCGCCTGCAACGCACCGACCTCATCTTCGGGCTGTCGGCTGTCGCGGTGCTTGTCGTCGGAGGGCTGCGCGTCGCCTACTTCGAGAAGACGACCGTCTACTATCTGCATGACGTCTTCTTCATCGCCAAGCTCGCCGCCTTCCTCATTGCCGCGCTGATCTCCATCTATCCGACCGTCACCTTTCTGTCGTGGAACGCGGCGCTCAAGGCCGGTGCGGCGCCCGGGCTGAGCGCCGAGCGCGCCCGCCGAGTGCGGCTGTGCCTCATGCTGGAGCTCACCGCGATCGTGGTGATCCTGGCGTGCGCTGCGCTGATGGCGCGGGGATTTGGTTATCTCCGCTGAGATCCGTCACCTGTCCGGATCGCGGGTCGCCCGGCAGACAGGCGCAACGCGAACCATCTCTGCCGGGGAATCAGGTACTTACTGCGCGCGTCGTACGGGTTGAGGGTATCAGCCAGGCGGCGAGCGCCGGGAGCAGGACGATCGCCGCCAGCATGTTCACCAGGAACATGAACGTCAGCATGATGCCGATATCCGCCTGGAACTTGAGCGGCGAGAACACCCAGGTGGCGACGCCGATGGCGAGCGTGATGCCGGTGAAGATGATGCTGGCGCCGGTGACCCGCAGCGTCTGCACGTAGGATTCGCGCACCGTGAGTCCCTGGCGCAGGAACTCCTGCATGCGGCTGAACAAATAGATGCCGTAGTCGACGCCGATGCCGGCGCCGAGCGCCACCATGGGGAGCGTGGAGACCTTGAGGCCGATGCCGACCAGCGCCATCACCGCGTACACCAGCACCGAGACCAGCCCGAGCGGCGCCACCACCAGCACCGTGCCGATCACGGATTGGAACGTCAGCAGGCACATGACGATCACCGCACTGAAGACGCCCGCCAGGATAAAGAGCTGCTTGGCCTCGACCGTCTCGTTGGTCGCCGCCATGACCCCGACGTTGCCCGCGGCGAGGCGCACCACCGCCCCCTCGAGCGGGTTGGCCCGGCGCCACTCCTTGACCGCGGCGATCGCTCGCGCGATGGTCTCGGCGCGGTGATCGGTGAGGAACATCATCACCGGAACGACGTCGCAGTTCTCGTTCAGGAGCCCGGTGCTGGTCTCGATGTAGCGCGTCGACTGGGTGAGCTGGGTCTGCTCGCGCGGGATGCTGCGCCACTTGAGGCTGCCCTGGTTCCAGCCGGCGATCGCCACCTTGGCGACGAAGGGCAGCGTGATGACCTCCTGCACGCCCGGCACGTTGCGCATGTGCCAGCCGAAGCGGTCGACCGCCGTCATGAGGTCGTGCCTGACGCACACCGGCTCCTGCGACTCCACGATGGCGGTGAGCACGTCGACGCCGATCGAGAACTTGCTGGTGATGACGTCGTTGTCGAGGTTGTAGCGCGAGTCCGCCCGCAGCTCCGGCACCCCCGCCTGCGTGTCCCCGATCGGAGTCGCGCGCCCCTTCCACCAGCCCGCCACGGCCAGCAGCGCTGCGATCGCGATGATCGCGAGCGAAGGCGCGCGCCCGGTGATCCCCGCCATGTGGCGCCACAGCACCGCCAGCTGCTGCTGGCGCCGCTCGACGCGGCCGCGGAAGCCCGGATCGAAGCGCACGTAGGACACCACTACCGGCAGCAGCACCAGGTCGGTGAGGATGACGATCGCGACGCCGACGCTGGCGGTGACGGCCATCTCGCGGATTACCTGCACCGGGATCAGGAGGATGGTGACGAAGCCGACCAGGTCCGCGAGCAGCGCAACGACGGCCGGCATGAGCAGCTGCCGGAACACCCGGCGGGCCGCCTCGACGCTCCCGAGCCCGGCGAGCGCGGCGTCCGCGACCGCGCTGATCTTCTGCACGCCGTGGCTCACCCCGATCGCGAAGATGAGGAACGGCACCAGCAGGCCGATCGGGTCGATGCCGTAGCGCAGCACCACCAGCGAGCCGAGCTGCCATACGACGGCTACGCCCGAGCACAGCACCGGGACGAACGCGATGCGCCAGGACTGGCAATAGACGCGCACCGCGAACAGCGTGAGCACGAGCGCGATGCCGGCGAATGTCACGACCGAGCCCGTCCCGGCGGCGATGTCGCCCATCACCTTGGCGAAGCCGATCATGCGTACGTCGATCCCGTGGCGCGGAAATGCCGCCGTCTCGATCCCGCCGCTCGCGCGCGTCTGCACCCGGGGGGCCGCGGACGTCTGCTCCTGCGCGGGGTGCTCGATCTGCTGCCGTACGTTCACCTCGAGGGCGTTCGCCACTGCGATCGGATCGACCGGACGCCCGTGCGCGTCCTGATCGAGCACGATCGCGCTCACCAGCGCCCCGGAGAAATCGTTGGCGACCAGCCGTCCGATGATTCCGGCCTTGCGGATGTTGTCGCGCACGCGCGCAAAGTTCTCGGGCGTGGGCGTGAAATCCGCCGGCATCACGTCCCCTGCCTCGATGCCGTCCTCGACCACCTCGATGTAGCGCACGTTGGGCGTGAAGATCGACTGCACCCGCGTGCGGTCGATGCCGTCCGTGACGATGACCTGGTCGGTCGCCTTGCGCATGGCGGCGAAGAACTCCGGCGTGAACATGTTGCCGTCGCGCGCGATGAGCGCCACCAGCACCCGGTTGGCGCCCTGGAACTCGGCCACTTTCGGGTCGAGATAGGTGCGCATGTACTCGTGGTGCACCGGCAGGGTTTTCAGGAACGAGGTGTCGATGCGCAGGCCACGCAGCGCCACCGTGCCGAGAACGAGTGTGCCGAGGGCGAAGAGCGCGAGGATCGCCGTGCGGTGCCCGAAGATGAGGCGCTCGAGGGCGCCGCCCAGAGCCGGCAGCGGCGCGTCCCCGCTCGCGTGGACGGCCGTCATCGCGGCTCCCCGGCGAGCGCAGCGGCGGCAGCGATCGTGACCCGCCGGACGCCGTGCTCACCCGTGACGACGAGCTCGTCCTTGCCGACGGCGAGCGCCGCCGACAGTCCGCTGCGGTCGCTCTGCTGCTCGAGAGCGAAGGAGCGGCCGCCGTCGCGGCTCACCAGCACGACCCCCGACAGCCCCACCACTGCGAGCGTTCCGCCGGGCAGAGCCGCCGCGCCGTCGAGCAGCGCCACGGTGCCGGTCTCGAGCCGACGCCAGCTCGCGCCGCCGTCCTCCGAGCGGTACAGATTGCCGCGCAGGCCGCTCGCCAGCAGCGCATCGCCCGCGAGCGGCAGCACGTCGAAGAACGAGCCGCCGTACGGCGAGGTGAGCTGCCGCCAATGGCCGCCGCCGTCATCGCTCCGGTACAGGTGCCCCGCCTCGCCGGCGATATAGAGGCGGTCCGCAGAAGCGCCCACGATGCGATTGAGGTGAAAGCCCCCACCGGCTTCCTCCACGGCGGAAGCCGTCGCAGACCGCGGAGCGCCCGCCGGCCGCAGCGCCGGAGCAGGCGCGAAGGCGCGCTGCTGCCAGCTCGCACCGCCGTCGGCGCTCGTGAGGTACGTGCTGTAAGCGCCGACCGCGATCGCCTGTCCGCCCGCGCCGCACCACACGTCGAGCAGCGGCCGCTGCGCCCCGGGCGCATAGTGAACGAGCCGCCAGTTCTCTCCGGCATCGCCGGTTGCGACGATGACCTCATCGTGCCCGACCGCCACACCGTGGCGGGCATCGAGGAAGCACACGCCGGTGAGCAGCGCCTGGACGGGCACGCTTGCCGCCTGCGTCCAGCTCGCGCCGCGGTCGTCGGAGAGCACGATGACACCGCGGTCGCCGACCGCGACCAGCCGCCCGCCGGCGGCGGCGAGGGCGATCAGGAGCGCGTGGGCCGCAAGCCGCGCGTGCTCGGCGCTGCGGGGGGGCGGCTGCGGCGCCGGCGCCTGCGCCCGAGCGCTCCAGGCAACCAACGCGAGCACGGCCGCGAGCGCAAGAGAAGACCCTCGGGGCGCGCCCGAATTCACGGCTTCTTACCGGATGCCGCGGCGCTCCAGCACGCTCGGCTGATAGTCGGAGGGCGTGCGCTTGACGCTGAAGTCGTAGGTGTGCGGCTCCTCGCTCTGCAGGTTGAGAGCGAGATAGCGCCCGTTCGAGAGGTCCATGGTCAGCTCCAGGGACGTCCACAGCGAGGGCAGGTTGTAGTAGTTCATCGCGTGCCCTTCCTGCACGCGGTACAGCTGTCCGCGCACGTCGTAGCAGTCGACCGCGAGGATCTGCCAGGAATCCTCGTCGACGTACAACGTCCGCCGGCTGTAGATATGGCTCACGCCGGGCTTGAGCGTGGCATCCACCACCCACACGCGGTGCAGCTCGTAGCGCGCGAGATCCTGATCGATGTGATTCTTGTGAAGGATCTCGCTGTACTTGACCTTCGGGTCCTGGAGGCGGTACGCGTTGTAGGGAACGTATATCTCCTTCTTGCCGACCAGCTTCCAGTTGTAGCGCTGCGGACTGCCGTTGTACATGTCGAACTGATCGTCCGTGCGCAGGTTGTCCGCGGCCGTGCCCGGGTTGTCGAAGGCGACCTGCGGGGCGCGCAGCACGCGGCGCATGCCGGCGTTGTAGATCCAGGCGCGGCGGCTCTCCTTCGCCTGATCGAGCGTCTCCTGCACCAGCAGCACGTCGCCGGCGAGTCGCGCCGGCGCAATGACTTCCTGCGTGAAGTACACGAAGATGTTGTGCATGTTGGCTTCGGTCATGCCCGGCTCGTAATACGGGAAGAAGAACTCCTCCTTGAACTTCACGAGCGTGTAGCCGCCGCCGGCGGTCATCGGCGCCTGCCCGACCGTCAGCGCCGCGGCCAGGCCGCGGTAGCGCGTCAGGTGATTCCAGTACACCTCGAGCCCGTTCTGCGGAATCGGGAACGGCGGGCCGCCAATCGCACCGGTGAAGCCGTTGCCGTCGGGCACGAGCTTCCCCGTGGTCGCATTGCGCTTGGTCGCCTCGTAGACGCTTTCGGGGGCGGCGGCGCTGCGATGCGTCGGGTAGACGATCATCTTGTAGTCGGGGTAGGTCTTGAACAGGGCCTTGTGCCCCTCGGTGAGCTTCGCGGCGTACTGGCTGAGGTTCGCGCTCGTGATGGTAAAGAGCGGCTTGTCGCCCGCGTAGGGGTCTGGATAGTGATCGGGCGAGTGATAGTTCGGGAAGCCTGCGTCGGCGGCGGACTTGAGGCCGCCGGTCCATGCGGGAATCGAGCCGTCGGCGTTGCCGGCCTTCTCACCCCCGAGCGGCGTCAGGTCTTTCCCGAGCCGCGCGGCTTCCTGCGGGCTCACCGCTCCCCAGGCGGCCTGTGCAAACAGGATCGCCGCCGCCAAACGCGCCACCATTTTCATTGCCGCCCCCTCCATTGCTCACACATGCCCGTCAGGACTGCGCGGCTCTCAGAATGAGACTTTGACACTGGCGGCGACGAAGTCGCGATCGCCCAGCAGATTCCATTGACCGGCACCACCGTAGTGGGTGTACGAGACGTCGAACTCCCACCTCTGACGGACTTGTGCGGTGATTCCTACCGTGCTCGCATAGCGGCCGGAGACGAAGGCGCCGCCGGGACCGGGCGATATGCCGTTCACGTCCTGGCTCCAGGTGAGGTGCGGCAGCAGGTTCCAGGCGCCGATCACGTTGTCGTACTCGAGGTGGCCGGAGAGGACGTAACCCCAGGCGAAGGCGGTGACGAACTCGGAGCCTGGCTCCACGCACTGGCCGGACGGGTTTGGCGAGATGCCCGCCACGCACTGGCCGTTCACGGCCGGGAACTCCGGATAACCGCCGAGGTTCGGATTGCCGCTCAGGTTCGTGCCCGCCGAGCCATCGAATCTGACGCCAAAGCCCTGCGGGCCGCCCATGTACTTGTTCTCGAGGCTCGGCACATAGTCGGCGCCGACCTCGACGGTCAGCACGGCCTGCGAGGCCTTCAGTACGTTGGCCCAGATCTGGGTGGCGCTCATGTCGAAGTGCCACTCGTTCTTCAGCTCATAGCCCTGCACGGTCTGTCCCAACCCGTACAGGCCGAACTGGTTGCAGCCGGTGATGGGAGTCGCCGAAGCGGGAATGCAATGCCCGGGGCCGGTGGTCGGCGCGCCGAGAAGCCGGGCGATGCCCGTCTCGAAGGGCGAGAGCGACGCGTAGATGAGCTCGGGGACGTCGAGCTGCACCGGCACGTTGTGGCGGAAGGCGACCTCGCCCTGCAGCGACGTGCCGGTGGCCTGGAGCTCGGTGTTGAAGGACAGGCCGAGCATCTTGATGTCCTGCGGGAACTGCTCGACGACACCTTGCGTTTTCGCGTATTCGTTGGCCGCCAGGTTGCTCGCCTGGTTATTGACGTTGCCGCCCGCGAGCAGCGTGTTGGCGCCGATGGTGGCGTACTCGGCCGCCGTCGCGGCGCTCAGGTTTCCCCCCTGCGCCGCAGCGGCCGCCTGGCCGGCCGCCGTGCCGGTCGCGATGGCCGCCGGCAGCGGCACCCCTGCGGCAATCGCCTGCGCGGCGGCGCCGACGGCGTTGACGGCGCCGAAGGCGTTGCCGAAGCCCGCCTGCGTGCCGGTCTGCACGGACAGCACCGGCAGGCGGCTGGTGTAGTTGAGGAAATAGAAGCCGAGCTGCGTGCCCTGGCCGAAGTTCGGCAGGAAGAGCTTGAAGTTGATGCCGTACTGGCCGGATCCGGACGGCCGGTCGTCGGCAAGGCGCGGAATGGCCTGGAAATTGCTGATGAGCGAGCCGCCGAGCGGAGCGAAGTTGACGCCCTGGTCGGAGAGCCCGCCGAAGCCGAGCACCACGCGGTTGCCGCCGGCGCCGGCCACGTCGTTGGTGCTGAAATAGGAGCCATCCGGCTCGATGATGTCTTCGTGCCAGTCGAAGAGGTAGATGAGCTGGGTGCTCAGATTCCTGGTGAGCTGCAGGTTGAAGACTGCCGACTCATCGGGCAGCAGCGCCTGCTTGAGCTCCGCGCCCGGCACCTGCAGCGCCGTCACGTCGAAGTAGTCGACCTGGTTGAGACCTCCCGGGATGAAGAGGCTCTCGCCCCAGTCCACCACCTGCCGCCCGAGCCGGAGTTCCGCGGGGCTCGTGCCGAGATTGAAGCGCGCGTAGCCGAAGGCATCCAGCAGGCGCGTATAGCTGCCGACGATGTCCTTGGCGTTGTGCGACAGCGGCGTGCGCTCGGTATGGTCGCCCATCACGTAGAAGTCGTAGAGGCCCGAGGCGCGCACGAACACGCCGGCCGTATCCTTATATTTCAGGGAGAGTTCCGTGACGCCGGTGAGGGCTTCGGTGAAGGTGCCCTTGCCGTAGTTGAGATCGCCGTCGTCGACGTTCGGGCCGTAGCCGCAGCCGCCGTCGGCGATGGCGATCAGCTTGCAGTAGCGCCCCCCGGTGCGCCACCCCTGGCCGTAGCCGATCGTGGTGTCCCAGGAGCCGGTCCAGTCGCCGGACCCGAAGCTGAATGCGCGCGCGTCGGGCACCGCCCCCAACGCCAGACAGACCGCCGCCGGGGCGATCAGCAGCCCCCGACGGCCCATGTGCACTTTCCTCATGTCTCCCCCTGCTCCCTTACGGACCCTGAAGGCTCGGGTCCCCGCAACCGGATCCCGCCGCCCGCGCCCGCGCCTGCGCCGGAAGTTACGTGATTGGGTTGATTCGCACCCGCTGCTCGCGCATGCACGCCGGGTTCTTGTTTGTTCCGCAACACAAAGCCCGCGCTCCGGAGTCTACGACTCGGCCACGCGGGGCGGCAAGCAGCAGCCAGATCAGCGCCCTATGATGTGCTGCCGCGGCGAGTCGGCGGCAGCAGGCGGCCGTGGCGCAAATGGACACTTTCCAGGCCAAGACAGTGCTGATTACGGGGGCCTCGACCGGAATCGGCCGGGCGCTCGCGCTCGAGCTCGCGCGCGAGGGGGCGCGGCTTGCCCTCAACGCGCGCGACGCGGACCGCCTCGCCGGGGCCGCGAGCGAATGCGCGGCGCTGGGAGCCGCCGTGCTCGCCGTTCCCGGCGACGTCACCAAGGCGGCGGATTGCCGGGAGATCGTGGCGCGCACTCTGGAACGCTTCCAGAAGCTCGACGCGCTGGTGAACAACGCCGGCATGACGATGTGGGCGCGGTTCGACGCGCTCGCGGATCTCGCCCCGCTCGAGCGGCTGCTCGCCGTCAACTACCTCGGCGCCGCGCACATGACCGCGGCGGCGCTCCCCTACCTCAAGAACTCGCGCGGGCTGATCGTCGCGGTCGCGAGCGTCGCCGGGCTCACCGGCGTGCCCGAGCGCACCGGCTACGCCGCGAGCAAGCACGCGATGGTCGGCTTCTTCGAGTCGCTGCGCATCGAGCTCGGGGGCAGCGGCGTCGACGTCACCATCGTGGCTCCCGACTTCGTCAGGAGCGAGCTGCACAAGGGGGCGCTCGGTGCCGACGGCCGCCCGCTCGGCGTGAGCCCCATGGACGAGCCGCACATCATGACGAGCGAGCAGTGCGCACGGCTCATCGCGCGCGCCATGCGCCGGCGGCAGCGGCTCCTCATCACTTCCCGGCGCGGGCGTCTCGGGCGCTGGGCGCGCCTGGTGGCGCCGGCGCTGGTCGACCGCATCGCCGAGCGTGCCATCCGCCTGCGGCGCTGAAAGCGCCGCGCGCCGTCATTCGAAGGCGATGGCGGGCAGATCGAGCGCGATGAGAAAGTATTCGAACAGGTGCTGGATCACACGGATCTGGTTGTACAGCCGATGATCGCCGTCGAGCAGGTGCAGCGCCGCGCGGTAGCCGTGCGCGAAGCGCACGCTGTGCTCGTACGGCACCACGTCGTCGCGCCAGCCGTGCACCACGGCGGCCGGACAGTCGAGCGAGCCGGGGCGCAGCTCAGGCAGTCCCTCGAGATAGAGCGCCGGCGCCAGGAGAAACAGCCCGCGGGCGTGCAGCAGCGAGGCGGAGGCCACCGCCACATAGCCGCCCATGCTCGAGCCGACCAACACCAGGTCGCCGGCCAGCTCCTTGCAGAAGTCGACGAGCTTCGCGACGCGCGCGCGCGGCAGGTCGATCCCGCGGTAGTCGACCGAGTGTGCCTCGTACCCCTCACTGCGGGCGACCTCGGCGAGCGCGGTGATCTTGCGGCCCCACGGGCCGGCCTCCTGACCGTGGGAGAACACGACGTGACGGGTCACGGACGCCTCCACGGAGCCACGGCGGGGACTGGGTGCCGGCTCGACATGGGCGAATAATGCAGGCAATGGAAACGTTAAGCCAATCGGGCCAGAAGCGCGGCAGCGGGACCGGCTGGCAGTTCTGGATCGACCGCGGCGGCACTTTCACCGACGTCGTGGGGCTCGCGCCGGATGGCGCGCTGCACGTGCGCAAGGTGCTGTCGGTACCCGCCGGCGGCGCCGCGGACGGCGACCCCGGCCTCGACGCGGCGCGCGACATCCGGGGCGCGGTCGCGCCCGGCTCGCCGGTGAGCGAAGTGAAGGTCGGCACGACGGTCGCGACCAACGCGCTGCTCACGCGTACCGGCGAGCCGGTGGTCCTGGTGACGACCGCGGGCTTCGCGGATGCGTTGCGTGTCGGCTACCAGAACCGCCCCGACATTTTCGCGCGCAACATCGTGCTGCCGAAGCTCCTGCACGCGGCGGTGATCGAGGCCGGGGAGCGCATCGACGCCGACGGCAAGGTCCTCATGCCGCTCGATGAGCGGCGCTTGCGCGCCGATCTCGCCCGCGCGCGCCGCCTCGGGCGCCGCGCGCTCGCCATCGTGTTCCTGCACGGCTGGCGCCATCCGCAGCACGAGCGCCGCGCGGCCGCCGCGGCCCGCGAGCTCGGGTTCGAGGAGGTCTCGGTGTCGCACGAGCTCACGCCGCTGGTGCGCTACGTCACGCGCGGCGACACGACGGTGCTCAACGCCTATCTGGCGCTGCCGCTGCGCGCCTACCTCGGGGGACTCAGGCAGCAGCTGCGCTCGCTCGACCCCCGGGCGCGCCTGACGCTGATGCAGAGCAATGGCGGGCTGGCGGATGCCGCCGCCTTCCACGCCATGTCGAGCGTGCTGTCGGGACCCGCGGGCGGGCTCATCGGCATGCGCTGGGTGGGCGAGCGGGCCGGCTTCCCGCGGCTCATCGGCTTCGATATGGGTGGAACGTCGACCGACGTCTCGCTGATCGACGGCGAGCTGCCGCAGCGCTTCGAGCACACGATCGCAGGCGTGCGCCTCACGCAGCCGATGCTCGACGTGCACACGATCGCCGCGGGCGGCGGCTCGATACTCACCTTCAGGGACGGGCGCTTCGCCGTGGGACCGGCCTCGGCGGGCGCGCAACCGGGACCCGCGTGTTACCGCCGCGGCGGGCCGCTGACTCTTACCGACGTCCAGGTGCTGCTCGGCCGTCTGCGCCCCGACACCTTGCCGGCAGTGTTCGGGCAGGACGGGCGCTCGCGCGTCGACCCGCAGGTGGTCGCCGCAGCTTTTGCCGAGCTCGCCGCGCGCGTCAGCGCCGCGGCCCCGCACGGCCGCTCCGCGGAGGTGGTGGCGGAGTCGTTCCTCGAGGTCGGCGTCGAGTCGATGGCGAACGCCATCCGCCAGGTGTCGGCGCGGCAGGGACTCGACGCGGGAGACTTCACGCTGTTCTGTTTCGGCGGCGCGGCCGGCCAGCACGCCTGCCGCGTGGCGCGCGCCGCCGGCATGCGGCGCATCCTGGTCCATCCGCTGGCGAGCGTGCTCTCGGCGTTCGGCATCGGCGTGGCGGATCGCCTCGCGGTGCGGCGCGCGAGCCTGCGCCAGCCGCTCGAGGAAGGCGGGCTCGCCGCGGCGCGGGAGGCGCTCGCGCTGCTCGAGGCGCAGGCGCGCGATGAGCTGAGCGCCTTCGCCCCCGAGCCGGGGCGCGTGCGGATGGCGCTGCTGCTCGAGGTGCGCGCCGGCGACAGCGACGTGACGCTGTCCGTGCCGCTCGGCGCGCTCGCCGCAGTGCGCGAGCGCTTCCACGCCGAGCACCTGAGGCGCTTCGGCTTCGCCGCGCACACCCTGCACGTCGTGATCGAGGCACTGCGCGCCGAGGCGCGCCTGGCATCGCTCGATGCGGTGCAGCTCGTCATGCCGGCGCCGCGGGCCGACGCGGCGCTGCCCCATACGGTGCGCGCCTGGTTCCACGGCTGGCGCGAGGTGCCGCTGGTGTCGATGAGCGAGCTCGGCGGCACGCTCACGGGGCCCGCGCTCATCGTCGAGCCGCACAGCACCGTGGTGCTGGAAAGCGGCTGGCGCGCCCGGACGCTGCCCGGCGGGGAGCTCCTGCTCGAGTCCGATCCGGCGGCACCGGCCGCGCGCTCCGCGGCAGCCGCCGATCCCGCCCGCATCGAGATCTCCAACAACCTCTTCATGCATATCGCCGAGCAGATGGGCGAGGTGCTCAAGGCGACGGCCCAGTCGGTCAATATCCGCGAGCGGCTCGACTATTCCTGTGCCCTGTTCGACTCGCGCGGCGGGCTGGTTGCCAACGCGCCGCACATGCCGGTGCACCTGGGCTCGATGGGCGCGAGCGTGCGCGCCGTCATCGAGGCCCGCGGCGGTGAGCTCGCACCCGGCGATGCCTGGCTCCTCAACAGCCCGTACCACGGCGGCACCCACCTGCCCGACATGACGGTCGTCACGCCGGTGTTCATCGGCGCCGAGGAGCGGCCTGATTTCTTCGTCGCCTCGCGCGCCCATCACGCCGACATCGGCGGGATGACCCCCGGCTCGATGCCGCCCTTCAGCCGCAACATAGAAGAGGAAGGAGCGCTCTTCGAGTGCTTCCACCTGGTGAGCGGCTCGAGGCTGCGGGAGCGTGAGCTGCGCGCGGCGCTTGCGGCCGGCCGCTGGCCGGCCCGCCAACCTGCGCAGAATCTGGCCGACCTGCGCGCGCAGCTCGCCGCCAACGCGCGCGGCATCGCCGAGATCGCCCGCGCCGTCGCGCGCCATGGGCTCGCGAGCCTGCATGAGCGCATGCGCGAGGTTCAGGACAACGCGGCGCTTTCGGTGCGCAACGCCATCGTCGAGCAGCTGAGCGGTGAATTCCGCTACGAGATGGACGGCGGACAGGTGATCGCGGTGCGCATCGACATCGAGCGCGCCACACGCCGCGCGCGCGTCGACTTCACGGGCACCTCGGCGCAGGGCGCGCACAACTTCAACGCGCCGCGCGCCGTGTGCCTGGCGGCGGTGCTGTACGTGTTCCGCACGTTGATCGAGCGGCCTATCCCGCTGAACGAAGGCTGCCTCGAGCCGCTCGAGATCGTCATCCCGCCGGGCTCGATGCTCGATCCGCGGCCGCCCGCGGCCGTGGCGGCCGGCAACGTCGAGACCTCGCAATGCATCGTCGATGCCCTGTACGGCGCGCTCGGCGTGCTCGCGGCTTCGCAGGGCACGATGAACAACCTGACGTTCGGCGACGAGCAGCTGCAGTACTACGAGACCATAGCCGGCGGCGCCGGCGCCGGTCCGGATTTCGACGGCTGCGACGCGGTGCACACTCACATGACCAACTCGCGCCTCACCGACCCCGAGATCCTCGAGGCAAAGTTCCCGGTGCTGGTGCGCGAGTTCGCCATCCGGCGCGGCTCCGGGGGCGCCGGCCGTCATCACGGTGGCGACGGCGTGGTGCGGCGGATCGAGTTTCGCGCGCCGTTCTCCGGGGCGCTGCTCGCCAATCACCGCCGCATTGCGCCCTTCGGGCTGGCCGGCGGCCAGCCGGGCGCGCGCGGCGAGGCACACATCCGCCGCGCGGGGGGTGCGCTCGAGACGCTCGGCGCCACCGCGCGCTTCGACGTGGCC
>DASYYF010000019.1:0-2436 GCA_035934055.1 Steroidobacteraceae bacterium | reverse complement strand
GACCTCATGATCCAACACCAGCGTGCCGGCCAGCGCGGGTTCGCGCGGCACGAGGTAGGCCGCGAGGCGCAGCTCGCCGGTCGGTCCGGGCAGAGCGCGGACGGCGGCCTGAGCGATCCGCGGCAGCCGGCAGAGCTGGGTTTCGATCTCGCCGGGCTCGATGCGAAAGCCGCGGATCTTCAGCTGCTCATCGGCGCGGCCGAGGAAGATGAGCTTCCCGTCGCGGCGCCGCAGCGCGCGATCCCCGGTGCGGTAGAGGCGCTCGCCGGCGGCGAAGGGGCTGGCGATGAAGCGTGCCGCGGTCAGCCCCGGGCGGGCGTGATAGCCACGGGCGAGACCCGGGCCGCCAATGTAGAGCTCACCCGGCGCGCCGGTCGGGCACGGCTGCAGCGTGTCGTCCAGGACGTAAACGCAGGTGTTGGGATAAGGAGCCCCGATAGTCACAGCTTCATCGACGATCGCCGCCGTCGATCCGATCGTCGTTTCCGTAGGTCCGTACTCGTTGACGATGCGGATGTCCGGGCAACGCTCACGTAGGACGCGGGCCTGCGAGTCTGTGAGAGCCTCGCCACCGACTATCGCTACTCGTATCGGTGAGCGCGTGGGTGCCAGCGACGCCAGCATCGAGATATGTGAGGGAGTGAGTTTGACCGCGGTGAGACCGGCGTCCGCCGCGAACACGGTGCGCAGCGCGGCCTCCGTTCCGGTGTCGGAGACGATGTGCACGGTGCCGCCGAAGCACAATGGCGTGAAGAGGGTCGTCAGCGTCAGATCGAAGCCTACTGCCGTGAAGAGCGGCATCGACGCGCTGGCGGTGCCCAGCACATCGCGCCCGACGACCTCGACGTAATGGGCGACACTCTGATGTTGGATGACGACGGCCTTGGGAGTGCCGGAGCTGCCGGAGGTGTAGATGAGGTAGGCGGGATGGGCGGGCAGGAGGGGGGCGTTGCGCCAGCAGTTATCGGGTGCGGTGGGCGGTTGGGCGGCGAGCAGCGGCTCGAGGTCCTCGAGACAGAGCGCCTCCTGCGGCAGGCGCGGGGCGAGGGCGCGGGTGCTGAGGAGCAGGCGCGGGCGCGCATCCTCGAGCATGAAGCGCAGGCGCTCCACGGGCAGCTGCGGATCGAGCGGCAGATAGGCGGCGCCGGCCTTGAGCGTGGCGAGGAGCGCAATGAGCATCTGAAAGGAGCGCTCGAAGGAGAGCGCCACGATGTCCTCGGGGGCGATGCCGCAGTCGATCAGGTGCCAGGCGAGCTGGTTGGCGCGGCGCTCGAGGGTGGCGTAGGAGCAGTGCTCGGATTGGTAGAGGAGCGCGGTGGCCTGCGGGGAGCGCGCCGCCTGAGCTTCAAACAGCGCCACGAGCGTGGTGGGCTGGGCACTCTGCAGGGTGGGCTCTGGCCGCGAGGCGAGACGGGCGCGCTCGTGCGGCAGCAGGATGTCCAGGCGCGAGAGCGGGCGCTGCGGCTGCGCGCACAGCTGCGCGAGCAGATGCGTGAAGCGGGCGGCGAGCGCGGCGGCGGTGTCGGGATCAAAGAGCGCCGCGTTGTACTCGAGCAGCCCCTCGAGCTGCTGCGCGCGCGGGGTGAAGGTGAAGCACAGATCGAACTTGGCGACCGCCGCGGGCAGCGCGAGCGGCTCGGGGGTGAGGCCCGGTGCGTGAAAGTGCGCCGGCTCCTCGGGATTGAGCACGAGCATGCTCTGGAAGAGGGGCTGGCGCCCCAGGGCGCGCGGCGGATCGAGGCTCTCCACCAGCCGCTCGAAGGGCAGCTCCTGCTGGGTGTAGGCCTGCAGGCACAGTGTCAGCGTGCGCGCGAGCAGGGTGGCGAAGGTGGGATCGCCGCTTAAGTCGTGGCGCAGCACCAGGGTGTTGACGAAGAAGCCGACCAGCCGATCCAGGCACGCCTGCGGGCGTGCGGCGACCACCGTGCCCACGGGGATGTCGCTGCCGGCCCCGAGGCGAGAGAGCAGGGCGGCGAGGGCGGCCTGAAGTCCCATGAAGAGCGTGGCGCCGGCCTCCCGGGTGCGGGCCGTCAGTGCAGCGAGCAGGGCGGCGGGGATATGCAATTGCAGGGAGCCGGCGGGGCAACTGGCGCGCAGCGGGCGCGCCCGATCGGTGGGCAGGCTGATCTCGACGGGCAACTCACGCAGCTGCGTGCGCCAGTGCTGGAGCTGGCGTGCGAGGAGACTGTCCGGATCGGACTCTTCCCCGAGCAGCTGGCGTTGCCAGAGCGTGTAGTCGGCGTACTGCACCGCCAGCGGCTCGAGCTCGGGTGCGCGGCCGCTTAAGCGCGCGCGGTAGGCCGCGCCCAGATCCTCGAGGAGCGGGGCCACCGAGCCGCCATCGGCGGCGCTGTGGTGCACGAGCAGCAGCAACACCTGGTCGTCTGCACCCAGGCGCAGCAGATGCGCGCGCAGGGGCAGCTCCTGCGCGAGATC
>DASYYF010000016.1:0-2173 GCA_035934055.1 Steroidobacteraceae bacterium | reverse complement strand
GACGAACAGCAGCAGTGCGAGCGCACCCCAGAGGAAAATGCGCGGATTATTGATCGTGGACATGATGCGTCGGGAGGTGCGGCGCCGGCACCGGGTCGTAACCGCCTTCGTGCCAGGGGTGGCAGCGCCCGAGGCGGCGCGCCGCGAGCCACCCTCCGCGCAGCACGCCGAAACGGGACACGGCCTCGAGCGCGTACTGCGAGCACGAGGGATAGAAGCGGCAGGCGGGGCCGACCAGGGGGCTGAGCGCCAGCTGGTAGAAGCGGATCGCGCCGCGCACGAGGCTCCTCATCGCGGCGCCGGTTCCGCGAGCTTGCGCCACAGGACGGCCAGGCTCTCGTGCAGGGCGCGCGCCGGCACCTCGCGCGCCTTCGGGCGCACGCTCACCACCAGATCGAGCGCGGGGAGCGTGCGCTGGTGCAGGCGGAACGACTCGCGAATGATGCGGCGCAGGCGGTTGCGCGCAACCGCGCCGCCGGCGGCGCGTACCGCCACCGCAAGCCCGAGGCGCGGCGCGCCGAATTCGTTCGCTGTCGCTATCACCGTGAAAAACCCGTCACCAAACCGCCGCCCGCGCGCGTAAGCCGCATCGAACTCGCGCTTGCGCCGCAGCCGCAGCCGCGCCGGCAGAGTCAGCTGCCCTCGCATCGGGCCCCTGATGAGACCTTCGTAGGATCGGCGGCGGCGCTGAAGGGTTCCTTCGCAAAGCGCAGCCGGCCGTGAGCTTTAGGGTATCAGCTTGTGGCGGCCCTTGGCGCGGCGCCGTGCCAGCACCTTGCGGCCGTTCTTGGTGGCCATGCGCGCGCGGAACCCGTGGGTGCGCTTGCGGCGCACTTTGCTCGGCTGATAGGTACGCTTCATACCGCGGGCTCCGTCGACTGGCTCGAAAAAAAGGGCGGCAAGGCTAAGCCGTTGAGCGCCAAGGTGTCAATACAGCGCGCGCGGTGCGGCGCGTGCCTCGTGCGCCCCGCGGAGCCTTCAGCACGCGCGCCGATCGGTATAGACTTCGCGGCCTTTTCCTCAAGAATCCTGGCATCAAGACGCGGGGGCAATCGCGCGTGGAAGCATCGCTTTGGACTCGCTGCGTGGGCGCGTTGGAGGCGGAGCTTCCGGAGCAGCAATTCAATACCTGGGTGCGGCCGCTGCAGGCGATGGAAGGCCACGGCGCGCTCAAGCTCCTCGCGCCGAACCGTTTCGTCGTCGACTGGGTGAACGCCAACCTGCTGCCGCGCATCGGCGAGCTGCTGCGCGACGAATCTTCGGGCGACGCACCCATCATCACCGTCGAGGTGGGCTCGCGCACCCAGAACCTGCGCGGTGCGCCGCCGGCGATGAACGCGGCGCGCACGCGGCCCGCGGAAGGGCTGGTGGTCGGCGCGCGCCTCAACCCCGACTTCACCTTCGCGAGCTTCGTCGAGGGCAAGAGCAACCAGCTCGCCAAGGCCGCGGCGCTCCAGGTCGCGGAAAATCCCGGGCGCGCCTACAACCCGCTGTTCCTCTACGGCGGCGTCGGCCTCGGCAAGACCCACCTGATGCACGCGATCGCGCACCTCGTCAAGGAGAACGACCCCGAGGCGCGCATCGCCTACGTGCATTCGGAGCGTTTCGTCGGCGACATGGTGCGGGCGCTGCAGCACAACTCGATGAACGAGTTCAAGATGGCGTACCGCTCGCTCAACGCGCTGCTGATCGACGACATCCAGTTCTTCGCCGGCAAGGAGCGCTCGCAGGAAGAGTTCTTCCACACCTTCAACGAGCTGCTCGAGGGCCAGCACCAGGTGATCCTCACCTGCGACCGCTACCCGAAGGAGGTCGAGGGCCTGGAGGAACGCCTCAAGTCCCGCTTCGGCTGGGGGCTGACGGTGGCGATCGAGCCGCCCGAGCTCGAGACGTGCGTCGCGATCCTCATGACCAAGGCGGCGGCGGCCGGCGTGCAGCTGCCCGAGGAAGTGGCGTTCTTCATCGCCAAGCGCATCCGCTCCAACGTGCGCGAGCTCGAGGGAGCGCTGCGGCGCGTGATGGCGAACTCGCGCTTCACCGGCCGGCCGATCACGGTGGAGTTCACCAAGGAGGCGCTCAAGGATCTCCTGTCGCTGCAGGCGAAGCTCGTCACCATCGACAACATCCAGAAGACGGTCGCCGATTACTACAAGGTGCGCATGGCGGACCTGCT
>DASYYF010000003.1:0-15569 GCA_035934055.1 Steroidobacteraceae bacterium | reverse complement strand
AAGCGTCCCATGGCCCGAATCACCGTAGAAGACTGTCTGCACAACGTCGACAACCTGTTCCAGCTGGTGCTGCTGGCGGCGCAGCGTGCGCGCCGGCTCGCCAACGGGGCGGAGGCGACCATCCCCCTCGAGAACGACAAGCCGACCGTGGTCGCGCTGCGCGAGATCGCCGCCGGCAATATCACCGCGGAGATGCTGCGCGAGCCGGAGCCGGCGCCCGAGCCCGCCGTCCCGGACGCGGATAACCAGTCCTCGTTCCGCGCGCCGCAGTTCGGCCTCGGAGACTGACGACAGCGCGGAACCTATGGACTATGCGTCTTCGCTCCGCGGACTGCTGCCCGGCGGAAGACGCACCCCGGGGCTGAAGGAGCTGCTCTCGACCGCCGGCGGCTACCTCGCGCCCGAGCAGGTCGGGCGCATCCGCGAGGCGGCCGAATTCGGCGCCTCGGCCCACCAGGGACAGAAGCGCCTCTCCGGCGAGCCCTACATCGCCCATCCGGTGGCCGCGGCCGCCATCCTCGCCGACCTGCACCTCGACGCCGACACCATCGTCGCGGCGATCCTGCACGACGTCATCGAGGACACGCCGACGCCGAAGGACCAGCTGGTGGCGCGCTTCGGCGCCGACGTGGCGGAGCTGGTCGACGGCGTCACCAAGCTCGACCAGATCAAGTTCAAGAGCCGCGAGGAGGCGCAGGCGGAGTCGTTCCGCAAGATGCTGCTCGCGATGGTGCGCGACCTGCGCGTCATCCTGGTGAAGCTCGCCGACCGCACCCACAACATGCGCACCATCGAGGCCATGGCACCCGCCAGGCGGCGGGCGATCGCCCGCGAGACGCTCGAGATCTACGCGCCGATCGCTGAGCGGCTCGGCCTCTACAACATGAAGCTCGAGCTCGAGGACCTGGGGTTCAAGGCGCTCTACCCGCGCCGCTACCAGGTGCTCGAGCGCACGCTGCGGCGCGCGCGCGGCAACCAGAAGGAGTTCCTGAAGAAGATCGAGCAGCAGCTGAAGGCGGCGCTGCTGAAGAGCGACATCCAGGCGGAGGTCGAGACGCGCGAGAAGCACCTCTACAGCATCTACAAGAAGATGCACCGCAAGCGCTCGCTCCTCAACGAGATCGTCGACGTCTACGGCATCCGCATCATCCTCGACCGGCCCGACACCTGCTACCGCGCGCTCGGCGTGGTGCACTCGGTGTTCAAGCCCATGCCCGGGCGCTTCAAGGACTACATCGCCATCCCGCGGGTGAATGGCTACCAGTCGCTGCACACGACGCTGTTCGGCCCCAACGGCGTGCCGATCGAGGTGCAGCTGCGCACCGCCGACATGCACCGCGTGGCCGAATCCGGCATCGCCGCGCACTGGAAGTACAAGGCCGGCGATCCCTCCGACTCCGCCCAGCAGGACCGCACGCGCGAGTGGCTCTCGAACCTGGTGTCGCTCCAGGAAGCGGGCTCCTCCGAGGAGTTCCTCGAGAGCGTCAAGGTCGACCTGTTTCCGGACAAGGTGTACGTGTTCACTCCCAAGGGGCAGATCCTGCGGCTGCCCTCGGGCGCCACCGTGGTGGACTTCGCCTACACCGTGCACACCGACGTCGGCAACCGCTGCGTCGCCGCCAAGGTCGACCGGCGGCTCACGCCGCTGCGCACCGTGCTGCGCAACGGCCAGACGGTCGAGATCATCACCGCCAAGGGCGCGACCCCGAATCCCTCGTGGGTCAACTTCGTGGTGACCGCCAAGGCGCGCAGCGCCATCCGTCATTACCTCAAGGGGCTGCGGCGCACCGAGGCGATCGCGCTCGGCTCGCGGCTGCTCGCGCAGGCGCTGCGCGAGTTCGGGCTCAAGCTCGAGGACGTGAAACCCGAGGTGCAGCGCGCCGCGCTCGGCGAGCTCGGCCTGAAGGACCTGGACGAGCTCTACGAGAAGATCGGGCTCGGCGAGCGCCTCGCGCCCCTCGCGGCACGGCGGCTGCTGCCCGGGGCGCCGGCCGCCGACGGCAAGACGGCCCCGGCGCCGCTCGCGATCGCCGGCACCGAGGGGCTGCTGGTCACCTACGCGCGCTGCTGCTTCCCGATCCCCTACGACCCGATCTTCGCCTTCCTCTCCACCGGGCGCGGCGTGGTGATCCACCGCGAGAACTGCGTCAACGTCGAGGACTACCGCAAGCACCCGGAGAACTGGCTCCCGGTCAGCTGGCAGAGCGCGCCCGACCGGCTGTTCTCCTCCGAGATCCGCGTGCACGTCGTCAACCGCACCGGCGTGCTGGCGGCGGTGGCCGCCGCGATCGCCAGCACCGAGACCAACATCGACCACGTGTCGATCGACGAGCAGGACGCCGACGCGGCGCTCCTCACCTTCGAGCTGCGGGTGCGCGACCGCAGGCAGCTCGCGCGGCTGATGCGGGTGATCCGCCGCATGCCGGACGTCACGCGCGTCACGCGCACCATCGCGGCGCGCGCCCGCGACGAGCACGGGCCCGAGAGCGAGAGCGACGCGAGCGGATAGACGAACCCCACCGGACAGGACCCAAGGAGTCGAGCCAGATGAGCCGCCAGAGCATTCACACCGACCGCGCCCCGCAGGCGATCGGCACCTACTCGCAGGCCGTGCGCGCCGGCGACACGGTGTACCTCTCGGGGCAGGTGCCGTTCGACCCCGCCACCATGCAGCTGGTGGGCGGCGACATCGAGCAGCAGACGCGCCGCGTGTTCGAGAACCTCAAGGCCGTGGCCGAGGCGGCCGGCGGCTCGCTCGGCCACGCGGTGAAGCTCACCATCTTTCTCACCGACCTCGCGAGCTTCGCCAAGGTCAACGAGGTCATGGCGAGCTACTTCGCCAAGCCCTACCCGGCGCGCTCCACCATCGGGGTCGCGAGCCTGCCGCGCGGCGCGCAGATCGAGATCGAGTGCGTGCTGCACCTCGGCTGAGACCGCCGGCGGCACCGGCGAGCGCGCACGCCGCCGTGGCACCGGCCGACGCCGGCAGCCGCCCGGTCACGAGTCTGCGCGGGGTCGGCGCGGCGCTCGCCGCGCGCCTGGCGCGCCTCGGGGTCGCGCGCGTCGCGGACCTGCTCTTCCTGCTGCCGCTGCGCTACGAGGATCGCACCCGCGCGACGGCCATCGGCGCGCTCACTCCCGGTGCGCGCGCCACGGTCGAGGGCGAGGTGCAGCTCACGGAAGTGGCCTTTCGCCGGCGCCGCCAGCTCCTCACGCGCATCTCGGACGGCTCGGGGTTCCTGACGCTGCGCTTCTTCCATTTCTCGGGCAGCCAGCAGCAGCGACTCGGGCGCGGCACGCGCCTGCGCGCCTTTGGCGAGGTGCGCCGCGGCCCCCTGGGTCTCGAGATGGTGCACCCCGAGTACCGCCACCTTGCGGCGGAGCCCGCGCCGCTCGAAGAGACCCTGACACCGATCTATCCGCTCACCGAGGGAGTGCCCCAGGGACGCCTGCGCGCGCTCATCGGCCAGGCGCTCGATGAGGCCGGGCGCTCAGGCCTCGCCGATCTGATCCCGCCGCGCGCGGGGCTGCCGCCGGGTCTGCCGACGCTCGCGCAAGCGCTCTCGTACCTGCATCGCCCGCCGCGCGAGGCACAGCTCGCGGTGCTCGCCGCCGGCCGTCACCCGGCGCAGCGGCGCCTCGCCTTCGAGGAGCTGCTCGCGCATCACGTCTCGCTGCGGGCGCGCAAGCGCGCACTGAAGAGCGATCCGGCCTTCGACCTCGAGGAGGGCGGCGGCCTCGCGCGAGCGCTGATCGCCGCGCTCCCCTTTGCTCTCACGCGGGCCCAGGCGCGCGCCCTGGGGGAGGTGGAGGCGGACCTCGCGAGCGGCGTGCCGATGGTGCGGCTGCTCCAGGGCGATGTGGGCTGCGGCAAGACGGTGATCGCGGCGGCGGCGGCCGCCCGCGCCGCGGGCGCGGGCCGGCAGGCCGCGCTCATGGCGCCCACGGAGCTCCTCGCCGAGCAGCACTGGCGCAATTTTCAGGACTGGTTCCGCCCGCTCGGCGTTCCCGTGGCGCTGCTCTCGGGCGGGCAGGCGGCGCGCGCGCGCCGCAGCGCGCTCGCGGGCCTCGCCTCGGGAGAGATCCGCGTGGTGGTCGGCACGCACGCGCTGTTTCAGGAAGGGATCGAGTTCGGCGGCCTCGCGCTCGTCATCGTCGACGAGCAGCATCGCTTCGGCGTGCAGCAGCGCCTCAGGCTCTCGGAGAAGGGCCAGGGAACCGGCCGCCTGCCGCATCAGCTCATCATGACCGCGACGCCGATCCCGCGCACGCTCGCCATGACCGCCTACGCCGACCTCGACATCTCGGTGATCGACGAGCTGCCGCCCGGGCGCACGCCGGTACAGACGGTGGTGCTGCCCGAGGAGCGCCGTGCGCAGGTGGTCGCGCGCATCGTCGGCGCGTGCCGCGCCGGGCGTCAGGTCTACTGGGTGTGCCCGCTGATCGACGAGTCCGACGAGCTGCGCGCCCAGGCCGCGGAGGAGACCGCGGGGGCCCTCGCCGCGGCACTGCCCGGCGTGCGCGTCGGGCTCGTGCACGGGCGCATGCCGAGCGCGGCCAGGGATCAGGCGATGCTCGCCTTCAAGTCGGGGAAGACGCAGCTCCTGGTCGCGACGACCGTGATCGAGGTGGGGGTAGACGTCCCCAATGCGACCCTCCTCGTCATCGAGAACGCCGAGCGCATGGGGCTCGCCCAGCTGCACCAGCTGCGCGGGCGCGTGGGCCGCGGCGCCGAGGCCAGCACCTGCGTGCTGCTCTACCGCGCACCGCTCTCGGAGCCGGCGCGCGCGCGGCTCAAGGTCATCCGTGCGACCTCGGACGGCTTCGAGATCGCGCGGCGGGATCTCGAGCTGCGCGGACCAGGCGAGCTCCTCGGCACGCGCCAGACCGGGCTGGCGCAGCTGCGCGTCGCGGACCTGATGCGCGATGCCGACCTCCTGCCGCGGGTGCAGACGGCGGCCGGGCTCATCGAGTCGAGCGCGGACATCGTCGGCGCGCTGACCGCGCGCTGGATCGGCTCCGGCGAGCGCTACGGGCGCGTCGGCTAACATACCGCCGCACCATGTCCGCAGCCGCACCCGAGCTCTCCGCGACGCCGCCGGCACGCCACGAAGCGCCTTTCTCGTGGCGGCTCGGGCGGCGTCTCACGCAGTACGCGCGCCTCATGCGGCTCGACCGCCCGGTGGGCACGTGGCTGCTGCTGTGGCCATCGCTGTGGGCGTTGTGGGTCGCGGGCGCCGGGCGGCCCAAACCGAGGGTGCTCATCGTCTTCGTGCTCGGCGTCGTGGTGATGCGCGCCGCGGGCTGCGTGATCAACGACTTCGCCGACCGCGACATCGACCCCTATGTGCGGCGCACGCGCGACCGCCCGCTCGCCGCGCGGCTCGTGACCCCGGTCGAGGCGCTCGCGCTGTTCGCGGCGCTGATCGGCGCGGCGCTCTATCTCGTCACGCGGCTCGATGAGCTCACCGTGAAGCTCGCCGCCATCGGCGCCCTCCTCACGGTCTCCTACCCCTTCGTCAAGCGCGTCTTCCCCATGCCGCAGCTCTACCTCGGCATCTCCTTCGGCGGCTGGGGCGTGCCGATGGCCTTCTCGGCGCAGCTCGGCGCGCTGCCGCGCGTTTGCTGGGTGCTGTACATCGCCGCGGTGATCTGGGCCTCCATGTACGACACCATCTACGCCATGGTCGACCGCGAGGACGACCTGCGCATCGGCGTGAAGTCGAGCGCCATCCTGTTCGCCGACATGGACAGGCTCATCATCGCCGCGATGCAGCTGATGATGCTGTACGCGCTCTACCTGGCGGGCGACGACATGCATTTCGGCCACTGGTTCCACGGCGGCGTCATCGCGGCGGCCGTGCTGTTCCTGTGGCAGCAATGGCTCATCCGCAGGCGCGATCCGGACGGGTGCCTGCGCGCCTTCGTCAACAACCAGTACGTCGGGCTCGCGATCTTCGTCGGCATCCTGCTGCAGTACGTCTACAAGAGCTGAAAGGCGCCGTCGTGCCCCTGAAGAACCAGCCATTCCCCGCGCGTCTCGGCTTTGCGCTGAGAGGCCTCGCGCACGCCCTGCGCAGCGAGCGCAGCGTGCAGATACAGGCCGCGGCTTTCGCCGCCGCGCTGGCGGCCCTCGTGCGGCTGCGCCCGTCGCCGGGATGGTGGGCGCTCGTCGGGCTTGCGAGCGCCGGGGTGATCGCGGCGGAGCTCCTCAACACCGCAATCGAGGAGCTCGCCGACCACCTGCACCCCGAGCTCCATCCGCGTATCCGCCTGGTGAAGGACTGCGCCGCGGCGGGCGTGCTGATCGCGGTGCTGGGCGCGCTCGGCGTGGCGCTCGCGCTCGCGGTGGAAATCCTGCGGCGCTAGCTCGTTGGCAAGAGTCGCCCGCGGCGCTCTTGCGGACGGTGCCAGCGTTTCCGGCCGCGAAAGGTGCGACTCTCGCGGCCTGCGCCGGCGCCCAATTGTCGACTTTGAGTGCCTCGTTTCGTTGACATGGGGCGGCGGCGTCGGGCATGGTCGTCCCATGAGCCACGCCTCTCCCGAGCCGATCCGCCACGACTGGACGCTTGCCGAGGTCGAGGCGCTCTTCGCGCTGCCGTTCATGGACCTCATGTTCCGCGCGCAGCGGGTCCATCGCGCCTGGCACGATCCGAACGCGGTGCAGCTCTCGACGCTCCTTTCCATCAAGACCGGCGCCTGCCCCGAGGACTGCGCCTACTGCCCGCAGAGCGTCCACTACGACACGGGCTTGAAACGCGAGGCGCTGCTCGAGGTCGCGGCGGTGCGCGAGTGCGCCGAGCGGGCGCGCGCGGCGGGGGCGACCCGCTTCTGCATGGGCGCCGGCTGGCGGGCGCCGAAGGCGCGCGACCTGAAGGTGGTCGCCGCGATGATCCGCGAGGTGCGCGCGCTCGGGCTCGAGACCTGCGCGACGCTCGGCATGCTGACGCCCGGGCAGGCGGCGGAGCTGCGGGACGCGGGCCTCGACTACTACAACCACAACCTCGACACCTCGGCGGAGTTCTACGGCGAGATCGTCACGACGCGCACCTACCAGGACCGGCTCGACACGCTGGAGGCGGTGCGCGCAGCCGGCATCCACGTCTGCTGCGGCGGCATCGTCGGCCTGGGCGAGTCGCCCACCGACCGCGCGCGGCTCCTGCGCACGCTCGCGAACCTGCCCGACCATCCGGGCAGCGTTCCCATCAACCGCCTGGTGAAGGTGCCGGGCACGCCGCTCGCCGACGTGCCGGACGTCGACGCGTTCGATTTCGTACGCACGATCGCCGTCGCGCGCGTGCTGATGCCGCGCGCCCACGTGCGGCTCTCCGCCGGGCGGGAAGCGATGTCGGACGAGCTGCAGGCGCTGTGCCTGCTCGCCGGGGCCAACTCCATCTTCTACGGCGAGAAGCTCCTCACCACCGGCAATCCCGACGTCGAGCGCGACCGCCAGCTCTTCGCGCGGCTGAAGATCAGCGCCGAGAAGGCCCCGGCTGCCGCAGCAGCCGCGGGCGGGCGGCCCGCCGCAGGCCGGGCGCCGGCCGGTCATGAAGCGGGCCGCGCACGCGCTTCCTGAGGCGCTCGCGCGGCTCGAGGCCGCGCAGCTCAGGCGCCGCCGCACCACCGTCGAGGGCTTCGCGGCAGCGGACAGCCGCGCGCACGTGCGCGTCGGCGGCCGCACGCTCCTCGACTTCAGCAGCAACGACTACCTGGGGCTCGCCCGCCACCCCGAGCTCGCCGCGGCCATGGGCGCGTGCGCCCGGGCCGCCGGGGCCGGCAGCGCCGCCTCGCACCTCGTCACCGGGCACGGCACCGAGCACGAGCGCCTCGAGGAGGAGCTCGCCGCCTTCACGCGCCGCGAGCGGGCGCTGCTCTTCTCCACCGGCTACATGGCGAATCTCGCCGTCCTGAGCACGCTCGCCGGCCGCGGCGAGCGCATCCTCCTCGATCGGCTGAGCCACGCCTCGCTCATCGACGGCGCGCGGCTCGCGGGCGCGGACCTCAGGCGCTACCCCCATGCGGACGCGGAAGCGGCGATACGCGTGCTCGACGAGGATCCGGCGCGCACCGCGCTCATCGGCACCGACGGCGTCTTCAGCATGGACGGGGATCTCGCGCCGCTTGCGGCGCTGGCGCGCGCGGCGCGCCGAGCGGATGCCTGGCTGGTGGTCGACGATGCGCATGGGCTCGGCGTCCTCGGCGCGAGCGGGCGCGGCACGCTCGAGGAGCTCGGCATGAGCGGCGCCGACGTTCCGGTGCTCGTCGGCACGCTCGGCAAGGCGTTCGGCTCCTTCGGAGCCTTCGTGGCCGGAGAGGCGGACCTCATCGAATACCTCATCCAGAAAGCGCGCTCCTATATCTACACGACCGCGCTCCCGCAGCCGGTCGCGGCGGCGACCCGCAAGGCACTCGAGCTCGCGCAGACCGAGGACTGGCGGCGCACGCGGCTCGCGGCGCTCGTCGAGCGCTTCCGCCGGCGCGCCGCCGAGGCGCGCGTTCCGCTCGGCGCCTCGCGCACGCCCATTCAGCCCGTCGTGCTCGGCAGCGAAGCCGCGGTGCTCGCCGCGCAGCGCGAGCTCGACACCGAGGGCCTGCGGGTCGTCGCCATCCGCCCGCCGACCGTGCCGCAGGGCTCGGCGAGGCTGCGCGTCGCGCTCACGGCGGCGCACACGGAAGCGCAGATCGATCGGCTCGCCGAGGCGCTCGGCCGCTGCTGCGCGCGGCTCACCGCAACCGATCCGGCATGAGCGCACTCAACGCCGAGATAAGCGGGCGCGGGCGGCGGGACCTGGTGCTGCTGCACGGCTGGGGGATGAACCTGCGGGTCTGGGACACCCTCGCCGCGGCGCTCGCGCGCCGCTTCCGCCTGATCGCCATCGATCTGCCCGGACACGGCAGGAGCGACTGGGACAGCGCGGCCTGCACGCCGGCGGCGCAGGCCTTCCGCGTCCACGAGACGCTCGCCCCGCTCACGACCCGCTATCACCTCCTCGGCTGGTCGCTCGGCGGCCAGTTCGCGCTCGATCTCGCGGCGGCGATGCCCGCCGGCATCGAGCGACTGATCCTCGTCGCGACCACGCCGCGCTTCCTCGCGGGCCCGGGCTGGCGCTTCGGGATCAAAGAGGCGTCCCTCGAGCGGCTCGCCGCAGAGGTGCGCGCAGATCCGGGGAAGGCCGTGCGGGGGTTTCTCAAGTCCCAGGTTCGCGGCCTGGCGCCGCGGACCGCCGGCCGGGTGCTCGAGCAGCTGTCAGCCGCGCTCGATCGGGGAGGCCGCGCGCAACCGGAGGCGCTCGCCTGGGGTCTCGAGCGGCTCGGGCAGGCGGACCTCCGGCCCCAGCTCGTGCAGGTGCGCAAGCCCGTCCTGGTGGTCGCCGGCCAGGACGACCGCATCACGCCCCCGGGGGCATCGAAGGCACTCGCAGAAGCACTCCCGAAAGGTCGCTTCCGCCAGCTGCGCGGCGCGGGTCATGTGCCCTTCCTCTCGAACCGCGATCAGTTCCTCGGCGCGCTCGACGGGTTCCTGCGTGGCTGAGAGCGAGGACGCCTTCCGTCTCGATCGCCGCCGGCTGCGCGCCGCATTCGACCGGGCGAGCGCCCGGTACGAGGCCGCGGCGGCCCTGCAGGCGCGTGTCTCCGCGGAGCTCCTCGAGCGGGTCGGGGCGTTCGACTTTGCGCCGCGCGTGGTGCTCGACCTGGGCAGCGGCACGGGCCGCGTGACGCGCGAGCTCAAGCGCCGTTACCCGCGCGCGCTCGTGATTGCGCTCGACATCGCGCCCGGGATGCTGCGCGAGGCGCGCCGCAAGCAGCTGCTGTGGCGGCGCTTCGCGCGCGTGTGCGCGGACGCGCTGCGGCTGCCGCTCGCGGCGGCGAGCGTCGACCTCGTGTTCTCGAGCCTGGTGCTGCAGTGGTGCGAGCCGCTCGAGCAGGCGCTCGGGGAAGTGCGGCGGGTGCTCAAGCCCACCGGCTTCTTCGCCTTCAGCACCTTCGGCACCGACACGCTGAAGGAGCTGCGCGCCGCCTGGGCTCGAGCCGACGGCCTGACGCACGTGAACCGCTTTCTCGACATGCACGACGTGGGCGACGCGCTCGCGCGCAGCGGACTTGCGGAGCCGGTACTCGACATCGACCGCATCGAGCTCGGCTATCCCGACACCCTGAGCCTCATGCGGGACCTGAAGGCGATCGGCGCACACAACGTCACCGCGGGGCGGCCCCGCACCCTCATCGGGCGCTCGCGCCTCGAGCGCATGAGCGAAGCCTACGAGGCCTTCCGGCGGGGCGGGACGCTGCCCGCCACCTACGAGATCATCTACGGCGCGAGCTGGGGTGCGGCCGGGCGGCCGGCCGCCGCGGCGCACTCCGGCGAAGTGCGCATCGCACCGGGCTCCATCCGCCACCCGGAGGCGCGCCCCCGGTGAGCAGCCGCAGCTTCTTCGTCACCGGCACCGACACCGGGGTCGGCAAGACGGTCGTCGCCTGCGCCCTCGCGCGGGCTTTCGCCGCCGCCGGCGAGCGCGTCGCGGTCATGAAACCCGTCGCATCGGGAGCGGAGCGCACGCCCGAGGGCCTGCGCAACGCCGACGCCCTGGCTCTGATCGGGGCGGCCAACGTGCCTCTCAGCTACGCGCAGGTGAACCCGTATTGCTTCGAAGCGGCCGTTTCGCCGCATATCGCCGCAGAAGATGCCAATATTGAAGTAGATATCGACACGATCAAGGCCGATTTTACGGCCCTGGAGGCCATCTCCGACCGGGTCGTCATCGAAGGGGCCGGGGGCTGGCTCGCACCGGTCAATGCGCGCGAGAGCATGGGAGATCTGGCCCGCGCGCTCGGGGTGCCGGCCGTGCTGGTCGTCGGGCTGCGCCTCGGGTGCCTCAACCACGCCGAGCTCACCCACCGTGCGATCGTTAACCAGGGCGTCGTCTTCGCCGGCTGGATCGCGAACCGCCTGGGCGCGCCCATGGAGCGCGAGGCCGAGAATCTCGCGACGCTCGCGCGGCGCCTCGGTGCGCCGCCGCTCGCGCTCGTGGCGTATGCGCCCGCGCGCGCGCGCTCCCTGGTGCTCGGGGAGGCGGCGGCGCGGCTCGCCGACGCGAGGAAAATGGCGGAAATTTCCGCTTGATTTGAATCGCCGCGGCTGCGCGCTACCATCCGGGGCAAGCCATGGACGTCGCGCCGCTGCGGATCGAGATCCGCCCCAACTGCTCCCTCACCGCGCGCAGCGCCCGCGTGTTCCTTGCGAGCGCGTGCGTCGTGCCGTTCGGCATGGGGGGCTTCCTCGCGCTCAAGGGCTTCTGGCCGATCCTGCCCTTCGCCGGACTCGAGATGGCGCTCCTCGCCTGGGCGCTCAAGGCCTCGCTCGAGCGGCGCTTCCACTCCCAGACCATCACCCTCACGGAGTCCGACGTCAGCGTCGAATCGCGCCAGCGCCTCTCTATCGAGCGGGTCGTGTTCCCGCGGCATTGGGCGCAGGTTAAACTTCGCCGCCCCGCCGCAAGCCTGCACCCGAGCCGGCTCACCATAGAGTCGCACGGTCGCCAATGCGAGCTGGGCAGCTTTCTGACCGAAGAGGAGCGACGCGGACTTGCCCTGCGCTTGCAGCGACTCGTTGGCCGCGTCAACGAGTCGCCCTCCTGGCCGTGAGGCCGGCGGTCGGGGAGCCGAAGGACAGTCCCGGGAATTTTTCGCGCTGCAACCGCCGTAACGGGGGCGCGCTGTAAGGCACCAGAATGACGATTCGCAAAACGCTCGCCCGCCTCGCCCTGGCCGCCGCCGCAGCGGTGCTGACCCTCCCGGCACAGGCCGAGGAGTCCGGCTGGGCGCAGCTCAACCTGCCCCGGGGCGTCACCGACATCAGCCGCAAGATCTACGCGCTGCACATGGAGGTGTTCTGGATCTGCGTGGGCATCGGCGTGGTGGTGTTCGGCGTCATGATCTGGTCGCTGGTCGCCTTCCGCAAGTCCAAGGGCGCCGTCGCCGACACGACCATGGTGCACAACACCATGGTCGAGATCGTCTGGACCATCGTCCCGGTGATCATCCTCATCGTCATGGCGGTGCCCGCCGCGCGCACTCTGATCGAGATCGAGGACACCACCAGGACCGGCCTCACCGTCAGGGTCACCGGCTTTCAGTGGGGCTGGCAGTACGAGTACCTCGACGACGGCGTGATGTATTACTCGCACCTCGACCGGGCGAGCGATGCCGCCCGCGAGCTCGGCTCCCCGATCGACCCCAATACGGTGCCGTATTACCTGTGGAACGTGGACCACCCGCTGGTGGTGCCGAACGGCGTGAAGGTGCGCCTGCTCATCACGGGCGCCGATGTCATCCACTCCTGGTGGGTGAAGGATCTCGGCGTCAAGAAGGATGCGATTCCGGGCTTCATCAATGAAGCCTGGTTCAAGATCGACGACGGCTGGACGGGGATGCTGCGCGGCAACTGCGCCGAGCTCTGCGGGCGCGATCACGGCTTCATGCCGATCGTGGTCGACGTGCGCTCCAGGGCGGACTTCGACACCTGGCTGAAGAGCACCGCCGCGCAGGAGCGGGCGGCCGCAGCTCCCGCCGCCCCGGCCGCTACACCCGCCACCGCACCCGCTGCCACCGCACCCGCCGCCGCGACCGCTGCGGCATCGGGCTGACCCCAATTTCCGAAGCAGGAACCCAACACCATGGCCGAGCACCAAGCCCACGCTGCAACGCACGAGCACCACGAGCACAAGCCCCACGGCTGGCGGCGCTGGGTGTTCGCGACCAATCACAAGGACATCGGCACGATGTACCTGGTGCTCTCGGGCACGATGTTCTTCATCGGCGGGCTGGCCGCGATGGGCATCCGCGCCGAGCTCTTCAGCCCGGGACTGCAGTTCTTCGACCCGCAGTTCTTCAACTCCCTCACCACGATGCACGGCCTCATCATGATCTTCGGCGCGATCATGCCGGCCTTCGTGGGGCTCGCGAACTGGATGATCCCGATGCAGGTGGGGGCGCCGGACATGGCGCTGCCGCGGCTCAATAACTTCAGCTTCTGGATCCTGCCGTTCGCCTTCACGCTGCTGATGTCCTCGTTCTTCGTCCCGGGCGGGGCGCCGGCTGGCGGCTGGACCATGTACCCGCCGCTCATCCTGCAGACCGGCGCGGCCTTCCCGATGCTGATTTTCTCGGTGCACCTGATGGGCATGTCGTCGATCCTCGGCGCCATCAACATCATCGTGACCATCATGAACCTGCGCGCCCCGGGGATGACGCTGCTGCGGATGCCGCTGTTCGTCTGGTCGTGGCTGATCACCGCGTATCTGCTGATCGCGGTGATGCCGGTGCTCGCGGGCGCGGTGACCATGCTGCTCACCGACCACTTCTTCGGCACCACCTTCTTCACCGCCGCGGGCGGCGGCGACCCGGTGATGTTCCAGCACATCTTCTGGTTCTTCGGGCATCCCGAGGTCTATATCATGATCTTGCCGGCCTTCGGCATCGTCTCGGAGATCATCCCGACCTTCTCGCGCAAGCCGCTGTTCGGCTATGAGTCCATGGTGTACGCCGTGGCCTCCATCGCCTTCCTGTCGTTCATCGTGTGGGCGCACCATATGTTCACGGTGGGCATGCCGCTCGCCGGCGACCTGTTCTTCATGTTCACCACCATGCTGATCGCGGTGCCGACCGGCGTGAAGGTGTTCAACTGGACGGCCACGCTGTGGAAGGGCTCGATCAGCTTCGAGACCCCGATGCTGTTCGCGCTCGCCTTCCTGTTCCTGTTCACCATCGGCGGCTTCTCGGGCGTGATGTGCGCTATCGTGCCGGCCGATTTCCAGTACCAGGACAGCTACTTCGTGGTGGCCCACTTCCACTACGTGCTGGTCACGGGTGCGGCCTTCGCCATTATGGGAGCGGTGTACTACTGGCTGCCCAAGTGGACCGGCCACATGTACAACGAGAAGATGGGCAAGTTCCACTTCTGGATGAGCACCATCTGGGTGAACGTGCTGTTCTTCCCGCAGCATTTCCTGGGCCTGGCCGGCATGCCGCGCCGCATCCCGGACTACCCGGTGCAGTTCACCGACCTCAACATGCTGTCCTCCATCGGCGGCTTCATGTTCGGTCTGTCGCAGCTGATCTTCCTGTGGAACGTGATCAGCTGCATCCGCGGCGGCGAGAAGGCCCCGGCGAAGCCCTGGGAGGGCGCACTTGGCCTGGAATGGACCCTGCCGTCGCCGCCCCCATACCATAGTTTCGAGACTCCGCCGACCGCGGTGTGGGAACATCCGTACCAGGCTGACTGAACGGCAAGCGAGTGACGACCGCCATGACGGAGTCGAAAGACGAGACGGCGTCGGCCGCAAAACGGCGCCGGGCCATACGCACGGCGGCGCTGCTCGCCATCGTGGCGCTGGCCTTCTACGTGGGGATATTCTTGCTCGTGAAGTGGCGGCATCCCTAAAGTGAGCGAGGAGTCGCCCAAGAAGAAGAGCCACCAGCGGCTGGTGCTGGGGCTGGTGCTGATGTTCGCGGGCATGTTCGTCTTCGGATATGCCATGGTGCCCCTGTACCGGGTGGTGTGCCGGTTGACGGGGCTGAATGGCACGGGGATCGAGGAAGCTTCGGCCTACAAGGCCGAGGTGGACCCGAACCGAACCGTGACGGTGCAGTTCCTGGCCACGGTGAATAGCAGGCTGCCGTTCGTCTTCCGCCCGGATACCGGTCAGATGCAGGTGCGCGTGGGCGAGCTGTACGGCAACACGTTCTTCGCCGACAACCAGAGCGGCGGCGAGGTGACCGCCCAAGCGGTGGCCACCTACGCACCGAGCGAGGCGGCCAAGTATGTGCACAAGACACAGTGTTTCTGTTTTACGCAGGAGACGTTCGGACCCCATGAGTCGCGGCACATGCCGGTGAGGTTCTATCTGGACCCGGCGCTGCCCAAGGACATCAAGGTCGTGACCATCTCCTACACTTATTTCAACGTGACCCCGGAGAAGAGCTCCGGGGCCTGAAGCAAGACATCTCTATAGAGGATGTGAACATGTCAGCCCACGCCAACAGCGATCATTACTATGTGCCGCACGGCAGCCATTGGCCGATCGTCGGTTCCATAGGCCTGTTCACCACCCTCTCGGCCGCCGCGCTGTGGCTGGAGGACGTGTCCTTCGGCCGCTACCTGTTCCCAGTCGGGCTGTGCATCATCCTGTTCATGATGTTCGGCTGGTTCGGCACCGTCATCCGCGAGAGCGAGTCCGGCACTTACAACGCCCAGGTGGACCGCTCCTTCCGCTGGGGCATGACCTGGTTCATCTTCTCCGAAGTGATGTTCTTCGCGGCCTTCTTCGGCGCGCTGTTCTACGCCCGCACTTTCGCGCTGCCGTGGCTAGGCGGCGAGGGCAAGCACCTGTTCACCAATCTGCTGCTGTGGCACAAGTATGAGCCGAACTGGCCCACCAACGGCCCGGGCGACGTGGGCGGCACGTTCAAGTCCATGGAGGCGCTAGGCATCCCGGCGCTCAACACCGCCATCCTGCTGACCTCCGGCCTGACCGTGACCATCGCCCACTGGGCGCTGAAGAGCGGCGACC
>DASYYF010000097.1:0-4253 GCA_035934055.1 Steroidobacteraceae bacterium | reverse complement strand
CGGCGCGTGGCTTCGCGGGTGGCGCGGCCGCGGCGGGCGCGGCGGGGGCCGCAGGAGCTGCGGGAGCTGCGGGAGCGACGGGCTTCGCCGGCTTCGCCCCGCTCTGCGGCGCGCTGGCCGAGGCCGCCGCGAGCTTCTGCGCCGCGGCGGTGAGTGAGGCGCGCTTCGCGAGCGGCACCAGCGCGGGTGCCGCGACAGGCGCCGCATCCCCGCCCTGCGCGGCCGGTGCGGGGCTCGGACTCGCCGGTTTTGCCGCGGGGCTCGGCGCGTTGGACTTCGCGGGCGTGTCGGGAATGAGTGTCAGCTCATCCGAGCCGGATGCCGCGCGCAGCGTCGGGCCGTGCGACGCGGCCGGCGGCGGGCGCGGCGGCGTCGACAGCATCTTGTCGACCTCGTAGCCGCTCTCGAGCGTGAGCGGCGCATCGGGATTGACCTCGAGGACCTGGGGAGGTTCGGGGGGCAGCGTCTCAGCGATTCCGGGGATGGTCGGCTCGTCGCTCCCGAGCAGGAATTCCGGCTTCAGGAGGGTCTGGGTCGATTCCGTACCGGCCGCGGCGGGGGCGGGAGCCTCCCTGGCGGCCTCGGAGCCTGGCTGGACGGCTTCGGCGGCCGGCGCAGCAGCCAGGGACTTGGGCACGGCACCGCCTGCCGGCTCCTCGACCGGCAAATCAGGCAGGGGCTCCTCCACCGGCGGGCGAGACGCAGCTTCCATAGGGACATATCTAAGCAACGCCGTCTCCCGGTGGCGTCGGGGTGGCTCACAGATCGGGGTTGCGCCGGTGCACTTCGTGACGCAGGTCTCACTCGCCTCGCATGCGAGGCGGTCCTGGGACGCGCGTCATGGCGCCTCAGCTGGTCGAGCCGGAGAGGAAGTACTCGATCTTGTCTCGATAGGTGCGCGAGAGCTTCAGCTCCTGCCCGCCCTCGAGCGTAAGGAAGTACTCGCCGTTCATGTGGGCGCGCAGGCTGCGGACCAGGCGCAGGTTCACGATGGTCGAGCGGTGCACCCGCTGGAAGAGCTTGGGATCGAGCAGCTCCTCGAGCTCCTTCATGGTGCCGCGCAGGATGTGGGTCTCGCCGGCGGCGTGGATGCACATGTAGTCGCCGGCGGCATCGACCCACTGGATGCTCGCCACGGGCACACGCACCGTCTCGCGCCCCTGGCGGATCGGCAGCACCTCGGGGCGTCCCCCGCTGAGGGCCTTGCGGCCGTGCTCGAGCAGCTCGTCGAGCGCCAGCTGCCCGCAGCCGGTGATCTCCGCGATGATCTGCATGAGGCGGTCGCGCTGCGCTGCGGCGTTGCGCGCCCGCAGATGCTCGCGCACCCGCTCCACCGTCTCGGCGAAGCGCTGCTCGTCGATGGGCTTGAGGAGGTAGTCGATGGCGCGCGCCTCGAACGCCTGAATCGCGTACTGGTCGTAGGCGGTGACGAACACCACGAGCGGCAAGGACTCCTGCGGCAGGTGCGCGAGGACCTCGAAGCCCGACATCCCTGGCATCTGGATGTCGAGGAACACGAGGTCCGGCTTGTACTGCTGGATGGCGGCGAGCGCCTCGCGGCCGTTGGCGCACTGCGCCGCGATCTCGAAGCCCGGCTGCTCGCGCAGACGGATCTCGATCCCGCGCCGTGACAGCACCTCGTCGTCGACTATGATCGTGCGCACCTTCATGCGTGGACGCCTCCCGAAAGCCGCGCCGTCAGCGCCCGCTGCGCCGCCCGCTCCTCGGGCGGCGCCGTCTCGAGCGGCAGGGCCATGTCGACCCGAAGTCCCGGGTGAGTGTTGAGGGCCGCGAAGCGGCAGTTCTCGCCATAGAGCACCTTGAGCCGCTCGCGCGTGTTGGCGAGCCCGACACCCCGGCGGTCGCCGGGCGGCGGCCCGTCGGGGAGCCCCGGGCCGTCGTCGATGACCGCGAGCTCGAGCAGCGCCTCGCGGATGCGGCCCTCGATGCGTACGAGTCCTCCCTGCTCGCGCGCCGATACCGCGTATTTCAGCGAGTTCTCGAGCAGCGGCTGCAGCAGCAGGCTCGGCACCAGCGCATCGAGCGCCGGCTCCTCGACGGCATATTCGAGCCGCAGCCGCTCGCCGAAGCGCAGCCGCTCGGTGCCGAGATACAGATCGAGCGCTTCGAGCTCCTGGCGCAGCGTCACCTTCTTCATGGGGTCCTGGTCGAGCGTGTAGCGCAGGAAGTCCGACAGCCTCGCCACCGCATGGTTCGCCTTGCGGTTCTCGTTGTCGAGAATCAGCGTCGAGATGGCGTTGAGGGTGTTGAAGAGGAAGTGCGGGTTGAGCTGGTAGCGCAGCATCTTCAGCTGCGCCTCCTGGGCGAGCGCCACCGCCTTCAGCATCGCCTCCTCCTGCTGGCGCTTGGATTCGTAGAACTTGATGCCGAAGTACAGCACGCTCCAGCAGAGCAGAATGTAGGCGGTGGAGAGCGCGCCGCCGAAGATCTCCAGGCGCGTCTGCATCTGCCAGTCCGGCGCGACGAACTCGATGTAGGAAAGGTTGATCAGCACGCGCAGCGCGAGCGCGGTGATGTAGCAGGTGAGCAGCACGCCGAGGACGATGGTGCGCGGCGAGCGCCCCCAGAGCCGCCGGTAGATGTAGCGCATGGGCGCCGAGAGCACGAATCCTGCGATGGCCGCGACCAGCCAGACCCGCGCATAACTCGAAGCCTCGGGGTAGAAGAACCCGCCCACGTACTGCGTGATGCCGTACGCCGCCCAGCCCGCGGCGTGCAGCGTCCAGAAGAGCACGTTGCGGTTCTTACGGAATTGCTCGAGCGTCGGCATCTTCATAGCGCGCCGCCCTCGAGGGGGCGCCTCACGCGCCTCAAGGGTCGGTCCGGGAAGCTTAGGGCATATGCCGTGCCGGGCGCGCCGGCGCGAGCCGCGGGCGCCCCTCGCTTCGTCGCACGGAGGCTCGAGCTGTCCGGCGCGCGATCCAGCCCGCTCTTAGCCTATAAATATAGGAATTTACTAAGTATTTTCTGGAAGCGGCATCCCGTTTGGACGGGATTCCGGGACCGTGGCGATGGCCTCGAGGGGCACCGTCTTCGAGAGCGCTGCGCCCTGCGCGCAGTCGAGGCCGATCGCGGCCAGGTACTGGAGGGAGGCGTGCGAGTCGGCCTTCTTGGCCGAGGTGTGAATACCGAGCACCTTGGCCGCCTGTACGGTGGCGACCACCACGGCCTGCGAGAGCTTGTCGCGCAGCGCCGCGGCGGTGAGCCGCGCATCGAGCTTGAGCATCCGCAGCGCCTTCGAGCGCAGCAGCGGCAGCACCTGGGAATCGAACGAGAAGTCGTCGATGGCGATCCACGCGCCGAGCTTCTCGCACTGAGAGATGAAGCGCTCGACCTTGACGCGCTGCTGCGCGCACAGCGACTCGGCGATCTCGAAGCCGAGTGTCTCGCCGGCGATGCCGTGGGTGTTGAGCGCGGCGCCGACCTTCGTCAGGAAGCGTTCGTCTTCGAGCGTCGCGATCGACAGATTCACCGTGAAGCTCGTCGGCACCGCATTCCACAGCGCACGGTTGGCGGCGAGCCAGACGATGAGCTGCTGCACGGTCTGCTCGTCGAGCGCCGCGGAATCGCGCTGGCCGGTGGCCGCGCGCGGCTGCACCTGGAAGCGGCGCATCTGGCCGCCGGCGCGCAGCTTCGCAAAGGGAACGAGGTCGAGCGGCGGGCTCGCTGCGGCCGCCGGAGCCGGGGGCGCCGCTGCCGCGACGGGAGCCGCTGCGGCGGGCGGCGGCGGTGCGAGGACGGGGACCGCGGCCGTAACGGGAGCTGCCGCCGGGGCGGGTGCTGCGGCCACGGCCGAAGGGGGTGTGGGGGCAGGTGCCGGACGAGCCCCGGGCGCATTGCGGACCGCGGGCGCGCTGCGCGCGGGCGGTTGGATGCGCGCCGCGGGCGATATGCGCGTCGGCTGTGCGGCGGGCTTGGCCGGCGGCGGAGCGCTGCGCGCCTGAGCGGGCGGAGCCTTGGCGGGCATTCCCGGGCGCGCGGGGACTTCGACGGGCTCGGACTCGAAGAGCACTACCACATCCTCATCGCGGGTCTTGAGGGAGAGGTGCGAGTGAGGCGGCGCGGGCTCGAACGGATGGCGCGCGGCCGTCGACGCCGCGGCGGGCGCCGGCGAGGCACTCCGGGCTTGAGGCGCGGTGGCCGATGCCGGCTTGGCCGGTGGCACCGCGGCAGGTGCCGGCGCCTTGCCTTTGGCGGCCGGGGCCGGGGGCGGGGCGGCGGGCGCACGGCCG
>DASYYF010000067.1:0-11538 GCA_035934055.1 Steroidobacteraceae bacterium | reverse complement strand
CGACGAGGTCGCGAAGGGTGGGACTTTCAACATTGCGTTCGATCGCGACCACCCCCTGCAGCTGCTGCGCATCTCGCTGCCGGCGGCGGCGGGGCTCTATCCCGAGATCAGCGGCAGCCACTACCGCTGCAACCTGCGCTTTCTCAGCTGGCATGGCCTCACCTCGCGGCCGGCCCAGACCGAGGAAGACGTCCCGTTCACGCTCAGCTGCTGCACCTGAGGGCTCCCTGGCCGTGAGTCCGACGACGGTCGCGTGTCCGACGTGCGGGCGTGAGCTCGAGTGGACAGGTGCGCCATTCCGCCCCTTCTGCAGCGAGCGCTGCCGCCTCATCGATCTCGGCGGCTGGTTCTCGGAGCAGCGTGCGATCCCCGGCGAGACGGCCGCCGCGCCTGAGGACTCGGCACCGCTCGAGCCGCAGGCAAAACCGCCGCGCCGATGAGATTCCGGCTCAAGGCCTTCGGCCTGCACCTCGCGGGAAGCGCTACGGCGCTGACTCTGGTCCTCGGCGCAATGTGGCTTGGCTGGTATCGCTGGCCGGGGTGGTACCTGGCGAGCGTGCTGCACGTCGTGGGGGTTCTCGTCATGCTGGACCTGGTGCTCGGCCCGACGCTGACCCTGATCATCGCCAATCCCGCCAAACCGCACCGAGAGCTCAAGCGCGATATCGCCGTCATCGTGATAGTGCAGCTCGTGGCGCTCATCTATGGCGCCAGGACGCTGTGGCTCGGGCGGCCGCTGTATTACACGTTTTCCGTGGACCGCCTCGAGCTGGTGCAGGCCTCCGACCTCAAGGCGGACGACATCGACGTGGCGCGCCGCGAGAACCCGCTGCTTGCTCCCTGGTGGTACAGCCGGCCGCGATGGATCTGGGCGCCATTGCCGGAGAACCCGGAGGAGGCGAAGAGGATCGTTACTGGCGCCGTCTTTGGCGGTACTGACGTGATCCAGCTGCCGCGCTACTTTCGTCCCTGGGAGCAGGGGCTGCCCGAGCTGCGCAAGAGGTTGCAGAGGCTCGACGAGCTGAAGTACTTCAGCCCTGCGGAGAGACACTCGCTGCAGATCCGCATGAGCCAACGGGGTCTCTCCGCCGACCAGGCCAACACCATGGTCATGTGGGGCGGCACGCGGCGGCTGCTGGTGGTGTTCGACCTCGCGACGACGGAGGTGCGGACGATCCTCGCGCCCGATTGACAGGCCGATCTCAGGACGCCGGCTCTCCGGGCGCGCTCACCCCCAGCCACTTCGCGAGGAACGCCCACTGGTCGGCGAAGTCGTCGATCTGCATCCATATGGGCTTGCCCGCGCCGTGGCCGGCGCGGGTCTCGACGCGGATGAGGATGGGATTCGGGCAGCTCTGCGCGGCCTGCAATGCCGCGGCGAACTTGTAGCTGTGCCAGGGCACGACCCGATCGTCGTGATCCGCGGTGGTGATGAGCGTCGGCGGGTAACAGGTGCCCTTCTTCACGTTCTGGTACGGCGAGTACCTATAGAGCGCCCGAAACTGCTCCCGGTTCTCCGCCAGCCCGAAGTCCGACGACCATTGGCGCGCGTTGGCGCTCGCGGTCTGGTAGCGCAGCATGTCGAGCACACCCACCGCGGGCAGCGCCGCCCCGAAGAGCCCCGGTCGCTGAGTCAGCACCGCGCCGACGAGCAGACCGCCGTTGCTGCGGCCGTAGACGCCCAAGCGCGCGCTGCGTGTGTAGTGCTCACGGATCAGGTATTCGGCGGCGGCGATGAAGTCATCGAACACGCGCTGCTTGTTGGCGAGCGTGCCGGCCTTGTGCCAGGCCTCGCCGTACTCCCCGCCGCCGCGCAGGTTCGCCTCCGCATAGACGCCGCCCATCTCGAGCCACGCCTCGACCTGCGGGCGGTATTGCGGCGTGAGCGAGACGTTGAATCCGCCGTAGCCGTAGAGCAGCAGCGGCTGGTTGCTGTCCTTCGCCATGTCGCGCCGGTGCGTGATGTACATGGGCACGCGCGTGCCGTCCTTGCTGTGGAAGAAGACCTGCTCGGTCACGTAGGCGGCGGTGGAGGCGGGAATGTGCGGCTCGCGCCACAGCGCCGCCTGGTTCGAGAGGACATCGAGGCGATAGATCCGGTGCGGCGTCAGATAGTCCGTATAGCCGAAGAAGGTCTCGGTCTGCCGCCCCTCGCCCTCGAAGCCGTCGACCCCGCCCTTGCCGGGAAGCGGCACCTCGCCCACCGGGCGGCCGTCGCGCTCGTAGACGCGCGCCACGCCGTGCGCCTCCTCGACATAGCGCGCGAGGATGCGCCCGCCGACGTAAGTGGCTTCCTCGAGCGTGGCGCTCCCCTCGGGCACCACGGTGCGCGCTACGGGCGGCGCGCCCTGCGCATCGACGGCGATGACGCGGCCGAAGGGCGCATCCTTGGTGGTGCGGAAGAAGAGCTCATCGCCGTGCGCCCCGATGAAGGTGTAGAGCGCGTCCCACTCCGAGAACAGGGGCTGCGCCTTCGCGCCCCGGCGGCGCAGGTCGAGCACCTCGACGCCATTTTTCTCATAACCGTCAAAGAGCGTGATGACGAGGTAATTGCCGTCCTCGGTGACCCTTCCCGAGGGGATGCGCGTCGGGTGATCGGTCACCTCGTACACCAGCCGGTCCTGCGCCTGAGGAGTGCCGAGCGCGTGGAAGTAAAGCGCCGGCCGCCCCGCATCGTCGCCCCTGCCGGTAGCGAGCGTCGGGTAGCGGCTGTAGTAGACGCCGGAGCCGTCGTGCGCCCAGGACACTCCCCAGAACTTGGTGTAACGCAGCTCGTCGGGCAGGTCGGCGGCATCGCTCACACGGCGGAAACGCCAGATCTGCCAGTCCGTGCCTCCGTCGGAGGTCGCATAGGCGACGACGCTGCCCTGCTCGTCCGGCGTGAACGCCGCGAGCGCCACGGTCGCATCGGCGCGCACCGCGTTGGGATCGAACAGCACGCGCCCGGGAGAGTCGAGCTGCTCGGAGACGTAGAGCACGCTCTGGTTCTGCCTGCCGTCGTTGCGGAGGAAGAAGTAATGCGGGCCGCGCCTGACCGGCAGCTCGTAGCGCTCGTAGTTCCACAGCTCGGCGAGACGCTTCTTGAGCCAGGCGCGCTGCGGCAGCTCCTCGAGCCGCGGCCGCGACACGGCGTTCTCGGCCGCCACCCATTGCTGGACCGCCGGCGAGTCGAGGTCCTCGAGCCACCGATAGGGATCGGCGACCCTGGTGCCGAAGAAGTTGTCGCTGACGCCCACGCTGGCGGTCATCGGATAGATCGGCGCGGCGGCCACGGACGGCGCGCTCGCCACGGGCGGAAGTCCCAGCGCCGTATCCGAGGCGGTGGGCATGGGCTTGCCGCCCGGCCCGGGACCCGGCGCCGGCTCGCGGTTACCTAACTGCGCGCCGACACACGCGGCGAGCGCGGCGGCGGCGAGGGACGCGGCGGCGATGGTGCCAACGACCCGCAGGGAGCGCTCGGCTTTCATGGCTTTCTTTCGCGCGCGCGCGACCGGGCGCGCCTTCCAGGGGTCGTCAGGGAAACTTGATCTTGCCGCCGCCTGCGGCCGGGCCCGCACCGGGACCGAGGCCCCCGCCCACCTCCGGAACCACGATGCGCGAGGCGGCCTCACGGCGCAGCTCCCGCGCTTCGTCGATCGCCTGCTCGAGCGCGACCTTCACCCCTTCGGGGAACTTCTTCAGCGCTTCCTCGAGGGTCCGCGCCTCGATCTCGAACCCGAGCGGCAGAACGCCCGCCGGCGTGAGCAGCTGCGTCTGACCGGAGAAGAGCACCGGGCGTGCGGCGTCGGGGGAGCCGTCGGCCGTGACGGGAGTCAGGCGGCGGATGCTGCCCGCGCGCCGATCGGTGAAGACGTCCTCGCGGTAGAGGTTCCTGGTGTCGAGCTCGACTTCCGGAAGATCGTTCGAAGCTGCCATATCAATTCCATTGAGTTGCTGAAGTCATTGTACACGCGCACCGCGCACACAGCGGCGGCCCGGGAAATGCCTCTGCGAGCGAGACCCGCTCATGACGCTGAAGCCGCCGGAGGCGCCAGCGTGCGCAGCGCCTCGATGAACGGCCGGTCGGCCTCGAGCAGATCCTCGCGCCCGAGATCCGCCGGAGCCACCCAGCGAAGCTCCTGCCCGTCGAGCCCGTGCGGAATGCCGCGAAAGCGCTCCACGATCCACATCGAGAGCTCGACGCTGCGATCCGGGTACGAGTGGCGCAGTCTCATGAAGGGGCGGCTCGCGGTCACCTCGACCCCGAGCTCCTCGCGCAGCTCGCGCACCAGCGCCGCGGATTCCGCCTCGCCCGCCGCCACCTTGCCCCCGGGGAATTCCCAGCGTCCGCCCTGGTGCTTGCCCTGCGGGCGTTGCGCGATGAGGACGCGCCCCTCGCGGTCGTAGAGGGCTGCCGCCACGACGAGAATCATGGCCGCGCCGTCCGCCCGGGCGCTATTCCACGCTCGAGAGCGCGCCGTGGCAGTGCTTGTATTTCTTGCCCGAGCCGCACGGACAGGGCTCGTTGCGCCCGACCTTGCGCTCGCCGCGCACGAATGGAGCCGCGGCTTCCGGCGCCGGCGGAAGGAGCGGGGGCGGCGGGGCCGCGGGGCGGATGCCGGCGCGGACGGCGGGAGCGGCCGCGGCGATCGCCGCCTGGGCCTGCGCCTCGGTCCCCGCGCCGTTGCCGGCGAGGAGCGAGCCCATCTCGGCGTGCTGCGCCTCGAGCGCGCGCATCAGCCGGGCGTAGCGCTCCTGCTCCTCGCGCTGCAGCTCCTCCGGAGTGCGGATCTCGATTCTCGCCATGAACGAGGAAGTCTCGTACTTGACGCGGTCGAGCATCGCGGCGAAGAGCTCGAAGGCCTCGCGCTTGAACTCGTAGCGGTAGTCCTTCTGCGCGTAGCCGCGCAGGTGGATGCCCTGCTTCAGGTACTCCATGCCCGCCAGATGCTCGCGCCAGTGCTGGTCGAGCTTCTGCAGCATGACCTCCTTTTCCGCCATGCGCAGATTCGCCGCGCCGACGCGCGCCGCCTTGGCGACGTAGGCCTCGTCCACGGCGCGCAGCACGCGCTCGCGCAGCACCCGCTCCTCGAGCTCCGGCTCCTGCTGAAGCCACGCTTCCGCGTCGACCCGGGTGTTGAAGTCGCGCAGCACCGCGGCGGCGAGGCCCTTCAGGTCCCAGTCGGCGGGCGCGGCGTGCTTCGGCATGTGCTCATCGAGCAAGCCGCTCACCGAGTCCTCCATGAGTCCGCGGATCGCCGCCGACAGGTCCTCGGTGCCCATGATCTCGGTGCGCTGGTGATAGACCACCTTGCGCTGATCGTTGGCGACGTCGTCGAACAGCAGCAGCTGCTTGCGGATGTCGAAGTTGTGCGACTCGACCTTGCGCTGCGCCTTCTCGATCTGGCGGGTGAGCATGCCGCTCTCGATCACTTCGCCCGCCTTCATGCCGGCGATCTGCAGCAGCCGCTTGGTGCGCACCGGGTCGCCGAAGATGCGCATCAGGTTGTCTTCCATCGACAGGTAGAAGCGGCTCGAGCCCGGATCTCCCTGGCGGCCGGAACGCCCGCGCAGCTGGTTGTCGATGCGCCGCGACTCGTGGCGCTCGGTGCCGATGATGTGCAGCCCGCCGGCGGCCACCACCTGGCCATGGCGCGTCTGCCACTCGGCACGCAGCCGCTCGCGGGCCGCGTCGTCGAGCTCGCCCGCGGCGGCGAGCTCGGCCTCGAGGTTGCCGCCCAGCACGATATCGGTGCCGCGGCCGGCCATGTTGGTGGCGATGGTGACGGTCCCGGGGCGGCCCGCCTGGGCGACGATGTGCGCCTCGCGCTCGTGCTGCTTGGCGTTCAGCACCTGGTGCCCGACGCCCTCCTTCTGCAGCAATCCGGACAGGTACTCCGAGGTCTCGATCGAGGTAGTGCCGACCAGCGTCGGCTGGCCGCGCTCGGCGCAGTCGCGGATGTCCTCGATGATCGCCTGGAACTTGTCGTGTTGCGTGAGGTAGACGAAGTCGGAGTTGTCCTTGCGCACCATCGGGCGGTGCGTCGGAACGACCACCACTTCGAGGCCGTAGATCTGCAGGAACTCCGGCGCCTCGGTGTCGGCCGTGCCGGTCATTCCCGAGAGCTTCCGGTAGATGCGGAAGTAGTTCTGGAAGGTGATCGAGGCGACCGTCTGGTTCTCCTCGCGCACCCGCACGCCTTCCTTGGCCTCGACCGCCTGGTGCAGCCCGTCGGACCAGCGCCGGCCGATCATGGTGCGGCCGGTGAACTCGTCCACGATGATGATCTCGCCGTTGCGCACTATGTATTCCACGTCGCGCTTGTAGAGCGCGTGGGCGCGCAGCGCCGCATTCAGGTGATGCATCAGGCGGATGTTGGCCGGGTCGTACAGGCTCTCGCCCTCGCGCAGCAACCCCGCATCCGCCATCAGCCGCTCGACGTGCTCGTGGCCGGCCTCGGTGATGTGCACCTGCTTGGTCTTCTCATCCACCGCGAAGTCGCCCGGCCCCTCCTCCTCCTTCTGGCGCGCGAGGCGCGGCACCAGCTGGTTGATCCGCAGGTACAGCTCGGTCGACTCCTCCGCGGGTCCGGAGATGATGAGCGGGGTGCGCGCCTCGTCGATCAGGATCGAGTCGACCTCGTCCACGACGGCGAAGCTGAGCGAACGCTGCACCCGGTCCTCGAGCCTGAAGGCGAGGTTGTCGCGCAGGTAGTCGAAGCCGAATTCGTTGTTGGTGCCGTAGGTGATGTCGCAGGCGTAGGCGGCGCGCTTCTCGGCCGGCGTCTGCGCGTTCTTGATGACGCCGACGCTCAAGCCGAGGAAGCGGTACACCGGACCCATCCAGTCCGCATCGCGCTGCGCCAGGTACTCGTTCACCGTGACGATGTGCACGCCCTCGCCCGTGAGCGCGTTCAGGTAGGCAGGGAGCGTCGCCACCAGCGTCTTACCCTCGCCGGTGCGCATCTCGGCGATCATGCCCTTGTGCAGCACGATGCCGCCGATCAGCTGCACGTCGAAGTGGCGCATCCTGAGCGTGCGCCGCGCCGCCTCGCGCACCACCGCGAACGCCTCCGGCAGGAGGTCGTCGAGGCTCGCGCCGTCCTTCAGGCGCTGCTTGAACTCATCGGTCCTCGCGCGCAGCGCCTCGTCGCCGAGCTCCTTGATCCCGGCCTCGAGCTCGTTCGCGGCGCGCACGTAACGCGAGTAGCCGCGAAGAAGCCGCTCGTTGCGGCTGCCGAAGATGCGCGTGAGGAAGTCGAGCAAGGGCTATCCGTAAAAAGATAGAAAATATCTTGCCCGACAAGCACTTATCTTCTGCCCCGGGCTCGGGAAGCGGCGTATTGTACGCAATAGACGTGAGGGACGCCCAATTGGTTCTCGGGCGCGGAAATTCAAGGCGGGAAGGCCTAGCGGCCGATGAAGGAGAGCGGATCGACCTGGCGGCCGTTATGCAGCACTTCGAAGTGCACGTGCGGTCCGGTCGAGTGGCCGGTGGAGCCCATGAGGGCGATGGCCTCGCCGCGCTTCACGGTCTGGCCGACGGCGACCAGCGTGCGCTCGTTGTGCGCGTAGCGGGTCGAGTAGCCGTCGCCGTGATTGATCTCGATGAGCTTGCCGTAGCCTGAGCGCTCGCCGGCCCAGGTGACGACGCCGGCGGCGACCGCGACCACGTCGCTCCCCAGGTTGCCGGCGAAGTCGACGCCCTTGTGGAACTTCTCGAGGCCGTCGAAGGGATCGGCACGCTCGCCGAAGTAAGAGGAGATGTATCCGGTCGAGACCGGCCGGCCCTCGGGGTGAATCTCTTCCTTCAGCTCGCGGGTCAGGATCACGTTCTCGAGCGCCGCCAGCTGCGATTCGCGCAGGTCCGCGCGCCGCTCGAGCTGCGCGAGCATCTGCGAGAGATCGGGCATCTGGGCGCTCACGCCCTCGCCGTCGGGGCCGCCGCTCGGCGGGTCGCGGTCGAAGTCGAATTCGCGGCTGTCGATGTCCGCCATCTCCGTCAGGCGCTTGCCGAGCGCATCCAGCCGGATGACATGGGCGTTCACCTCGCCGATGCGCATCGCCATGGCGTCGATGCGCAGCTGCAATTGCTGCTTCAAGCCGGCGATTTCCTGCTTCTGCTGCGCCAGGAGCGCCGCGAAGCGCGTCGTCTCGGCGAGCGCCACCTCGCGGTGCACGCCCTTCCCGAGCTGCAATCCGAGCGCGAACGCGCCTCCGACGACGACCGTGGTCACCGCGAGGACGACGCCGAGCGTCAGGGGTTTCGCCAGATTGAACTGGCGGGCCCTGCCGTCGCGCCTGGATAGAAGAATAATGTTCATGCCATGCGTTCCGGGTGCGTTATGTCACCCCCCGCAGCGAGCCAAAACTTAAGTCCGGGCGTGCGCCCCGAGCGTGTATCGCCCTGTTCTCGTTCAGATAAATACCTGTACGATGCTGGTAACCCCGCCGTCATGGCTCCTCGCTTTAGACCGGTGGCTTTGCGTCCCCGCCTTTCAGCGGGTTTGCCGATACAGCTTCCGCCTCAATATGCCCAAGAAGGTCCGGCGAGACAAGCGCGGCAGTTCTCCAATGAGGAGTGGTGCCGTCGGTATTTCGCGACGGCCGGATTCTGTAAAGGATCTGCTCGCGCGGCGGGCGCCGGGTTTGACGCGCGTCACAACTGCGGCCGCGCGCGCGAACTTCTGGAACGAGTGGCTGTCGAGGCGCCTTCCCGCGGGTCTCGGTGCGCGCCTGTCGGGCGTCGTCGAGCGCGACGAGACGCTGGTCATATTCGCGGAATCTGCCGCATGGTCCGCGCGGCTGCGCTACACCGTCCAGGACCTCGAGCGGGAGATTCTCGCCGCCGCGCCGGGCCTCACCACGGTCGTGGTGCGCGTGCGCCCGCGCGATTGAGCTTCATGCTAGCCGCGCGGGCCCGGCAGCACCGGCGCCTCGATGTAGGAAATAGGCGCGTCCTTGTAGGACTGGAACACGACCTCTTCCCACGTGGAAACGTCGGTCAGCAGCTCCCGCAGCAGCTTGTTGTTGAGGGCGTGTCCCGACTTGTGGCCGGAGAATTCCCCGATCAGGCTGTGCCCGAGCAGGTACAGGTCGCCGATGGCGTCGAGGATCTTGTGCTTGACGAACTCGTCCTCGTAGCGCAGCCCGTCCTCGTTCAGCACCCGGAAATCATCCAGCACGATGGCGTTGTCGAGATTGCCGCCGAGCGCGAGATTGCGCGAGCGCAGCGTCTCAAGATCGCGCATGAAGCCGAAGGTGCGCGCGCGGCTCACTTCCTTCAGGAACGAGGTGGTGGAGAAGTCCATCGAGGCGCGCTGCGCGCGGCGCTTGAAGATCGGGTGGTTGAACTCGATCTCGAAGTTCACCTTGAAGCCGTCGAAGGGATCGAACTGCGCCCACTTGTCGCCGTCCTCGACGCGCAGGCGCTTCTTCACGCGGATGAAGCGTTTCGGCGTGCGCTGCTCCTCGATGCCCGCCGACTGCAGCAGGAACACGAAGGGCCCCGCGCTGCCGTCCATGATCGGCACCTCGGGCGCCGACAGCTCGACGATCGCGTTGTCTATCCCCAGGCCCGCGAAGGCCGACAGCAGATGCTCGACGGTCGAGACGCGCGCCTCGCCCTTGCCGAGAGTCGTGCCGAGCATCGTGTCGCCGACATTCTCGGCGTGCGCGCGGATGTCCACCGGCTGCGGCAGGTCGGTGCGCCGGAAGACGATCCCGGAGTCGGCCGCCGCGGGGCGCAAGGTCATCAGCACCTTCTTGCCCGTGTGCAGGCCGACGCCGGTGGCGCGAATCGAGTTTTTGAGCGTCCGCTGTCCGACCATGCTGCCAGTTCAAACAGGCCGCGGGAGCGCCACCTGCGATGGTGCGCCGCTCCCGGGCGTTATGTAAGACACGCTACCGTATCACATCAGTCAGCCTGCCGTCGCAGGAACGCCGGAATGTCCAGCAGCTCCTCGGCGTCGGCCTCGGGGCGCAGTCCGTCGCCGACCGCCCGCTGGCGCTGCACCGTCGGCTTGTCGAGCGCCGCATAGTCGCTGCTCGAGAGCGGCGCGCGGCGCACGACGCGCATCGGCGGCTCGCCGCGCGCGTCGCGGTGCTCGCGTCCCGCGAGCGTCTCGCGCGGCTGCATCGGCCGCGCCGCCGCAGCCGGCCGGCCCAGGCCCGTCGCCACGACGGTGACGCGCACCTGGTTGGTGAGCTCCGGGTCGATCACCGTGCCGACCACGACCGTCGCGTCCTCCGAGGCGAATTGTTTCACGATCTGCCCCACCTCCTGGAATTCCCCGATGGACAGATCCATGCCGGCGGTCACGTTCACCAGGATGCCGTGGGCGCCGGCGAGGTTGATGTCCTCGAGCAAGGGCGAGGACACCGCGCTCTCGGCCGCCGCGCGCGCCCGGCCTTCGCCGCTCGCCGCCCCCGATCCCATCATGGCCATGCCGGTCTCCGCCATGACGGTGCGCACATCGGCGAAATCGACATTGATGAGGCCCGGCCGGGTGATGAGCTCGGCGATGCCCTGCACCGCGCCCTGCAGCACCTGGTTGGCCGCCTTGAAGGCGTCCAGCAGCGTCGTCTGCGGCCCCAGCACCGTCAGGAGCTTCTGGTTAGGAATTGTAATGAGCGAGTCGCAGTACTTGGAGAGCTCCGCGATGCCGTTGTCGGCCACGCAGGAGCGCTTGTTGCCTTCCATCTCGAACGGCCGGGTCACGACCGCGACGGTGAGGATGCCGAGCTCCTTGGCGACCTGCGCCACGATCGGAGCGGCGCCCGTGCCGGTGCCGCCGCCCATGCCGGCGGTGATGAACAGCATGTCGCAACCCTCGACCAGCTCGACGATGCGGTCGCGATCCTCCATGGCCGCCTGGCGGCCGACCTCGGGGTCGGCGCCGGCGCCCAGGCCCTTGGTGATGTTGCAGCCGATCTGCAGGGCCGTCTTCACCTTGGCGTGCTTGAGCGCCTGCGCGTCCGTGTTGATGCACATGAAGTCGACGCCGTCGATGCCGGCGGTCAGCATGTGCGCCACGGCGTTGCCGCCGCCGCCCCCGACGCCGATCACCTTGATGACGGCGCTCTGGCTGTACGCGTCCATTAATTCAAACATTGTTGTCGCTCCTTACACGAATAAAGCAGGTTGGTTGAGTCTTGATCGTCGCGTCTGTCAGCTTCAGAAATTTCCCTGGAACCAGGAACGCATGCGCTCGAGCATCGACTTGCCGTTGGCGCCGAGCGTGTGCCCGCGGCGTGCGGGCATGAGGTTGTCGCGGGCGTAGAGCAGCAGTCCGACGCCCGTGGAGTAGATGGGGTTGCGCACCACGTCGGTGAGGCCGGCGATGGCCTGCGGCACCCCTAAGCGCACCGGCACGTGGAACACTTCCTCGGCGAGCTCGATCGCGCCCTCCATCTTGGAGCTGCCGCCGGTGAGCACTATCCCGGCGGCGATCACCTCCTCGAAGCCCGAGCGCCGCAGCTCCTCGCGCACCAGGCCGAAGAGCTCCTCGTAGCGCGGCTCGACGATCTCGGCGAGCGTCTGGCGCGCGAGGCGGCGCG
>DASYYF010000052.1:0-22414 GCA_035934055.1 Steroidobacteraceae bacterium | reverse complement strand
CTGACCCTGATGCGCAGCTCGCCGGCTTGCGGCTGCACGTCGGCGGCCTCGCGCAACTGCAGTTTTTCCGGGCCCCCGGTCGCGGTGATCCAGACTTGCTTCATGGCAGGGACTCGCGTTCAGCTCAGAGGCAGTTGGCAGGCATTATCGGGCTTCGGACTGAGCGGCCGCCATCGAGAGGGAGATCGCCCAGGTGCTCGTCCCGACCGGAGAGGATTGCGGAGCCGACGAATCAGTGTGCCGGCGCCGGACTGCCGCCACCCTTGCCTGCCCTGACGAGGAGCAGCAGCGGGATCATGGCGAGGAACAGGATTCCGAGGACCTTGAAGGCATCGAGGTAGGACAACAATGTCGCCTGCTGCACCGCTCCCTGGTAGATGCTGGCGAGCGTAGTGGCGGCATCGGGTGAGGCGCCGAGCGCGCCGCCTACCTGATGGGTGAAGTCCGGGTATGCCGGGTTCAGTCCCTGCAGCTGCTCCACGAGCCGGCTCTGGTGGAACTGCGCGCGGCGCGTGAGCAGCGTCGAGGCGAAGGCGATGCCGATGCTGCCGCCGAAGTTGCGCGCCAGGTTGATGAGCGCCGAGGCATTGTTGGTCTTCTCCGGCGGAATGTCGCGAAAGGCCATCTGGTTGATGGGCAGGAACAGGAACGGGAGCGAAGCCCCCTGCAACACGCGCAGCCACATGAGGGTCTGAAACGAAGCCCCGAGATACAGCTGCGTCATCAGCACGAGGCTGAAGCCTCCGACGGCGAAGCCGATTCCCGCGAGCAATCGCAGATCCACCTTGTTGATGGCGCGCCCGACGAGGGGCATCAGCACGATGGTAATGATGCCTCCGGGCGAGAGCACCATGCCGGCGTCCACGGCGCGGTAGCCCATGAGCTGCTGCGCAAAAGCGGGGATCAGGAAGGTGCTGCCGAACAGCATGAACCCGAGCATCAGCATCATCACGAACGTGACCGCGAAGCCGGGATCGCGCATCAGCTTGAGGTCCACCATCGGATCCGAATGGTTGAGCTCCCGCCAGGTGAGCAGCACGAACCCGAGTGCCGAGGCGATGATGAGCGCCGTAATCAGTCCGGAGGCGAACCAGTCGGCGTCCTGACCGCGGTCGAGCACCACCTGCAGGCACCCCAGGGCGAGCGCCACGAAGCCGAAGCCCGCCCAGTCGACTGAGCGCCGCGGAGCGCGCGCGGCCGCTCCGCGCTCCTTGATGAGCGACTGCACCAGCAGCACCAGCGCCACGCCGACCGGTACGTTGATGAGGAAGATCCATCGCCACTCGTAGTTATCGGTGATCCAACCGCCGAGCGTCGGCCCGATGACCGGGGCGACGACCGCGGCGATGCCGTAGACCGCGTTTGCCATGCCGCGCTTCTCGACGGGGAAGCTGTCGGTGAGGATCGCCTGGCCGACCGGCTGCAATCCGCCCCCGGTCGCGCCCTGCAGCGCCCGCATCACGATGAGCGAGGCGAGGTTGGGCGCAAGGCCGCAGAGGAACGAGGTCGCCGTGAAACCCGCGATGCAGACGAGAAACAGGCGCTTCCTCCCGAAGGTGTTCGCGAGCCATCCGGAGATCGGCATGATGATGGCATTCGTCACGAGGTAGCTCGTGAGCACCCAGGTCGATTCGTTCTGGCTCGAGGAGAGCGAGCCTGCGATGTGCGGCAGCGCCACGTTGGCGATGGAGATGTCCATGATCTCCATGAAGGCGGCAAGCGCCACCACCGGCGCGATCAGCCAGGGAATGCCCCCGCGCGGCGCGGCGGTGTTCACGGACGCGGCTTGCGCGCCAGCCGCACGGAACCCGGCGCGCGACCGAGGTTGGCGGCGAGTATCGCGCTGATGGCATCATCCGCCCCGGCTTCCTGATCGGCATAGGCGTCGGTGTTCAGCGCCACCGGCCAGGCCGGCTGCCTCGACAGCGCCGCGCCGCTCCGATCGTGCACGTCGACGTCGACGTCGGTCGAGAGCCCGAGGAACAGCGGGTGGCTCCCGAGCTCGCGCGGGTCGAGCCCGATGCGCACCGGCAGCCGCTGCACGATCTTGATCCAGTTGCCGGAGGCGTTCTGCGCCGGCAGCACCGCGAGCGCACTGCCGGTTCCGGGCGTGAGGCCCAGCACCCGGCCGTGGTAGCGCACCCGCGAGCCGTACATGTCGGCCTCGACGCTCGCCGGCTGACCGATGCGCAGGTCGCGAAGCTGATTCTCCTTGAAGTTCGCGTCGATCCACATCGACTCGACCGGCACGATGGCGAGCATTTCGGTTGCCGGAGTCACCTGCTGACCGAGCTGCACCGCGCGCCGCACGACGTAGCCGGACACCGGCGCCACCACGCGAGTCCGCGCCGCCGCGAGCCACGCGGTACGCAGCGCGGCTTCCGCCTCAAGCACACGCGGGTGCGTCTCGGGTGTCGTACCGGCGATCGCGGCGCGCGCGCTCTCGAGCGTGGCCTCGGCCTGCCGCACCGCGGCTTGCGCGCTGTGCACCGCGTTCTGCTCGTGCTGCAGCGTCTCCTGCGATACGCCGTGCACCGCGATCAGCGGCCGGTCGCGCAGCACGTCCTCATTCGCCTGGGCCAGCTGCACCTGCTGCGTCTCGAGCGCCGCCGCATCGCGCGCTTCCTCGGCGAAGAGCTGCCTGACGTCGCGCACCGTCTGCGCGAGATTCGCCTTGGCCTGGGCGAGAGCCACCTGGGTGTCGCGCGGATCGAGCTCAACCAGCGTCTGGCCGCGCTGCACGAACTGCGTCTCGTCGGTGTCGATCGCGATCACGGTGCCGCCGACCTGCGGGGTGAGCCGTACGAGGTTGCCGTTGACGTAGGCGTCGTCGGTCGTGACGTGACCGCGCATGAACGCGAAGTAGTAGACGGTCCACGCGGCGGCCGCGGCCAGCACCACCGCGCCGAGCATCAGGAGCGGGCGGCGATGGGTGGCAGACGCGGCGGCGGGCCGGGCCTCGATCTGCGGGGTGTCCTGCGGCTCACTCATGCGTCTCTCCTGCCGCGGCGATCAGCGCCGCCGGGTCGCGGGGTGCGTTCCACCAGCCTCCGCCGAGTGCGCGAAAGAGCGCCGCGGTATCGGTGAAGCGCTGGACGTCGGCCTGCACCTCGCTCAAGGCCGCGTCCTGGTATTGCTGCTCGGCCGTGAGTACCTGCAGCTCCGTGTACTTGCCGGCGCGATACTGCTCGAGGGCCAGGTCGCGGTTGGCGCGGGCCGCGCCGAGCGCGACGCTGTGCGCTGCGTACCCCTCGCCGTCGTGCCCGAGGGCCTGCAGCGCGTTGGCGACTTCGACGAAGGCGCCGATGACCGTCGAGCGGTAGCTCGCGAGCGATTGCCGGTAGCGCTCCTCGGCTTCCCGCTGCCGCGCGGTGAGCGTGCCGCCGTGAAACAGCGGGGCGGTGACATTCAGACCCGCCGACCAGATCGCGCCAGGCCGGGTAAGGAAGTCCGAGAGCGCGGTGGTCTGCTGCGCGTACTGCGCCGAGATCGCGAGGGACGGGAAGCGCTCCGCCTCGGCCACGCCGACGCTGGCGCTCGCCTGGTGGAGAGCGTCCTCGGCGGCCAGGACGTCAGGGCGCTGGCGGACCAGCGCGGACGGCAGCGACAGCGGCAGCTCCTCCGGCAACGTGAAGTCGCGCAGCGTGAGCGCGGGCATCGCGAACCTGTCCGGAGTCTGACCGGTGAGCTGTGCCAACGCGTTGCGACAAGCGTCGCGCTGCTGCTCGAGCGCGGGCAACGTGGCGCGGAGGTTCTCGAGCTGGGTCTGCGCCTGCAGGGTGTCGCTATGGGTGATCTTGCCGGCGTTCTCGAGCGTCCGGGTCAGCTCGAACTGCGACTCAAGCTCCTCGACCAGCGCCTGCGTCACGGCGATTTCGCCCTGCGCGGCCGCATAGTCGAAGGCGGTAACGACGGTCTGGTCGACCAGAGTCACGTAGATGTCGAGCACCTGATCGCGGGTGACGCCGGTTGCCGCACGCTGCGCCTCGACCTGGCGGCGCGTGGCCCCGAATGGGTCGAGGTTGTAGGCGAGCGCGGGACCGAGCTCCCAGCGATTGCCGGTCACATCGATCTCGTTGACCGGGCCGTAGAGGTAGCTGCCGTTGATGTGGGTGCGGCCGATCTGGCCGGCGGCATCGAGCTGCGGCATCTCGGAGCCGGCGACCGCCTTGAGCTCGTACTGCGCGGCGCGCAGCCCGTGGCGCGCACCTTCGAGGTCGGGATTCCCGGCGAGCGCGGCGCGCACGAGTCCGTCGAGCGCCTCGGAGTGAAACAGCTGGTACCAGGCGTCGGCGACGTCCGCGCCGTAGTTCACCGTGCGGGTCGCGGCGGGGGCAGGCGCCGCGCGCGCGTAACCGCCTGCCGGAGCCTCCGGCCGCACGAAATCAGGGCCCAGCGTGCAGCCGCTCACGAGCAGTGCCCCCAGAAATCCGGCAAGAACGCTCCATGTCTTCATGCGCGCTCTCCGTGGGACGAGTTGCGCCGCGGCCGCCGCGGGCGGTCGAGCGATGCGAGCGTCGGCACGGACGCCGTCGATTCGGGCGTGAAGGACTCCTGCAGATGAACATGCAGGCGCTGCAGGAGGCCCAACAGATTATCGATCTCGCGATCCGTGAACGGCTCGACCAGGCGGTTGAGGAGCTCCACGACCACGCGCTTGGCGCTCTGCGCTTCGCGCCGGCCCGCCGGGGTGATGGCGATCTCGACCGCCCGGCGGTCGCGGCGGCTGCGCTCGCGCCGCGCGAAGCCGCGCCGCTCGAGCTCATCCACCACGCGGGTGAGCGCTCCCATGTCCTGCCCGAGGTGCGCGCTCAGCTCGGTCGCGGACATGTGCTCCTGCTGCGCAAGGTGCACGAGCACCACCCACTGGGTGAAAGACATGGGAAGCGACTGAAAGCGCCGTTCGGCGACCTGGGTCATGAGCACCCCGCAGCGCTTCAACAGGTAGCCGACGCTGTTGTCCGCATCGAGCGATTCGAGGCTGTAATACGGCTTGCGCATCGCTTGCTCCGGTAATATTTGCCTGCATTATATTTGCCTAAGCAAACAATGTCAACGCGTGCGGCGAACAGCGGATGCCGGGAGCCGGGCTTACTGGAACGACGTCGAGACCTCGATGCTTCCCCACACGATGGAGCGCGAGCCGGTGCCCGAGCGCAACTCGGGCGATTCCCAGCGCGCCAGGTACTGGAGCGCCCAGCCCGAAGAGGTGCGCAGCTCCACTCCCGCCCACGCCTCGCCGAGCACGTGGTTGAGACTCCCCTCGCCGTAGGTCAGATCGCTCTGACGAAACTGCCCCTGAAGGTAAGCGCTGTACACCCGAAGCTTGGCCCGGGCGCCGGCGAATGCGAAGACCTCGGCAGGCGCGCCGAGCCCCAACGCCGGTGGCACCGGCTGCGTTTCCTGCACGTACATGCTCTCCTCGGGAGCAAAGGCCCAGAAGGGAGACTCCACCCGGCCCCAGCGTGCATTGAGCGCCAGGCTCGCTTCCGTCACCGTCCCCGCACTACCCCCTGCGGTCCACTTGCTGTCGCCGTGCACAGTGCCTGCCCCGTATTCACCCAGCAGGGCCTGTCGCTCAGCGCTGTAACGCGCCGTCGGCTCCCCGCCCGCCGAGATCTGATGCGCCCAGCCCTGCGGCTGCACGCTGCCCGTGAGACGGTGAAGCTCGCGCTGTACGGAAGCCGCTGCAGGGAGTCCCAGCACCCCGATGGTGAGGCTCGAGTCGTAGGCGACGTCGGCGTCGGGCGAGGTGTAGCGTCGCCCGGCGCTGAGGAAGAACTCGCTCGCATAGGGGCGATCGCCGGCAACAGGTGCCGATGCCGCGAGGTCGCGCGGCGTGAATACCAGCAGCCCGGCTGCAAAGGCGTGCGCGGACGCCCACCACTCGGGGCCTGCGAAGCGCGAGCTCGAGCATGTGCTGCGGTCGATGAGCCCGAGCGCCCGGTCGAGCCACGCGGGCGGACCGGCATGCAGGCCCGAGAACGTGAGCTCGCCGCCTCCGTTGTAATCCTGGTCGCGCGTGCCGTCGGTCAGCAGATGCTCGTCGAGAACCAGTCCGGCACCGACGCCCCTCGGCTCCGAAGGCGTCACCTGCTGCACACCCGCCGTCGTCCGCGCGCAGGCGCCCGGCGCAGCAGCCTCCGCCGAGTCCGACGCAACTGCGCTCGCGCGCACCGAGCCGGAGAAGGCGAGCAGCGTCATCGCGCATGTGAGAAGCAGCAATCGCATGGCAGCCATCGTTTGCACCGCCGGCGCGGCAAACAATGCTCAAACCGTTGGCGAAGCGTTTCATCGCAGTAAACGGGGCGCGCCCGGCAGCGTTGAGCCAACTCTAGTGTTGGTTGTCGGCCGCCCGCCTCCGCTGCCGGCACCAGACGCCACTCTCTCCGCCGGCGGCTCCGCGGCTCTCCCATCCGGTGGGGCACGGCTGCGGCCGCGCGGGTGGGGTGAGGTGCGATTGGCGCGTACACTCAGGCGCGTGGATACGCTGACCAGCGTCAGGGTGTTCCGACAGGTGGTCGAGTCGGGGAGCTTCGTGGCCGACGCCGGCTGAATCCCCGGCATGACCGGACGCGCCTCGGGTCAGGTCGGCAGGTCCGGCCGCCGGCCCAGAGGGGGTGCTGGCGCCCGGCGCCGGCGCATCAGTGATTCCCTTTGAAGGCGCGCCCCACACCGGCAAACAGCGCCCTGGCGGCGTCGCCCTGTGTTCTGAGTCCCCGCGCGGCGTCCTTGCCCGTGGGTCCAGCTGCCTGCAGAAACGCCAGATTGGCGTGCGTCAGATCCCCTGCTGCCTGGTAGCACTCTCCGGCGCGTTGATATTCGCCCTTCTCGTAGAGCCGATCGGCAAGGGACCGGGCCTCCTGTACGGTCGTGACTTCGCAGGCACGCGGCTTCTCGCCTGCGGGATCGGCAACCACCGCGCGCGCGGCCGCGAGAAACGCGAGTCCCACGACGCTCGCGATCCGCAGCTGGCGCGCTCGCGAAAGCAACGGTGCCCTCGCTCTCGCTGCGGGCGCGCCCGGTGACTCGCGCCCCCTCTGTGCGGCTGCGTACACCAGGCAGGCGACCCCGAACAGGAGCCACGGGACGAAAGCCACTACGGGCCATAACGGCCTGAACCCTGTGTGCATGAACATCCTGCGTCCCTCCGCTTCGTCCCGATGGACGTCGAGCTATCGGCCGACGCAGCACAATACGAGCGCGGCCGAGTGGATGCGTCATCTCTCCGGAGTAAATCATCCGACGCCAAAGGGGGTACTGCGCCCGCCCACTAAGGGAGACAGGTCCCAGCGTGCAGTCATGAATTCCTACCCGCACCCACCGCGCCGTTGGTCCGCGTGCCACGCAGGAGCTCTCGCATGCGCGTGCTGTTCCGCATCGTACTGACGCTGGTGGTTGCGCTGCCTTTCCTCCCCGCGCTCATGGTCCTTTGGGCATTGCAGGGCGGGTGGCGCTCGAGCCCTGGGGCTGAGAGGCCGCTCCGATCGATATGAAGAGCATCCTCCATTCGTGGGATGCCACGGCGGCGCCCGACGCATACCCTGCTGCCGGACGCCAATATGACCCGCAATCCGATTCGAGAGCAGACATGAGACGGAAACAGCCAGCGCCGAGTTGGGTGGTCGATTACAGCGCAGCCCGCGCGCATGCGATCCGGTGGCTTGGCGATCGCTACCTGTTGGCGAGACCTATTAACGCCCGCCAGCACGGGTCGCGGCCGCCAACCCCCGGCATCGGCCCCGCAGCACCCGCAGTCAGGGCGGGCCCGCCGCAGCCCGCGACAACCAACGAGGCCTTTCCGCTCGCTGCTCCTGCACGTTGATCGCAGGCAATGGCCGTGCCCCAGGCGCTGGCATTGGTCGCCGTGGTGAGCCTCGCTTTCAGGGCCAGGCGGCCAGGGAGCCCTCGGGAGCGAAACGATCGGTAGCCAGAGCTGCGGGATGCGACGCGCGTCTCGGACGGGAGTCGGCAACGGAGTTTAAATTCGCGCGCTAGCGTAAGGAGGGAGGTTCGCCTCCATGGAAACGCTCAGGCTGCGCCGGATACAGGAGCCCTCTCGGGTCGAGAGACTCCTGGATGCCTACGTCTCGCGCACCAGGATCCTGCCGCACGGCTCCTATCAGCTGCGCGATCCTCGCGAGCTACCCCCGAGCCTCAGAGGCGTCGTATCCCGGGCAACCGCCCAGGGAGAAGCATGGGCGTGCTGGGCGCAGGGTTCTCACATCTGGCTCTTCACTTGCGAGATGTCTCTTGCGCTCTCACGCGAGCGCGGAGCGCCCGTGCTCCTCGTCCGTCAATACAACGAGGATGGCGAAGTCACGGACTCCGGGACCTGGAGGTTCGATGCAGCGGGGGCCTGGACCCGCTGCGCTGATTGAACTCGCCGCCGTGCTTCCCGAACGTTGACACGACGGCTCACTCGACCCCACCGGAGGATCGGATCCCCGGTGGGGTCTTTTTTCACCGAGGCCCTTCAGGCGCCCGTGTCGTGCACAGGAATGCGGCGCAGGGTCTCGCCGGTGAATGTGCCGCCCTTAAGAAGAGATGACCAGCCGCTGTTGGCAGGTATTTTTTCACGTCACCGTCACGATCCTCGGCGACCATGCGTCCGGCATGAGAATCATGATCGTGACAGACGCCTGGTTTCCGCAGACCAACGGCGTCGTCAACACCCTGGCGCAGACCGCCGCATGGCTGGTGAGATTCGGCCATCAGGTGATGATCACCGCACCGCGCGACTTCCGTACCATCTCCTGCCCGAGCTACCCCGAGATCCGCGTGGCCGTGAGGCCGATGAGGGCTCTGGCGCGCAAGTTCGAGCTCTGCCGGCCACAGGCGGTGCACATTGCCACGGAGGGCCCGCTCGGATTCGCCGCGCGGCGCCATTGCCTCAGGCGCGGATGGCGCTTCACCACCTCCTACCACACGCAGTTTCCGCAGTACCTGAAGTCGCGCTGGCCGATACCGCTGTGGCTCTCGTATGCGGCTCTGCGCCGCTTCCACGGGGCCGCGCAGCGCTGCATGGTGAGCACCCGGTCGGTGGAGAATGAGCTGCGGGCGCGGGGATTCCACAACCTCGTGCGCTGGCGGCGCGGAGTGGACACGGAATTGTTCCGGCCGCGAAGCAAGGAGTTCCTGCAATTGCCGCGTCCGATCGCCGCGTACGTCGGACGGCTGGCGGTCGAGAAGAACGTGGATGCGTTCCTGCAGATGCCCTGGCGCGGGTCAAAGATCGTGATCGGGGACGGGCCCGAGCGGGCGCGGCTCGAGTCGCGCTACCCCGAGGCGGTGTACGCCGGCTTTCGCTACGGCGAGGATCTGGCAGCTCACCTCGCCGCGGCCGACGTGCTCGTCTTCCCGAGTCTCACCGATACCTTTGGGCTCGTGAATCTCGAGGCGATGGCCTGCGGTGTGCCTGTGGCGGCCTTTCCCATCACCGGCCCGATCGACGTCGTCGAGGAGGGCGTGACCGGAGCGCTGGATGCGGATCTTGGCAAGGCGGCGGAGCGGGCGCTCCGGCTCGACCCGCGCGCATGCCGCGCCCGCGCCCTGCAGTCGAGCTGGGCGGCATGCACGCGCGAGTTCGAGGCCAATCTCATCACCTGCCGTCCGGGGCCGCTGCCGCGGAGTGCCGCGGAACGCTCCGTCATCGAGCGGGCGGCCTGAATGAGCCACCCACGAGGCTCCCGGCAGGAGTCGCCCTCAGCGGCCCGCTCGTCCGGCGGGCTGAGCCGCGCCCGGCACGCTATCCCGGCAATGGCCGGCGATTTCCTTTGCGAGCCTCGGCAGCAGCGCGTCGGGCAGGTCGTGCCCCATTCCCTCGATGATGAGGAGCTTCGCGCCGGGCACGTTGCGCGCGGTGTCCCGTCCCGCCTCGACCGGCACCAGCGGATCGTCGGCCCCATGGATCACCAGCGTGGGTGCAACGATCCGGTGCAGCAACCTGCGGCGGTCGCCTGAGGCCACGACCGCGAGCAGCTGCCGGACCGTGCCAGCCGGATCGTACGCGCGCCGCACCCAGCCGCTAATGCGCTCTCGCAGCAGCCGCGGTTCCGTCGGGAAGCCCGGACTGCCGATGACGGTGAATACTTCGACGAGATAGGCGATCACAGCCGCGGCGTCGGCGCTCGCCGGCGGACGGCGCATGAACACCCGCAGCGCTTCCTTCTTTGGTCTCGCACCCGTGCGCCGGCCACTCGCGGACATCATCGACGTCAGGCTGAGGACGCGATCCGGAAAGCGCGCCGCGAGCACCTGAGCAATCATGCCGCCCATCGAGGCGCCGACCACGTGAGCCTTCCCGATGCCGAGCGCGTCCATCAGAGCGACGGTATCTTTCGCCATGTCCTCGAGTGAATACGGCGCGAGCACGGGCAGCCCGAGGCGTGCCGCCGTCAAAGCCAGCAGCGGGCTCGGCCACCACCGGCGCGGACGGATCCGGCTCGACAGGCCGCAGTCGCGGTTGTCGAAACGCACCACGCGATAGCCTTCGGCGGCGAGCCGCCGGCAGAAGTCGTCGGGCCAGCCAACGAGCTGCATGCCAAGTCCCATGATGAGCACGATGGCGGGGCTGGCAGGATCGCCCAGCGATTCGTACTCGAGGGTGAGCCCGTTGGCCAGTACGGCGGGCATCGAAGCGCGGCCTGCTCAGGCGCCGGCCGACCGGTGCGGGTTGCCGTAGACGAAGCGCCGCAGCCCCGGGCGCTCGAAAGGCCGCCAGGCGCCTTCCGGCTGAGACAGGCGGTCGGCGATGGCGTAGAGCGCCAGCGGATTGAAACCCATCCCGAGGTGACTCGCTCCGACCTCGATGCTTTCGCTGATGGGCCCGGGGTGCTCTACGCTGCATTGCCAGGCCACGATGCCGTCGGTACGGCTGAAGATGGACGTGGTCGGAACGCGCGGCGGCCTGCGCAACGGCCCATGGATGTCCGGCGCGCCGATCCTGTGCCCGGTGAGCCACTCGTAGAGCCGCCAGGCATTGGTGGCCTTCGGATGGCCGGTGAACGGTGTGCCGAGGGTGATCACGACGCGCACGTGCCCGGGTACCTCCTTGGCGAGCTCACGGGCGTAGATACCGCCCAGGCTCCAGCCGATGAGGCTCACCTTGCGCTTGTGCGCGAGCCGCAGCGCCTCGAGCTGCGCCAGGCAGCGCTGCATGACCCCTTCGCGCGGCCCGAGGTTGATCCCCTGCTCCCATCCGTACGCGGCATAGTTGAGGCGCTCGAGGCAATGCCGCAGCGGCCGCGTCGTGAGGTCACCCGCCAGCAGGCCCGGCAGCACCAGCACGGGATGCCCGTCGCCGCGTGGAGCGAAGCGCAGCAGCGGCCGGGTGACCAGGCCCGCGCCGTACTCGAGTCCTGCGCGCCACTCCAGGGCCACTCGCAGGAGTCCGGGTCGCGGAACCGGACTGCGGTCCAGTCGATGATGCGGATCGTGCGCGCGCATCTCTCTGCCTCAAGCGGCTCGCGGCCGGCGGTGAGTCGTGCCCGCGGGCCGGCGTTGCCGCCGCCGCGAGGCGCAGCGCTTGAGCTCGGCGTGCGCCGCGACAAGGTCGGCGGCGAGCTCGCGCGCGTCCGCGACTGCGGCACGGGCCGCCGTGAAGCCAAAGGCTAACGTCCCCATGTAGCTCAGCACGGTGATGTTGAGGCCCAGCCCGTGCTCCACGATCGACACCGGCCAGTATGCCTCCATGCGTGCACCCGCAGTGTAGAGCGGCGCCTGCGGCCCGGGCACGTTGGAGATCACCACGTTGGCGATCGGCGGAATCATGTCAGCGATGCGGCTGCGGCCGTAGAGCGCCGCCAGGCTGCTGACGATCCACGGCACGCCGATCGAAGGGAAGTCCGTCGGAATCAGCGAGCGGGCGCCGCGCGCCAGCGACTTGGTGGCACCCGCGGCGTGGCGCACGGCCTTGAGCCGCCGCACCGGATCGGCGATGTGCGTCGCCAGGTTGACGAGGCTCAGGGTGGCGGCAGTGCCGAAGTGCGTGTCTCCGGGCTCGCGCAGCGAGATCGGCATCGTGGCGATCAGCGGCGCCTGCGGCATGCCGCCGTGCCGCGCGAGATAGCGTCTCAATGTCCCACCGCACACGGTGAGTACCACGTCGTTGATCGTCGCGCCGAAGCGCGCGCCAATCGCCTTGACCTCATCGAGGGGAAGCGAGCCGACGGCGAAACGGCGCTCCGCGGTGATGGTCACGTTGAGCGGCGTCCGCGGTCCGAATGGTAAATTGCGACGCAGCTGGCTCACGGGTGCGCTTTGCACGATCCCGGCCAGCGCCTGCACCGCGGTCGGAAGGTAACGCACGAGCCGCACGTACTGCGCGGCGTCGTGGCTGAACGCCGCTCCCGCCGCCCCGAGCCACCCCAGCCGGTCGCCGCTCGTCCCGCGGGACCTTCGGCCGGATGCCCGGCGCGGGGATGGCGCTGCATCGAACAGCGTCGCCGCGAGGGCAACGCCGGCTGCCCCGTCGAGCACGGCATGATGAATCTTGAAATAGTAGGCGCGCCGCCCGTCCGCGAGCCCCTCGAGGACGTATATGTTCCACAGCGGCCGGCTGCGGTCCATGAGCTGCGAATGCAACTCCGCGATGCAGTCCTCGAGAGCTGCCTGGGTACCGGGCGCGGGCACTCGCACGCGGCGCACGTGAAAGTCGAGGTCGATCTCTTCGCCCTCCAGCCAGACTGGATGGGCAAGATTGAGCGGCACCTCGGCGAGCCGTCTCCCCAGGACCGGCGCAGCGCGCGCTCGGGCGGCGAGCAGCCGCCTGACCGCCGTGTAGAAGTCGCGCCGACGGCCCTGCGGCTGCGCGAAAAGATGCACCGAGCCGACGTGCATCGGCGTGGCTTGCGTCTCCAAATCGAGGAACACCCCGTCGAGGCCGGTCAGGGGCACGATCGCACGTCGCGCGCTCACGCGCGGATTCTTCATTTTAGTGAGCGTCCCGAAGCGGGGTTGAGCAGGGGCCGGTCCCGCGAGATTCCCCGTGCAGCCATCCCTGTATGTATGTGGGGTACGATGTGTACGACTATCCACATGCTATTACACATGCATGAAGACGATCCAGATGACCATCAACGAACGACTGCTGAACCGATCACCTCGAGCAGCAGCCGCGGCCGTGTCCTTCGCTCTCGGTCTGGACGCTGACTGACACTCGAACTGACGGAAAGCCATGGATCTCAACTTTTCACCCGACGAAGAGCGGCTGCGCGGCGAGGTCCGCGCCTTCGTCGCCGCGAAGCTGCCTGCCGCGATTCGCGACAAAGTGCTCGGCCACAAGCGCCTCGAGCGCGAGGATTTCCTGACCTGGGTGCGGATCCTCAACTCGCGCGGCTGGGTCGCACCCGCCTGGCCGAAGAAATTCGGCGGCCAGGAGTGGGATGCTGCCCGCCAGCTCATACTCGAGGAGGAGTGTGCGCTCGCGGGGGCGCCGCCCGTACTGTCCTTCGGTCCGCGGATGGTCGCGCCCGTCATCATGACCTTCGGCAACCCGGCGCAGCAGGAGTACTTCCTGCCGCGGATCCTCACTGGCGAACACTGGTGGTGCCAGGGGTACTCCGAGCCGGGCGCAGGCTCCGACCTCGCCTCGCTCAAGACCCGGGCCGAGCGCCGCGGCGACAGCTACGTCGTGAACGGACAGAAGACCTGGACGACGCTCGCCCAGTACGCCAACTGGATCTTCTGCCTGGTGCGAACCTCGCAGGAGGGCCGCCCGCAGGCCGGCATCTCATTCCTGCTCATCGACATGAAGTCGCCGGGAATCACCGTCCGCCCGATCGTCATGCTCGATGGCGAGCATGAGATCAACGAGGTGTGGTTCGACAATGTCGAGGTCCCCGTCGCCAACAGGGTCGGCGCAGAGAACGAGGGCTGGACCTGCGCGAAGTTCCTGCTCGGCCACGAGCGCGTCTCGAACGCTGCATTGGGCGCAAGCAAGCGCGCGCTGCGGGAATTGAAGGCCATTGCCGCCGCCGCGCCCACCGGCGGCGGCCGGCCGCTGATCGAAGTGCCGCGCTTCCGCGACCGGATTGCGGAAGTCGAGATCGACCTCATGGCGCTCGAGGTGATGGTGCTGCGGGTCATCGCCATGGACCGTGAGCGTCACACGCCCGGACCCGAGGCGTCGCTTCTCAAGCTCCACGGGAGCCGGATTCAGCAGGCGATTTCGGAGCTTGCCATGGAAGCGCTGGGCCCCTATGCGCCGCTCCATCAGCCGCTGGCGCTGAGCGCCGACTGGGCGGGCTCGGTATCCGGCCCTGCGCCGGGACTCGGCATCACCGGCCGCTACTTCAACTATCGCAAGGTTTCCATCTATGCCGGGTCGAATGAGATTCAGCGCAGCATCATCGCGCGGCACATGCTGGGACTGTAGCGGCCATGGACTTCACCTTCACCGAAGAACAGACCCAGATCCGCGACTCGCTGCGCAGGTTTCTCACCGAGACCTACACCCTGGACCGTCACCGCGCCATCGCGCGCGCCGGTACGGGGTGCGATCCGGAGATCTGGCGCCAGTTTGCGGAGCTCGGAATCCTGGGACTCGGCATTCCGCAGTCGCTCGGGGGAATCGGCGGCGACGCGTTCGATGCCCTGGTGGTCATGGAGGAGCTGGGTCGCGCTCTCGTCATCGAGCCCTACCTGTCGACCGCGCTCGTCGGCGCCGGCATCCTGGTTCGGGCGGGAAGTCCGGCACAGCAGCAGCTGCTCGCCGCGGTCGCCGCCGGAAAAATCCGCCTCGCGTTCGCGCACGGCGAGCCCGACTCGCGCTGGCGGCTTGAGACGCTCGCGACCCGTGCGGCGAGAGAGGGCGCGAGCTGGGTGCTGAACGGCCGCAAGGCGATGGTGCCGGACGGCGCGGGTGCCGACTACCTCGTGATCCCGGCCAGAACGGAGTCCGGCGTTTCGCTCTTTCTCGTGCCCGGCGCGAGCGAGCGCATGACACGCACCGCGCTCACGACTCATGACGGCTCGAGCGTGGCCGAGATCACGCTGGATGGACTGCGAGTATCGGCGGATGCGCTGATCGGGGTCGAAGGCGGCGGGTTGCCGCTGGCAGAGGCAGCGAGCGATGTGGCCGTCGCGGGCCTTTGCAGCGAGGCGGTCGGGGCGATGGATGCACTCCTTGCGCTGACGCTCGCGTACGTCAAGACGCGCCGGCAGTTCGGCGTCCCGATCGGGAGCTTCCAGGCGCTGCAGCATCGCATGGCCGACATGCTGCTGCACGCAGAGCTGGCCCGCTCGATGAGCTACCTGGCGAGTGCGAAGCTCGCCGCCCGTGATCTCGTGGAACGTCGCCGCGCAATCTCCGCCGCCAAGTTCCTCGTGGGACGCTCGGCGCGCCTGGTCGGTCAGGAGGCGGTACAGATGCACGGCGGAATGGGAGTAACTGAAGAGCTCGCTACTTCCCACTACTTCAAGCGCCTCACCCTCATCAATGCAAGCTTCGGGGATATGGACCACCACCTGGAGCAGTTCGGCGCGGCGTTGACCGCGTGAGCTGCACCCGGCTGCTCTCACGACAGCGGCTTGCGACTCACTGAAGGCCCGCGTCTCGTACCGGAGTGATCACCAGCTTCCCGGACGCCCTTCTCGCCAGAAGCGCCGCCAGCGCCTCCGCGCCCCGTTCGAGCGGATAGCGCCCGGCAATGTGCGGGCGAAGCCGACCCTGCCGCAGCCACGAAAACAGCGTGGCGAGGTCGCGCGCCCAGGCAGCCGGCTCGCTCTTGACGTACCGGCCCCAGAACACGCCGATCAGCGAGCAACCCTTGAGGAGCAGGAGATTCGCGGGCACGCGCGGGATGTCGCCATTCGCAAAACCGACGACGAGATGGCGTCCGCGCCAGGCGCAGTTGCGCAGCGCCGCCTCGGTGAACGCGCCGCCGACAGGATCGAAGACCACGTCAACGCCCTTGCCCCCGGTCAGTGCGGCAAGCGCCGGCTTGAGATCCGAGGCCGTGTAATCGATCGCCTCGTCGGCACCGTGCTCGCGGCAAATGCTGCGCTTGTGCTCCGAGGATGCCCCCGCGATCACTCGCGCGCCGAGCGCCTTGCCGATCTCGATGGCCGCGATACCAACGCCGCCGGATGCACCGAGCACCAGCAGCGTCTCGCCTTCCTCGAGAGCGCCGCGGTCCGTGAGGGCGTGATAGGCCGTCCCGTAGGTCAAGAGGAAGGCAGACCCCGTGGCGAAATCGACACCCTCGTGCAAAGGGGTCAGCGCGGCGGCGTCCGCCTGCACTCTTTCCGCGAACGCCCCTGATCCGGTGAGGGCAATCACCCGGTCGCCGGGCTTGACCTGCCCGACTCCGTCGCCGAGGCTTTCGACCACACCGGCGCATTCACTGCCGGGTACGAACGGAAGCGCCGGCGTGAACTGGTACTTGTTCTGAATGATGAGCGCATCGGGAAAATTGACCCCGGCAGCGTGCACGCGGACTACCACTTGCCCGGGCCCGGCCACAGGATCGGGCAGGTCCTCCACGACCAGAGTCTCGGGTAGTCCCCACGCCTTGCAGACGAGAGCCTTCATGCGGGTACCTCAGTCGCACTCGGACGAGGAGTCTGCGACCGCTGCCCTCGAGCCGACGCGACAGGCAAAGACTGCAGGCGCTACGAAGCAAGCCCCCGTGCGAGCTCGGGGTGCGGGGAAGCCTGCAGCGGCTGGGTTGTCGCCCCGTAAAGGGGTTTCCCCGCTTTGGCGAACTCCAGGAGCAGAACCCGCGCAAGAGTCGGCGCCGCCATCCCGACCAGTTGCCTCGTCTTCGAGTGGATTCCGTACGAAACAATGAGCATCTCGCCGTCCAGCGCATAAAGGCCCTGCACCTGCCGCCCCTCATGCTCGGCTGTGACGTTGAGCCACTGCGGGGATTTCTCGTTCATCGGGCAGGCCTCTCCGGCCTCTCCAGCAGATTCGACAGATCCAAGGCCGCGACGGGCTTCAAAAGATAGCGCTCGAAGCCGGCTACGCGGGCCAGCTCGCGACCCTCGTGCTCGCGGCTCGTCGTCAGCGCGATCAATCGCGGCTTCAGTGTTCGTGCGCGTTCACGCAACATCTGCGCCAGCTCGTAGCCATCGACGTCCAACAGGTCCACTTCCAGCAGAATGACGGAGGGCTCAAAAACGGCCGCGATAGCGAGCGCAGCGTGGCCGGAGTAGGCGACGCGGGTTTCAGGGTGGCCCGCTGCGTGCAACATGAGCTCAAGCGAAGATGCCGAATGCACGTCGTTGTCGATGATGAGAATCGGCACGGGCGCGGAGACAGCCGGCATCCGACCGCCCTCAGCCTCCCGGGATTCCAGCCGGCGTGTGTGCCTCTCATTCAAGGACCCGGCAGCGCGATCGCCGGCGTCCTCGCCTTCGCGCGCTCCGTCCGAAATTCGTCTCCAGCTCGTCGTCTCTCCCGGCATTCGGCGCTCCGGCAACGCGAGGCCGCGGGAGAACGTGCTGCGCAAGCTCTCCCTGCGGTGGACCTTCTCGCTCTGTTCCGCCTTCTCGAACCTGCGCTCGCCCGCAGCAGGGAGTACGCCGTCGTCAATGCTGACACTGACATCCACGGCCGGCCGCTCAGCGCGAACGAGGTGTTCGCCATCCGTCTCGCGTACAAGGTTCATAGAATTCTTCCTTCATGAAGACTGCAGCGGGCCGCTCGCTCCATGATGTATGAGCTAAGTCAGCTTCCCCGACCAGGACAGCCGGATGCCCTTCGGCAGACCAACAGGCAGATTTTCAGGATTGGCATAAAGGGTGTAATGGCTGCACGGGCAGCGCACTCCATACGCGGGAGCGGCAGCATCTGCTATCAGGTGAACTCGAGCCGGGTCAGTGTTCTCGTTCGGAAACCCCCAGTGCTCCCGCTGATCTATCGTGCAGCCACATCCGCCGCATGTCAGATAGCGGTAAGGGTCCGTTCGCTGCCCTGCCATCGGCGCCTACTCCTTCGCTTATGACCTCAGAGCCTCTGATCCCCTGCGCCAAGCGGATCGTCAGCTTCAAGCCCGCCACCACCTTGCGCGGATCCGTAGCAACAAGCAACGCCCATGGTGGTGCCGCACCCGGGAAAATCGCGGAAAGGCAAGCAGCGCCGCAGGAAAGCGAGTACCCTGAGCTCGGCTCGTAATCTTTCGACCCGTCTGTCTTGGCCCGCGCGGCGCCCCTGGGCGCTTCCCTCATCAGGGCAGTCTTTCACCCTCGCAAGCTTTGACGAACCAGGCGGCAGGTCTTACCTGCTCATTCATTCTTCTTTTCGTGAGTAGTTTACTAGTGACCAAATTATACGTAGGAAATTTGCCCTTTACCGCGACCGACGAGGCCGTGAACGCTCTGTTTTCCCAGCACGGAACCGTCGAAAAGGTCTCGTTGATCACCGATCGCGATACGGGCCGCCCGCGCGGCTTCGGCTTCGTCGAGATGTCGAACGCCGACGCATCGCGCGCAATGCAGGCGCTGAACGGCACCGACTTCGACGGCCGAGCCCTCAAGGTCAGCGAAGCGCAGGAACGCGAGCGCTCGGGCGGCGGCAGGCCGCGTCGCTACTGAAGCGCGACCGGCTCGGGGGCCACTGAGTGACCGATGGCTTGGCGCAGGTCAGGGCTGTTTCACCCGGCCGAGGAAATCCTCGTCGTGACGTGCGATGTGTGCGAACGCGACATCGGCTACGAGGACGGACGCCGGCCACATGAGCACTTTCGCGTCACCCGGCACCCCAATCCGGGCGCCATCGACCAGCAGCAGCCCGCCGTCGTCATCTGTTCGCGCGAGTGCCTGCGGGCATTCGCGGCGAACACGCCGGGTCCGGACCGCGTGGCTTCTTCGCCAAATCGCGGCCGGCCGCGCGGCAAGCGCACGACGCGCCTGACTACGGCCGCCGCGACAGCGGATGCTCCCACCCTGGGCGATGAATCGGCTACGGTGGCCAAGCCGATCGTGCGCGACGAATCATGAAGCTCGCCCTGATCAGCCCGGCTTCCGAACGCCAGGAGCGGCGTGAACGCCTGCGGCGCGATCGCGCCGCGGCGCTCGCGTTACGCGAGGTATACCCCGCAGTGCTGCAGCTACGGCTGGACCTGCTGTTTCAGGGCTCCACCCTGAATAACCCCGCCGCGCAGTCGCACACGCTGCACGCGCCGGCGCGGGCCTTCTTCGAGTTTCCCTGTCCCTACGCCGACTGCGACGGGCATTTCGATCTCGGTGCCGCCGTCAAGACGGCCGTCGGCGACCCCCTGCGCCGTGCGGCGGGAGAGCTGCGATGTTCCGGCAAGCGTGCAGTGCGCGTCGGCGACAAAGAGCCCTGTCAGTTGCTCCTCGGTTACACCGTAACCGCAACTTTCGAAGCTCATGCCTGAGGCAAGCGCAGGTCCGGCATACCCTGTGGAGGCTGTGCGATGAGCCAGTACGAGTTCACCGCCTCGCTGCGCATGCGTCATCCGCGCATCGATCCGGCCACGATCACGCAGACGCTCGGCATCAAGCCGCAGCATACCTGGCAGTCAGGCACGCCTCGCATCGGTCCGGAAGGCGAATCCCTCGAAGGCCTCTACCGCGAGAGCTATTGGATGGCGCGGCTCATGGACACCCCGCAGCTTTCCTCGGACCAGGTCTCGGTCGAAGGCGTGCTACGGGAGACTCTCGCGAACCTGCGACGCTCTCAGGCATTCCTCGAGCGGATACAGGCCGAAGGCGGTGTCACGGAGCTCCACGTCAGCCTGTTCGCCCGCGCAAACTTCAGCCTGGAATTGCCGGCATCGACTCTGGCGCTGCTTGGCCGGCTCGGAGTGGGGGTCGCGCTTGAAATTCATACCCAATCCGAGCAAACGGCCGAACCAGTACAACAGGCAATCTGATCACTCATGACCGAAAAACCTTCGACCTCGCGGCCTATCGTCGACATCATCCGCACTCACGCCGAACGGCTGGCCCTGGAGGCCGAGGAGCGGCTGCACCAGCGGCAGCGTGCGCTCGCCGAGCAGAGCTCGACCGCCAATCCCCCCGATGTTCGAATCCGCGCCTGGGAAAAAGTCCATGCACTGCGCATGCCCGGCGACGCGGCACATCCGGTGCTGGATGTAATCGCATACGGCACCGGCCTGACACTCGAGCAGATCCATGAAGAGCAGCGCGTACGCCTGGCGCTGCGCACCAAACGCTCCGCAGGCCAGCACTCGAGTGAGCCCGCCGGGAGCGAGACCACCAATCCGGACGGCGACACGCAGATCCCGTAGACACGGACGATTCAGCCGGCCGGCCTCAAGGGGATCGGGATCCCCGCCACCACCGTCGCGGCATCGGTCATGCCCGCGAAGCCCAGGCCTGTGTATCCGTCATGAGGCCAGACGCTGCATGACAGGGCACCTGGTGTCCTGCACGTTCGCATCGCAGTCGGCGATCAGGCCTGCGAGCTCGTTGCGCAGACGACGCAGCTCGCGGATGCGAGCCTCGACAACGCCTAGCTTGACCGCGGCGAGCTCTCTCGTCGCACGGCACGAGCGGCGCCTCTGCAAAGCAAGCAGACTCGCGATCTCGGCCAGCGTAAACCCCATCGCTTGCGCGCGCTTAATGAACCGCAGCCGGTCGGCGTCTGCCTCGGTGTACCGGCGGATCCCGCCGAGGGGCCGCGGGGGTTCGGGCACCAGCTTCAGGCGCTGATAGTAGCGAATCGTCTCGACGTGGACGCCCGCCGCGGCCGCGAGGCGCGCTATCGTATAGGGGCGCGGCATAGCTTGACTCCGTACCGTACTACGGAGCCTATCCTAGCATCGACGGGCGCAGGATCCTCGGACCGAGGCGGACCGCAGGAGGTCGGCGGTGAGCGAGAAGACACGTGATCCCCCGTCTCGATAGTCATATATTTGCGCAGCCAGCGCGGACGTTGCCGGCGCAGCTGCCGCCTGCGATCGCCACGCCAACTCCTCCACACTCACTTCAATGATCACCACCTCCGAGCTCACCTGTCCGAATTGCGGGCATGTTGCGCGCGAGACCATGCCAACCGATGCGTGCATCTACTTCTACGACTGCCCAGGCTGCGGCGCGGTCTTGAAGCCCAAAGCGGGAGATTGCTGCGTATTCTGTTCGTACGGGTCCGTTCCTTGTCCTCCGATGCAGGCCGACGCCTCATGTTGCGGCACGAGAGCCACCCATGAACGGTGAGATAAGCTCCACAAGACGCGACGCCGACTGGACGCGGGGCATTCGCGGGTGCCTCACCTGGGGCATCCCGATTGCGATCCTTCTCGTCAGTCCGAAGATCGGCGCACGATATCTGGTCATCTTATGGCCGGTCCTTCTGACATTCATGGGCGCGGCATGCTTACTCAACGCCCGACGCTGTAAACGCACCCACTGTTATGTGACCGGACCCTTTTTCCTGGCGCTCGCAGGTATCGCTCTTCTGTACGGCGTCGGCGTGCTACCGCTGGGCGCGAAGGGGTGGTCGACGCTGTCCCTGGCCCTCGTGGTCGGCAGCGTGGCGCTCTGCTGCGGGTCCGAATGGATCTTCGGCCGCTACCGATCTTCGTGACAAGAAGGCCATAAGCCGTCCCCATCCTGATTCCGGGCCAGCCTGCGATGGAAACGATTCGAGCTGATGCGCGCCGAGATCGCATAGCTCAAAATAACCCGAAGAGACGGGAGAGCGGCCGTGAAAATTCTCATCGAGGTCATCGGTTGGACGGCAGCAGCAATGATGCTGTCAGCGTATGTGCTGCTGACCACCGGCCGGCTCAGCTCGCAGTCGCTGGTTTACCAATGGCTCAACGTGCTCTCGGGCGCCGGCTTCATCGCGAACAGCGGATGGAACGGCGCTTACCCCTCGGCCTTCCTCAACCTCATATGGATGGCGATTGGTCTCTACGGGGTCGTTCGTGGCACGCGCCTTCGTCCCAGGACGGCAGGTTGAGGACTTCGATCGGGACGCGGCAATTGCGGATGGCTCAACGAGCCCTGCTCATAGAGGGCGGTGGTCGCGGCTGAATTGTTGCTGCGAGGAGAACCAGATGAAAGCAAGTCTCCGTGCACTGCAGATCATGGTCGGCGGGACGCTCGCCGCGCTCATCATTGGATCGACCGAGGGCGCTTCGGCAGCCCCGGAGGCATGGCCGGCGAGCAAGGCTGGCGAGCCCACCCCGAGGGTGCCGGGTATGCCGGCGGAACTTGCCAGGCATCTGGCCAACTTTGACGACCTCGATTTCCACGTCTACACGGGCCAGCAGTGGGAAAACCTGCACAGGAGTCATGCCCAGAACATCGTTGTCCACTATCCCGATGGCCACACGACCAAAGGCATTCCAGATCACATCAAAGAGCTGAAGTTCATGTGGACCTTCGCGCCAGACAACCGCATCACCGAGCACTCGATCCGCGTCGGGACGGCGGACGGGGAATGGACGGCCGTCATGGGTTTCCTCGACGGCAC
>DASYYF010000050.1:0-71333 GCA_035934055.1 Steroidobacteraceae bacterium | reverse complement strand
TGCGCCGCTGGGGCGAGCCGCGCCGGTTCGAGTTCGAGCCGAAGGATCACGTGGCCCTCGGCGAGAAGCTCGGCGGCCTGGATTTCGAGGCCGCCGCGCGCATCTCCGGCGCGCGCTTCGCCGTCATCCGCGGCCAGGTGTCGCGCCTGCACCGGGCGCTGGCGCAGTTCATGCTGGACCTGCACACGCGCGAGCACGGCTACACCGAGGTCTACGTGCCGTACCTCGTGCAGCGCCAGGCGCTGCTCGGCACCGGACAGCTGCCGAAATTCGAGGACGATCTCTTCAAGGTCAGCGGCAAGGGCGAGGCCGCGGAGCAACAGGCCTTCTATCTCATTCCGACCGCCGAGGTGCCCGTCACCAACCTGGTGCGGGAGCAGATCGTGCCGGCCGAGAGCCTGCCGCTCAAATACGTCTGTCACAGCCCCTGTTTTCGCTCCGAGGCCGGCGCGGCCGGCAAGGACACGCGCGGCATCTTCCGCGTCCACCAGTTCGACAAGGTGGAGCTGGTGCAGATCGTGCGGCCGGCGGACTCCTATGCGACGCTCGAGGAGCTCACCGGGCACGCCGAGACGGTGCTGCAGCGGCTCGGACTTCCGTACCGCAAGGTGGCGCTGTGCGCCGGCGACACCGGTTTCGGCTCCGCCAAAACCTACGACCTCGAGGCGTGGCTGCCGTCGCAGGAGCGCTACCGCGAGATCTCCTCGTGCAGCAACTTCGAGGCCTTCCAGGCGCGGCGCATGCAGGCGCGCTGGCGCAATCCGCTCGACAAGAAGCCGGAAGCCGTGCACACGCTCAACGGCTCGGGGCTCGCGGTCGGGCGCACGCTGGTCGCGGTGCTCGAGAACTACCAGAACGAGGACGGCTCGGTGGAGATGCCGCCGGCGCTGCAGCCGTGGCTCGGCGGCCTGACGCGCCTCACGCCGCAGGCCGAGGACTCTTGAGCGCACCGGCGGTAACGCGCCGCCAGTTCGTGCTGGTGGCCGCCGCCCTGGGCGGCGCGCTGGTGCTCGGGGTCACCGCCCGCCGGCTGCAGCACCGCGCCGGCAGCGGCGGCGGCGGCGCACGCGGAGTCCTGAATGCCTTCGTGCGCGTCGAGCCGAGCGGGCGCGTGACGCTGCTCATGCCGAAGGTCGAGATGGGCCAGGGTACCTACACCTCGCTCCCGATGCTCATCGCCGAGGAGCTCGAGGTGGGCCTCGATGCCGTGAGCGTCGAGGCCGCGCCGCCGAATCCCGAAGTCTACGGCTTCGTGCCGGACCCTTCGGCGGATGAAGGCCTGAAGTGGGATCAGTCGACCGGCACTTCGCTGTCGATCATTCAGTGCTGGACACCGCTGCGCCAGGCGGGCGCGACCGCACGGCTCATGCTGATCGAGGCGGCGGCGAGGCGCTGGGGTGTGGCGGCCGCGAGCTGCCACGCTGAGAACGGCGCGGTGGTCCACGCAGCCTCGGGCCGCCGTCTCGGCTACGGCGCGCTGGCGGCGGCGGCCGCGGCGCTCCCCGTGCCGGCACCGCCGCCCCTCAAAGCGGCGAAGGACTTCCGTCTGATCGGTCACGCGACCACGCGGCTCGACGGTCCGTCCAAGGTCGACGGCAGCGCGCGCTTCGGTATCGACGCACGGCCGCCGCAGGCGAAGGTGGCCGTGATTGCGATCACGCCGGTGCTTGGCGGCAGTATCGCGACGCTCGCGGGCGAGGCGGCGTCGTCGGTGCGCGGCGTGCGGCAGGTGGTGAACGAGGGCGATCTCGTCGCTGTCGTCGCCGACGATACCTGGGCAGCCATGCAGGGGATGAAAGCGCTCGCGCCGCACTGGGACGACGGAGCGAACGCCCCCGTGCAGCAGGCGGCGCTCGTCGCAGAGCTCGAGAGCGCTGCACGCGAGGCGGGCGCCCTGGCCCTCAGCAAGGGCAAGCCGGCCGCCGCGCGCGCGGCGACGCACGTGGAGGCCACCTACCATCAGCCCTTCCTGGCGCACGCGACCCTCGAGCCGATGAACTGCACGGTCGACTGGCGCAGCGGCGAGTGCGAGATCTGGACCGGCACCCAGGCGCCCGACCGCGCGGTCGCCAAGCTCGCCGAGCTCGGCTTGAAGCCCGAGCAGATCATCCTGCACAACCAGCTCATCGGCGGCGGTTTCGGCCGGCGTCTGGAGGTGGACGGCGTGGTGCTGGCGGCGCGCGTCGCGCGCCACGTGCAGGGTCCGGTGCAGGTGCTGTGGACCCGGGAGGAGGACATCCGCCACGACCGCTACCGGCCGTACTACGTGGACCATCTGTCGGCATCGCTCGATGCCAAGGGCCTACCGGTCGCCTGGCGGCACACCATCGCCGGCGCGGGCCTGTGGGCGCTCTACTACGGAGAGGGGACGGTCAGGAACGGCGTGGATCCGGACGCGGTGACCTCGGCCGTGGACCTGGCCTATCCGCTCGAGAACATGGAGGTGCGCTTCGTGCGCCGCGACCCGCCCGGTGTGCCCACGGGCTGGTGGCGCGGCGTCGGCGCGACCCGCAGCGTCTTCGCCGTGGAGAGTTTCGTCGACGAGCTGGCGGCCGCCGTGCAGCAGGATCCCGTGAGCTACCGCCGCGCGCTGCTCAAGGAGCCGCGCATGCGCGCGGTGCTCGAGCTGGCCGCCGACCGTGCCGGCTGGGGCACGGCGCTGCCGGCGGGCAGCGGGCGGGGCGTCTCCATTCAATATGCCTTCGGCAGCTACCTGGCGCAGGTCGCCGAGGTGAGCGTCGACGCGCAGGGACATCCGCGCGTCGGGCGCGTCGTATGCGCCATGGACTGCGGCCAGGTGGTGAATCCCGACGGAGTGCGCGCGCAGCTCGAGGGCGGCGTGACTTTCGGCTTGAGCGCGGCGCTCACCAACGAGATCACCATCGCGAACGGCCGGGTGCAGCAGGGCAACTTCAACGACTTTCTGCCGCTGCGCATCGGCGCGGCGCCGAAGGTCGAAGTGCATCTCATCACCAGCGGCGAGAGTCCGGGCGGAGTGGGCGAGACCGGCACTGCCTGCGTGAGCGCCGCCCTCTGCAACGCCATCTACGCCGCGACCGGCAAGCGGGTGCGCACGCTGCCGGTGAGCCGCGGCCTGAAGGCCTGACACCGCCCGGTTTCAGGGCGCGACTGCGCCGCCTGCACCGTTTGCATGCGCGCCCCGCATGGCCGGTTGCCGCGGCGCCGCGGGCACGTTACCTTGTGACGAGGGTCGCCGCACGGCGAGTGCGGCCATACAACGACGACTGAGGTCTTCAGGGGGGTCTCGATGCGGTGCGATCACCGGTATGGATTCGTGTGCGCGCGTGCCGGCGCGCAGCTCGTGGTGGCGGCTTTGGCTTGTGGCAGCGGGGCGTCGTGGGCGGATCAGCAGCCGGCGCAGCCCACCGAGGAGGCGCCGGCCGGCGCCCTGCAGGAAGTCGTGGTGACCGCGACGCGCCGCGAAGAGAGCTTGAGCAGGGTGCCGATCAGCGTCACCGCGCTCACGCAGGAGGGCCTCGACGATCGCGGCATCAAGGACTTCTCCGAGGTCGCCCGCTTCACGCCAGGCGTGAATTTCGACACCTCCGGTACCAACAACATCTCGATCCGCGGGATCTCGGGCACCGGCGGCGCCGGCACCACCGGCATCTATCTCGACGACACGCCGATCCAGATGCGCGCGCTCGCCTTCAATCCCGACGAGGCGTTGCCGAAGTCTTTCGACATCAACCGCATCGAGGTGCTGCGCGGACCGCAGGGCACGCTGTTCGGCGCCGGATCCGAGGGCGGTACGGTGCGCTACATCACGACGCAGCCGAGCCTGACGACGACCAGCATCTACAGCCGTGCGGAGGTGGCCACGACCGAGGGGGGCGACCCGAGCTACGAGGGAGGAATCGCGGTCGGCGGACCGCTCGTCGAGGGGACCCTCGGCGCGCGTCTCACGGTCTGGTACCGGCGTGACGGCGGGTGGATCAACGACATCAATCCGGTCACGCTCGCGCCCGTGGAGTCGAATGCCAACTTCGCCGACACCTACCTGGCGCGGCTCGCGTTCCTGTGGTCGCCGAATGCCAACTGGCACATCACGCCCACGATCTACTACCAGGACGAGCGGCACAACGACATCAACAACTTCTGGCCGCTGTATTCGAACCCCTCGAGCAACAACTACGTCAATGCCGACCCCACGCAGCGCCACGTGCCCGACCGCTTCACTCTCACCTCGCTCAAGATCGAGGGCGACCTGGGCTTCGCGACGTTGATCTCCAATACTTCCTATTACGACCGCCACAACCAGGACGGCTACGAGGGGACGCTCTACAACCTCGGCTTCTACCAGCTGTACGCGTACCCCCCGCCTTACCCGACCGGCGCGAGCTACCCGCTGATCGACGGCAACGGCATTCACCTGCCGGCCGGCGCGCTCAACTACACCTCGCCCTCGACGGTCGACAACATCCAGAACAACTTCACGCAGGAGCTGCGGCTGCAGTCAAGCGATGCCAACGCGCGGCTGCTGTGGACCACGGGAATTTTTCTGAGCGAGAACCGCCAGACCTATCTCGAGCAGATCCACGACCCGCTGCTCTCCGAGCTGCAGAACGCCCTCATCGGCGACCCCAACATCGTCGACGTCTTCGGCGTCGGCTACGACCCGGCATTTCCCACCGACTCCTACTTTCTGCAGACCCATGCGAAGGACGAGCAGTACGCGCTGTTCGGGGAGCTCACCTACGGCCTCACCGACAAGCTCCGGGCGACCGTCGGGGCGCGCTTCTCGAAGAACAAGTATTCGTTCGATACCTTTACCGGGGGGCCGCAGCTGTTCGGGCCGTCGGCCACCGGCTCGGGCAACAACTCGGAAAACTCCTTCACGCCGAAGGTGAGCCTGCAGTACCAGGCCGACCCCAACGACATGTTCTATACGACCTATGCGAAGGGTTACCGTCCCGGCGGCGCCAACAACCCGCTGCCGTACGCGGCGTGCTCGACGGACTTCATGAATTTCGGCATTCCGAATGCGCCGACCACCTATAGCTCCGACACCGTCAACAGCTACGAGATCGGCGCCAAGAACAACATCAACAACCGCATCAAGATCGCCAGCAGCATCTACTACATCAAATGGAACAACATCCAGCAGGTGGTGGTGCCGCCGATCTGCCAGATCTCCTTCATCGCCAACCTCGGCCAGGCGGTCGCCAAGGGCATCGATCTGGAGCTCGATGCCTCGATTACCGACGCGCTGACGGCGGAGGTCGCCGCGGGCTACACCTCGGCCCGCTACACGCAGGATTCAAGGCTGAGTCCCAGCGAAGTGACACCGGTCGTCGCGAACGGCGATGCCATCGTCGGGCAGAGCAGCGAGACCGGCGCCGGCCAGCCGACCGCGCCGGTGACGGTGTCGGCGGGTCTCGAGTACCGCTTCAACTTCCTGAGGCACGACAGCTTCGTGCGCGTCGATTACGAGTACGAGGGCCGCGCCAGGTGGTCGAGCGCCGGTCAGGATCCGGGCACGCTGCAGTACGACCCGGCGAACTACGTGCTGCCCGGGACCTCGTTCGCGAGTGCGCGCGCCGGGATGCAGTTCGGCCCGTGGTCGATTGCGGCTTTCTGCGACAACCTGGCCAATACGCACGCTCTGACGGATTTCAACTGGACGATCAACCCCGGCGACGGCAGCAGCCGCCTCCAGCGTCAATACGCCTTCAGGCCGCGCACTATCGGCATCACGGCCATCTTCCGCGAGTGAGGCCGCGGGGCCCGTCGGCGCTTGCGCCTCAGTAGGCGGCGGGCGGCGCCGGGCCGCTCGCGGCGAGCGCGCGCACCACCTCGCGGCGCGTCTCCTGCACGTTGGCAAGCGGCAGGCGCCGTGCCTTCGCGAGCTCCGCCACCGTGAACGGCTCCGGCCGCGCGCTGGTGGCCCCGGCGGGCGGGAAGCTCTCCGCCAGCCAGTTGAGGACCGCCGTCAGCTGCGCATCCGTGAGGGCCGAGTTGGCGGCGCCCGGCACGCGCAAGAGGTAATCGCGTCCCGCGGCGCTGCGCATGAAGAGGGCGAGGGAGCCCGCCAGGGGCGGCACCTTGCCGGGCACTCCCTCGGCCTGATCGCCGTGGCAGCCCATGCAATGGAGGATGTAGTCCTGTTGGGGACTCCCCTGGGCGGCGCGCCCCAGCAGGGCGGCCGCGAGCGCGGCGGCCACCGCCGTCGTGCGGCCCATGCTCAGGGCTCCCCGGGTGCGACGCTCTTGCGATGCTCGCGCACCGCCGCACCGTTGAGCGGGTGGGCGCGCTCGGCGGCGATTTCGGCGGGCGCGAGCGGCGGCGCGCCCGGGGGGGCGTGCGCAAGATCAAACACCACGAAATTGAGCAGCGCCGCGAGACTCGCGTCATCGAGCTGGCCGAACTCCGGCATGCGGAAGGCGTAGTGCCTGCCTTCGACCGCGATGTCGCCGTACATGCCGTAGAGCACCGTCATCGCGAGCTGTCTGCGTCCCTCGGTGCTGGCGGCGTAACGCGCCGGGTAGGAGAGGAGCGGCGGCGCGAGCGCGGGCAGGCCCGCGCCGGCGGGGCCGTGACACACCGCGCAGCTGGCCTGGAAGCTCGCGGCGCCCTGCGGGTAGGCGGGCGGCGGGGATGCATCCGCGGCACCGGCACCGAACGGTGCAGCCGCGACCGCGACCGCGAACGCCAGCGCGGCGCCCAGCCTGCGGCCAGTCACTTCTCGGCAACTCCGACGATCACCGACACGGTGCAGTGATAATCGGCGTTGGCGTTCGCCATGCACCAGTTGAGATCGTTATTGCGCGAGGGCCGGTACAGAGGCTTCTCGCGCTCGTTACGGTTGCAGTCGCACGTGCCGCAGCTGGCCTTCCCGCAGCAGTCATTGTAGGACACGATGTAATCGCGCCCGTCGCCCGGATTGTGGCAGGTGCCGACCCAGGTAATGGGCGACGATCCGGTACCCGGTGGACAGGACGTCGAGGTGCCGCCGCAGCACGCGCACAGGAAGCCGTCGATGGCGCAATACTTCCAGTATTCGCAGTTCTCCGGCCCGGGCGTCTTCGGGGTCACGTCGCCCGCAAGCGCCCGGCTGCCGCGACCGACCGGCAGGAGCGGCAGCAGTGCCGCACCGGTCAACGCCTGCCCGAGCACGGCGAGAAGGCTGCGCCTCGAGGTGCGGCTCGCAAGGGAGCGGGAGGACTGCTCGAACAACCGGTCGAACGCGTGCATGCAGTACCTCTGGGTGTCAGGGCGTCCGCAGCTGCCACGGTGTCTGGCAGACGCGCTTCTCGACGTGGCGTATGTGTCCGCTGCGGGCATCGATGATGGCGAGATCCGCGGTATTGGCGGCATCGGCGGCGGCGGCGAAAACCACGGGCGCGGCATCCTGCGACACCTCGACGGCAATCACCGGTTTCAAGCCAGCCGCCTTGAGCGGCCAGCGCGCGACGCGGCGGTGGGTTGCGAGATCGAACACCCACAACTCGCTGCCGCCGTCCTTGTGCGTGCCTTCCCCGCCGCGATGCATCTGCACGAAGAGCTTCCCGAGCGCGCGGTGGATCGCGCCCACCTGCTCGCCGCCCGGGCGCCAGCCGCGATCGCCCGCGGCGATCAGCGACCAGGGAGCCACGAACACGGGTGCGGCTCCGGTGAGGTCGACCTCGTGGACCTGACCGAGGAACGACAGAAAAGAAAAACCGCGCGCGGTGGCGATGCCCTGCACGAATACCGGGTCGCGGTCCGCATCGAAGAACGGCTCCGACATGCTGCGTGCGGCTTCGTGACCCTGTGCGTCGAGCGTTACGGTGAGGAGCCGGCCGCTCTCGCAGAGCGAGGAGACGCGGTTTGGCCCCGAGGGGATCACGAGCATGCAGCCGGCGGTATCGATCTCGGCGAGCACCGCGCCCTTGGCCGGATCCAGCACGCCGAAGGAGGCTGCGGGGGTCACGTACGACACGTACAGGAAGCGGCCGTCGCTGCTGTAGCCGAGGTTGAAGAGCGTCGGCACGGCATCCAGGCGCTTGGGAGGCAGCACGATCTCGCCTCGCGCGGCGAGCGTGGCCGTGTCGGTGAATTCCACCACGTCGGTGCGCGCGCCGTGGCCCCCGCGCGCGAAGTAGGTCGTGGCGACGGCACTCATGGTCTCGTCCGGCGACAGCGCGAATCCGGGATTAAAGCCGGCATCGATCTGGCCGAGGCGGCGATGCGCATCGGCGTCGTAGAGATAGACGCGCGCGTCGATCTCGTTGTCGAACGCGTAGTCGACGACGTAGACCCAATGCGGGCCACGTGCCGGCAGCTGCTCGACGCTGAGATGCTCGGCGGGCAGGGGCGGGGGCGGCGCCGGGACGGCGCACAGTGCGGCACTGCTCACCGCAAGGCCGAGCGCCGCTGCCCAAGGCGGTAAGGATTGCATGCGCCACCCCCTGAGAGACGGAACCTGAAGCCGCGGCCGAGTCTGGCACAGCGCCGCGCGTGGAGGAAGCCGCACGGCGACGGGGCGGGCGCGTGTTTGACCCGCGCGGCGCGCAGCCTATAGAGTCCCCGTGCCGCAAGCACGAATCCAATATCGATAGGGGGAGGGGCGATGCCGGCTGCGCCAGCGCAGTCGCTGTGGTCCGCGACTGCGACCGCAGCTCCCGCACTCACGCCGCTCGCGGGCGCGAGGCGCATCGACGTCGCGATCATCGGCGCGGGCTACACCGGCTTGTCGGCCGCACTGCACCTGGCCGCCGCGGGGCGCGCCGTGTTGGTACTCGAGGCGAAGGCGCTCGGCGAGCGCGCCTCGGGCCTCAACGGCGGGCAGGTCATCCCGGGGCTGAAGACCGACCCCGACGCGCTCGAGGCATGGTTGGGTCCCGAGCGCGGCGCACGGCTGGCGGCGAGCGTCGCGGCCGGACCCGATCTGGTGTTCGAGCTCATCCGGCGGCACGGCATCGACTGCGATGCGATCCGCGCCGGGTGGATCCAGCCGGCCACCTCGCAGGCGGCCCTTGCAGCGCTTGCCGGGCGCGTCGAGCAGTGGCGCCGGCGCGGCGCGGCGGTCGAGCTGCTGGCGGCGCGCGAGGTGGCCCTGCTGACCGGCTCGACGCGCTATTGCGGCGGGCTGCTCGATCGGCGGGGCGGCACCGTGCAGCCATTATCCTACGTCCACGGTCTGGCACGCGCGGTGGCGCGCAGCGGCGCGGAGATCTGCGTGCACACCCCGGCGCTGCACCTGCGCCGCGCATCGCGCGAGTGGCAGATCGAGACGCCGCGCGGCGCCGTCACCGCTCCAACCGTGATCGTTGCGACCAATGCCTACAGTGGCGCCCTGGTGGGCGCGCTGCGCCGGAGCGTCATCGTCGTGCCGTCGTTCCAGGTGGCGACCGTGCCGCTCACCCAGGCACAGCGGGCGCGGATTCTGCCGGGCGGTCAGGCGGCCTCCGACACCTGGCATCTGCTGCGCTACTTCCGCCTCGCTGCCGGCGGACGGCTGGTGCTCGGCGCACGCGGAACCTTCGGCCGGGAGCCGGGGCCGCGCTCCTGCCGCCACCACTACCGCGCGGTGCTCGAGATCTACCCGCAGCTCGCGGGCGTCGCCTTCGAGTATCACTGGGGAGGGCTGGTCGCGATGACGCGCGACCACCTGCCGCATCTGCACGAGCTCGCGCCCGGGCTGCTCGCCGGCCTCGGCTACAATGGCCGCGGCGTCGCCATGGCGACTCTGATGGGACGGCTCCTGGCGCAGCGCACGCTCGGCATGTCCGACGCGGAGCTCGCCTTTCCGGTCACTCCGGTGCGGCCGATCCCCTTGCACCGCGCGAGCAGCCTCGCCGCGCGGGCGGCGATTCAGTACCTGCGTGCGGTCGACGGCCTCGCCCGCATCCATGCGAGGCTGCGGGGGGGATCTTCTTGGACCTGACCAAAGCGGTAGTTGCGGTCCTCGTGCTGGTGAACGTCGCGTTCGCCGCCGGCTGGCTGGCGGCGATCCGACGCCAGGGGCTGCGCGGCCGTCCGCAGCTTGCCGACGCCGCCATCGGCGCCCTCACCACCTTCCTCGATACGCTCGGGATCGGGTCGTTCGCGCCGACCACCGCGCTGCTCAAGTTTCGCGGCAAGGTAGCGGACGAGCTGATCCCCGGCACGCTCAACGTGGGCCTGAACATCGCGGCCTTCATCGAGACGTTCCTGCTCATCTCGGTCGTGGCGGTGCAGCCGCTGCTGCTCGCCGCCATGGTGGCGAGCTCCGCGGCGGGGGCGTGGCTGGGAGCGGGAGTGGTGAGCCGGATGCCGCGCCGCTCGATTCAGCTCTTCATGGGAGTCGCTCTGCTGCTGGCGGCGGGCTTCTTCGCCATGAGCAACCTCGGCGCCTTCCCCGCGGGCGGCATCGCCTTGGGTCTGGCGGGCTGGAAGTTTCCCTTCGCCGTCGCGGTCAGCTTCATGCTCGGTGCGCTGATGTGCGTCGGCATCGGCAACTACGCACCGCTCATGATCCTCTTGTCGCTCCTCGGCATGGCGCCGATTGCGGCCTATCCGATCATGATGGCGAGCGACGGTCTGCTGCAGCCGGTGGCGAGCCTCGGGTTCTTCCGCTCCGGACGCTTCTCGCATGTCGCCTCGCTCGGGCTGACCGTCGGCAGCCTGGTCGGAGTGCCCGCGGCGTTTTCGATCCTGAGCTACGTTCTGAAGCACGATTCGGTGAAGCCGATCCGCTGGCTGATCACCTTCGTGGTCGTCTACGCGGCGGTGTCGATGCTGCGCTCGGCGCGGCGGGAGCGCGCGGCGGCGCGCGCCGCGGCTTCGGCCGTGAGCCACTGACGCCCGGCGGGCGCATCCCGAGAACGGCACGGAATCCGTTGCGCACCGGATCCCGGCCGACGGGCGCGTTAGGGGTGACGCCCGGTTTTCAACCGACTGCCCAGCCCATGCGCACGGCCGCGAGATAGTGACCCGACACCGGCCGGCGCGCGGCGCCCGGCGAATGGTGGGTGCACTGAGCGAGCGCGGCGGCGCCGCCCGGCCGGGCGGCGTGTACTGCGCCGGTGACGACCACTCCGAAGGCCACATTGATGAGCAGCGATCCGAAGACCGCCCAGCCCGCGAGCCTCATGTCGACCTCCCAGCAGCGTGATTGCCGTAGGTATGAGACACCCGGGGGTGTTTTGGTTTGAAGCCGACCCGCACGGATTCGTCCTGGCAGCCAACGGATTCGTCCCCAACGGGGGTGTTACGATCATGTTGCGGGCTCCGGTGACGCGCCGGGCCGGGAATGCCGATGCCGAAGCTGCACGAAGTCGAGATTCACCGCCTGCGGCCGACCCAGATCACGGTCGGCATGATCGAGGTGCACGACAAGCGCGATAAGCTCGAGTCGCTGAAGAAGCACGAGCAGAAGGCGTTCCTGTTCGATCACCCCATCCCCGCCGTGTGGGGGCCGGACGGGAAGCTCTACATCACCGACCACCATCACCTGGGCCGTGCGGCATCGGAGGCCGGCATCGACACCGGCTTTTTCCTGGTCGAGGACGATTTCTCCAAGGTGCCGATCGCGCAGTTCTGGCCGCGGATGGCCGCGGCCAGGTGGGCACATCCCATTGACCAGCACGGTAAGCCGTGCGGATTCGAGAAGATCCCCGATCATCTCGAGAAGCTCGTCGACGACCCGTACCGCTCGCTCGCCGGTTACGTGCGCGATGCCGGCGGGTACGACAAGTCGCCGACGGCGTTCTGCGAGTTCCAGTGGGCCGACTTCTTCCGCCCGCGGATCACGATCGGTCCCACGCGCGCCGAATTCAACAGCGCGGTTGCCGTCGCCATGAAGCTGGCAGCCTCGCCGGAGGCGGCGGAGCTCCCGGGCTACAAGGGGCCGCCGAAGGCCTGAAGGCGCGGCGTTGCGCGCGCGCTCCCTGATAGAATCGCTCCGAGGTGCTGCGAGTGCGCCGGAGAGGTGGCAGAGCGGTTGATTGCACCGGTCTTGAAAACCGGAGGGTCCGCAAGGGCCTCGTGGGTTCGAATCCCACCCTCTCCGCCAGACGGGAGTCCGAAACCACTCCTCGGGCACAGTACGGATAGATGAAGTACGGATGGAACTGAATGACGCGGCGGTCTAGCGTCCTGTTGGATCAATCGCAGGACAAGGAGAAAGCGTCATGTCAGTTTCCCGTCTCGTGCATCGAAGTCTGATCGCCGCCGCCATCGGCGCGATGACCACGGCGGCTGTGGCGCAGCAGTTGCCGGAAGTGAAGGTCGTGGCCAACAAACCGGTGCTGGCGCAGGGCCGCACCGCTTCGGGCCATCCGGTGGAAGTCATTCAGCTGTCGCGCGTGGTGAACTACGCGGATATCAACGTCGCCTCGCACGTCGGCGCAAAGGTGCTGCAGCAGCGTGTCAGTGATGCTGCCAAGGCGGTCTGCGACGAGCTCGCCACGCTCTATCCAACCGGTACGTCGCACGAGCTCGGAACCGGGTCGTGCGTCACGGACACGGTGAACGCTACGGCGCCGCAGGTGCAGGCGGCAATCGCTGCAGCGGAGAAGACCACGCGCTTCGCGGAAGCGCCCAGGTAGGCTTGGCCGCCGGCATGCAGCGGAGTGCGGCGGCCGCGTCGACTGTGTGCGCGGCGCGGTCGGGCGGGGCCGGCGTCAGGCACCGGCGACCGCCGCCGCGGTCTGCTGATCGGTGACGCGCTCTTGACGGTCCGCGCTGCGGGCGGCAGCTTGGCGGTGTGCCGACAGCGCATACCATTCATCAGGAGCTGCTCGCGTTGCGAGCCGGGCAGTACCGCCAGCGGGTGCCGGGCTGGCGGGATCTGGCCGCCGTGGTTCTGGTGGTCGGCGGCGTCATCCTGCTCGGCAGCGGCGCCCGGGAGATGATCGGGCCGGCCGCGCACGCGCAGGCGGTGCCGATCTCGCTCTCTCCGCAGGCGCTGCCGCTCTACACGCTGCGCACGGTGCTGCGCATGCTGGCGGCGCTGGCTGCTTCCCTGCTCTTCACTCTGACCTATGCGACGGTGGCGGCCAAGAGCCGGCGCGCGGAGATGCTGCTGATACCGCTGCTCGACGTGCTGCAGTCGGTCCCGGTCCTCGGTTACCTGTCGTTCACGGTGGTGTTCTTCGTCTCGCTCTTTCCCGGCAACGCGCTCGGGCCCGAGCTGGCGGCAATCTTCGCCATCTTCACCAGCCAGGCGTGGAACATGGCTTTCAGCTTCTATCAGTCGCTGCGCATGGTGCCGGGCGATCTCGACGAGGCGTGCCGCAGTTTCCGCTCCTCGCCCTGGCAGCGCTTCTGGCGCCTCGAGGTGCCCTTCGCCATGCCGGGCCTCGTCTGGAACACCATGATGTCCATGTCGGGAGGATGGTTCTTCGTCGTGGCCTCGGAGGCCATCTCGGTGGGCGATCTCCGGATCGCGCTCCCCGGGGTCGGTTCCTACGTGGCGCGCGCCATCGAGGAGCGCAACCTCGCCTGCGTCGGGTGGGCGATCGTCGCGATGAGCATCGCCATCATTCTCTACGACCAGCTGCTGTTTCGGCCGCTGGTGGCGTGGAGCGAGAAGTTTCGCTTCGAGCAGACGGCCGCGCCGTTCGCGCCCCGCAGCTGGGTGCTGACTCTCTTCCAGCAATCGGCGGTCTTCCAGTACGTCAACCGGATCGCGGCGGCGGGCCTGCAGCGCGCGGGCGATGCGCGTCTGCTGCCGGGAATTCGCCTGCCGCCCGGGCGGCATCCGGGATCGCAGCGGCTGCTCGATGGCATCTGGCTGCTGGCGGTCGCCGCTGCGGGCGGTTGCCTGGTCTGGGCGCTGCTGCGCTTTGCCCGCGACACGCTCTCGTGGAGCGAGGTATCGCGGGCGGCCGGTAGCGGCCTGCTCACCCTGCTGCGGGTCCTGGTGCTGGTGGCGCTTGCATCGGCCGTCTGGGTGCCGATCGGAGTGGTCGTCGGGCTGCGGCCGAAGCTGACGGCCATGGTCCAGCCGATTGCTCAGTTCCTGGCCGCCTTCCCCGCGAATCTGCTCTTCCCGCCGGCGGTCTTCCTGATCGTGACATTCCGTCTGGCCCCGGCCATCTGGCTCAGCCCGTTGATGATTCTCGGAACGCAGTGGTACATCCTGTTCAACGTCATCGCGGGAGCGAGCGCCTTTCCGGGCGATCTGCGCGAGGCGGCCGCCAGCTTGCGCGTCCGATCGCCGCATTGGTGGCGGCAGGTCATCCTGCCGGGGATCTTGCCTTACTTCGTCACCGGCGCGATCACCGCCTCGGGCGGCGCCTGGAACGCCAGCGTCGTCTCGGAGGCGGTCAACTGGGGATCGACCACGCTGAATGGCGGAGGTCTGGGCGCATACATCGCGCAGATGACCCATGCCGGCGACTATCCGCGCATTGCCCTGGGGGTCGCGGTCATGTCGGTCTACGTGGTCGCCATGAACCGCCTGCTGTGGCGTCCGCTGTACGCCTTTGCGGAGCGGCGCACGCGCCTCGACTGACATGCCGCCGGCAACAGTTCCCATCCTCGCTCTGCGTCAGGTCTGCATGGCTTACGCCAAGCCGTCCGGCGAGCCGCTGCCGGTGCTTGCCAACATCGACCTGAGCCTCGCGCCGGGGGAGATTCTCGGGCTGCTGGGGCGCTCGGGTTCGGGGAAGTCGACCCTGCTGCGGATCGCGGCCGGGCTGATCAGGCCCACCTCGGGAGAGGTGCTCTATCGCGGCCAGCCTCTCGCCGGGCCGGCGGCCGGCATTGCCGTGGTGTTCCAGACATTCGCGCTCTATCCCTGGCTCACGGTGCAGCGCAACGTCGAGCTGGGCCTCGACGCCCTCGACCTGCCGCCGGCGCAGAGGCGGCGGCGCGCGCTCGCCGCCATCGATCTCATAGGGCTCGACGGCTTTCAGTCGGCTTACCCGCGCGAGCTGTCCGGCGGCATGCGCCAGCGTGTCGGCTTCGCGCGCGCCATCGTCAGCGACCCGGTGCTGCTGCTCATGGACGAGCCCTTCTCGGCCCTCGACGTCCTCACCGCGGAGACGCTGCGCACCGACTTCATGGACCTGTGGATCGAGCGCAGACTCCCGACCGAGGCCGTGCTGCTCGTGACCCACAACATCGAGGAGGCGGTCCTGATGTGCGACCGGATCCTGGTTCTCGGCTCCCATCCGGGGCAGATCGCCGCAGAGATCCGCGTCCCGCTTGCGCATCCGCGCAACCGTCTCGCCGCAAATTTCCGTGCGCTGGTGAGCGAGGTCTACGCGACGCTGACTTCCCGCATGGCGGAGTCGCTCGCGGCCGTCAGCGCCTCGCCCGGCGATCGGCCGCACGGCTTGCCGCGTGCGGCGATCAATCGTCTGAACGGGTTCGTGGAGACGCTCGCGGCGCCGTCCTATCAGGGACAGTGCGAGCTGGCGGAGATCGCCGGGGCGCTCGCTCTGAAGGTCAACGAGCTGCTGCCGATCGTGGCCGCGCTGCAGTTGCTCGGCTTTGCCGAGCTCAGGCAGGCCACGATCCGGCTGACGGCCGCCGGCCGCGTCTATGCGGGCAGCTCGACCGACGAGCGCAAGCGTCTGTTCAGGGAGCATCTGCTGCGCTTCGTGCCGCTCGCGGCGCACGTGATCCAGGTGCTCGAGGAGCGGCCGGATCACCGCGCGCCGCGCGAGCGCTTCGAGCTCGAGCTGCAGGATCATCTGCATCGCGAGGACGCACAGCGGACGCTGATGACGGTGATCGACTGGGGGCGGTACGCCGAGATCCTCGCCTATGACGCGCGCACGCGCATCTTCAGTCAGATCCCTTGAGCCGTGGCGCACGCTCGCGCTGGCGCTGCCGGGCGCACGCGCGACGAGGCCGACCGGCGGCTTCGCCCCGCAGTTGCTGACCCTCGTGGCTGCGCCCCCGACGGGGGAGGGCTGGCTGTGCGAGACGAAGTGGGATGGCTATCGGCTGCTCGCCGATCTCGAGCGCGGCAAGGCGCGGCTGCGCTCGCGCAACGACCTCGACTGGACCGCGCGGCTGCCGCACCTGGTGCGCGCCCTCGAGGCGCTGCCGGTGACGAGCGCGCGGCTGGACGGCGAGCTCGTGGCCCTCGATGCCGGCGGGCGCAGCGATTTCGACGCGCTCGAGGGCGCGCTCCAGGCTCACGACGAGGCGCAGCTCTGCTACGCGATCTTCGATCTGGTTGCGCTCCAGGAGGTCGATCTGTCGCGGGTGCCTCTGGTGCGCCGCAAGGAGCTCCTCGAGAAGCTGCTGCGCGGCGCGGACCGCCACCTCATCTACAGCACCCACTCGTTCGGTCACGCGCAGCAGGCCTACGCGGACGCGGTCAGGCACGATCTCGAGGGGATCGTCTGCAAGCGCGCCGAGTCCGGGTATTCATTCCGCCGCAGCCGCGACTGGGTGAAGGTCAAGCGCGCGCTCAGCGACGAGTTCATAGTCGTCGGCTTTACCGCGCCGCGTGGCACACGCCGGGGATTCGGCGCTTTGCTGCTCGCGGCGGTCGAGTCGGGGCGCCTGCGCTATGTCGGCCGGGTCGGCACCGGCTTCGACAGCCGCCAGCTGCAGGCCATCGCGCAGCAGCTGACGAGACTGCGCGTCGCGGCAGCGAGCGTCACGCTGCCGCGGCACGTACCTTTCCCCGTGAGCTCGGTCGCCTGGGTCGCGCCGCGTCTGGTGGTCGAGGTGGCCTACCGCGGCATCGCCAAGCTCGGGCTGCTGCGACAGGCGAGCTTCCTGCGCCCGCGCATCGACAAATCGCCCGCCGATATGGGCTACCGCCCGCGGTAGCGGCGCCGCCATCGTGGCTTGTGCTTAGCCGCCGATGCGGCTACGTCGCGGGAGGCGGGTAGTGCGGGTAGTGCGGGGACCTTAGGTAGTTGTGCGACTCTCAATTCCGGCCGTGCGGCGCCCATAATCCCACGGACGCCGGTGACAGAGGCAGCGTCAGGCTCGATCGAAAGGACGGTTCATCGCATGACGGCAAAGCAGGTTCTGTTCCGGTCCGCCGCGCGCGAGAAGGTGCTGCGCGGGGCGGCGCAGCTCGCGGACGCCGTGCGCATCACCCTCGGCCCGAAGTCGAAGTCCGTGCTCATCCAGAAGCAGTGGGGTGCGCCCATCGTCTGCAACGACGGGGTGACGATCGCCAAGGAGATGGAGCTCGCCGATCCGGAGGAGAACCTCGGGGCGCGCATGTTGCGGCAGGCGGCGGAGAAGACCGGCGATGCGGTGGGCGACGGAACCAGCACCTCCACGGTCCTCGCGCAGGCGATGTATGCGGAAGGGCTGCGCAACATCGCCGCCGGGGCGAGCGCCATCGATCTCAAGCGCGGGCTGGATCGCGGGCTGGCAGCGGCGGTCAGGGCGCTGAAGGGCATGGCAAGACCCGTCGGCAGCCGCAAGGAGAAGGCGCAGGTCGCGACGATCTCGGCGCACAACGACGCGACCATCGGCGAGCTGGTGGCGGACGCCATGGAGAAGGTGGGGGGCGACGGCGTCATCACCGTAGAGGAATCGAAGACCACCGAGACCACGCTCGAGGTGGTCGACGGGATGCAGTTCGATCGCGGCTACATGTCGCCGTACTTCGTCACCGATCCGAACACCATGGAAGCGGTGCTCGAGGATGCTTACATACTGGTATGCGACCGCAAGCTCAACATCATCAAGGACATCATTCCGCTGCTCGAGCAGGTGGCGAAGGCCGGCAAGCCGATCCTGTTCATCGCCGAGGAGATCGAGGGCGAGGCGCTGGCGACGCTGATCGTCAACCAGATGCGCGGGGTGCTGAAGAGCGCGGCGGTGAAGGCTCCCGGCTACGGGGACCGCCGCAAGGCGCTGCTGCAGGACATCGCCACGTTGAGCGGCGGCCAGGTCATCTCCGAGGAACTCGGCATCAAGCTCGAGGACGTCAAGCTGCCGCAGCTCGGTCGGGCGAAGCGCGTGGTGGTGGACAAGGACAACACCACCATCATCGGCGGCTATGGCGCCAAGAGTCAGATCGACGGGCGCATCCAGATGATCCGCAAGGAGCTCGAGAAGACCACCAGCGACTACGATCGCGAGAAGCTCGAGGAACGCCTCGCCAAGCTCTCGGGAGGCGTCGCGGTCATTCGCGCGGGTGCGCCTTCGGAGTCCGAGATGAAATCGAAGAAAGAGGCGCTCGACGATGCGATCAGCTCGACCAAGGCCGCGGTCGCCGAGGGGATCGTGGCGGGGGGCGGGCTCGCGCTGCTGCGCGCCGGTACGGCCGTAGCGGCTGCCGAGGCCGAATGCAGCGGGGATGAGCGCACCGGGGTGCAGATTCTGCGGCGGGCGCTCGAGGCCCCGACCCGGCAGATCGCCGAGAATTCCGCAGCCGACGGGGGTGTCGTGGTCGATCGCATGCTGCACGGCACCGGCAACGTGGGCTTCGACGCCGCCAGCCAGCAGTTCGTGGATCTGTTTGAGGCCGGCATCGTCGATCCGGTGAAGGTGGTGCGCACGGCGCTCGAGAATGCGGTCTCGGTAGCCAGCGTGCTCATGCTGACGGAGGCGATCATGACCGAGAAGCCGGAGAAGGCGCACGAGCACTCCGCGGCAGAGGCCGAAGCGTAGGGGATCAGATATGCGTATCCGCATCGTCGTCGCGAATCAGGCCGAGGCGGCCTTCTACGACCTGGAATCGAGGACCGGGGAGCCGAAGTTCACGACACGGCTGACCGATCCACTGGCGCACTTGCACGATCGCGACTTCAAGTCCGACCGCCCGGGTCGATTCTCGGATCATGCGGCCCCGGCCGGCGGCCGACGCGGGGCTACGGCTCATCATGGCACGGGAGGAGAGCGCAGCCCCCGCAAGCACGAGGCGGCGCTGTTCGCGGGCCGGATCGCCGAGCAGCTCGAACATGCGCGCGGCAATGCCGAGTTCGACCGGCTCGTGGTGATGGCGGCACCGCCCTTTCTCGGGCTTCTGCGCAAGGCGCTGAGTAACGCGCTGCGCGTGCACGTCGCGGCCGAGGTAGGCAAGGACCTGGTGAGTGAGCCTGTCGCGAGCGTGCGAGCCCACATACCGCCCGGTGTCTTCAGCGAGCTGACCGCGGCGCAGTAGCGGCGCAGTGCGCAGCGGAACCCGCCGCAGCGGGTCCCCCTGCGGCGCGAGCGGTGTCTTGAGGCTTCATCAGCTCGTACAGGGTGCGCACGATGAGATGCACCGTGAGTGCCGTCTCCTCACCGCGATGGAGTGTTGGTTGGCGACGAGCGTCACGGCCGCCTCGCTGGTGGTCGCCGCCTGCCCCGGACTCGTGGACGCGGGCTCCTGCAGGCTCTTCTCGGCCGCCGGCTTCTGATCCGCGTCGATCAGGCTCATCGGCTGTGCTCTCGCGAGCAGCGCTGCAGGAATCGCGTGGCTGATGTGTGTGCGCATACTTATAATCCCGCCGGCATGCTGCGCCGGCCAGTCATCTTCATATTGCTCTCCTGCGCCGCCGCGGGAACCCCGGCAGGGCCCGCGCGCGCCGGCGGCCCTGCGGCGGGTCCGGCCGAGGACGGCCAGTGGACCATGCCGGCGAAGAACTACGCGGCCACGCGCTACAGCGGCCTCGCGCAGATCAACGCGCGGAATGCGCGCTCTCTCCATCCTCTCTGGACCTTCTCGACGGGTGTGCTCGCCGGACACGAGGGCCAGCCGCTGGTGGTGGGGGAGACGATGTATGTGGTCACTCCCTGGCCGAACGTGCTGTACGCGTTCGATCTCAGCAAGGAGGGCTATCCGCTGCGCTGGAAGTATCGCCCGGATGTCAGCTCGAACGCCCTCGGGGTGGCCTGCTGCGATGCAGTCAATCGCGGCGCGTTCTATGTCGATGGACGCATCGTCTATAACCTGCTCGACGGCCACACGGTGGCGGTCGACGCGCGCTCGGGCCGGGAGCTGTGGAAGACGACGATCGCCGATATGGGCAGCGGCGAGACGGTCACGATGGCGCCGCTCGCGGTCGCCGGCCGCGTGATCGTCGGCGCCTCCGGCGGTGAGTTCGGCATCTATGGGTGGCTGAAGGCTCTGGATCTCAACAGCGGCAGGACGCTGTGGACCGGCCGCAGCATGGGTCCGGATGCCGACATGCTCGCGCGGCCCGACACCTTCAAGCCGCCCTACGACGGCGGTGTCGATGTCGGCGCGAAGAGCTGGGCCGGCGACGGCTGGAAGACCGGCGGTGCTCCGGTGTGGGGTTGGATCTCCTACGATCCCGAGCTCGATCTCATCTACTACGGTACCGGAAACGCGGCTCCCTATGACCCCGAGGTGCGCGCCGGCGACAACAAGTGGAGTGCCAGCGTGCTGGCGCGGCGGCCCGCGACCGGCGAGCTGGTGTGGGCCTATCAGTTCACGCCGCACGATAACTGGGACTACGACGCGGCCGGCGCGATGGTCCTCGCGGACTTGACGATCGCAGGGAAAGCGGTCAGGGCGCTGGTGCACTTCGACAAGAACGGTTTCGCCTACACGCTGGACCGTGCCACCGGGAGGCTGCTGGTAGCGACGCCGTTTGCAGCCGTCAACTGGGCGCGGTCGGTCGACCTGACGACCGGACGTCCCGTGACCGATCCTGCCAGGCAGACCGGCGTCTCGAAGGGCAAGGTCGCGGGCGTGTGTCCGAGTCTCGAGGGCGCGGTGAGCCCGGCGTCTCCGCCGGCCTACTCGCCGCGTACCCGTCTCTTTTATACGTCCACCAACAACCTGTGCATGGATTACACCGCCGCGCACGCCACGCATCTGCGGGGCACTCCGTACATTGGCGTGGACAGCCCATACCATCCGGGTCCGGGAGGGAACCTCGGCGCTTTCATTGCCTGGGATGCCGCGGGCGGCAGGAAGGTGTGGGAGGACAAGGAGTCGTACCCGAGCTGGAGCGGTGCGCTGGTGACCGCCGGCGACGTCGCCTTTTACGGAACGCTCGACGGCTGGTTCAAGGCGGTCGACGCCCGCTCCGGGCAGATGCTCTCGAAATTCAAGGTAGGCTCGGGCGTGGTGGGAAACCCGATCGCCTACCGCGGTCCGGACGGCAAGGAGTACGTGGCGATCTACGCCGGCATCGGCGGGGACTGGGCGCTGCTCGCCGGGGACACGCGCTCCGACGATCCGACGGACGTACGCGCACCTGCGGACTACATCAAGGACATCGCCCGCCACACGAGCCAGGGCGGCATCGTCTGGATCTTCGGACTGTGAGCCTGCATCGCACCTTCGTCGCGTTTCTCGCCTGCGTAGCGCTCGCCTCCTGTGCGCGCGAGGCGGCCCCGCCCGCGGCGGCATCCAGCGCGCCGCCGCCGGCCGTCGCCTATGAGGCGCACGTAGCGGCCGGCGGCATCGCCCCGACAGGCGGCGTGCTCAGGAATCCGCACGCCGGCGATGCGGCGGTCGCCAAAAGCGGAGCGCAGCTCTTTGCCGCCATGAACTGCGACGGCTGCCACGGCGGCCAGGGCGGCGGCTGGGTGGGGCCGAACCTCGGCGATGGGCGCTGGCGCTACGGCGGCGCCGATGCCGAGGTGTTCTCCTCGATCTACTACGGCCGGCCGAAGGGAATGCCCGCCTTCGGCGGCGTCCTCGGGGCCGATGGCGTCTGGACCCTCGTGACCTACATCCGCTCCCTGCCCGTGCCGGGCGACGTGCCGACCGAGTCCTGGGAGCAGCCATAGGCCGCCGCGGGACAGGCGCGCTCGCGACGTCGGACATCCCGCAGCCGCCTCAGGCGCTGTTCGGGGAGCTGTTCGTAGCGGTGCAGACCGGCGGCATCTACCCGGACGGCAAGACCTTCGTGGATGCCGTGCCGCGCGAGGCGCCCGCGACGATCCTGGCCGCGTACCGGGCGGCGCGCCCCGAGTCCCCCGAGGCGCTGCGGCACTTCGTAGACTCGCACTTCGCTCTGCCTCGGGATCCGCCCCCGGTCGCCGCGCCGTCGCAGCAGACGACGCTCTCGGAGCACATCGGTGCGCTCTGGAGCGAGCTCACCCGAACGAGCACGAGCGCGCCGCGCTGGTCGTCGCTGCTGCCGTTGCCGAAGCCGTACGTCGTCCCGGGCGGACGGTTCCGTGAGATCTACTATTGGGACTCGTACTTCACGATGCTGGGACTCCTCGAGAGCGGCCGCGCCGACCTGGTCGCCGACATGGTGGAGGATTTCGCGCACCTGATCGACGAGTACGGGCACGTTCCGAACGGCACCCGCACCTACTATCTCAGCCGCTCGCAACCGCCGTTCTTCTTCGCCATGGTCGGACTCCTGCCGGGGGCGCCCGGGGAGGCCTATGCGCGCTACCTGCCGCAGCTCAGGCGCGAGTACGAGTTCTGGATGGAAGGTGCCGCGGGGCTCGAGGCCGGCGCGGCGCACCGCCGCGTGGCCGCGATGCCCGACGGCGCGATCCTCAACCGCTACTGGGACGATCGCGACACCCCGCGCGATGAGTCCTACCGCGAGGACACGGCGCTCGCACGCGCGAGCGGGCGAGCGCCGAGCCCGATCTTTCGCGACATCCGCGCCGCCGCCGAGAGCGGCTGGGATTTCAGCTCCCGCTGGTTCGCCGACGCGCGCACCATGGCGACGATCGTCACCACCGAGATCGTCCCGGTCGATCTCAACAGCCTGCTGTTCGGGCTCGAGAGCGCGATCCTCGCGGGCTGCGAGCACTGCGGGGACGAGGCGGGCGCCGCCGGGTTCCGCCGCCGTGCCGCCGCGCGGCGCGCGGCCATCGACCGCTGGCTGTGGGACGGCGCGTCCGGCGCCTACTTCGACTATCGCTGGACGGAGCGTGCGGGGATTCCGCGCCTCTCGGCGGCCACCGTCTATCCGCTCTTTTTCGGTTGCGCCTCCGAGCAGCAGGCGCACGCCGTCGCCACCGCGGTTCGCGGCACCCTGCTCAAGTCCGGCGGCCTCGTCACGACGCCGCTCGCGACCGGGCAGCAGTGGGATGCGCCGAACGGCTGGGCGCCGTTGCAGTGGATCGCCGTGTCGGGTTTCAATCGCTACGGCGAGCGGCAGCTCGCCGAGTCGATCGCACATCGCTGGTTGCGGAACGTCGGGCGCGTCTACCGCGAGACCGGCAAGCTCGTGGAGAAGTACGACGTGCTCACCGAGCGCGGCGGCGGGGGCGGTGAGTACCCGCTGCAGGATGGGTTCGGCTGGACCAACGGAGTCACCGCCAGGTTGATGGCGCTGTATCCGGCGGCGGCAATGGCGGATCAACGCGGCTGAAGGCGAGGGGACCCCTTGGTGAATCCAGCTGTGCAGCAGGCGAGTGCGCGTGCGGGTGCCGGCGCGGCCGAGTCCTCGGTGCGGACGCTGCGCCTGTTCGTGTTTGCGCTCTTCTTCATGTTCGGCGGGATCACGAGCCTCAACGACGTGATCATCCCGAAGCTCAAGGCGCTGTTCACGCTCAACTACGCCCAGGTGATGCTGGTGCAGTTTTCGTTCTTCATCGCCTATTTCCTCATCTCGATTCCGGGTGCTGCGATCGTGGCGCGCATCGGCTACATGCGCACCGCGGCGCTCGGTCTCCTCACCATGACGGCGGGGTGCCTGCTGTTCATACCGGCTTCGTCGTCGGGCCTCTTCATCGCCTTCCTCGGTGCGATCTTCGTGCTGGCCTCCGGCATCACCATCGTGCAGGTGGTCGCGAATCCGCTCATCTCGATGCTCGGGCGGCCGAAGACGGTACACAGCCGCCTGACTTTCGCGCAGGCCTTCAATTCCCTCGGGACCACGATCTTTCCCTACGTGGGCTCGATTCTGATCCTCGGCTCCCTTTCCCAGGTCGATCCCTCGAAGCTTTCGGGGGCCGCTCTCGCGCTGTTCCGCACTCAGGAGACGCAGGTGATCGTGCGCACCTACCTGGGACTCGCCACCGCGCTCACCGTGATCGCAGCTCTCGTGTGGCTCGCGCGGAACAAGCTCGTCGAGTCCCCGAGCGAGATGCCGACGCTCCACCACTATCTGAGCTTGCTCAAGCTTCCACGCTTTAGTTACGGGAGCTTATGCATTTTTCTTTATGTAGGAGGTGAGGTCGCGATCGGCTCCGTGATCGTGAATTACCTGATGCAGTCGAGCGTTTTCGGGCTCGGAGCCGAGGAGGCCGGCAAGCATGTTCCCTTCTACTGGGGCGGCGCGATGGTCGGGCGGTTCATCGGGTCCTATCTGTTGCGCATCTTCTCGCCGGGCAAGGTGCTCGCGTTCGTCGCCGCCGCCGTGATCACGCTCCTGCTCGTTTCTGCCAACACGACCGGGGCCGTGTCGGGATGGTCGCTGCTGGCGATCGGCCTCTTCAACTCCATCATGTTCCCGACGATCTTCACGCTCGCCTGCGAGGGACTCGGGCCGCGGGCCGCCGAGGCCTCGGGCATCATCTGTGTAGCGATCGTGGGCGGCGCCGTGGTGCCGCTCATCACCGGACGCGCGGCCGACCTGGCCGGCCTCAAGGCCGCGCTGATCGTGCCGGCGGTCTGCTACGCGGTAATCTGCGGGTTCGGCATTTATGCGCGTCGCCCCGCAGCCTACGCCGAGGGAGGGCATCCATGAACGGACAGGCAAGATTGGCTCTGACGGCCCTGGCGGGCCTCATCGGCGCCGCCGTACTCGCAGGAGCGAAAGTGGACAAGAACCCGCAAGCGGCCCCTGGCGCCGATGATCCGTACCTGTGGCTCGAGGAGGTTCACGGCGCGAAGGCGTTGGAATGGGTGAAGGCGCAGAACGCGAAGTCGACCGCCGTGCTGCAGTCGGATCCCGACTACCAGAAAGACTACGACGCCATTCTCAAGGTGCTCGATGCCACCGACCGCATCCCCTACGGCGAGCTCGACCATCAGTACGTCTTCAATTTCTGGCAGGACGCGCAGCATCCCAAGGGCATCTGGCGGCGCACGACCATCGCCGACTACGCGAGCGCCGCGCCCGCGTGGGACGTGCTGCTCGATGTCGACAAGCTTGCGCAGGACGAGCACGAGAACTGGGTATGGAAGGGCGCCGACTGCACCCCGTCGCTCAAGCGCTGTCTTCTCACGCTTTCGCGCGGCGGCGGCGATGCCGCCGTGGTACGCGAGTTCGACCCCGACGCCAGGGCGTTCGTGAAGGACGGCTTCGAGCTCGCCGAGGCGAAGTCCCAGATCACCTGGCTCGACGAGGACACGGTGGCGTTCGGGACCGACTTCGGCCCGGGCTCGATGACCTCGTCGGGCTACCCGCGCATCGTCAAGGTCTGGAAGCGCGGCGAGCCGGTGGCGAGCGCGCGCACCGTGTACGAGGGCAAGGAAAGCGACGTCGCCGCCGGGGCCGTGGTATTTCACGATCCGTCCGGGACGATGGCCGTGATTCAGCGCGCCATCACCTTCTTCACCTCCGAGTATTACTGGCTGGCGAGCGATGGCACGACGCACAAGCTCCCCGTTCCGCCCGGCGCGGACCTGAAGGGTGCCCAGGGGGACAACCTGCTCTTCACCCTGCGCGAGGACTGGGGCCCGCCGCCCGAGGTCGCGGCGAAGAATGCGAATCTGATCCGCAAGGGCTCCCTGGTCGCCTTCCAGGCAGGACTCGCAGAGAAGTCGATTCGTGCCGGCGTCCAGCTGCTCTATACGCCGGATGAGCACAGCTCGATCGACGAGGTGGTCGCGGGCCGCGATGCGGTGTATGTCTCGGTCAACCACGACGTCACCGGCAGCGTGCATGTGTTTCGTCCGGGCGCGAACCGCAGCTGGCACGAGAGCACGCTGGCGCTGCCCGTCGGAGGCTCGACCCACGTCGTGTCTGCGAATACCTGGGGACCCGAGGCGCAGTTCCGCTTCGAGAGCTACACGACGCCGACGACCCTGTACGCGACCTCGGGCGCGGGCACGCCGGTGCCGATCAAGTCGCTCCCGGCGCGTTTCGACGCCTCGGGGCTCACGACCGAGCAGTTCTTCGCGACCTCGAAGGACGGCACGAAGGTTCCCTACTTCGTGACACGCTCGCACGGCCTCACCGGACCCGCCCCCACGGTGCTCTACGGCTACGGGGGCTTCGAGATCTCGCTCACGCCGACCTATTCGGCGAATTTCGGCATGCTGTGGCTCACCCGCGGGGGTGTGTTCGTGGTCGCCAACATTCGCGGCGGCGGCGAATATGGCCCCGCGTGGCATCAGGCGGCGCTGCTCGAGAACCGCCAGAAGGCCTACGACGACTTCCAGGCCGTGGCCGCGGACCTGGTGAAGCGCGGCATCACCACGGCGAAGCAGCTCGGCATCATGGGCGGCTCGAACGGCGGACTCCTGGTCAGCGCCAATATGGTGGAGCGCCCGGAGCTCTTCGGCGCGGTCGTGTGCCAGGTGCCGTTGATCGACATGATCCGCTACACGCACATCGGTGCCGGCGCCTCGTGGGAGGCCGAGTACGGCGATCCCGACAGACCGGCCGACCGCGCCTGGATCATCAAGTACTCGCCCTATCAGAACGTGAGCAAGGCGAAGCGCTATCCGCCGGTGTTCTTCGTCACCGCGACCAGCGACGACCGCGTGACTCCGGTGCACGCGCGCAAGATGGCTGCGCGCATGGAGCAGCAGGGCCACACGGTGCTGTTCTACGAGAATACCGACGGCGGGCACGCGGCCGCCGCCGACCACCGCCAGGCCGCCGAGATGTGGGCGCTCAGCTTCGTGTACCTCAGGCGGCAGCTCGCGGGCGGCTAGCGCTGCGGTGAGCGCACCGGCTCCGCCGCTCGAGGTGCTGCGCGCCGCGGAACGCGCGCCGCTGCCCTGGAAGAACGGCGGCGGCCTCACCCGCGAGGTCGCCGTCTGCCCGGCGGGGAGCGATCTCGCGGGCTTCGACTGGCGGGTGAGCATCGCGGAGATCCGCTCGGCGGGCCCGTTCTCGTCATTTCCGGGGATCGACCGGCGGATGGTGGTGCTGAGCGGCCGGCTGTCGCTGGCAATCGAGGGGCGCGCCGCAGTCACACTCACGCCCGAGAGTGAAGCGGTCGCTTTTCCGGGCGAGGTGCCGGTGTTTGGCGAGCCGCTCGCAGCACCCGTGATCGACCTCAACGTCATGACGCGGCGGACGCGCTGCGCCGCACGACTGACGCGCAGGTCCGCGCGGGAGTCGGCGGTGCTCGAGCCGCGCGCGGACGCGACGCTCCTGGTCGCTCTTTCGGACCTCATCGTCCGGCGTGCCGGGGCGGAGCTCTCGCTCTCGGCGCTCGATGCGCTCAGGATCGGGCGCGGCCCCGGGTGTACGATCACCCCCCGTTCGAGCACAGCCGCTTACCAGCTGATCGAGATCATCTAGCCGTGCCGGAGCCTTCCACCGTCGTCGTCACCGGCGCCTTCGGCGCGCTCGGCGCGGCGGTCGCGCGCCGCTTCGCCAGCCGCGGTGTGCGCGTCGCCCTGCTCGGTCACGGGAGGGCGCCCGCCTGGGCCGCAAAGGAGTTCGGCGCACCGCACCTGCTCCTCGACGGGGTCGATCTCACGGTGCAGGAAGCCGCGGACGCGGCAATGCAGACGGTGGCCGCGGCCGCCGGTGGCTTTCAGGTGCTGGTGAATGTCGCGGGCGGATTTCGCTGGCAGACGCTCGCGGATGGCGACGTCTCGACCTGGGAGCTCATGTTTGCGATGAATGTGAAGACCGCGGTGGTCGCATCGAAGGCGGCCCTGCCTTACCTCATCGCGGCGGGCGGGGCACGCATCGTCAACATCGGCGCGGGTGCCGCAGGGCGCGCCGGCGCAGGCATGGGCGCCTACGCGGCGTCCAAGGCCGGGGTGGAGCGCCTGACGGAAGCGCTCGCCGCGGAGCTCAAGGATCGCAACGTGACGGTGAATGCGATCCTCCCCGGCATCCTCGATACGCCGGCCAATCGCGCCGCCATGCCCAAGGCCGACGTCGCACGCTGGGTCGAGCCCGAGGCGGTCGCGGATGTCGCGGTGTTTCTCGCCTCCGATGCCGCACGCGCCGTGACCGGTGCGGCGGTGAGGGTCTTCGGCCGCGGTTGACGCGTACGCGCCGACGGCCGCGCGCTCGACTCAGCTTGCGCCGGGGGGCGCGGGGCGCAGGTTGAGGCCGGTGACGTCCGGAGCGACGAGAGGCCGCGCCGGACTGCCATGCACGGCGCCGAAGCGCCGCCCGGCATTCCAGTCGCGCGCGGCTTGCTCGATCTCCTCGCGCGTGCGCGCCACGAAGTTCCACCAGACGAGAATCTCCTCGGCGAACGGCGTCCCGCCGATCAGGAGCAGGCGCGCGGCCGACTCGCATCGCACAGCGAGCTCCTCGTGTCCGGGGGCGAAGCACAGGAGCGTGCCGGGCGAGAGTGCCTCGCCGCTCGCGGTGACCGCACCGCTCAGGACGAGGGCGGCGTGCTCGAACGAGGGCTCGAGCGGCACGCGCAGCGTCGCCCGGCCGGTGGCGCTGAGGTCCAGGCCGACGAGCGGCGAGTACACCTCGGCCGGAGAGCTTTGCCCGAACGCGTTGCCCGCGAGGACCCGCACGCTGAAGCCGCCCGACTCGACGAGCGGCAGGTGCGGATAGTTGCGAAACGCGGGCGGGCGGTGCCGCTCGCCCTCGGGTAACGCGATCCACAGCTGCGCCGCGTGCAGCCCTCCCGCGCGGCCCGGCGCCGAATCCTCGGCGTGCGCAATGCCCGCTCCCGCGGTCATCAGGTTCACCTGGCCTGGGGTTATCACCTGCTCGTTACCGAGACTGTCGCGGTGGACCACCTCGCCCTCGATCATCCACGTGAAGGTCTGCAGCCCGATGTGCGGGTGAGGCCCGACGTGCATGCCGCCGCCGGCGGCAAATCTCATCGGTCCCGCGTGATCGAGGAAACACCAGGCGCCCACGGTTCGGCGGTGGCGATTCGGCAGCGCGCGACGGATGGTGAGCCCGCCGCCGATCTCGGCGGAGCGGGCCTCGAGGCGTTCGGGTGCGAGGGGCCGCGCCTTCACGGGGGGGTCAGCGAAGTGTGTATCCGGATCATCCCGGTCAGCAGTCTGTGGATCGGGCATTTATTCGCGACGTCGAGCAGCCGCTCGCGCTGCCCGGGGCTCAGGTCGCCCTGCAGCGTGATCGTGCGGCGGATGTCGCTTCCTCCCGCCGCCGCAGTGCCGTCGGGGTTGAACTCGAGCCGCACTTCGACGCCCGTCAGCGGCCAGCTCTTGCGCGTTGCATACATGCGCACGGTCATCGCCGTGCAGGCCCCGAGGCTCGAGAGCAGCAGCTCGGTGGGCGAAGGCCCCTGATCGGCGCCGCCCGCCTCGCGGGGCTCATCGGCCAGCCAGCGATGTCCCCGATGATCCTCGAGGGTGACGGCGTACGGGGTGTCGCCGTTCACGGCGGTCACAGTACGGTCAGCGCTCATGCGGGCACTCTCATTTCCTGACCAGCGACTCGATGCGCGTGTCGGGGACCAGCCAGACCAGGGCCACGGTAACGTACAGGACTATCGCAATCCAGGGACGCACGAACGCCAGCACGATGGCGGCGAGGTAGAGCCCGACGGAAAGCTTGCCCTTGAAGTCGCTGCCGGTCGCCACCGCAAGCCGCGACTCCCGGCCGTTGAGCGCGATGATCTGCGCCTGGAGACTCGTGTAGCTGAGTGCCGCGCATGCCAGCACCACACCGTAGGCCGCGGTGGGTGCCGGGACGAAGCCCGCCTCGTCGATCCAGCGGATGACGAACGGCACCAGCGACAGCCAGAAGAGCAGCGCCAGGTTGGCCCACAGGACCTTGCCGTCGATCCGCTCCGTGACGTTCAGCATGTGGTGATGATTGTTCCAGAATATGCCGACGTTCACGTAGCTGAGCACGTAAGCCAGAAACACCGGCGCGTCCGCCTTGAGCGCCGCGAGATCGGCGCCCTGGGGCACGTGGATCTCGAGCACCATGATGGTGATGATGATGGCGACTACGCCGTCGGTGAACGCCTCGAGGCGGGCGGTACTCATGGCGCCATGTTAGCGCGAGGCGATGTTAAGCTGCCCGGGGCCGCCGGCAAGGGCGGCCCGGGAGCCGGGTATGAGCACCACGCGGTTGTTTCTCGAGGCGCGGGATCAGCTGCTGCGCTGCCGGGAAGACCTGGGCGAAGCGCTGCGGGGATTCCGCTGGCCGGCGTTCACGGAATTCAACTGGGTGCGCGACTACTTCGACGTGATCGCCGCCGGGAACGACGCCGCGGCGCTGCGGGTGGTGGACGATTCGGGGGGCGATGAGACGCTGAGCTTCGCGCGCCTGGCGCGCCGCTCGGCGCAGGTGGCCGCCTTCCTTCACGGCGCGGGCGTCAGGCCGGGCGATCGCATCCTCATCATGCTGCCGAACTGCACGGCGCTGTGGGAGACGATGCTGGCCGCCATCCGTCTCGGCGCCGTCATCATCCCCGCGACGACACTGCTCGAGCGCGAGGACCTGCGCGACCGCCTCGACCGGGGACGGGTCAAGGCGGTCGTGACGCAGACGGCGCTGACGGGCCGGTTCGGGGCGCTGGCCGGGGCGCCGGTGCGGATCGCGGCCGGGGAGGCGGTGCCGGGCTGGATTCCCTACGAGCGCGCGCGCGATGCGGAGGCGAACTTCACCAGTGCGCCGACCCGTGCCGACGACCTGATGCTGCTTTACTTCACCTCCGGCACGACCGCGCGCCCAAAGCTCGTCGCGCACACTCAGGTGAGCTATCCCGTCGGGCATCTCTCGACGATGTACTGGCTGGGGCTGCGTCCGGGCGATGTGCACCTGAACCTGAGCTCGCCGGGCTGGGCGAAGCACGCCTGGTCGAGTCTGTTCGCTCCCTGGAACGCGCAGGCGACAGTGCTCGCGTACCACTTCGAGCGCTTCGACGCCACGGCCCTTCTCGAGCAGCTGGTGCGTTGCCGCGTGACGACCTTCTGCGCGCCGCCGACGGTGTGGCGGATGCTGATCCAGCACGAGCTGCGCGCATTCGACGTGTCGCTGCGCGAGGTGACGAGTGCCGGAGAGCCGCTCAACCCGGAGGTGATCGAGCAGGTGCGGGACGCCTGGGGCCTCACTATCCGCGATGGCTTCGGCCAGACGGAGACGACGGCGCAGGTCGGCAATCCTCCCGGGCAGCCCGTCAAGCCCGGCTCGATGGGACGGCCGCTGCCGGGGTACCCCGTGGTGCTGTTGGATCCGCAGGGACGGCTGGCGGCGGAGGGCGAGATCTGTATCGACCTGAGAGAAGGGCCTCTCGGGCTGATGCAGGCCTACCTCGATGATCCGGGACGCACGGCGATCGCCATGGCTGGCGGCTACTATCACACGGGCGACGTGGCCTCACGCGATGCGCAAGGCTACCTTACGTACGTCGGCCGTATGGACGACGTCTTCAAGTCCTCCGACTACCGCATCAGCCCCTTCGAGCTCGAGAGCGTGCTCATCGAGCATGCCGCGGTCGCGGAGGCCGCCGTGGTACCGAGTCCGGACGCGTTGCGCCTCTCGGTGCCGAAGGCGTTCGTCGCGCTCGCCGCCGGATGTGCGCCGGATGCCGACACGGCGCACTCGATCTTCGAGCACGTACGCTCGCGCGTCTCGCCCTACAAGCGCATCCGGCGCCTCGAGTTCGCCGCGTTGCCGAAGACCATCTCCGGGAAGATCCGCCGGGTCGAGCTGCGCAGGCTCGAGGAGGCGCGCGGCGCGGACGGCGCGCGCCGCGCGCAGGAATTCTGGGAGGAGGACCTGCGGCCTTCACCGCCGGGCCCGCCGCGTTGAGCGCGCGCCAGCCAGTCGCGAGCGCCCCGGGAGCCTCGTATCGGCTGCTGCGCCGCCTGCTCGCAGGGCTGGCAGCCGCCGTGCTGCTGCTCGCCGCGTTCTGGCGCTTGAGCCTTCCTCCGCGTCCCGACCGCTTTTACGACCCGCCGGCCGGAGCCATCGCCTCGCCCGGCACGTTGCTGCGCGCTGCGCCTTTCGTGCGCGATGTGCCGGCGCGCGCCCGCGGGTGGCGGATCCTGTATGCCACGCGGCGCGCCGACGGTGCGCCGGCCGTCGCGAGCGCCATCGTGCTGGTGCCGCTGGCGCCCTCGCTCCGGCCACGGCCGGTGATCGCCTGGGCGCATGGCACCACGGGAGTCGAAGCCGGCTGCGCTCCTTCCCTTCTGGCGCACCCGTTTCCGGATGTGCCGGCGCTGGGCGCGGTCATCGGCCGGGGATGGGCGCTCGTTGCGACCGATTATCCCGGACTCGGCACCCGGGGCATGGGCCGAGAGCCGGTGCATCCTTACCTCGTGGGCGCGGACGAGGCTCACTCGGCGCTCGATGCGGTGCGCGCCGCGCGCCACCTCCCGGGGTCGGGCCTGGCGGATCAGGTCGTCGTCTGGGGCCACTCCCAGGGAGGGCACACGGCGCTCTGGACCGGCATCCTCGCGGAAACCTACGCCCCCGACCTTGCCCTCGCCGGGGTGGCAGCCCTCGCGCCGGCGAGCGATCTGCCGGAGCTGACTGAGCGCGTGCAGAGCACGCTCGCCGGACGGATTACCACGTCCTACCTGGTTACCGCCTACTCCGGGGTGTTCTCCGATGTGCAGTTCGACCAGGTGGTGCGCGGCCCGGCGCGGCTGCTGGCGCGCGACATCGCGCGCCGCTGTCTCGGCGGTATGCGCGCTCTCACTTCCGTCGCCGAGGCACATATGCTCGGCGGCCCGATCTTTCGCGAGGATCCGCGCACGGGCGCTTTCGGCGAGCGGCTGCGCGAGAACACGCCCGCCGCGCACATCGCGGCGCCGCTCCTCATCGCCCAGGGGCTCAAAGACCCGCTGGTGCTGCCCGAGGTACAGGCCGCGTACGTCGGACGCCAGTGCCGTGCGGGACAGCCGCTGACTTATCTTACCTACCCGGACCGCGATCACCTGTCGCTGGTCGCAGCCGACTCGCCGTTGATCGCCGTTCTACTCGGCTGGTCCGAGGAGCGGTTTCGGGGCGTGCCGGCGCGCGACCGCTGCCCGGGCCGCGGTTTATGATGGGCCATGCTCGATCCCGCCATCGGCGTGCTGCTCATCGCGTGCTTTGCGGTGCTGTTTGCGAGCGCCGCGCTCCATAAGCTCCGTGGCCTGCCGCATTTCACCGAGGTGCTGCGTGCCTACCGTGTGCTGCCCGAAGGCGCGGTGCGCCTCGCGCCTCTCGTGGCGCTCGCCGAAGCCGCGGTCGCGGTGGGACTCGTCGTGCCCGCCGCGCGCTTCGACGCGGCCCTCGCCGGGGCGGCGCTGCTCCTCGCCTATGCGGCGGCGATCGCGGTGAATCTCGGGCGCGGCCGGCGCGACCTCGCCTGCGGTTGCGGCGGGCCGGACGATGCGCGGCCGATCACCCCGTGGATGGTGGCCCGCAACCTGACGCTGGCGCTGCTGCTCGTCACGACGCTCCTTTCGTGGAAGACGCGCACCCTGCAGCCCGCCGACGCTCTCACGGTCGGCGGCGGAACGGTGATCGCGACGCTCCTCTATGCATGCCTCGACAGGCTCCTGGCCCGGGTGCCGCCGTGGAGCGCCGCCCTCAAGGGCCCGCCATGACTGCGCTCGCCGTATCGAACGTGGTGCTGTGGGTGCTGGTGCTGGCGCTCGCCGCGGTCGTGCTGGCGCTCACCCGGCAGCTCGGGGTGCTGCACCAGCGCATCGCGCCCGCCGGAGCGCTCATGCTCAATCGCGGCCTCGCCGTGGGAGAGCCGGCGCCGGTTCTCGAGCTGGCAGCCCTCGACGGCAGGGAGCTGAAGGTAGGCGCCGCGCGTAATGACGGCCGCAGCACGCTGCTCCTCTTCGTCTCCCCGAGCTGTCCGGTGTGCAAGTCGCTCCTGCCCGCGGTCAAATCGAGCCGCAAGGACGAACGCTCCTGGATGGACGTGATCCTCGCGAGCGACGGCGACGGCGCCGCGCAGCGCGAGTTCGTAGCCGCACAGGGGCTCGAGGGGATTCCCTACGTGGTGTCGGCCGCTCTCGGGCTCGCCTACCAGGTGAGCCGGCTGCCGTTCGCGGCCCTGCTCGATGAGCAGGGCGTGCTGCGCGCCCGCGGCCTGGTCAACTCCCGCGAGCACCTCGAAAGCCTGTTCGAGGCCAAGCGGCTCGGCGTGGCGTCGCTGCAGGAGTATTTCTCCGGCGCGGCCTGAGAGGAGCAAGCATGAATCCGCCGACGATCGACGCAGCCGTCTGGGCCGTGTTGGCCGAGTACGAGGCGCGGGCCGAGCGCGAGGAGGAGCTTTGGGACACGCTCGGGCCCGAGGAGGCCGAGCGACGCATCGATGAGATGCTGCTGCCGGTCGGGCGGGCGACCGGGACGCTGCTCAACGTCCTCGCCAAGGAGGCCGGCGCGCGCCGCATTCTCGAGGTGGGCAGCTCCTACGGCTACTCCACCGTCTGGCTCGCCGAAGCGGCGCGCGCGGTCCACGGCAAGGTGCTCTCGCTCGAGCTCAGGGCTGCGAAGACCGAGTATGCAACCGCGCAGCTCGTGCGCGCGGGTCTCGCGGACTTCGTCGAGTTTCGCGTCGGCGACGCGCTCGCGAGCCTCGCGGAGCTCCCGGGTCCCTTCGATCTCGTGCTCATCGACCTGTGGAAGAACCTGTACGTGGCGGTGTTCGAGGCGCTGCGGCGCAAGCTCGCACCGGGCGCGCTGCTGATTGCCGACAACATGATCGAGCCGGCGAGCGCCCGCCCGCACGCCCAGGCCTACCGCCACGCGGTGCGCCTCGCCCCCGAGATGACCTCGGTGCTCCTGCCGGTAGGCAACGGCATCGAGGTGAGCCGCTACCGATGATCAAACGAGCACGATCTCCACGCGCTTGTTGCGCCGGCCCTCGCTGCGGATCCTGACGACCCGTATGGCGCCGATCTCGGCGATGTTGGCCACGTGGGTGCCGCCGCAGGGCTGCAGGTCGATCCCGGGGATCCTGAGCAGCCGCACCCGGCCCATGCCGCGCGGCGGCTGCACGCTCATGGTCTTCACCAGCTCCGGCTGCGCGTCGAGCTCGGCATCGGTGATCCAGGCGGTTTCGGTCGCGGTTCCCGAGGCGATCAGCCGGTTGGTCTCGCTCTCGATGCGCGCCGCGTCGAGCGCGGCGAGCTCGATGTCGAAGTCGAGGCGCGCCTTCTCGGGCGCGATGTTGCCGCCGGTCACGGGCGCGACCACCACGCACGACAGGAGGTGGAGCGCGGTGTGCAGGCGCATCAGCCGGTAGCGCCGCGGCCAGTCGATCTCGAGGCTCACTGCCTCGCCCGGCTCGGGGAGCGCTGCGCCGGCCGCGGCGACGTGCAGCACACTGTCAGGCGTGTCGCCCTTGCGGGTATCGGCGACGGGCACGCGCTCGCCGCTCTCGCGCACCAGGGCGCCGGTGTCGCCGGCCTGGCCGCCGCCGAGCGGATAGAACACCGTGCGATCGAGCTCGATGCCGCGCGCACCGACCGACAGCACCCGCGCCGCGGCCGTTTTCAGATAGGCATCGTCCCGAAACAGTAATTCGGTGCTCATCGGTGCGGTCCCGAGGATACAATCGCCCGGCGCATGGCTGCGTTCTCCTACCGGATCGTCAACGTCTTCACCCACGGGCGCGCGCCCCTGAGCGGCAACCCGCTGTGCGTGTTCGAGCGGGCGCAGGCGCTCGATACCCCAAGGATGCAGGCGCTGGCACTGCAGTTCAACCTGTCGGAGACGAGTTTCATCCTGCCCTCGGAGCGCGCCAGCGCCAAGGTGCGCATCTTTACGCCGCGCTACGAGATGCCCTTCGCCGGGCACCCGACGCTCGGCACTGCGCACGTGTGCCGCGCACTCGGGCTGGGAGGCGATCGCCTGACGCTCGAGTTGCCCGCGGCCGTGATTCCGGTGCGCGCCGCGGGCGACCGCTGGACGCTGCAGGCCAGGGCACCCGTGTGGCGCGAGGTGAGCGAGCCGCGTCTCACTCTCGCGGCCATGCTGGGACTCGAGGAGCGCGACCTCGGCGAACGGCCGTTGTGGGTGAACGCGGGGGTGGAGCAGCTCATCGTGCCGCTCGCGAGCGAAGCGGCGGTGCGGCGCGTGAACGTCCGGGCGGATCTGCTCGGCCAGCTGCGCAGCGCCGACGGGCACAGCCAGGTCTATGTGTTCGCGCCCGCCGGTACCGGGCTGCTGGCACGCTTCTTTTTCCCCCAGGGGCGCGCGGTGCTCGAGGACCCCGCAACGGGCTCGGCAACCGCCAATCTCGGCGGCTGGTGCCTCGCCACCGGCCGGACGCTGCCGTGCGAATACGACATCTCGCAGGGCGAATATACCGGGCGGCCGTCGGCGCTGCGGCTGCGGGTCGACGAGGAGCGCAACGTGCTGGTGAGCGGCGACGTCGTCGAGCTCGGGCGCGGCTCGCTGACGCTGTAAGACCCGCATCCGCATGGATCCCAAGCTCATCGTCCCGATCCTGATCGCCGCGCCGGTGGTCTGGGGAATGGTACGCCGCGTACGGCGGACCTTCGGTCGCCAGCCCGTGCAGCCGCGGCGGATGGGGTTTCGTATCGGCATACTCGCGCTCGCCGGAGGGTTGGTCGTGGCGGCGAGCGCGACGCACGGCGCCGACATGCTCGAGGCCCTGATCGCCGGTCTCGCCGGCGGGGCGGCGCTCGCGTACGTCGGGCTGCGCCATACGCGCTTCGAGGCGACGCCGGAGGGCCGTTTCTACACGCCCCACACCTACCTCGGCCTCGCGGTGACGCTGCTGTTCCTGGGACGTCTGGTGTACAGACTCCTCTACCTCGCGAACGGGGCACAGGGGGCCTTCGGGCCGGATCCGAACGCCGCGGTTGCCTACCAGAGAAGCCCGCTGACGCTGGGGATTTTCGCACTGCTGGTCGGCTACTACCTGCTCTACTACGCCGGGGTACTCCTCAAGACTCGTGCGTCGGAGTTGCCGGCCGCCAGCCCCGTTTCACCAGAGTGACCCCGATTCGCAGGAGGGGGACGTGATGCGCACACGAACATCGGGTCTGCTCGCGGGAGCCGCACTCGCGGTGTCGGCGGCAATGGCGGCCGGTGTGCCGACGCCGCCGACGTCGCCGATGCAGCCGGACATTCCGCCGCACTTCACCGCTCCCACGGCGGATTACGACTACGTCAAGCGCGACGTCATGATTCCGATGCGCGACGGCGTGAAGTTGCATACCGTCATCGTCGTTCCGAGGGGCGCGAAGCGCGCGCCGATCATCCTCACCCGCACCCCCTACAACGCCTCGGAGAACACCGAGCGCACGCCGAGCCCGCACATGGCGGCGGAGCTCGGCACGGCGGATGAGGTGTTCGTGGCGGCCGGCTACATCCGCGTCTACCAGGACGTGCGCGGCAAGTATGGGTCCGAGGGCGACTACGTCATGACGCGCTTCCTGCGCGGCCCGCTCAACGACACCCCGGTCGATCACTCGACCGACACGTACGACACCATCGACTGGCTGGTGAAGAACGTGCCGGAAACGAACGGGCGCGTAGGCATGATCGGATCGTCCTACGGAGGCTTCACCGTGCTCATGGGGCTCATCCATCCCCATCCCGCCCTCAAGGCCGCGGTACCCGAATGCCCGATGGTCGACGGCTGGAAGGGCGACGACTGGTTTCACAACGGCGCCTTCCGCCAGAGTAACTTCGACTATATCTACGGTCAGACGACCGAGCACGGCGCCGCGAAGCCGATTCCGCGCGGGGTGTTCGACGACTACCAGCTGTTTCTCTCGCTCGTCTCCGCCGACGGTTTCGCACGCCGCTTCGGGCTCGACGCGCTGCCGTTCTATCAGAAGCTCAGCGAGCATCCCGCCTACGACAGCTTCTGGAGCGAACAGGCCCTCGACCGGATTCTCGCCGCGCAGCCGCTCAGCGTGCCGACGCTCTACATCACGAGTCTCTGGGACCAGGAGGACATGTACGGCGGCGTGCACGCGTACCTCGCGACCGTGCCTCAGGACACCGGCAAGGATCGGATCTTTCTGGTGCTCGGACCCTGGCGCCACAGCGGCATCAACGGCGACGGCACGACGCTCGGGCCGCTCAAGTTCGACGGCGACACGGCGCTGCAGGTGCGCCGCGACGTCATCCTGCCCTTCTTCAACGCGCGGCTGTTGGATGAGGCGCCGAGGGCCGACACGCCGCGGGTGCTGGCTTATGAGACCGGCGCCAATGTCTGGCAGCGCCTGCCGACATGGCCGCTGTCGTGCGAATCGGGATGTCCCTCCGCCGCGCGGCGCTTGTACCTCGAGGCCGGGTTCGGGCTCGGCTTCGGCGCTCCCGCGGCGAAGGGCGGAGCGGCCTACGATGAGTACGTCTCCGACCCCGCGAAGCCCGTTCCCTACCAGCCACGTCCCGTGAGCTTCCGCGACCGTCTCGCGTGGCAGCACTGGCTCCTCAGGGACCAGCGCGCGGTGACCGACCGGCCCGACGTGCTGACCTACCTCTCGGACGTGCTCACCGCGCCGCTGCACATCGGCGGGGCGCCGGTGGTGAGCCTGTTCGCTTCCACGAGCGGCAGCGACAGCGACTGGGTCGTGAAATTGATCGACGTCTATCCCGACGAGGTGCCCTCGGACCCGCCGATGGGCGGCTACCAGCTGGCGGTCGCCATGGACATATTCCGCGGGCGCTACCGCGACAGCCTCGAGCACCCGAGCGCGATCCCCGCCGGCACCGTGCAGCGCTATCGCTTCGCGCTGCCGCACGCCAACCACGTGTTCCTGCCGGGTCACCGCGTCATGGTGCAGATCCAGTCGAGCTGGTTCCCGCTCTACGACCGCAACCCGCAGACCTACGTGCCGAACATCTTTCTCGCCAGGCCCGCCGACTATCGCAAGGCGACGCAGCGCGTGTACCGCTCGGGCGATACCGCCACTTACCTCGACTTGCCCATAGTCCAGTAAGCCCGGATGGCGCTGGCGGAGAAGTGCATGCCGCAAACCGGCCAGTCCCGCCGCCGGGCGGGACCATAATGGGCGCATTCGTATGGACCAGCAGCCCCAGACGACCCCGCCGGCGCGCGCCCGCCGCCCGAGCGGCCGCGACGCCAAGATCGCCGCGCGCACCGCGCGCAGCCATGCGTTCGTCCCCTACATCACGCGCAACATTCCCTGTTACGAGGTCCTGTCCAGCGAAGGCCTCGAGCTCCTCGAGCACAACGCCGACACCATCCTGCAGGAGATCGGCATCGACTTCCGCGACGACGCGGAGTCGCTGAAGCTCTGGAAGGACGCGGGCGCCGACGTGCAGGGCGAGCGCGTGCGCTTCCCGCGCGGCATGTGCCGCGAGCTCGTGCGCCGCTCCGCGCCGCGCGAATTCACCCAGTACGCCCGCAACCCGGCGCGCAACGTGGTGATCGGCGGCAACCGCACCGTGTTCGCCCCCGCCTACGGCTCGCCCTTCGTGCGCAACCTCGACGAGGGGCGGCGCTACGCGCGCATCGAGGACTTCCGCAACTTCGTCAAGCTCGCCTACCTCGCGAACTCGCTGCACCACTCCGGCGGCACCATCTGCGAGCCGGTCGATCTGCCGGTCAACAAGCGGCACTTCGACATGGTTTACAGCCACATGAAGTACAGCGACAAGCCATACATGGGCTCGGTGACTCATCCCGACCGGGCGCGCGACACGGTCGAGATGACCGGCATCCTCTTCGGCGACAACTTCACCGACCCCGGGACCGGCAAGCCCCGCACCTGCATCGTGAGCCTCATCAACGCCAACTCGCCGCTCACCTGGGACGCAACCATGCTCGGGGCGCTCAAGACCTACGCGCGTGCCAACCAGGCGACCGTCGTCACGCCGTTCATCCTCGCCGGCGCCATGTCCCCGGTGACGGTCGCGGGCACCGCGGCGCAGACGCTCGCCGAGGCGCTCGCCGGCATGGCGCTCGCGCAGCTGGTGAACCCGGGGGCGCCGGTGATTCTCGGCAGCTTTGCCTCCTCGCTCTCGATGCAGTCGGGGGCGCCGACCTTCGGGACTCCCGAGCCCGCGCTGGTGCTGTACGTCATGGCGGCGCTCGCGCGGCGGCTCGGCGTGCCGTTCCGCTCGGGCGGGGCGCTCTGTGCCGCGAAGATTCCCGACGCGCAGGCCGCCTATGAATCCGCCAACACGCTGATTCCGACCTGTCTCGCCGGAGTGAACTTCGTGCTGCACACGGCCGGCTGGCTCGAGGGCGGTCTCGCCATGGGCTACGAGAAGTTCGTCATGGACACCGACCAGGCCGGCATGATGCATACGCTGCTCGCCGGGGTCGATCTCTCGGACAACGGCCAGGCGCTCGATGCGATCCGCGAGGTGGGCCCGGGCAAGCACTTCCTCGGCTGCGCCCACACGCAGGCCAACTTCCAGACGGCGTTCTACCGCTCGCCGCTCGCCGACAACAACAGCGTCGAGCAATGGGAGGCGGAGGGCGCCAGGGACACGATCCAGCGCGCCAACGCGCTGTGGAAGAAACAGCTCGAGGAGTACGAGGCCCCGCCGCTCGACGCGGCGGTGGACGAGGCGCTGCTCGACTACATCAACCGCCGCAAGGCGTCGTTTCCCGACTCAAACGTCTAGCCGCGGCGCACGGCGGGCAGCGGCGGCGAAATGCGTTAGCATGGCGCCCGATGTGCCCGACCGCCACGCACGCCCCACCTGAGCGCCGCCTGCGGGCCGGCATCGTCGGCGGCGGTCGCGGCGCCTTCATCGGCTCAGTGCATCGCATCGCTGCCGAGCTCGACGGCCGGGCGCAGATCGTCGCCGGCGCCATGTCCTCTCACCCGCAGCTGGCGCTCGCCAGCGCCGCCGCCTGGTTCCTCGAGCGCGCCTACACCTCGTATGAGGAGATGGCGCGCGCCGAATCGGCCGATGCCAGCGGCATCGACTTCGTCATCATCGCGACGCCCAACCACCTGCACTATCCCGTCGCCCGCGCATTTCTCGCGGCCGACATCCACGTCATCTGCGACAAGCCGCTGGCGCTCACGGTCGCCGAGGGAGAGGAGCTGGTAAGGCTCGTCGAGGCGGGCACGACGCTCTTCGCGCTCACTCACACCTACACGGGTTACCCGGCCGTGCGCGAGGCGCGCACGCTGGTCCGCGGCGGGCAGCTCGGCGAGCTGCGCAAGGTGCTGGTGGAGTACACCCAGGACTGGCTCATGGAGCCGCTCGAGCGCGGCGGCCACAAGCAGGCCGAGTGGCGCACCGATCCGGCGCGTGCCGGCCTCGGCGGCGCCGTCGGCGACATCGGCACGCATGCGGCGAACCTGCTCGAGTTCGTGACCGGCGCCCGCATCGAGGCCGTATGCGCCGATCTCACCTCCTTCGTCGCGGGCCGGCCGCTCGATGACGACGCCAACATGCTGGTGCGGCTCGAAGGCGGAGCCAAGGGGACGCTGGTGTGCTCGCAGATCGCCTGCGGGGAGGAGAACCGGCTGTCGCTGCGCGTCTACGGGACGCGCGCCGCGCTCGAATGGCATCAGCAGGAGCCCAACACGCTCATCTTCAAGCGCGCCGGCAGACCGTGGGAGCTGCTGCGGACCGGGCACGGGTACCTGGGCGCCCCCGCGCAGGCGGCGGCACGCACCCCGGCCGGCCATCCCGAAGGGTATCTCGAGGCGTTTGCGAACATCTACCGGGCCTTCATCGAGGACGTGCGGCGTGTCGGCCGGGGCCAGCCGCCGGTGCGCGATTACCCCGGCGTGGAGGACGGTTTGCGCGGCCTGCGCTTCGTTGCGCAGGCGGTCGCGAGCTCGCGCGCGGGCTCGGCCTGGATGCGGCTATGAACGGCCGGACGAAGGCGCGGCTGTGCGCCATGATGTTCCTCGAGTTCTTCATCTGGGGCGGCTGGTTCGTCACGATGGGGAGCTATCTCGGCGCGAACCTGCACGCGAGCGGCGCCCAGACCGGTCTCGCCTACGGCACCCAGGCCTGGGGCGCGATCATCGCCCCGTTCGTCGTCGGCCTGATCGCCGACCGTTACTTCAATGCCGAGCGGCTGCTCGGCGTCTTCCACATCGCGGGCGGCATCCTGATGTACGCGCTCTACGGCACGCGCGCCTTCGGCGCCTTCTACCCCGTGCTGCTCGCCTACATGATCCTCTACATGCCGACGCTCGCGCTGGTCAACGCGATCGCGTTTCGCCAGATGGACGACCCCTCGCGGCATTTCTCCGGCGTGCGCGTGTGGGGCACGATCGGCTGGATCGTCGCGGGACTCACGATCAGCTACCTGTTCGGCTGGGACTCGCACGCCGGCATCGCGCAGGGCCTCCTGCGCGGCACCTTCCTCATGTGCGCGATCGCTTCCTTCGTGCTCGGCGTCTACGCCTTCACGCTGCCGCGCACGCCGCCGCGGCCCGCGGCCGGGGAGGGCGGCGGACTGAAGCGCGCGCTCGGTTTCGACGCCCTGGTGCTGCTCAAGGAGCGCAACTTCGCCGTGTTCTTCGTGGCGTCGGTGCTGATCTGCATCCCGCTCGCCTTCTACTACCAGAACGCCAACCAGTTCCTCACCGAGATCCAGGTCGCCAACGCCACCGGCAAGCAGACCATCGGGCAGATGTCGGAAGTGCTCTTCATGCTGCTCATTCCGCTCTTCCTGCGGACCTTCGGCATGAAGACCACGCTCCTCATCGGCATGCTGGCATGGGCCGCCCGCTATGTCCTGTTCGCCTTCGGCAATGCGCACGAGCTCGGCTTCATGCTGATCATCGGCATTGCGCTGCACGGCGTGTGCTACGACTTCTTCTTCGTCTCCGGGCAGATCTACACCGACTCCAAGGCCGGCGCCGAGCACAAGGCCGCCGCGCAGGGACTGATCACGCTCGCGACCTACGGCCTCGGCATGCTGGTGGGATTCTGGGCCGCGGGGCTCATCGACGACCTGTACGCGGCGGGCGGGGCGCACGACTGGAAGTCCATCTGGCTCTATCCGGCCGCATTTGCCGCCGCGGTGTTCGTGCTGTTCGCGGCGGCGTTCCGCAACGAGAGGTTGGCCTATGCGCCCCGCTGAGTTCCGGCCGCGCCGGATGCGCCTGAGCATCCTCACCGCGGCGCTCCAGGAGCTCACCGCCCGCGCGCGGCGCGACGCCGACCCGGATCTCGCCATCGAGGAATGGCTCGAGTTCGCCGCGGAGATCGGCGCGCCGAACATCGAGCTGTCGGCGGCTCTGCATCCGACCGAGAGCGACGTTCCGGCCGCGGCGATGCTCGATCCGGTGGCCAACACGCTCGACCTGCGCTCGCCCTTCGACGCCGGGCGGGCCGCGCGCGTGCGCCGCGCGATGCAGGCGACCAAGGTGGGGCTCTCGGACCTCGCCTACTTCGACAACATGCTGGCCGCGGACGAAGCCGTGCGCGGCAGGAAGCACCAGCTGATGCTCAGGGTCTTCGACGCCGCGGCGCTGCTCGGAGCCGATGCCGTCACCGGCTTCGTCGGGCGCAACCCGCAGCTCAGCATGGACGGGAATCTCGTCATGTTCGAGGCGGTGTTCGTGCCGCTGCTCAAGGAGGCCAGGGCCCGCGGCCTGACCTTCCGCGTCGAGCAGTGCCCGATGCCGGGCTGGAACGTGAGCGACAGCTGGCACAACAACATCGCCTATGCGCCAGGTCCCTGGATCGCGCTGCATCGCATCTGCGAGCGCCACGGAGTCGGAGATCAGTTCCGCATCCACTACGACCCGTCGCACGCGATCCTCATGGGCCAGGACTCGCGCTCCGTGTTCCAGTACCTGAAGGACAGCGGCTACAATTTTCTGATCGGCGGCTTTCACGTCAAAGGCCAGGTCATCGAATCGCGGGGCATCGCGGCGTGGGGCTACGGCGGACAGACGATGCAGCGCGGCGACTGGCGCGGCGGGCAGCCGAGCCCGGATCCCGCGAGCCAGGCGAACGCGTGGAAGAAGCAGACGGTGTTCAGCGAGCACGAGCTCCCCGGGACCGCGCGCCACGATCCGCTCGCCTACCTGCAGAATCGCACGGTCGACTGGCTCGATCACCAGCTCGCCGCGCGCGAGCTCCTCGCCATCGATCCGGAAAAGACCTGCCTGGTCGTCGAGCACGAATATCCGCCGGCCCGCATCCAGGACCGGGAGCGGCTCAAGCCGATCCTGGCCGGCTCGCTCGCCTTCACGCGGGCGATCGATGAGGCCGCGGCCGCCATGTATGCCCTGCAGCACGAAGTGCTCGGGAGCCAGGGCATCGCCGTCCAGGGAATCGGCCGCGAGCCGTACCGGTCCTGAGCGATGCCGTTCGTGACCGCGAAGACCCGGCAGCGCGCCTACGACGTGATCGTAGTCGGGTCGGGCGCGGCCGGCGGGCAGACCGCCTACACGCTGTGCATGGAGGGCGCCCGCGTGCTGATGCTCGAGGCCGGGCGCCGCTACACGCCGGCGACCGAGACGCCGATGTTCCAGACGCCCGACATGGCGCCCTTAGGCGGCGCCGACACCCCGCAGAAGCCCTTCGGCTTCTACGACGCGACAGTGGACGGCGGCTGGCAGGTGCCGGGCGAGCCCTACGTGCGCACCACCGAAGAGCACGCCGGGCGCTTCGACTGGTGGCGGGCGCGCATGCTCGGCGGGCGCACCAATCACTGGGGACGGATCTCGCTGCGCAACGGCCCGTACGATTTCAAGCCGAAGAGCCGTGACGGCCTCGGCTTCGACTGGCCGATCGGCTATGAGGATGTCGCGCCCTACTACGACAAGGTGGAGCTCCTGATCGGCGTGTACGGCAGCAACGAGGGGCTCGAGAACACACCCGACTCCCCGCCAGGCTGCCTGCTGCCGCCACCCAAGCCCATCGTGAGCGATTACCTGATCGCGCGGAGCGCGCGGCGCCTCGGCATCCCCGTGATACCGGGTCACCGCGCCGTGCTCACGCAGGCGCTCGATCACAGGAGCAACCCCCGGCGGCTTCATCCGGGCAATGCCAGAGCGCAGGAGATTCTCGCCGCCGACATGCGCAGCCGCGCCCCGTGCCTGTGGGCGACTCCCTGCGGGCGCGGCTGCGCGATCCGCGCCAACTACCAGTCGACCACGGTGCACCTGCCCCCGGCGCTCGCCACCGGCAACCTCGACATCGCCACCGACGCCATGGTGTACGAGGTCACGCTCGGCGCCGACGGCCGTGCCAATGGCGTCGGCTTCGTCGACCGCACCACCGGCAAGCATGAGCACGCGCGCGCGCGCGTGGTCGTGCTCGCCGCCAGCGCCTGCGAGTCGGCGCGGATTCTCCTCAACTCGAAGAGCAGGCATTTCCCGGACGGGCTCGCGAACTCGAGCGGCAAGGTCGGGCGCTACATCATGGACACGGTCGGGAGCGATGTGACGGGGCAGGTGCCGCTGCTCGAGAGCCTTCCGCCGCTCAACGAAGACGGCGCCGACGGCCATCAGTTCTACATGCCCTGGTGGCTCTACAAGGAGCAGCTCGCCGGCAAGCTCGGCTTTGCGCGCGGCTACCACGTCGAATTCGGCGGCGGCAGGCGCATGCCCGGACCCGACACGGGCGGGCACCTCGAGTGGCTGACCGGCGGCAGCTATGGAGCGAAATTCAAGCAGGACGTGCGCCGCTACTACGGATCCTTCGTGAACTTCGCGGGCCGCGGCGAGATGATCCCGAACGAGCACTCGTATTGCGAGATCGACCCGGGCGGCGTCAGGGACAAGTGGGGGATACCGGTGCTGCGCTTCCACTGGCAGTGGTCCGAGCACGAGAGGCGCCAGGCGGCGCACATGCAGCGGACCTTCGGGGACATCATCGAGGGCATGGGCGGCAGGCCGAAGAAGATCGAGACCGACGGCGCCAGGGCGATCGCCCCGGGAGGGCTCATCATCCATGAAGTCGGCGGAGCGATCATGGGAGCGGAGCCCCGGAACTCCGTCACCAACGGCTGGTGCCAGACCTGGGACGTGCCCAACCTCTTCATCACCGACGGCGCGGTGTTCCCCTCCAACGCCGACAAGAATCCGACGCTCACGATCATGGCGATCGCCTGGCGCGCGGCGGATCACATCCTGGAGCGCATGCGGCGCAGGGAGCTGTGATGGACCGCCGGACGACCGTCAAGTGGATGCTGGCCGCGAGCGCCGCCTGGCCTGCGTGGCGCACGGGGGTGGCGGGGCAGACGGCGCCCGGCGCCGCGCTGTCGCAGCTGCCGGCTGCACCAGGCTATGGCGCTGATCCCGACCTCGTCACGCCTCACGGGCGCGGCGAGTTCTGGCCGCTCACGCTGAGCGCGGCGCAGCGGCGGCTCGCGGCGGTGCTCTCGGACCTCATCATTCCCGCGGACGAGCATTCTCCAAGCGCCTCCGCCGCCGGCGTGGTCGACTTCATCGACGAGTGGGTGAGCGCGCCGTACCCGACGCAGCAGGGCGACCGGCCCGTCGTGCTGGAGGGCTTCGCCTGGCTGGATGCGCAAGGCGCGCGGCGCTCGGGCAAGGGATTTGCGGAGCTCGACGCCGCCGCGCAGACGGCGATCTGCGACTCGATCTGCGACGCCACGCGCGCGGCGCCCGAGCGGCAGGACGCCGCGCGCTTCTTCGCGCTCTATCGGGACCTGACCGCCGCCGCCTTCTACTCGAGTTCCGCCGGACGCAAGGACCTCGGCTACATCGGCAACGTGCCCCTCGCGAGCTTTGACGGCGCGCCGCCGGAGCTCCTGAAGCGGCTGAACCTGACATGACAAACGAGCCCGTTTGAGGAGCGACCCATGAAGAAGACAGAGCTGCGCGCCGCGGTGCTGGCACTCTCCCTGGCTGCCGCGGCCAGCCTCGGCGCCGAACCGGCCGCTCCCGCGGGGGCCTGGCGGGCGCTGCTCGAGGATCACAGCGCGCCCGACTGGCGCGGCTGGAAGGAGCCCGGATTGCCGGCGGGCTGGCGCGTCGCCGGCGGAGTGCTCGAGAAGGACGGCCCGGTGGATGATCTCGTGACGAACGGGAAGTTCGCCGACTTCGAGCTCGAGCTCGAGTGGAAAATCGGCAAGGCCGGCAACAGCGGCATCTTCTACCGGGGCACGCGCGAGTACGACCACATCTACTGGAGCGCGCCGGAGTATCAGCTCCTCGATGACCTCAACGCGGAGGACGGCAAGAACCCGCTCACGGCCGCCGGCTCCGACTACGCGCTCTACGGCGTGCCGCCCGGGATCGCGAAGCCGTACGATCACTGGAACAGGACGCGTCTCGTCGTGCGCGGCCATCACGTCGAGCACTGGCTGAACGGGGTGAAGGTGGTCGAGTACCAGCTCGGGAGCGAGGACTGGAAGAAGCGGGTGGCGGCCAGCAAGTTCGCCAGGTATCCGAACTACGGACTCGCGCCGCGCGGCCTCATCGGCATTCAGGGCGATCACCCCGGCGCGCTCGCCGTGCGCAACATCCGCATCCGTGAGCTGCGCTGACAGGATCAGCGTCTCATAGATCGCCATGTCCGAAGGGCTCGCTGACTCCATGCGCCGCATTAGCGGATTGCTGCAGTCCGGCGAGTACCGCGCAGCGCATACGCAGTTGGAATCGCTGGTGGCCGCGAATCCCCGGCACGTGGAAGGGCTGCGGCTGCTCGCCGGCACGAAGCAGGCCCTGGGCGACCACGCGCAAGCGGAGTCCCTGCTGCGGCGTGCCCTCGAGATCGACCCCGCATCGCCCCCCACCCTGACCACACTCGCGGAGCTATTGCTCCTCTCGGGTCGCAGCGCAGAGGCCATACCCCTGCTGCGGCGTGCAACTCAGGGCGCGCCGCCGCATCCCCGCGCGGCTCTCTTGCTGACTCGTCATTACCTGGACACGCGCCAGCCGGCCCTCGCGCTCGAGATCGCCACCGCCTGGTGCAATAGCGGCAAGGCCGACGCCGATCTGGCGGCGCTCCACGTTGCGGCATATGCCGCACTGGGCCGTCAAAGCGAGGCGGTGGCGAACTATCGTCGTCTGGCGGCGCAGACTCCGGACGACGTGGTCGCAAGCCATACGCTGGCGGTCGCATTGAATGCGGCCCAGCAGCCGGCGGAAGCCGAGCGCGTGGCGCGTCGGACGCTGCTGCGTACCCGACCCACGGCGGCGCTGCACTACACACATGCCCGCAGCCTCCTGAGTCTCGGGCGATTCGACGAAGCCGAGCTCGCGCTAGGAGAATGTGTGAGATTGGACCCCCACCGCGCCGAAGCCCACGAGCGGCTGGCGCAGCTCGTCTGGATGCGCACCGGTAATATCGTGGACGCCACGCGCACTCTGGACGCGGCGCTGGAGAAATTTCCGCATGACGATGCACTGCGCGGCTCCAAGGCCGCCTTGCTGCAGGGGGCGGGGGATGCGCGCGGCGCTTTTGCGTGCCTCGCCGAACGCGCGACGCGGCGGGAGTCTCACCCCAACATGGCGATTCGCGCAGGACTGGCGGCGCTCGAGTTTGAGCCTGGCACTGCGCTCAGGCTCGCAGAGCACGCCCTGCGAGCGCTGCCCGGCGACCATACGGCGCGCAAGCTGCTGTGCGCCGCGTACCTGGGTGTGGGCGAGGGAGCCAGGGCGCTCGCGGAGTGCGCAGGCTTGCTGGCGGCCACACCGGACGATCAGTACATCATTGCCATGCAGACCACGGCGCTGCGGCTATCGGACGATGCGCGCTACGAGCCGTTCTGCGACTACGACCGGATGCTTCTGTCGACGTTCATCGAGGTGCCTGCGGGGTGGCCCGACCTCGGCAGCTTCCTGACGGAGCTCGCATCACGCCTGAATGCCCTGCACAACCCGCACGGCCACCGGCTGCTCTACCAGTCGTTACGCCTGGGTACCGAGACCACCCAGGACCTTTCGCGCAGTCAGGATCCCGTCATCCAGGCGCTGTTTCAGGCTTTTGCCGCCCCGATCGCGCGCTACCGGGATCGCATAGGCCAGGGGGAGGATGCCCTGCGGCGTCGCAATCGGGGGCCCGCGCGGTTCAACGGCGCCTGGTCGGTACGTCTGCACCGCGACGGTTACCACACGAGCCACGTGCATCCGCGGGGATGGATTTCCTCGGCGTTCTACGTTCAACTGCCGGATTCCGTGAGAGCAGGACACACGGCCGAGGGGGTCCTCAGCTTTGGCGCTCCGGGCATGCTGACGACGCCCGGACTTCCCGCAGAGCTGTCAGTTCGGCCGCAGGTGGGCCTGCTGGTGCTCTTCCCGTCGTATTTCTGGCACGGCACTGTGCCTTTTCACAGCGACCAGCCCCGCCTGACGGTGGCTTTCGATGCCGTGCCGGACACGGGCCACGGCGGATCCGAATCATCGCGAATATGAAGCGCGCAAAAAAATCTCCCCTCAGGTCGCCGTGAGGGGAGAGGATTTTCCCGGCGCTGCCGGCTGGAAGTCGCCCTACCAGAAGTACTTGACTGTCAGGTTGACCTCGCGGCCGAGGATCGAGCGGCCGAAGCCCACGCTGTTCTGCACGGTGTTTCCTCCGAATCGGGCGTTACCCTCGGTCAAGCCGATCTGGTTGGTGAGGTTCGAGCCGAGCAGCAGCAGCTCCCAGCTCTCCCCGACCCTCGCATCGATGCCCGCGGCCAGATCGTAATAGGCGTACAGCGGCACCCCCTGGGGGCCCGAGGCGTCCTGATAGCGTTGGCCGATGTGCTCGTACTGCACGTATTCGGTCAACGTGCCCCAATTGAAGAGCTGTGTGTCGCTCGGTGTCACGCGGACCTGGAATTTCGGCAGACGCGCGAGCGGCTGGCCGTTGATGGTGCCGCAAACCGTCTGCAGCAGGATGTTTTGATAGATGTAGCAGCCGGCGAAGTCCTTGTAGTGCGCATCCTCGTAGATGCCGTCGACGGTGATCTTGAAGGCGCTCAGGGCCTGGTTGCCGTTGGTCGCGAAGGGATTGACGCTGCCGTCGAGCCGCACTCCCTTGGAGGTGGATCCATAGACGGAGCCCGGGCCTAACACCACGTGATTGACGTCGATGGGCGTATACGGTATCCCGCTGAACTCCTTGTCGTAGAATGATGCGTCGATGTACGTCCACTGATTCTGAATCTTGAAACCGAACTCGTAGTTCTGGACGGTCTCAAGAGGCGCTCTCGCCGGGCAACTGTTGCTGCCGTTGTAAATGTTGCAACGGACACCATCGAAGTTCTCGAAAAGCACACCATTGTTGATGCGCACGTAGGCGCTCATGTTGTCGTTGAACTCGTAGTTGGCGCCCACGGAGAAGGTCGGCATCGTGTTGTTCTCGCTGCCGTGCGAGTAGGTACCGTTGGGCAATTCGACGGCGTTGTCCCACAGATCGTACTGCGTGCCCATCTGTTTAGGCGAGAGGTTGGATGTCTCCTGAGTCAGGTTGATATGCTCGAGACGGACCGAAGCATCCAAGAGCCAGCGGTCGATCTTCCAGGAGTCGGAGAGATAGGCGGCAACGTTGGTGGCGTCGCCGTCCTGGAGGATCTGGTAGCCTCCGTTGGCACTCACGATGCCCTGGGGACTGCTCACCTGGTAGATGTTTCCACCGGCGTTGCCCGTCAGGATGATCGGGGACGCGTTTGGCTGATTGGTAATCAGCACGTTCGAGCCCAGCGACCAGGCATCGTTCATCGTGTAGTGGGCTGCGTACACACCAAAGGTCAGTACGTCGCCGTTGCCGAAGTCCTTGTTCAGCCGGAACTCGTCGGTGAGGTTCGTGATCTTCTTCCGCACCAACCAGACCTGCTGCGTGACGATGCTCTGATTGGGATTCACCGCCTGGCCGTCGGCAAAGGTCGCCTGGACGTTCGCCGCGGGCAGCGCGGCCGGCAGGGTCAGACCCGCAATGTAGGACGACAGCGTCTGGGGGTTGCCGTTGTTGATCATCGCGTGGGTATTGACGTACCCGCCGTCGAACAGGAAGTTGTTGCTGATCGACCAACCGTTGGCGAACGCCTCTTTCAGTTCTGAACCGAAATAACTCAGATCAGCGCCACGCCCGTCGCTGATATCGTCGTTCTCGAAGCAGTTGCACTCCGGATTCGGTACCAGGAAATTCTGCGTTTGCTTGCTGTTGTAAGTGGAGTTGAGCTGATTGAATCCGGGGTAGGTACTGACCGAGCCGTTGTGGACGACGTACGGAAAATCGGCGTACCAGGCGTTCTTGTCGTGCAGGGTTCTGACCCAGAACATGACCGAGCCATTGTCGAGGTCATGCTTCAACGTGGCCGTCAGCTGCCCGCCAATGTCAGACGGATATTGCGGATCCCGCACGCCGTCGGAGACACGGTAAAACCCGCCGATGCTTCCGTACCATCCGTCCGCCAGCTTGCCGCTTTCGAACAGATCCACGCGCTCCGATCCTTCGGAGCCATAAGTGAAGCCCACCGAGCCGGTCTGCTTGTCCGAGCCGGTCCTCAGGATCCAGTTGGCCGTTGCGCCCGGCTGGCCTGGCCCGAAGATTGAGCTGGTTCCTCCCTGAACGATCTCGACCCGCTCGATCGTGTCATCCAGGCGCACGAGGGAGCTGTTGTCCATGAAGGACAGGAAGGGCGAGCCGTAGAGGGGTGAGCCCTGAATCATGGTCGTGAAAAACGGCGAATCGCCGCCGCCGTCGGGAAAGCCGGCGACATCGATATTGACGCCGGTCTGACCGCCGGATGCTTCCGGCCAGACCCCGGGCGATAGCTTGTAGATCTCGGCCGCGCTCGCGGGATTCGCCAGCTGAATATCCTGGCGGGACGCCGATACGATGTTGTAGCTGGCGTCCAGTTTCTTCACGGATGTAGCTGTGGCCGTGACCACGACCTCCTGCAGCGATTGCGCGGGAGCCGGGGTAGCCGCGGCGGCCTGGTCCGCGTCCGCCGCATGAGCCACACCGGCGACAGAGGCGTAGAGAATTCCCGCGACTGCAGCGGCGACATTGATGGCGCCAAAGCGCCGTCCCGGCCCTGCAACGATGGGTGAAGCCGACGCACTGGGCGATTGGGCACGCCGGCGCAGTGCTTTGTTGCTTTTCCCTCTCATGGACTGTCCCCTCCGCTGGTTGAATGCAGGCGATGAAAAGCGAGGCAGGTTTTCGCTGAAGCAAGCGTGGTAAGCGTTCAGAGACCTCTTTTTGATCGCTCCGGCCCGGAATCTAATGCGATCGATTACCAATTACAAGCATTTGTCGCGAATCTACAACCTCAGTCCGCGCCATACACGCGCAACCTTGAGACAACGACGTTGCGTAACGACAACAAAATTCGCAGCGTGTCGTGACCGCTCCGAGGCGCGGGAGTATCGTCACGAGCTGCACTCGCGGGAGGTGCCCCAATGGGTGGCTCGAATCGCAACACGACCCTGGTGGAGGGCGGGCTGGTCGCTCTCGCGGCAGCGCTGCCGCTCTTCTGCGTCCCGGCCGGGGCAAGTCCGGCGGACGATCAAGCCACGTGGGTGCCGAAGGAGATCAACTTCGTGTACACGGGATTTACCACCAAGTACTCCTGTGACGGATTCCAGGCCAAGATGCGAGGCATCCTGCTGCAGCTCGGTGCGCGTGATGATCTCAAGGTGACTCGCTACGGCTGCTTCCAGGCTTACGCGCCCGAGACTACCCCGGGTGTCCGCATCGTCATGCACGTGCTGCAGCCGGCGAAGGGGACGGCCGCTCAGACCGTTTCCGCACACTGGAAGAGCGTCGATCTGCTCGCCAACCGCGAGCTGTTCGATGCGGCGAAGGACTGCGAGCTGATCGCCCAGATCGATCAGCAGATACTGCCCCTCTTTGCCACTCGCAACGTCGACTACAGCGCCCGCTGCAGTGCGAATGCGCCGCTGATCGGCGGCACGCGGCTGAAGGCGGAAGTACTGCTGGCGGATTCGGGCGCTGCTGCCGCGCCTCGCGGACGCTGAGTTAGCTCAGCCGCGAGCTCGAGCCCCTCGGTCGGGGCGCGGGGTGCTTCGCATGCGGACCCGGCTCATGTCGGTTCTCGCCGCTGCGGCACTGCCCTGCGCCGCCGCGACGAGCGGCGCAACCGCCGTTCCTGCCGGCAATGCGCGTTTTCGGTTCCTTACGGCGGACCTGCTGCGAATGGAATACCCGCCGGCGGCGAAGTTCGTCGACGCGCAGCGGTACGCGGTCAGACGCGCGAAACCGCGGCGCGAGAGTGTCGTGGGGCTCATGCGGCTCGTAGTATATTGCCGCGCTACCTGAGGTGCGGCGCGCGAGGGTGACGGCGGGTGAACACGATGGCGTTGCTGCACGGTGCCTCGGCCGTCGCGGTCGCCGCGGCGCTCCTCGTACCCCTGGGCGCCGCCGCGCCGCGCACCGCAAGCACGCCAGGCACATCGGCGCGGCTCGACTTCGAGGTCGACGACGCGCTCAACATCAACCGCTTCCTGCGCGAGGGGCCCGTCGCGGCACATCTGCTGCTGCGCTCAGGATCGGAGCCGCGCATTCTGCTCGCCTTCCCGGCCGGCAACAGCGGTGTCGGCCTCTGGTTCGAGAAGCAAGCGGGCGAGGCACGCTGGACGCTCGACGGCGCACCGCGGCCCGTTCATACCACCGACGCCCGCGGGCGGGCGCTGTACGGCATGACGGCCGATGCCACCCTCGCGGCTCCGGCGCTGGTGCCGCACCAGGCGGTGCTCTCCAGCATTCGCGTGCTGCGCGACTATCAATCGGCCGGGAGGGTGCCGCCGGAGATCCGCGTGGCTGCCACGGCCGCCGGGCGCACGCTCGGCTGGGCGCGGGACCGCCTCGACGGCGCCGCAGGCTATCGGCTCACGCTCGAGGTCACTCACGGAGAGCTCGCGGGCGGGCGCATCAGCGCCGCTGCGGACGGCACGATCGGCCTGCGCATCACCGGCCTCACGGGCGAGACGCCGCTCACGCCGCTCGCGGGTGACGAGCTCCTCGACGACTCGGCGTCCACCGACCCCGCTGCGCGCAACACGCTCGCCTATCTCGCCTACCGTGAGAAGCTGCTGGCGGGCTCGTGGCGCTTCGACACCTACTTCGGGCGCGACACGCTGATCTCGGTGCGGCTGCTGATGCCGGTGCTGAGCGCCACCGCGGTCGAGGATGCACTCGACTCGGTGCTCGTACGCCTGTCGCCCGGGGGCGAAGTGGCGCACGAAGAGGACATCGGCGAGCAGGCGGTGCTCGACCACATGAAGGCCGGCGGCTCGCGCTCGGCGACGCCGGTGTTCGACTACAAGATGATCGACGGCGATTATCTGCTCGCTCCGGTCGCGAGCGACTGGCTCCTCGACGATGCGCGCGGCCGCTCGCGGGCCGCGGCGTTCCTCGCCCGCGGCGCGCACGGCGCGGCGCTGGTGCGCAACCTCCGGCTCGTGCTGACGAGCGCCGCAGCGTTTGGGGAGGATCCTGCGCGAGCCAGGCTCATCGGGCTGAAACCCGGGTACCCGGTGGGCGAGTGGCGCGACAGCGAGCGCGGTCTCGGCGGCGGGCGCTATCCGTACGACGTCAACGCCGTGCTGGTGCCCGCGGCGCTCACGGCCGCCGCGCGCCTCGAGGAGAGCGGCCTGCTCGCGCCGTATCTCAAGACGAGCGATCGCGCGCTGTTCGCGCACGCCGCGCACCTCGCGCAGATCTGGCGCGCGCGGGCGCCGCCGCTCTTCGAGGTCACCATCCCGAACCAGGCGGCCGCCGCGGCGGTCTACTCCTACGCCACCGCGGAGAAGGTCGCGGCACTGCCGGCGATCGCCGCGCTCGGGGCGGACGACCTGCACTTTCACGCGCTCGCGCTCGATGGCACGGGCACCCCGATTCCGGTGCTGCATTCGGACGAAGGCTTTGCGCTGCTGTTCGCCGACCTGGATGCCGGAAGTGTCGACAGCGCGGTGACCGCGCTCATGCGTCCGTTTCCAGCGGGGCTCATGACCGAAGTGGGACTGCTGGTCGCGAATCCCGCGTTCTGCGGACCGGTGCTCCAGGCGCAATTGAGCCGCAACGCCTATCACGGCACGGTCGTGTGGTCGTGGCAGCAGGCGCTGCTGGCCGCCGGCCTCGCACGGCAGCTCGGGCGCACGGACCTGCCCGAAGCGGTCCGTGCTCGCCTGGCCGGGGCCGAGAAGTCCCTTTGGGCCGCGATCAACGCCACGCGATCGATCAGCAACTCGGAGCTCTGGTCGTGGTCCTTCGCCGAGCGCCACTATCACGTGGCGCCGTTCGGCGCCGCGGCAGCGGATGCGGACGAAGCCAACGCTGCGCAGCTCTGGAGCACGGTGTACCTCGCCGTGCGACCACCACCCGACATGGAGAAGGCGCCGTGAGCCGCAGCCGAAATGCGCTGGTGTACGCACTCCTCGTGCTGGCCGCCGCGAGCGCGCGCGCCGCGACCGACGCGAGCTTTCTGCTCAGCGCCGGGCCCGGCGATCTGCCGGGCTATTTCCCCGGTTATCTCGGCAACGGCTACCTCGGCACGCTCACCGCGCCGCGCGGCACGGAGTCGACGCCCACCTACGTGATCGCATTCATGGACTACACGACCGGAGACATGTCGCGCCCGGCACAGGTGCCTGCCTGGAACGAGGTGGACTTCAGCTCGAGTGCCGCGGGCGGGGGTCTTTCGTGGCTCAACCGCGCACGGCTCGACGAGCGGCATTTCGCCGACTACCGCCAGACACTCGACCTGCACGAGGCCACGCTCACGACGCACTACCGTTATATCGACGGCGCCCGCACCACCGAAGTCGAAGTGACGACGCTCGTGAGCGAGGCAGCGCCGCACCTCGCGGCCACGCGCCTCACTCTCACGCCGGACTACGACGGAGTCGTGCACCTGTCGTTTCCGCTGCTCCTGTGGGCGAACCATGCGCCGCGATTTCCGCTCGGCGAGATGACGGGGCCGCAGATGGAGGAGGCGGTCGCCGCCTACGGCCTCAGCCTCGAGCCGCGCCCCCCGGCTGCCGCCGACCGCGCGGCGCTCTGGTATCCCGGCTACACCGAGGTGCACGCAGCCGCAGGCGATGCGCCCTCGCTGTCGATGTGGCTCGACGGCCGGGCGGCGCAGGGACTTGCGATGGCCATGGCCGCGGCGGTGGCGCTGCCCGAGGGGACCGCGGCGGAGAGCGCGACCTTCCATCGCGACGCCTATCGCATGGCGCTCGACGTCGCGATCAAGGTCGAGCGCGGCCGCCGCTACGCGTTCACGAAGTATGTGGCGCTGTCGCGCGAGGGCTGGGGCGGCGATGCCGCGCAGGATCTCGCGCTTGCGCGCGAAGCGCGCAGCCGCGGTTTCGAGCCGCTGCTCAGGGAGCATCGCGCGGCCTGGGCGCAGCTGTGGCAGTCGGACATCCTGATCGAAGGCGACGCACGCGCGCAGCAGGTGACGCACTCCGAGCTCTACTACCTGCTCGCCAGCTCGACCGTGGGCACCGCCTTCTCGCCCGGCCCCGATGCGCTCACGCCGGATTACGCCGCACACGTTTTCTGGGACAGCGACACCTGGATCTTCCCCGTGCTGCTGCTCCTCAGTCCCGAGCGCGCCCGGCCCATCGTCGACTTCCGCTACCGCACGCTGCAGCCGGCGCAGGCGCGGGCCCGGGCGCACGGCTACCGGGGAGCCATGTATCCCTGGGAGTCGGATCCGGAGAACGGCACCGACCAGACACCGCACTCCGCGGTGCTGCTCGCGGATACCGAGATCCACGTGAGCGCGGATGTTGCGATCGCGCAATGGCAGTACTACCTCGCCACCCACGATCGCGAGTGGCTGGACACGCACGGCTGGCCGGTGATCCGCGAAGTGGCGCGCTTCTGGGCGAGCCGCTCCACCTACAACCCGCGCGAGCATCGCTACGAGATCGCCCACGTCAACTCGGTCGCCGAGTCGCACAACGACGTTCCGAACGACACCTTCACCAACGTGTCCGCGGCCCGGGCGCTCGCCATCGCGGCCGCTGCGGCCCGCGAGCTCGGCGTGCGGGCGGATCCCGTGTGGGAGAAGGCGGCGCGGGAGATGTATGTGCCGCTGGCGCCGGGCGGGACACATCACCTGTCCTTCGATCCGTCGGTTGCGAGCGGCAGCCAGGACTTCGGCGGCGGGCCGGTGCCGCTCCTGTTCCTGCCGTCGCTCGATCTCCTCATGAGCCCGGCATTGCGGCGCGGCGATTTCGACTACGCGGTGCGCCCGACGCCGCTCGCCCGGGCAGGCTCCGGCAGTATGGGGATCGCGCCGTCGATGGTGGCCGCGGCCACGGTCGGCGCGGACGAGGAGGGCGCCGCGCTTCTTGCCGGAGATCTCAACGGCGGCACTCTCAAGCCTCCCTTCAATGTGCGCACCGAGTCCGCGCGCAACAACACGGGATATTTCCTGACGGGATCGGCGGGCTACCTGCAGGCCCTGATGTACGGCTTCACGGGGCTGCGCATCCGCGAGGCGGGCCTCGTCGAAGCCTATCCGCCGATGCTGCCCCCGGGCTGGAGCGCGCTGACACTGCGCGACGTCAGTTTCCGCGGCCAGCGTCTCGACATTCGCCTGGCACGCGACCGCTCGGGTGTCGTGCGGCTGACGCGGCAGCCGCATTGACGGAGCGCCTCCGGCAGCCGTACCGCCTATGCGCAGCTGCGGCTTTGTCATCGAGTGTTACACAGTGAAGCATCCGCCCGGTGCCGGAGATCCCGCCCTCCGGCAGTTTCGGCTTGCCGCGCCCGGGCGTAACATCGGCACGAGTTGCCAGGGCGATCGCCGGCGAATGGCTGCCGACGAGCAGCAGGAGCCAAGGCACATGGAATGCTCATTCCCTCGCCGGGTGCCGACGGCGCGCCGACGCAAATATCGGATCCGGCGGATCGCAGCCGCCGCCCTGGTGATAACGCTCGGATGGCTGGCAGCGTCTCAGCCGGCGCGCAGCGACCCAATCTCCCATTCCGGTTTGCCGCCCGTCCTGCACGAGGTGAATGCAGGCACAGCGCCGGAAATTCCCGCCGTTGCCGTCACGACCCCGGGTCCTCCTACCGAGCAGGAATTAGCGGGAGACAGTCTGCAGAAATTCATAATGCACCACGCCACAACCATCTATATGACTACCGGTACGACGCGCAACCTCGCGCGTTGGCGTGGAGGCAAGCAGAGCATCTGCCCGGTAACCGTCGGGCTTACTCCCGGAGACAACGCCTTCGTGACGGCGCGAGTTCGCGCGCTGGCTGCGTATGTTGGTGCGCCCGTGGACTCGAACCCACAGTGCAAGAGCAACGTGCAGATGAGTTTCACGAACAACCCGCAGGAAGAAATGGACGACGTCATGGAATGGGTGACGGCGACGTCCACCTTTGGTGTCAGGTATTCGGGAGGGAGGAGGGACCTGGTAGCCTATAGGAGCGGCCACGTGATTCAGGGCTGGTACCTGACGACCAGAGGCGGCGCCAGAGTCCTGAATACCGACGTGGCATTACTCGGGCTCGACGTTCTGCCCGTTTGGCCGCAGGTCGAGCAGAAGTATCTCCCAACGAGCCACATCGGGACGCGTCTGCGCGGCGATGACGGCAGCGGCATCGGGATCGGCGTCGTCATCCTGGTCGTCGACACGACGAAAGTCGGCGGCTATGCCCTTGGGACACTCGCTGACTACCTGGCGATGCTGACTCTGTCGGTGGCGCAATCGCCGGACCATTGCGATCCGCTGCCGAGCATTCTCGACCTGATGTCGTCGAGCTGCGGCGCACGGGAAAAGCCCGCAGCGATAACGGCCGGCGATCTGGCTTTCCTGAAGGGTCTTTATTACCGCAACACGGGCCTCGGCCCGTCGCTTTCAAGAGACGCAATCCAGGCCAACATGACGGAGCAGTTCAAGCTTCATTAGGAAGCAGGCGCCTGCGAGTCATGCACCCGCGCGGCGACGCCCGCGGGCGCCGGCGCGCGGCGCGGCCGCCTTCACCGGCGGCAGGCGTACCGCCTTGCGCAGGTGCGGATAGGCCTCGGTCGAGTGCGGGATGCCCATCGCCTCGACGAAATGCGCCTGGAACTTCGGCTCGATCGCGGTCTCGATTTTCTCGACCCGGTGCACCAGGTCCTCGATCGTCTTGCGCGAGGTCCGGTCGAGGAGCGCGATGCGCGCGCCGGTGCCCGCGGCATTGCCGGCGGAGGACACCTGCGAGAGCTCGCAATCGGGGATCATTCCGAGAATCATCGCGTACTTGACGTCGATGTGGCTGCCGAAGGCACCGGCGAGGCGGATGCGGTCGACCTGCGTGACGCCCATGCGGTCCATGAGGAGCTGCACCCCGGCGCGCAGCGCCGCCTTCGCCAGCTGGATCGCGCGCACATCGTTCTGCGTGACCTGCAGGAGCGGCGGGCCGCGGTGGACGGTGTAGGCGAAGGTGCGCCCCGTCGGCACGATGCGCTCGCTGCGCGCCGCGAGCGTGCCATCGATCACCCCGTCCTGGCTGATGATGCCGGCGAGATACATCTCGGCGATGACCTCGATGATCCCGGAGCCGCAGACGCCGGTGACGCCGGTGCCGGTCACAGCCTCGGCAAAGCCCGGCTCGTCGGACCAGAGGTCCGAGCCGATGACCTTGAAGCGCGCCTCGAGCGTCGTCGGATCGATGCGCACCCGCTCGATCGCTCCGGGCGCGGCGCGCTGGCCGCTGCTGATCTGCGCGCCTTCGAAGGCGGGTCCCGTCGGGCTCGAGCAGGCGAGCAGCCGCTTGTCGCTCCCGAGGACGATCTCGGCGTTGGTGCCGACGTCGACCAGCAGCGTCAGCTTCGCCGAGAGGTCGGGGCGCTCGGCGAGGATCATCCCGGCCGTGTCCGCGCCGACGTGGCCGGCGACACAGGGCAGCGTGTAGACGCGCGCCCCCGGGTGCAGCGCGAGCCCGAGCTCCGTGGCATGGAGGCCGAGGGCCGAGTCGGTCGCGAGCGCAAACGGCGCACCGCCGAGCTCGACCGGGTCGATGCCGAGCAGCAGGTGATGCATGATCGGATTGCCGACGACCGTGAGCTCGAGGATGTCGGACACCGACACACCCGCCTCGCGGGCCACGTCGGCGGCGAGCGTATTGAGCGCGTCCCGCACCGCCTCGGTCATCTGCTGTGCGCCGCCCGGGTGCATCATCGCGTAGGACACGCGGCTCATCAGGTCCTCGCCGAAACGGATCTGCGGATTCATCGTGCCGCTCGAGGCGACGACCTCACCGCTCTCGAGGTTGCAGAGGTGCGCGGCGATCGTGGTCGAGCCCACGTCCACCGCGAGCCCGCAGAGCTTGTCGTGGAATCCCGGCCATACGCCGATCAGCTGCGAGCCGGCGTGCACCGCGACCGTGACGCGCCATTCACCCTTGCGCAGCGCCGCCTGCAGCATGCGCAACACGGCGAGATCGCAGCGCAGCGGCCCGAAATCCCATTCCTTGTGGAGAGCTTCGAGCAGGCGCTGCAGATCCCCGGCAGGATCGTGCATGTCGGGCTCGCGCACTTCCACGTAATGCAGATGCACCACCGGGTCGAGCGTGATCGGGCGCGCATCGGCCGCTTTGCGCACCACCTGCCGGTGCACCTGGCTGGCGGGCGGCACGTCGATCACGAGGTCGCCCTGAATGCGCGCCGAGCACGAGAGGCGGTGGCCCTGCGGCAGCGGCCGGCGCTGCGCGAAGCTCTGCTCGGCCTCGCTCAGGCCCGAGAGGTGCGCCGCGTGGGAGCTCACGCCGTGTTTGGGGAAGTCGCCCTCCATCACCAGAACCTGGCACCGTCCGCACAGCGCCCGCCCGCCGCACACCGAATCGACGTCGACCCCTAAGCTGCGTGCCGCCTGCAGCAGCTGCGTTCCGGCCGGGAAGCGCCCGCGCTTGCCCGAGGGCGTGAAGACGACCAGCGGGTCCCTGGAGGTCACGGCTGGTCCTAGGTCGTCCCGCCCGTGCCGGCGCCGCTCCCGGCGGCAACCCGCCGCCGGTGACCGCCCTCGCGACGGCCGCGCGCCGCGCCTTCGGGGGGCGGCGCCGCGCCGCCCGCGGCCTGCAGCGGCGGGGCTTCGCGAAAGCGCTTGATCCAGCGCGCGCAGTCCGGATCGTGGCCCATCATCACGTCCGCCGCCATGCAGGCCCTGACGATCTCGAGATGCATCGGGTTCATGATCGCGGAGGTGAGCCCGGCGCCGATCGCCATGGAGAGGAACGTCGCGCTGATGCCTTCGCGCGCCGGGAGGCCGAAGCTCACGTTGGATGCGCCGCAGGTGGTGTTCACCTTGAGCTCGTTCTTCAGGCGCCCGAGGAGGTGCATCACCTGCCGGCCCGCCTGATTGATGGCGCCGATCGGCATGACCAGCGGGTCGACGACGATATCGCAGGCCGCGATGCCGTGATCGGCGGCGCGCTGCACGATCTTCTTCGCGACCTCGAAGCGCACGTCCGGGTCCTCGGAGATGCCGGTCTCGTCGTTGGAGATGGCGACCACCGCGGCGCCGTATTTCTTCACGAGCGGCAGCACCGTCTCGAGCCGCTCCTCCTCGCCGGTGACCGAGTTGACGAGCGCCTTGCCCTTGTAGACGGCCAGCCCCGCCTCGAGCGCCTTGACGATGGAGGAGTCGATGGAAAGCGGCGCGTCGGTGATCGACTGCACGAGCTGCACCGCCCGGGCGAGGATCGCCGGCTCGTCGGCGAGCGGAATGCCGGCGTTGACGTCCAGCATGTGCGCGCCGGCGGCAATTTGCGCCAGCGCGTCCGACTCGACGCGGCTGAAGTTTCCGGCGGCCATCTCGGCGGCGAGGATCTTGCGCCCGGTCGGGTTGATGCGCTCGCCGATCATGACGAAGGGACGCTCGAGGCCGAGCACGACCTCTTTGCTTGCGGAGCTGATCACTGTGTCGGTCACGATGCCATCCTGCTGGTGTTGGTTTGCGGGTCGCGTCCCGGGTACCACGGCACGCGGCCGTTCAGTACCCCGGAGCGCTCGATGATTTCGGCGACGGTGTGTTCCTGGCGGAAGGCCATGACGTGCACGCCGTGCACGCCCTTGATGGTGCGGATCTCCTGGATGAGATCGATGCAGAGCCTGCGGCCCTCGGCGGCCGGGTCGGCGGCGCCCGCCATGCGCCTGATCACCTCATCCGGGATGTGCACGCCCGGCACATGGGCGCGGATCCACTCGGCCGACTTGGCGGAGCGCAGCGGTCCGACTCCGACGAGGATGAAAACCTTGCCGTCGAGCCCCAGCTCTTCCACGTGCCGCATGAAGGTGCGCAGCAGCGGCACGTCGTAGCACCACTGGGTCTGGATGAACTGCGCGCCGGCGGCGACCTTCTTCGCGAGGCGCTGCGCGCGCCACTCGAGGGGCTGGGCGAAGGGATTCTCCGCGGCGCCGAGCAGCACGCGCGGGGCGCAGGTGATCTTGCGGCCGGAGAGGAACCGATGCTCATCGCGCAGCGTGCGCGCGGTCTCGAGCAGCGTCATGCAATCGAGGTCGAAGACCGGCAGCGCCTGCGGATGGTCCCCGGCCTGCACCCCATCGCCGGTGAGACACAACACGTTGCAGACACCCATCGCCGCCCCGCCGAGGATGTCGCCCTGGATGGCGATGCGGTTCTTGTCGCGGCAGGAGATCTGCATCACGGGCGCATAGCCGACGCGGGTGAGGAGGGCACAGACGGCCATGCTCGACATGTGGCAATTGGCGCCCGAGCCGTCGGTGGCATTGATGGCATCGACGCAGCCGTCGAAGACGCGCGCGCGGCGATAGACGTCCTCCGGGTCGGCGGAGTCGGGCGGGTCGAGCTCGGTCGTCACCGCGAACTGTCCCGCGCGCAGCACGCGCTCGAACCTCCCCGGGGAGGTATGGCCCGGCAGGATCGGCAGCGGATAGCCGGGGACCGGCTCGTCCTCGAACTTCATGGCGCGGCTCCCACGCGCTCGCGCACCGCGCGCAGCCACGCGGACCTGCCCTGGAGACGGCGGTCGACGGCGACCTGCACGGTACGCAGCGCCTCGAGGCCGGCGGGGATGCGCGCGCTGCCGGCGAAGGCTTCGACCCACACGCACTTCATCTCCGGGCGCACCTCGCAGTGGCCGTTGGCGCGCACGCCGCCGCACGGCCCGTTGCGCAGGTTCTTCGGGCAGTTCATCGGGCACGACATGCCGGTGGAGGAGAGGATGCACTGGCCGCACATGCGGCAGTCGAAGAGGAGCCCCTTGACCAGTTTCTCGACGCGCGCCACGGGTCGCTCGAGCCGTTCATAGCCGAGGCGGCGGAACAGCGGGTCGAGGGCCACCAGCACGGACTCGAAGCCGCGGTAGAAGCTGTTCAGGCCCCGCGCGTGGCGCACCGACCACTGCCGCACCGCGTACATCTTCAGGCGCCCGCCGCGAGACCCTTGGCGCGGATCAGAGTCTCGAGATCGGCATCGCTGAAGCGCGCCTCGATGCGCGCGGCCTCGGCCGCGGCTTCCGCCTTCAGGTCCTCGCCGCAGGGGCGGGGATCCGAGCGCTTCCAGTCGGCGAGGTAGGCATCCGAGCTGCCCTTGCCGGCACGCATGGCGGCGCGGTCGACCGCTTCCTGGAAGCGCGCCGACAGCTGGACTTTGGCCGTCTCGCGGCCGCGTTTCACGACCACCTGCGCGGGAATGTCGCGCCAGGAGATGATGATCAGGCTGGCCATGGCGCGGCGTCCTCACCCCGCGACCAGCGCCGTCAGACGCGTGCCGAGCTCCCCGTATCCGGTGAAACGATACTCGAACTCGAAGCCGAAGCGCGCGGCTATCTCGCGGGCGCGCTCGACGGCGCCCGGCGTCTCGACCTGCGCGAGGTACACGAGCTTCCTGTAGTTGCGGAAGTACTCGTGCGTGAGCTGCGGGTGACGGTCGAGCCCGAGCGTACGGACGACGAGGCGCTCGAAGTGCCGCAGCAGGAAGTCGGTCAGATAGAAGGTGCCGGGCTCGGCGTCGGCGAGCTGCGCAAAGACGCGCGGCGTCGCCAGGAACTCATAGCAATGCGCGCCCGGCAGCCGCTCGACGCCTTCTTCCTTCAGCACGGCATCGAGCGCGCCGCCCGTTCCGCAGTCGGCGTATACGACGAAAATTTGCGCGTAGCGGCCGCGATTCGCCCGGATCTGCTGGCGCACCGCGGGCGCAATGCGTTCCGGCCGGTTGTGCAGCTGCGCCGGAAGGCAATGCACCGCGAGCCTCTGCCAGCCGTTGGCACGCCGGAGAGCTGCGATCTCGCGGCCCAGCGCCCCGCAGGCGATGAGCAGCGTGCCGCGCGGCGTGTCCATGAGCTGCGGCCTCAGGCCGCGGTCGCGGCGCGCGAGGCTCCGGCGGCGCGGCGCGCGGCCAGCAGCGTCTTCGCAGTCTCGACCGCGATCGCCGCGTCGCGGCAGTAGGCATCGGCGCCCACCGCCTTGCCGAATTCCTCGTTGAGCGGCGCGCCGCCGACCAGCACGATGTAGTCGTTGCGGATGCCGGTCTCCTTCATCTTGTCGATGACGACCTTCATGTAGGGCATCGTGGTCGTGAGCAGCGCCGACATGCCGAGGATGTCGGGCTTGTGCTGCTCGAGCGCCGCCAGATATTTCTCGACCGGATTGTTGATGCCGAGGTCGATGACCTCGAAGCCCGCGCCCTCGAGCATCATCGACACGAGATTCTTGCCGATGTCGTGGATGTCGCCCTTCACCGTGCCGATCACGATCTTGCCGATCGGCGGCACGCCGGTCTCGGCGAGCAGCGGACGCAGGATCTCCATGCCGCCCTTCATGGAGTTGGCGGCGAGCAGCACCTCGGGCACGAAGAGAATGCCGTCGCGGAAGTCGATGCCGACGATGCGCATACCTTCGACCAGCGCATCGTTCAAGGTCCTCTCGGCACTCCAGCCGCGCTCGAGGAAGATCCGGGTCGCTTCCTCGACCTCGGCCTTCAGGCCGTTGTAGAGGTCATCGTGCACCTGCTCGACGAGCTCCTGGTCGTTGAGATCGCGTAGATTGAATTCGCCTTCGGGCGTCTCGGCCATGGGGGAAATCTCCATGCGCGACTTAAGCTTAGGCGCGCGGGCTTACGGCGGGATGGTAAGGGCGGGGCGGCAGGGGCAAATGCTGGCACGCGACCAGGACATGCCCGCATGCGACAGCTGTGCGCGTTAAGGCAAAGACCTGCCGCAGCCTGCCTCAAAGCGGGGCGATTTCACTGCGTGCGCCCGGGACGACCTTGCCGAGGCGGCTCAGGCGCTCGGCGCTCGGCGGGCAGCCGAACTGGGCGCGATAGCAGCGCGAGAAGTGCGGCGGCGACTGGAAGCCGCACGCGGTCGTGATGTCGATAATGGGCATCGAGGTCTGCAGCAGGAGCTCGCGTGCGCGGCGCAGCCGCATCTGCAGGTAGTAGCGCTTCGGCACGCAATTGAGGTGCCGCTTGAAGAGCCGCTCGATCTGGCGGCGCGAGAGGCCGGTCGCGGAGGCGATCTCATCGAGCGACAGCGGTCGCTCGATGTTGTCCTCCATGAGCTGTGCGACCTTGATGAGGCTCTCGTGGCTCACGCCGAGCTGGGCGCGCAGAGGCACGTACTGGCGATCGCGGTCGCTGCGGATGCGGTCGACGATGAACTGCTCGGAGATCAGCTGCGAGATGCGCGCCCCGAGCTTCTGCTCCACCAGGTGCAGCATCAGATCGAGCGGGGCGACGCCGCCCGAGCAGGTGAAGCGGTCGCGATCGATCGTAAAGAGCTGATCCGACAGGTGAATGCGCGGGAACTCCTCGCGCAGCGCCGAGAGGTTCTCCCAGTGGATGGTGGCGCGGTACTTATCGAGCAGGCCCGCCCTGGCGAGCGCGTAGCCGCCGGTGCAGAGCGCCCCCAGGGGCACGCGCCGCTCGGCCAGGCGCTTCAACGCCGCGAGCACCTTGGGCGAGACCGCGTCCTGCACCTCGACGCCGCCGCAGACGAAGAGAATGTCGAAGCTTCCGGCCCGATCGAGAGCAATCGTCGGGGAGAGTTGCAGCCCGTTGCTGGCCGGGGTCGGCTGGCCATCGAGGCTCACGATCGCCCATTCGTACACCGGCTGTCCGGCGAGAATGTTCGCCATGCGCAGCGGCTCGACCGCGTTCGAGAGCGCGATCATCGAGTAGCGCGGGAGCGTCAGAAAGACGAACTTGCTTCGGGCCAGGGTCACATGCCCGATTTTACGCCTTTCTTGCCTGATTGCGACAAGGCGCCCTCAGGGTCGCTGGCGGGCGGGAGGGGAGCCGCTGGCAGACCGTCGCGGATGAGGTCCGCGCGTGACGATTGCGCATCACCCGTGCGCATCAGCGGTGCGCATCAGCGGTGCGCATCAGCGGTGCGCATTGGTCCGCCCAGGGTGCACGTATGCCCTGCGCCTGAGTAATGCACAAAAGACACAAGTAATGGCGGCTCATACGTCGCGCGCCGGGGAAGGTAGCTTCGGGGCGATGCAGGCCGTGCAGAAGCGACCGGTGAACCTCAGCGTGAGCGTCGAGATTCTCGCCGCCGCCCGGGAGGCTCGGGTCAATCTCTCAGCGCTGCTCGAGCAAGCTTTGATCGGCGAGCTGCAGCGCCTGAGGCATGTGCGGTGGCGCCAGGAAAACGCCCGCGCCGTCTGGGCTTACAACGAGTACCTCGCGTCGCACGGGACCTGCTTCGAGGGTCGATTGGACGAGTGAATGCCACAGTTCGCCGTATACCGCAACGAGAACCCCGGGAGCAGCGAGGAGCTCCCTTTCCTCGTCGACGTTCAGGCGGACGTGCTCGAGGAGCTGAATACGCGCGTGGTCATCCCGCTTGCGAGGGCTGCGGAGCTGACCGGCTTTCCGACGCAGTACCTGATCCCCGTGGTCGCTTTCCAGGGGCAGCCCTACGCGCTGTTGACGCCGCAGCTCGCCGGAATCCTGCGGGACGAGCTCGGTCCGCAGGCGGGGAGTCTGGCCGACCAGGAGCGCGTCATATCAACCGCAATCGACTTCCTCCTGCGGGGTTTTTGACCGCTCGCGGCACGTCGGCGCCTACGCACGCAGCTCCAGATTGTCCGGATCGTAGGGCGACTCGCGCAGCACCGTCGCCTGTTTGCGCTCGCCGAGGATCTCGATGGTGAGTCGTGTGCCGGGCTCGGCGAGCGCCATGTGCACATAGCCGATCGCCAGACTCTTCTTGAGGCAGTGCCCGTAATAGCCGGAGGTCGCGCGGCCGGCCATGCGGCCGCCTGAGTCGAACAGCGGCTCGTTGCCCAAGGGGTCGGCGTCGGTGACGCCGTGCACTTCGAGCGTCACGAAGCGGTTGGGGACGCCGGCCTCGAGCTGCTTCTCGAGCGCCTCGCGGCCGATGAAGGGACCCTTGCTCATGCGCACGAAGCGATCGAGGCTCGCCTCGAAGGGCGTGTAGTCGGGCGTCAGATCGCTGCCCCACATGCGGTAGGACTTCTCCATGCGCAGCGACTCCATGGCGCGCATGCCCACCATGCCGATGCCGTGCGCCTTGCCGGCCTCGAACAGCGCATCGAACAGCGAGTGCGCGTACTCGACGGGGAAGTGCAGCTCCCAGCCCAGCGCGCCGATGAAGTTGACGCGCAGCGCATAGACGTCGACCGCCAGTCCCGCTTCGATGACCTGTGCGGTGAGCCAGGGGAAGGAGCTGTTGTCGAGCGGCGTGTCGGTGAGCTCGGAGAGCACCTCGCGCGACTTCGGCCCCGCGAGCACGAAGGTGCCGCGGGTGTTGGTGATGTTGCGCAGTGCGACCGAGCCGTCCTTCGGCAGTGCCTTGAAGAGGTAGTCGCTGTCGTAACGCTCGGCCGCGCCGGCGCTCACCACGTAGAAGTGCTGCTCGGCGATCTTGGTGATGGTGAATTCCGAGCGGATGCCCCCGCGGCGCGTGAGCGCGTGCGAGAGCGCCAGCCTCCCCACCCGGGCCGGCACCTTGTTGGCGACCAGCCCGTCGAGCCAGGCCTCGGCGCCGGGACCCGTGACTTCGTGCTTGGTGAAGGGCGTGAGATCGATGACGCCGACGCGCTCGCGCATGAGGCGCGCCTCGTCGCCGACGTGCTCGAAGTAATTGCTGCGGCGGAAGCTCCAGCGATCCTTGCGCTCGACGCCGGGCGGCGCGAACCAGTTGGCGCGCTCCCAGCCGTAGCGCTGGCCCCAGACCGCGCCCCGGGCAGTCAGCTTGTCGTAGACGGGACTGGTCTTCGCGGGCCGCCCTTCGGACCGCTCCTCATCGGGGTAGTGAATCGTGAATACGTTTCGATAGGTCTCCTCGTTCTTTTTGACCACGTAGCGCTTCGCCGTGTAGGCGCCGAAACGGCGCGGATCGACCGCCAGCATGTCGATGCCGGGCTCGCCCTCGACGATCCATTCCGCGAGCTGCCAGCCGGCGCCGCCGGCGGCGGTGATGCCGAAGCTGTGGCCCTCGTTGAGCCACACGTTGGGCAGGCCCCAGGCCGGACCGATGAGCGGGCTGCCATCGGGTGTATAGGAGATGGGACCGTTGACGATGTCCTTGATGCCGCAGTTCTCGAGCGCCGGCACGCGGCGCGTTGCGGCCTCGACGTGCGGCACGAGGCGATCGAGATCGCCGGGAAACAGGCTCCGGCCGAACCAGTCGGGTACGCCGTCGGCGAAGCGCGCCGGCGCGCCCTTCTCATAGGGACCGAGGATCCAGCCCCTGCGCTCCTCGCGCAGGTAATACGACTTGTCGGATTCGCGCAGCACCGCGAGCTCGCGCCCGCCGCCCTTGCGGTAGGCGACGAGCTCGGGCGACTCGTCGTAGACGATGTATTGATGCTCGACCGGGATCGCCGGCACGTTGAGGCCGAGGAGCCTGCCGGTCTGGCGGGCGTAGTTGCCGGTCGCGAGCACCAGGTGCTCGGCGACGATGTCGCCCTGGTTCGTGCGCACCTTCCATTCGCCGCCCGGAGTGCGCTCGAAGGCGCTCGCCTCGGTGTGCTCGTGGATCTCGGCGCCCGCATTGCGCGCGCCCTTGCGCAGCGCCATCGTGAGGTCGGCGGGCGCGATGTGCCCGTCGTGCGGGTGGTAGAGCGCGCCGACGATGGCGGGCGTCTCGGCGCTGCCGCCCAGGTCGATGAGCGGCCAGAGCTCCTTGACGCGCGCGGGTGTGATGACCTCGAAGGGAACGCCGATGGTGTTGGCCGTGCCGCAGTACTTCTGGTACTCGTCCATGCGATCGCGATTGGTCGCGAGGCGCAGGTTTCCCGTGACGTGGAAGCTCACGTCCTGCCCGGTCTCGGCGGGCAGCTTCTTATAGAGATCGACGGAGTACTTGTGCAGCTGGCCGACCGTGTAGCTCATGTTGAAAAGCGGCAGGAGGCCGGCGGCGTGCCAGGTGGAGCCGGCGGTGAGCTCGGAGCGCTCGATGAGGGCGATATCGGTCCAGCCCTTCTTCGCGAGGTGGTAGAGCGTACTGACGCCCACCACGCCGCCGCCGATGACGAGTACCCGAACGCGTATTTTCACGGGATGATTCTCCGGCGCCTGTGAGGGCCTGCGGGGCAGTGTAGCCACCGACGGGGCGGGGGGCGCTCCAATTGCGACAACGGCTTGCCCGATTTAGTCCGCGCCGGGGCTCAGGACACCCCGCGCGCCGCTTCGCTCAGGAAGGCGCTCACATAAGGCGCGAAAGAGCGCCATACCTCGATGCGGAACGCCTCGGCGCCGGTGCGCCACAGCACGACCTCGGCCTTCCCGAGCATCGTGCGCGTGCACATTCCCACCGGAAAGGCAGCCGGCTCGAGGTCGAGCGGGCAGCCCGCGCCGATGAGCAGACGCGCATCCGGACCGCTCACCTCGAGCGCGATCTGGCGGTGACTCACGTCGACGAGCGAATGCGCGCGACCCGCGAGCGCAGCGCGCAGCGCCGCGGCGCACTGTTCTGCCGTCTGCTCGCCCGAGATCAGCAACCACTCGTCGGGTCCGAGCCAGAGCGCCGCGCGGTCGCTCTGCGCGACGGCGCGGCACGCCGCCGCCGGCAGCGCGAGCTTGAGAGCCCCTTCCGCGGCGAGGCGCACCTCGGTCCCGCCGCGCAGGATCCAGCGCGCTGCGGGCGGCAGCGGGCGGACGCCCGGGGTCGTGGCGAGGAGTGGCGCGCGACGTGCGGTGGGGAGCTCAGGCATGAAGTCGCTTGCCCTCGGGATCGTAGAACACGGGGGAGGCGACCTCGACCGCGGCCTCGCCCGTGCGTCCCGGCACGTAGAGCGTCTGCCCCGTGCGCGCGCGCCCGCCGGAGACGAGGGCGAGGGCGATCGAGCGTCCGAGCACGGCGCTGTGATAAGAGGACGTCACATGCCCCAGCGGCCTCGTGGGCGGCGGCACCCGCGGCTCGGCCAGCACCTGCGCCCCTTCCTCCAGCACTACCTGCGGATCCTTCGTCAGGAGGCCGACCAGCTGCCGGCGGTCGGGCGCGCTCATGGCGGGGCGCTGCAAAGAGCGCATGCCGACGAAGTCGGGCTTGGTCTTGCCGATCGCCCACGCGAGTCCCGCATCGTCGGGCGTGACCGTCCCGTCCGTATCCTGTCCCACGATGATGTAGCCCTTTTCGGCGCGCATCACGTGCATGGCCTCGGTGCCATAGGGCGTCATGCCGTGCGGGCGGCCTGCGTCCCAGATCGCTTCCCACACCGCCGGTCCGAAATCCGCCGGCACGTTGACCTCGAAGCCGAGCTCGCCGGTAAAGCTCACGCGAAAGAGCCGCATGGGCACGCCGCAGATGCGCGCCTCCGCCGCGCTCATGTGCGGCATCGCCTGCGCGGAGATGTCGATGTCGACGAGGCCCGCGAGCACCGCGCGCGCCGCCGGGCCCTGCACCGCGATCACGGCCCATTGCTCCGTAGTCGAGGTGAGCCACACCTTGAGCTCGCTCCACTCGGTCTGCAGATAGTCCTCCATCAGCGCAAGCACCCGCGGCGCGCCGCCGGTGGTGGTCGTCACGTGGAAGCGGTCCTCGGCGATGCGCGCGACGACGCCGTCGTCGTAGAGGAAGCCGTCATCGCGCAGGAGCACACCGTAGCGCGAGCGGCCGACGGCGAGCCGGTCCCAGGCGTTGACGTACATGCGATTCATGAACGCGACGGCATCGCTCCCCACGACCTCGATCTTGCCGAGGGTCGAGGCATCGAAGATGCCGCAGCCGCTGCGCACCGCGCGGCACTCGCGCGCTACCGCCGCGTGCAGACCCTCGCCGCCGCGCGGAAAGTAGCGGGCGCGCTTCCAGAGGCCGACGTCCTCGAACACGGCGCCCCGGCCCGCGGCCCAGCCATGCATCGGGGTGGTGCGGATCGGATCGAAGAGCTCACCGCGAGCCACTCCGGCGAAGCTGCCGAAGGTGACCGGCGTGTACGGCATGCGAAACGTGGTGAGCCCCACCTCGGGGATGCTCTTGCCGAGGGTATGGGATACGAAGCCGAGCGCGTTGATGTTCGAAGTCTTGCCCTGATCGGTCGCCATGCCCGTGGTGGTGTAGCGCTTGACGTGCTCGATCGAGCGGAAGCCCTCGCGCGTCGCGAGCGCGAGGTCCTTGGTGGTGACGTCGTTCTGCCAGTCGATGAAGGCCTTGGGTCGCGCGCGCCGCGGCTGGGGCAGCGCGCCGACGAAGCCGTTCGCCGCGGCGGCGGCTGCGGGGGCGGGCGGGGGC
>DASYYF010000048.1:0-27091 GCA_035934055.1 Steroidobacteraceae bacterium | reverse complement strand
CCCGTTGAGCGTATGTACCGGCTCCGGTTTGCCGCCGTCGGGGTTGCGCCAGCGCGCCTGCATGCGCCGCGCCTGGAAAGCCTCGAAGTTGCTGCAGGAGGAGATCTCGCGGTAGCGGCGCTGCGAGGGCAGCCACACCTCGAGGTCGTACGTCTTGGCGCTGTTGGCGCCGATGTCGGCGGCGCAGAGCGCGACCGTCCGATACGGCAGCTCCAACCGCTGCAGCACCACCTCCGCGTGGCCGGTGAGCTCCTCGAGAGCCGCGTAGGAGTCCGCCGGCCGCACGATCTGCACCAGCTCCACCTTGTCGAACTGGTGATTGCGGATCATGCCGCGGGTGTCCTTGCCGGCGGCGCCCGCCTCCGAACGGAAACACGGCGTGTGCGCCACGAACTTCAGCGGCAGCCGCACGGAGGGCACGATCTGCTCGCGCACCAGGTTGGTGACCGGCACTTCCGCCGTCGGGATGAGGTGGAAATCGTGCTCGCCGCGCACCGCGAACAGATCCTGCTCGAACTTCGGCAGCTGCCCGGTGCCGACGAGCGCCGGCGGCAGCACCAAGTAGGGCACGTATACCTCGGTGTAACCGTGCTCGCGGGTATGCAGGTCGAGCATGAACTGCGCGAGCGCGCGATGCAGCCGCGCGACCGCCCCGCGCATCACCACGAAGCGCGCGCCCGAGATGCGGGCCGCCGCCTCGAAGTCGAGGCCACCGAGCCGCTCGCCGATCTCGACGTGATCGCGCGCCTTGAAGCGGAAGGCGCGCGGCTCGCCCCAGCGCCGCACTTCGGCATTGGATCGCTCGTCGCTCCCGTCCGGAACCGAGGAATGCAGCAGGTTCGGCAGCCCGAGTTGCCACTGCTCGAGCTCCGCCTGTACCCCTGCCAGCTGCTCCTCGGCCGCCGCGAGCTCGGCGGTCAGGGCCTCGCCCCGCGCGATCAGCGCCGCGCCGTCCTCGCCGCGCCCCTTGGCCATGCCGACCGCCTTGGCGTTCGCATTGCGCTCGGCGCGCAGCCGGTCGACCTCGACGGCGCAGGGCTTGCGCCTCTCCTCGAGAGCCTTGAGCGCCTCGACATCCAGCCGGTAGCCGCGGCGCGCGAGATTGCGGGCCACTTGCTCCGGCTCGCTGCGCAGTAACTTCGGATCGATCACTCGCTACCTTTCGGCGTGGGTGGTTGGCTTCGCAGGCGCGCCAGCGCCTCGCCGATCTTGAGCTCGAGCCCCCGGGCAACCGGCCGATAGTATCGCCGATCCGGCATCCCGTCCGGCAGGTAGCGCTCGGCGGCGGCGAAGCCGTCGGGCTCATCGTGCGCATAGCGGTAGTCGCGCCCGTAGCCGAGCTCCTTCATCAGCCGGGTCGGCGCATTGCGCAGCTTGAGTGGCACCTCCAGCGTGCCGAACTCCGCCACGTCCGCCATCGCCTCGCTCATGGCCACATACACCGCGTTGCTCTTGGGCGCGCACGCGAGATATACGACGGCGCTGGCGAGCGCCAGCTCCCCTTCGGGCGTGCCGAGCCGCTCGTACGCCTCCCAGGCATCGAGCGTGAGCGCGAGCGCCCGCGGATCGGCGAGCCCCGAGTCCTCGCTCGCCATGCGCACCACGCGCCGCGCGATGTAGCGCGGATCGCAGCCGCCGTCCAGCATGCGGCACAGCCAGTAGAGCGCCGCATCGGGATCGGAGCCGCGCACCGCCTTGTGCAGCGCCGAGATCTGCTCGTAGAACTGGTCCCCGCCCTTGTCGAAGCGGCGTTGGCCGCCGCCGGCGACCTCGCGCGCCAGCGCCGCATCGAGCGTGCGCGGGGTGGCACCGGCCTGCGCCAGCCCCGCGGCGAGCTCGAGCATGTTGAGCGCGCGGCGGGCATCCCCGTCGGCGGCGTGCGCGATCACCTCGAGTGCCTCGGGCTCCGCGACGATGCGCTCGCGGCCGAGCCCGCGCTCCGCGTCGCTCAGCGCCGCGCGCAGCACGGCCCGCAGATCCTCGGGCGTCAGCGCCTTCAGCACGTAGATCCGCGCGCGCGACAGGAGCGCGCTGATCACCTCGAACGAGGGGTTCTCGGTGGTCGCGCCGACGAAGGTCAGCGTGCCGTCCTCGACGTACGGCAGGAAGGTGTCCTGCTGCGCCTTGTTGAAGCGATGCACCTCGTCGAGGAACAGGAGCGTCGGGCGTCCGTCGGCGGCGCGCGCCGCACGCGCGGCTTCGACGGCGGCGCGGATGTCCTTGACCCCGGCCATCACCGCCGAGAGCGGGATGAACTGCGCGCTGGCCGTCTGAGCAATGAGGCGCGCGAGCGTCGTCTTGCCGGTGCCCGGAGGGCCCCACAGGATGAGGGAATGCAGCTGCCCCGACCGGATGCTCGTGTACAGGGGTTTGCCCGGCGCGAGCAGGTGCTGCTGGCCGAGGAATTCATCGAGGCTGCGGGGCCGCATGCGATCCGCGAGCGGCCGGAGCGGCTCGGCCACGGCGGCGCTCATTTGCGCGGCGTTCCGATCACGTCGGCGCCTTTAGGGGGCGTGAAGCTCACCTCGGCAGCGCTCACCGGCACATTGCGCTCGACTCTGTCGAACATGACGGTGGCGGTCTGGTCGAGCTTGTCCTCGAGGATCATCCGCTTCAGCTCGCCCTTGTCGAAGCCGAACAGTGCCTCGCGAAAGTCGGCCTCCGCGCCGTGCGGCTCCACCAGCACCCAGTCGAGCCCGAGGCGCTCGCCGGCCGCCGTAATGGTGAAGTTCTTGCGCACGTCGACCGCGCCCGACAGCAGCAGCGCGGGTGTCGCCGAGAGTGCGGCGTCGACCGGCTTCACGGTCACCTGCTCGAGGTCGCGATCGAAGAACCAGAGATTGCGCCCGTCGCACACCATGAGCTGGCCGGCGGTGCCGGTGCCGCTGGCGGACTGCGGGTGGATATCCCAGCTGAACCTGCCCGGACGCTGCACGATGAGCGTCCCGGTCGCGCGATCGATCTCGCGGCCCTGGCTGTCGGCGAGCGTCTGCAGGAAGCTCGCGCGCATCGTTTTCAGGTGATCCAGATACGCATCGAGCTGCGTCGGCTGCGACTGCTGCGGCGCCGCCGGCGCGGACGCGGCCGGTGCGGCCGCAGGCGCTGCGGCCGGCGCAGCCGCGGGCGGCTCGGCTGCCGCAGTCACGGCCGCGGGTGTCAACAGCGCGAGCGCCAATGAGAGGGCGAGAACGTGGATGGGCAGCCGCGAGCGCAAAAAGGGATTTTCGGGGGCGTGCGCGGCAGGACGCCGCGCCCGCAGCCTCCAGGGATGGATCCACGGCGTCCCCGAAAATCCTCTTTTTGCGATCGCGGCTGTGCTCCTCACCGAACTCAGTCCTCCGGCGGCGCCGGCGCCAGGACATCCCGCGCCCCGTTGGCCTGCAGCGGCCCCACCAGACCCGCAAGCTCCATCGCCTCGAGCAGCCGCGCCGCACGGTTGTAGCCGATCTTGAGACGCCGCTGCACGTAGGAAATCGACGGCTTGCGCTCGGTCGTCACGATGCGCACCGCCTCGTCGTAGAGCGGATCCTGCTCGGCATCCCCCTCGGCGCCGGCGCCATCGCCCTCGCCCTCCTCGCCCGAGATGCCCGGAACGGGGCCGCGCGGCCCGGAGAGCACCTCCTCGATGTAGTTCGGCGGCACGTGCGTCTTGAGCGCGTCCACGACCCGGTGCACTTCGGCATCCGACACGAACGCTCCGTGGACGCGCGTCGGCATCGAGGTGCCCGGCGGCAGATACAGCATGTCGCCGTGCCCGAGCAGCGTCTCCGCACCCATCTGGTCGAGGATGGTGCGCGAATCGACCCGCGCCGAGACCTGGAAGGCGATGCGGCAGGGAATATTGGCCTTGATGAGGCCGGTGATCACGTCCACCGACGGCCGCTGCGTCGCCAGCACCAGGTGGATTCCCGAGGCGCGCGCCTTCTGCGCCAGGCGCGTAATGAGCTCCTCGACCTTCTTGCCGACGATCATCATGAGATCGGCGAACTCGTCGATGAACACCACGATGTAAGGCAGCGGTGTCAGATCCGGAATCTGCATCTGGTCGATGGTCGGATCGTTGGCTGCCCGCGCAGTGATCACCGGGTCGCGGATCGGCCTGCCGGCGTCGATCGCATCCCGCACGCGGCGGTTGAAGCCGGCGATATTGCGCACTCCGAGCGCCGCCATCAGCTGATGCCGCCGGTCCATCTCCACGACGCACCAGCGCAGCGCGTTCGAGGCCTGCTTCATGTCGGTGACCACCGGCGCCAGCAGGTGCGGAATGCCCTCGTAGACCGACAGCTCGAGCATCTTCGGGTCGATCATGATGAGCCGCACGTGCTCGGCGGTGGACTTGTAAAGGAGCGACAGCACCATGGCGTTGAGCGCCACCGACTTGCCGGAGCCGGTGGTGCCGGCGATCAGGAGGTGCGGCATGCGGGTGAGGTCCGCAACCGCCGGCTGGCCGCCGATGTCCTTGCCGAGCGCGAGCGCCAGCGGCGAGTGCATCTCGTCGTAGGCGCGCGAGCGGATGATCTCCCCGAGCGTGACGACCTCGCGCTTCTCGTTGGCGATCTCGAGCCCCATGACGCTCTTGCCGGGAATCACTTCCACGACGCGCACCGACAGCACCGAGAGCGCCCGCGCCAGATCCTTGGAGAGCGCCGTGATCTGGCTCGCCTTGACCCCCGGCGCCGGCCGCAGCTCGAAGCGCGTCACGACCGGGCCCGGCTGCACCGCTACCACCTCGGCGTCGATACCGAAGTCCTTGAGCTTCATTTCCACCAGCCGTGAGAGCGCCTCGAGCGCCTCGGCCGAATAGAGCGGCTCGCGCGCCGGCGGATCGTCGAGGAGCTTGAGCGGCGGCAGCTCGTTGGCCTTCGGGGGCTCGAAGAGAGGCACCTGCCGCTCGCGCTCGACGCGCGCGCTCTTCTCGACCACCGGCAGCGGCGGCTCGATGCGCGGCGGCGCGCGCGTCGCCGACTTCTTCTGCTCGGTCTCCACCGCCTCCTTGCGCGCCTGACGCCGCTCGCGTCCCTCGGCCGCGTCCCTGCGCGAGGCCCAGCGCGCGCGCACCCAGCCGATGCCCGCCCAGGTGGTCCCGCCGAGGCGGTCCATCACCGCAAGCCACGATACGTGGAAGGCCACCGAGAGGCCGGCCATCCAGGCGGCGATCAGCAGCAGCGTGGCCCCGAGAAAATCGAGCCAGGCGGCCAGCCCCTTACCGACGAGGCCGCCGACCACGCCGCCGGCGGTCTGCCGCAGCACGCCCGCCTGCCAGTGGAGGGTCGTCAGTCCGCAGCTCGCCGCCAGCAGCAGCACGAAGCCGGCCACGCGCACGGCGGTGTTCATGCGCGAGACGCTCACGCCCTGCACGCGGCGCTGCAACCCCCACGCGGCGATCGCCAGCACCACCGGCAGCAGGAACGCCGGCCAGCCGAACAGGAAAAAGAGCACGTCGCTCACCCAGGCCCCGGCGACGCCGATGCGGTTGTGGATCGGCGCGGCGTTGCCCGTGTAGGAGAATCCCGGGTCGTCGGGGCTGTAGCTGACCAGGGCCATGAACAGGGTGAGCGCGACGATCGCGAGCGCGATCACCGCGCTCTCGCGCAGGGCGCGGGAGACTGCCGCCGTGAGGCGGGAGCCGTTGCGTGCCTGGACCTGGGTCTCAGCCAATTCTCACTGCTCCGTCTTAAGATAGACGGCTGGCATTATAGGGCTTGATACCATGCACCGAGGCACAGATGACCTCCACGAAAAGTAAGCACAGCCGCTTGATTATCCTGGGATCGGGACCCGCGGGTTACAGCGCCGCCGTGTACGCCGCGCGCGCCAATCGCGCACCGCTCCTCATCGCCGGAATGGCGCCGGGCGGCCAGCTCATGACCACCACCGACGTCGACAACTGGCCGGGCGACGTCGAGGGTCTGCAGGGCCCGGCTCTGATGGAGCGCATGCGGCGTCACGCCGAGCGCTTCGCCACCGAGATCGTGAGCGACCACCTGGTCTCGGTGGATTTCTCGGCGCGGCCGCTCAGCCTCGCAGGTGAAGCGGGCGGCTACAGCTGCGATGCACTCATCATCGCCACCGGGGCGAGCGCCCGCTATCTCGGGCTCCCTTCGGAGGAGCAGTTCCGCGGCCGCGGCGTGTCGGCGTGCGCGACCTGCGACGGCTTCTTCTTTCGCGACCAGCGCGTCGCGGTGGTCGGCGGCGGCAACACCGCGGTCGAGGAGGCGCTGTATCTCTCGCACATCGCCCGGCACGTCACGCTCGTGCATCGGCGCGACAAGCTGCGCGCCGAAAAGATCCTCCAGGATCGCCTCTTCCGCGAGGTGCAGGCCGGCAAGATGTCGGTGATCTGGAACCACACCGTGGACGAGGTGCTCGGCAACGAGCAGGGCGTGAGCGGCGTGCGCCTGCGGGCGCTCCCCGGGGGCGCCCCGCAGACGCTCGAAGTCACCGGCCTCTTCGTCGCCATAGGCCACACACCCAACACGGCGCTCTTCGAGGGACAGCTCGCCATGCGCGGCGGCTACATCACGGTGAAGAGCGGGCTCGACGGCGATGCGACGGCGACCAGCGTTCCCGGGGTGTTTGCCGCCGGCGACGTGGCCGATCACGTGTACCGCCAGGCGGTGACTTCCGCGGGCTCCGGCTGCATGGCTGCGCTCGATGCCGACCGCTATCTCGAGACGCTCGACGCCCGCGCCCGCACCTGAGGAGCCAGCGCCCGCAATGTCCGCCGCCCGGATCGAGTTCTGCTCCAGCATCGATCAGCTCGAGGCGCGGGAGTGGAACGCGCTCACCGGCGGCGCGCAGCCCTTCGCGCGGCACGAGTTTCTCGCCGCGCTCGAGCACGCCGCATGCGTCGGTCCCGGCACCGGATGGCAGCCGCACTACCTGGCGCTGCGCGACGCCGGCGGCCTCGCCGGCGCGGTGGCCGCCTACGTGAAGACTCACTCCTACGGGGAATTCGTCTTCGACTTCGGCTGGGCACAGGCCTATGAGCGGCTCGGGCGCCGCTACTACCCGAAGCTCACCGTCGCGACTCCCTTCACGCCGGCGACCGGCCCGCGCCTGCTGGTGCGCCCGGGACTCGACGGGTGCGGCATCGCCGCGCAGCTCCTCGATGCGCTCGAGCACGACAGCGTGGCGCACGGCGTCTCGGGAGTGCACGCGCTGTTTCTCGATGAGCCCGCGCGCGCCGCCTGCGCGGCGCGGGGCTGGCTGCTGCGGCGCGACTGCCAGTTCCACTGGAGTAATCGCGGCTACGCGGGCTTCGAGGACTACCTCGGGTCCTTCACCGCGGAGAAGCGCAAGAAAGCGCGGCGCGAGCGGCGGCGCGTGGCCGAAAGCGGCGTGCGCTTCGAGACACGCTTCGGCGGTGAGCTCGACGGGCCCCTCCTCGAGCGCATCTATGCCCTGCACCGCGACACTTTCCTGCGCCATGGGCACGAGCCGTATCTGACGCCCGCGTTCTTCGCGGAGATCGCCCGGCGGATGCCGGAGTCGCTCATGGTGAAGCTCGCCATGCTCGGCCGCAGCGTGGTGGCGGTCGCGATCTTCTTCTGGTGCCCCGAGGCGCTCTACGGCCGCTACTGGGGCGCTGCGGCCGATTTCCACAGCCTGCACTTCGAGGCCTGCTATCACCAGGGGATCGAGTTCTGCATCGAGCGCGGCATCCCGCGCTTCGAGCCGGGCACGCAGGGCGAGCACAAGGTGAGCCGCGGCTTCGAGCCCCGGCTCACCTGGTCGGCGCACTTCATCGCCGACCGGCAGTTCCGCGCCGCCATCGCCCAGTACCTCGAGCGCGAGGGCGCGGCCGTCGAGAGTTACGCGCTCGAGGTGCAGGAGCACGTTCCGTACCGCGGGCGGCGCAGCGCGCGGGCGCGCGCATGAGAACCGTCACCTGGATCTCGGCGCACGACGCGCCCGAGTGGTTTCCGCCACCCGAGCAGGCGCTCGAGGATCCCCCGGGGCTGCTCGCCGCCGGCGGCGACCTCTCACCCGAGCGGCTGCTCGCCGCCTACCGGCGCGGGATCTTCCCCTGGTACTCCCCGGGTCAGCCGGTGCTGTGGTGGTCGCCCGATCCGCGCGCCGTGCTGTTTCCCGAGGAGTTTCACTGCACGAGGAGTCTCGCCAAGACGCTGCGCAATGGCGGGTTCAGCACCTCGATCGACCGCGACTTCCTCGCCGTCATCGACGGCTGCGCCGCGCCGCGCTCGTCGGGCCCCGGCACCTGGATCACCTCCGACATGCGCACCGGGTACCTGACGCTGCATCGCCTCGGATTCGCCCACAGCATCGAAGCCTGGCGCGGCGGCGCGCTCGCCGGCGGGCTCTACGGCGTGCGCCTCGGCGGGGTGTTTTTCGGGGAGTCCATGTTCAGCGCCGTGCGCGACGGCTCCAAGGTGGCGCTCGCACATCTGGTCGCGGTGTGCCTGCGCAACAGCATCGCGGTGATCGATTGCCAGCTCTACTCGCGCCACCTGGGCAGTCTCGGCGCCCGCACCATCCCCCGGTCCGCATTCCAGCGGCTGCTGCGCGAGCAGCTGCCCCTGCCGTCGCCGCCGCTGACGTGAATCGCGCGCTCAGGGGTAAATTGCCTTACCAGCGGCCTTTGTGCTCCAATTCGCGCCCCCGCAGTCGTTAAGGGCGCCATGTCCAAAGAAGATGCGATTCAGATGGAAGGCGAGGTCGTCGAGACCCTGCCCAACACGACTTTCCGGGTGAAGCTGAAGAACGGCCACGTCGTCACCGCGCACATCTCGGGCAAGATGCGCAAAAACTACATTCGCATCCTGACCGGGGATGCGGTGACGGTGGAAATGACTCCCTACGATCTCACCAAGGGCCGCATCATCTACCGGGGACGGTAGCGGATAGCGAACTGCGCAGCCGGCAAAAACCACGCTTTTTGCCGGCGACCGACGAAGTAATGTCCGTACATGGACGCCCCCACATTGCCAAGCGCGCACGCTGCGATGGGAGAAGGCGAAGATTGCACCCGTACATCCGGACTTTTTGCGTGAGGGGTACTCACTGTCCCTGATGGGTTTCCGCCGGCCGGCGCCTCTATCGCCGGAGCGCACTGCAAGTGCTGCGGACATTGCGGAGTTTCCCGGCCGCGGTCTGACCTGTCTTGCCATCACTGCGTGATTGCCTGAGCAATCTGTGGTGGGTCTCGATCCTAGCTTTCCCTCCGTCAGTTAGCCGGGGCGAGCATGACAGGCGCGCCGTAATCGGCTCGATACTGCCGATCGTGCGCCAACAGCGCCCAGGCGATGCGTGCGTTCTTATTGGCCAAAGCCACAGCGGCGACATTCACGTTGCGCCGGCGGAGGAGCTTGTGCAGCCAAGTACTGCCATCGGGCTTCTGGCGTGCCCTCCAGATGACCGCGCGTGCACCGTGGATCAGCAGCGTGCGTAGGTAGGCGTCGCCGCGCTTGCTCATGCCCAGCAGCACGCTCTTGCCGCCGCTGGAGCACTGCCGTGGAACTAACCCAAGCCAGGCGGCCAATTGTCGTCCACCGGAGAAGTTCCTGGCATTGCCGACCGTGGCGGTCAGCGCGCTCGCACCCAGTAGCCCAATGCCGGGCACTGTCGCGAGCTTGCGGCTCAGCTCGTTACCCCTATGCCAGGCTGCGATCTGTGCTTCGATCTCTTTCGCCTGACGATCGAGCTCCTTGAGGTGCTCGAGCAGACGCAGCATCAGCGCGCGTACAGAGTCCGGTAGCTCGTTCGTCGCATCCTCCAGCACCCCGGGCAGCTTCCCGAAGAGCTGCGCGATGCCCTGCGGGATCACGACGCCGAACTCCATGAGCAGCCCCCGCATCTGGTTCGCCTGTGCCGTGCGGGCCTTCACGAAGCCCTGGCGCACCCGATGCAACGCCAGCACTCCCTGCTGCGCCACAGTCTCCACCGGGACGAACCGCATGTTCGGTCGTCCCACCGCTTCGCAGATTGCCTCGGCATCGGCCGCGTCGTTCTTGTTCGTCTTGACGTAGGGCTTAACGAACTGCGGGGAGATGAGCCGTACCGTATGCCCTAAGCCCTCGAGTCTGCGAGCCCAGTAATGGGCGCTCCCGCAGGCCTCAATGCCGATCAGGCACGAGGGTAGGTTGGCGAAAAACTCAGCCACTTGGTGGCGCCTGAGCTGCTTCTTCAGCACGGCTTTGCCGTGCCCGTCCACCCCGTGCACCTGAAAAATGTTCTTCGCCAGATCGAAGCCGACTGTCGTAATCTTCATAGACGGACGCTCCTACTCCAGTAAGTGGTTGCTCGCGCTTCCACTTTGGCACATCGATGCCGTTACTGAGTGGGGGCGTCCATCCCATTGCCGGAATCGCTTCCTGCGACTCCGGCCAGGTTAAGCGGTAACCTCCGGCACCTGCGCCGGCTCGCAGTGCAGCACGAGCTCCGAACCGTCGTGCTTGACCGAGACGCGCACGTGGCCGCCGCTCGCCAGCCGTCCGAACAGCAGTTCCTCGGCCAGCGGCCGCTTGATGTGATCCTGGATGGTGCGCGCCATCGGACGGGCGCCCATCTTCGGGTCGTGACCCTTCTCGGCCACCCAGCGCCGCGCCGCATCGTCGAGTGAGATCGTGACGCCCTTCTGCTCGAGCTGCGCCTCGACCTCCAGGATCAGCTTGTCGACCACGCGCTCGATCGTCGCGGTATCGAGCGGGGCGAACTGGATGACGGCGTCGAGCCGGTTGCGGAACTCGGGGCTGAAGATGCGGCGGATCGCCTCCATGCCGTCGCTGGCGTTGTCGGCATGCGTGAAGCCGATCGAAGGACGGGCCATCTCCTGGGCGCCGGCGTTGGTCGTCATCACGATGATGACGTGGCGGAAGTCGGCCTTTCTGCCGTTGTTGTCGGTCAGCGTGCCGTGATCCATCACCTGCAGCAGCAGGTTGAAGACGTCCGGGTGCGCCTTCTCGACCTCATCGAGCAACAGCACGCAGTGCGGATGCTTGGCTATCGCCTCGGTGAGGAGTCCCCCCTGGTCGAAGCCGACGTACCCGGGCGGCGCGCCGATCAGCCGCGACACCGTGTGCCGCTCCATGTACTCGGACATGTCGAAACGCAGGAACTCGACACCCATGGCGATGGCGAGCTGCCGCGTGACCTCGGTCTTGCCGACGCCGGTGGGGCCCGCGAACAGGAAACTGCCGACGGGCTTGCGCACCTCGCCGAGGCCCGAGCGCGCCATCTTGATCGCGGCGCCGAGCGCCTCGATCGCCTTGTTCTGGCCGAAGATCACGAGCTTCAGGTTGCGCTCGAGGTTCTTGAGGATCTCCTTGTCGGAGATCGAGACGCTCTTGGCGGGAATGCGCGCCATGCGCGCCACGACGTCCTCGATGTGCCGCACCTCGACCACCGGCTCGCGCTCGGCGACCGGCTTCAGGCGTGCGCGGGCTCCGGCCTCGTCGACCACGTCGATGGCCTTGTCGGGCAGATGCCGCTCGTTGATATGACGCGCGGCCAGCTCCGCCGCGGCGCGCAGCGCCGCGTCGGCGTAGGTGATGCCGTGATGCTCCTCGAAGCGCGGTTTCAGCCCGAACAGGATGTCGATGGTCTCGGCCACCGAGGGCTCCACCACGTCGATCTTCTGAAAGCGCCGGGCGAGAGCGTGATCCTTCTCGAAGATCCCGCGGTACTCGCTGTAGGTGGTCGAGCCGATGCAGCGGATCTCGCCGTTGGAGAGCACCGGCTTGATGAGATTGGAGGCGTCCATCACGCCGCCCGAGGCGGCGCCGGCGCCGATCACGGTATGGATCTCGTCGATGAACAGTACCGCGCCGGGAAGCTTCTTCAGCTCGGTGATCACGCCCTTCAGGCGCTTCTCGAAATCGCCGCGGTACTTGGTGCCGGCGATGAGCGCGCCCATGTCGAGCGCGAAGATGGTGCAGTCGGCGAGCACCTCGGGCACCTTGCCCTCGACGATGAGGCGCGCCAGCCCTTCGGCGATCGCGGTCTTGCCGACGCCGGCCTCGCCGACGTACAGCGGGTTGTTCTTGCGGCGGCGGCACAGGATCTCGATCGTGCGCTCGACCTCGAGCTTGCGCCCGATGAGCGGGTCGATGCGCCCCTCCTGCGCCATGCGGTTGAGGTTGGTCGTGTATTTCTCGAGCGCGCTGCCGCCTTCGCCGTCGCGCTCGCCGTCCGCTGAGGCCTCCTCCTTCTCGGTCTTCTCCTCGGCGATCTTCGAGAGGCCGTGGGAGATGTAGTTGACGACGTCGAGCCGCGTGACGTGCTGGCGGTTGAGGAGGAACACGGCGTGGCTCTGCTTCTCGCTGAAGATGGCGACCAGCACGTTGGTCACCCCGACTTCCTTCCTGCCGCTCGACTGCACGTGGAACAGGGCGCGCTGCAGCACCCGCTGGAAGCCGAGCGTCGGCTGCACCTCGCGCTCCTCGCCGTCCTCGAGGCGCGGGGTGGACTGGTCGATATGCTCCTTGAGCTCCTGGCGGAGCTTGGCAAAGTCCACACCGCAGGCGCGCAGCACCTCGCGCACCTTGGGGGTGTCGAGTATGGCGAGCAGCAGATGCTCGACCGTCAGGTACTCGTGACGCGCCTCGCGCGCCTGATGGAACGCGTCGTTGAGGCAGTATTCCAGTTCGTTCGACAGCACTTTAAGCCGAGCCTTTCAGTGTTCCGTTGAGTCCGTTCACGCCTCTTCCAGGGTGCACATCAGCGGATGCTGATGATCCCGGGCGTAGGTCGTCACCTGCGCCACCTTAGTTTCGGCGATCTCGTAAGTGAAGACCCCGCAGACTCCCTTACCCTTGGTATGGACCTCGAGCATGATCCGGGTGGCGGTCGGACGGTTCAGGCCGAAGAACTTTTCCAGCACATCGACCACAAACTCCATGGGGGTGTAATCGTCATTCAGCAGCACTACCCGGAACAGCGGCGGTTGCTTGACCTCCGGTTGCGCCTCTTCCACGGCAATGCCGGAGTCGGGACGGACCGGATGCTGCTCGGGCATGGCGTTCTTTATAGGGGTCGTCAAACGGCAACACAAGAGCGGGACAATGTCATGGGGTTACTCCTGCAGAAACAATCGCTTGAGAGCGCAAGCGCGCGGCCCGTATCATTGTGCGGATCGGCCGCGGGCGCCCCTGCGCGGCGGGCGCTCCGCCATGTGCGAGGAGTCCTGCTAACCTCCGTTAAGCTCATGTTTTTGGCCCAATGAACGCCGCATCCTGGCTCGAGGGTTTGCCTGCATCCGAGCGCTGGCGGGGACTCGTGCGCGCCGAGGCGCCGCGCTTTGCCACGTGGGTGCTGGCACTCGCGCTCGGCGTGCAGGCGGCGTTCGTCGTCACCGATCTCGCCGGCGCCGGACGCGCAGCGCGCAGCCCCGCGGCGGCGCCGCAGCCGTTCCAGCAGCGTTTCATCGACGTCGCCGCGATCACCAACGCGCATCTGTTCGGCGCGGCCCCGGTGCCGAAGCAGAGCGACGCCGACGCCCCGGAAACGAGTATGCCGCTGGTGCTCACCGGAATCATCGCCGGCAATGATCCCCAAAACGGCCTGGCAATCCTGGGACCGACTGCACAGACCGCCAAAGTGCATGCAGTTGGCGACACCGTTCCGGGGGGCGCGCGGCTCCATTCCGTGTACACCGACCGCGTGATCATCGACCGCAACGGGCAGCTCGAGTCGCTGGTCCTGCCGCGCCAGGCGAGCAGCGCCGCGCCCCCACCCTCGGCCACCTCGCTTCCCACCCAGAGCCCCGTAGTCGAGCGCATGCGCAAGGCGCTCACCGAGCAACCGGGGCTGCTCGCCGATCTGCTGCGACCGCAGGCGGTGATGGACGGGGACAAGGTCAAGGGCTTCCGCGTCTACCCGGGACGCAATCGCCTTGCCTTCGCGCGCCTCGGACTGCGTCCGGGGGACGAGGTGATCGCCATCAACGGCACGCCACTCGACGACCCGGAACGCGGCCAGGCGATCCTCAATACGCTCGGCACTTCGCCCGAGGCCCACGTCACCGTGATCCGCAACAACCAGCAGCAGGACCTCACGCTGAACATCGCCCAGGTGGCGCAGGACGCGGAGGCCGCGGCGGGCCTGCAACCCGCAGGTCCCGGCGCGGGCCCCGGCATGCCGAACTCGAATCAGTTCTTCGGGCCGGGCGCGGTGCCGCCCCAGCCGAACGTGCCTCCGGCGCCGGAGGCTGCGCAGCCGCCGCCGCCCGCGGCGAATCCGGCTGCCGGCGCGACTCCTCCCACGAACACGCCGTCTCCGGAACAGCCGAACACTCCGGAAGGTACTCAGCCTCAGTAGCCGGGGCGCGCACTCATCGAGGGGATAACAACAGTGATACGCCTTCGCTCATTCGCTCCGTGCGTGCTCGCGGTGCTGCTTGCCGGCTCGCTCGCGTCAGCGCAGCAAGTGCAGCGCATCACACCCAACTTCAAGGACGCCGACATCACGCAGGTCGCCGAGGCCGTGGCCGCCGCCACCGGCAAGAACTTCATCATCGACCCGCGCGTGCGCGCCCAGGTGACGATGCTGTCCTCGACCGCCATGTCGCCGCCGGCGTTCTACGAGGCGTTCCTCTCGATCCTGCAGGTGTACGGCTTCATCGCGGTGCCGCAGGGCAACATCGTGAAGATCATGCCGGACACCAACGCGAAGACGAGTCCCTCGATCGATCTGCCCGATCACGTGAGCTCGACTTCGGATGAGATCGTGACGCAGGTGCTCGACGTCAGGAACGTGAGTGCCGCGCAGCTCGTGCCGATCCTGCGGCCGATGGTGCCCCAGTACGGGTCGCTGGTCGCCTACCCCGCCGGCAACATCCTCGTCATCACCGACCACGCCAGCAACGTGAACCGGATGATCCGCATCATCCGCCGCATCGACCAGGTCGGTAACCAGGATCCCGAGATCGTCCCGCTGCAGAACGCCTCGGCGGCCGAGATCGTCCGCGTCGTGAATTCGCTCTACCAGGGGGCCGCCGCCGAGGGCAGCGCCGTCAAGGTGGTGGCGGATGAGCGCTCCAACACCGTGCTGATCGGCGGCCAGGAGGCGCAGCGGCTGCGCATCCGCGCTCTCATCGCGCATCTCGACACGCCGCTCGGCGGCGGCGGCGACACCCGCGTGCGCTATCTGCACTACGCCAACGCCGAGAAGCTCGCTCCGAAGCTCAAGGAGCAGATCACCGGAATCGCGCAGGCCGCCTCCGGCCCCCCCGGCACCGCCGGCGCGGCCGCCAACCCGCTGGCCCAGGCGGAGAAGAACGCCATGGTCTGGGCGGATCCCACCAACAACGCGCTGGTGATCACCGCGCCCCCGAAGATCATGCGCGCGATCATGGACATCGTCGACAAGCTCGACATCCGCCGCCCGCAGGTGCTGGTCGAGGCGATCATCGCCGACATCAACTTCGACAAGGACGCCGAGCTCGGCGTCAACTGGGCGGCCTTCATCAACGGCAACAACGTGCCGGTCGGCAGCTTCGTGAGCCCGGTCGGCGGCACCAGCATCGTCGACCTGGCGACCGCGGCTCTCAACCCCGCCAACCTCAGCACGCAGCTGCTCCAGGGCACGACCTTCGGCGTCGGCCGCATCAGCGGCAGCAACGGCGCGAACTTCGCCGCCGTGCTGCGGGCGATCCGCGCCGACACCAACGACAACGTGATCGCCACGCCCTCGGCGGTCACCATGGACAACCAGGAGGCGGAGCTCAAGGTCGCGCAGGAGGTGCCGTTCATCACCGGCCAGTACACGGCCGCCAACACCGCGGTCGTGGGCGGCCAGGTGAGCCCCTTCCAGACCATTCAGCGCGAGGAGGTCGGCACGATCCTCAAGATCACGCCGACCATCTCACCGGAGGGAACCGCGGTGATGATGAAGATCTCGATCGAGAGCTCGAACATCGGACAGAAGCCCGCCGGCGCGGTCGACCTCGTCACCAACAAGCGCACCGTCAGCACCACGGTAATGATCGACGACGGCGGCATCGTGGTGCTCGGCGGCCTCACCCAGGACACCACCACCAAGGGCGAGAACCGCGTGCCCTTCCTCGGCAACATTCCGATCATCGGCTACCTGTTCAAGACCCGTAACGAGGAGTCGACCAAGGACAACCTGATGATCTTCATCCGGCCGAAGATCCTGCGCGATGCCGCGCAGGCGGCCTTCGAGACGGATCTCAAATACAACTACATGATTCAGCAGAGCAAGGAGATCGAGAAGACCGGACGCGAGGCAGTGCCGATGCTGCCGGGCGTGACCCGCGAGACCCTGCCGCCGCTGCCTCCGGGCGGCTCCGCACCCCCCTCGCGGCCGCCGCCCGGCGCACCGCCGACGGGCCAGACACCGCCGGCGAATCCCCCGATCACCATGCCGGCGGCCGGCGCTCCCGTCGCGCCCGGAACACCAGCGCCCGACAATACGGCGGCAGCGCCTGCCGACCAGCAGCCGCCCCCGAAGCCATGAGCGCCGTCGCGGCATGAACGCAGCAACTCCGGACGGGACCCACGCGGGCGCCGCAGCTGCCGCGTCCGACGAACGGCGGCTGTCCTTCGCGTTCGCCAAGCGCCACGGAGTGCTGGTGCGCGCCATCGTCGATGGCGTGGCGGACTGTGTCTGCCGCGAGGACGCCTCGCCGCTCGCGCTCGCCGAGGTGCGCCGCTACCTGCGCCGTGCGGTGAAGCTCGAGCGGGTGCCGGAGGCGGAGTTCGACCTGCTGCTGCGGCGCGCGTACGAGGCCGGCTCGGACGCCATGCAGGCGGTCGAGGGTCTCGATGAGACCACCGATCTTGCGCATCTCGCGCAGGAGCTGCCCGAGCAGGCGGACCTGCTCGACAGCGAGGACGACGCGCCGATCATCCGCCTGATCAACGCGGTGCTGACCCAGGCGGTCAAGGAGAATGCCTCCGACATCCACATCGAGCCATTCGAGAATCGCCTCGTGATCCGCTTCCGCGTCGACGGCGTGCTGCGCGAGGTGCTGCAGTCGAAGCGAGCGGTGGCGCCGCTGGTGGTGTCGCGCGTGAAAGTCATGTCGCGGCTCGATATCGCCGAGAAACGCCTGCCGCAGGACGGGCGCATCAGTCTGCGCATCGCCGGCCGCGCGGTCGACGTGCGTGTCTCGACCATCCCCTCGGGACACGGTGAGCGCGTCGTGCTGCGTATCCTCGACAAGCAGGCGGGCAAGCTCGACCTGGGATCGCTCGGCATGGACTCGCGCACCCAGAGCACGATGGACGAGCTGATCCACAAGCCCCACGGGATCATCCTGGTCACGGGCCCGACCGGCTCGGGCAAGACCACGACGCTCTACGCGGCGCTCGAGCGCTTGAACGACAACACCCAGAACATCATGACGGTCGAGGACCCGATCGAGTATTACATCGACGGCATCGGCCAGACCCAGGTCAACACCAAGGTCGAGATGACCTTCGCGCGCGGCCTGCGCGCCATCCTGCGCCAGGACCCCGACGTGGTGCTGATCGGCGAGATCCGCGACCTCGAGACCGCGCAAATCGCGGTGCAGGCGAGCCTCACCGGCCACCTGGTGCTCTCGACGCTCCATACCAACACCGCCGCCGGCGCCATCACGCGCCTGCGCGACATGGGCATCGAGCCCTTCCTGCTGTCCTCGAGCCTGATCGGCGTGCTGGCCCAGCGCCTGGTGCGGGTGCTCAATCCCGACACCAAGCAGCCCTTCAAGGCCGGCGAGCGCGAGCGGCGGCTGCTGAATCTGGCGGCGGCGGATCCGTCTCCCACGCTCTACCGCCCGGGCCGCGATCCGGCCGGCGGCTACCGCGGGCGCACCGGCATCTACGAGCTCATCGTGGTCGACGATGCGATGCGCGACATGATTCACGACGGCAAGTCGGAGCACGAGATCGAGCGCCACGCGCGCCTCAGCACCCCCTCCATCCGCGACGACGGCCGCGCGCGCGTGCTGCGCGGCGACACGACGCTCGAGGAGATCCTGCGCGTCACGCGTGAGGATTGAAGCTTGGGGGCGTTCGAATATACGGCCCTCGATGCCGCCGGCAAGGAGCGCAAGGGCATCCTCGAAGGCGACACCCCGCGCCACATCCGCCAGCTGTTGCGCGAGCAGCAGCTGCTCCCGGTAACGGTCGCCGAGGTCGCTCAGAAGGAGGCGAAAGCCCAGCGCGCCTTCAGCCTGATCCGGCGCGTCTCGCCCACCGACCTCGCCCTCTTCACCCGGCAGCTCGCCACGCTGGTGCGGGCCGGGCTGCCGCTCGAGGAATCGCTGCTGGCCGTCTCGCAGCAGACCGAGAAGCCGCGCGTGCAGAGCATCGTGCTCGGGGTGCGCGCGCGCGTCATGGAAGGCCACACCCTCGCCGACGGCTTCACCGAGTTTCCGCGCGTGTTCCCCGAGATCTACCGCGCCACAGTCGCCGCCGGCGAGCAGGCCGGCCATCTCGACAACGTGCTCGAGCGGCTCGCCGACTACACCGAGAGCCGCGAGCAGATCCGCCAGAGGGTGCTGGCGGCGCTGCTCTACCCCATCGTGCTCACCATCATGTGCTCGGCGATCGTCTCGGGCCTGCTGGTCTTCGTGGTACCGAAGGTGGTCGCGGTATTCGAGTCGGCCAAGGGCAGGCTGCCCCTGATCACGCGCCTCCTCATCACCACCAGCGACTTCCTGCGCCACTACGGGCTGTACCTCGCCATCGCGCTGGCGCTCATCGTGTGGCTGTTCCGGCGCTGGCTGCGCGATCCGGCCGCCAAACGCCGCGTGCAGCGCTTCCTGCTCACGGTGCCGATCGTCGGCAAGCTCTCGCGCGGCTTCAACACCGCGCGCTTCACCCGCACTTTCAGCATCCTGTCGGCGAGCTCCGTGCCGGTGCTCGAGGCGCTGCGCATCGCGGGCGAGGTCGTGACGAACCTCCCGATGCGGGACGCGGTCGTGGATGCGGCGGCGCGCGTGCGCGAGGGCGCGCCGATCGGGCGCTCGCTGGCCGTAAGCCGCATGTTTCCGCCGATGACCATCCACCTGATCTCGAGCGGCGAATCGAGCGGGGAGCTCGAGAGCATGCTGGAGCGGGCCGCCATCAGCCAGGAGCGCGAGCTCGATGCGCTGTTGGCCGCCATGGTGGGACTCCTCGGCCCGCTGCTGATCATCCTGATGGGCCTGTTCGTCATGGGCATCGTTTTTGCGATGCTGCTGCCTATCTTCGAGATGAATAACCTGATCCACTGAGGCTCGCCGCACGCCCGCGGCCCGCCCAGGCCGCCGCCGGGGCCGCGTACCGGGCACCGGTCACAAAAACCACACTCGCGACATTGCAGTTGCAAGGGGATCTGATTTAAGTTCGCGTCGTCCAATTCCCGCCGACAGCCGTCCCGCATGAGCGAGAAGCCGGAATCAGACGAATTCGAGGACGAAGAGGCCGACGAGCCCGTCATCGGCGACGGTGACGTCGATCTCGACCAGGTCATCAAGGACCTCGACCTCGCCAAGCGCCGCGGCCAGAAGGCCGGCGACCCGGCCTGGCGGCGCCTCGAGCGGCTGCTCGAGGAGAAGCACACCGCCGAGCTCACCAGCGACTTCGAGGATTACGAGATCGGCGAGGACGGCGCGAGCCCCCGCAAGGCGCGGCGCAAGCCCCGCAACTGATTGCGACGCCGCGCGCGCCGACGGTCCTCAGCCCGTCGCCGCGGCACCCGGCGCGTGTGCGCCAGCGCCCGCAATCCGCCCGGGCACGGCGGCGCTCACGCGGTTCTGCGCAGCTCGGTGTCGAGCTCCTCGCTCACGCGGGCGTGCAGCGCGCGCGCCCGCTCGAGGAGCTCAGGTGCCGCAGTCATGTCGCCGCCGCGCGCACAGCCTTCCAGCTCCCGGCATATCGCGACCAGAGCCGACGCTCCGACGTTGCCGTTACAGGAGCGCCAGGCGTGCGCCGCGCGCGCCAGCGCGCCGCGCTCCCCGGCTTCGATGGCCTGCGCGAGCGCCCGCAGCAGGCGCTGCGAATCGGCGCCGTAGGCGGCGACCCGGTCCAGCATGGCCTGCGCTCCGCGCGGCGGGAGCGAGCGCAGCGCCTCGAGCGTGGCCGGGTCGAGCAGGAGCTCCGCCGCCGGGTCCGGCGCAGCCTCCGCGGCGCGTGTCCCGGGAGACGTTGACGGGAGCCAGCGGCCGAGGACGGCCCGCAGTGCCTCGCGGGTGAAGGGCTTGGCGAGATGATCGTCCATGCCGGCGGCGAGACAGGCAGCACGGCCTTCGGCCGTCGCGTGGGCGGTGAGTGCGATCACCGGAAGATGCTCTCCCGGCGGCTCTGAGCGGCGCAGGGACGAGGTCGCTGCGAAGCCGTCCATGACCGGCATCTCGCAGTCCATCAGTACCAGATCGAAAGACTCGTGTTCCAGACGTGCCAGCGCCTCGCGGCCGTTGGCCGCCGTCTCGACGTCCACGCCGAGCGCTGCGAGCATGCCCTGCGCCACCTCGAGGTTGAGCGACTGATCCTCGACCACGAGTACCCGGCCGCGAAGCGCTGCTGGCGGCGGCCCCGCGGATGCCGCAGCGCCGCGCCGCGCTGCCTGCTCCCCTGCCCCGCCTCCGGCAAGCACCGCTCGCAGCTGCCGCAGGCGCAGCGGCTTGGTGAGCTCCGCGTCGAACCACGCATCGCGCGCGGCGCCTGCCGCCACCGGCTTCAAGCTCGTGAAGCCGACGAGGCGCACCATGAGCGGCCGGTTGGCGCCCATGTCGCGAATCTCGCGCAGCACGGCCTGCCCGTCGCCGTCGGGGAGCGGGTCATCGAGAATCACCGCCTCGTAGCACCCGCCGCGCAGCTCCATCAGCGCAATCTCGCGCGACGGAGCCTGCGTCGCGCGGGCTCCCCAGGCACGCAGTGCGTTGACGATCAGCACGCGCGCCGCGGCGTTGTCCTCGGCCACCAGCACCCGCATGCCCTCGAGACGCGCGCCCGGGGGAGCCTCCGCCGGCTGCGCGGCGCTCAGCGGCAAGGTCAGCTCGAAGGAGAAAGTCGAGCCCGCGCCGGGTGCGCTCGAGAGCGACAGCCGTGCGCCCATGCGCTCGAGGATCTGCCGCGAGATGGCGAGCCCGAGGCCGGTGCCGCCGAAGCGGCGCCTCGTCGAAGCATCGTCCTGGGCGAGCTCCTCGAAGATCCCGGCCTGGTTCTCCGGCGCGATGCCGATGCCGGTATCCGCCACTTCCACGCGCACCCGCAATGCGCCGCCGTCGGTTTCCGACCGGGCGACCAGCGGCACGAGGCGGAAGGTGACCTCGCCGCGCTCGGTGAACTTCACCGCGTTGCCGCCCAGATTGAGCAGCACCTGGCGCAGGCGCACCGTGTCGAACCGCACGCGCGGCAGCGGCTCGAGCGGTACATCGATCAGGAGCTCGATACCCTTGCCGGCGGCGCGCGGCGCCAGCACCTCCGCGGTCTGCTCGATGAGATCGGGGAGCTCCCCGTCGGTCGGATCGAGCTGCAGCCGGCCGGCTTCGACCTTGGAGAGATCGAGCACGTCGTCGACGATCGCGAGCAGCGAGTCGGCCGAGCGGTGGATGCCCTCGGCAAAGCGCCGCTGCGCCGCGTCGAGCTTCGTGTCGAGCAGCCGGCTCGTCATGCCGAGCACGCCATTCATGGGCGTGCGCAGCTCGTGGCTCATGCGCGCCACCAGCTCGCTCCTGGCGCGCGACAGCACCTGCAGCTGCTCGTTGCGCTCCTCGAGCTCGTGCGTGCGCTGCCGTACGGTCGCCTCGAGCCCGCGCCCGTAGAGCAGGGCGCGCCGGCGCCCGGCGCTCTGCAGCCGCCACAGCCAGGCTGCGAGGCCGAGCGCCGCCAAAACGTACGCCGCGCGGGCCGCATTCGTGTTCCAGGGCGCGGGCTTCACGTGCACCGGGATCGCCGGCAGCTCGCTGCTCCAGGCGCCGTCCGCGCTGGCGGCGCGCACCCGCAGCACGTAGTCGCCCGCGGCGAGGCTGGTATACGTGGCGCGGTGCGCCGTGCCGGCGTCGATCCAGCCGGAGTCGAAGCCGTCGAGACGGTAGGAGTAGCGGTTGTTGGCCGGTGAGGCGAAATCCAGCGCCGCAAACTCGAAAGTAACCCGCTGGTCGTCGTAACCGAGAACCATCGGCCGCTGCGGCCCCGGCAGGTCGCGCTCCGCGAGCGGCCGGTCGAGGCGCGCGGCGCCGGTCAGCACCAGGCGCGGCGGCGGCGCGGCGAATGCGACCGCCGCGGGCGCGAAGGCGTTGAAACCGTTGCTGCCGCCGAAGTAGAGGTTGCCCTCGCGATCCTGGTAGTGGGCGTTGAACTGGAATTCCTCTCCCTGCAGCCCCTGCCACTCGTGGTAGACCCTGGAGGTGCGGGCGTGCGGGTCGAAGCGCACCAGGCCGTTGTTCGTGCTGAGCCACAGGCGGTCGGCGCCGTCGGACTCGATCCCGTAAATCTCGCGGAACGGCAGCACGCCCGTGTAATTCTCGAAGTGCACCGCCCGCGGGGCCGCAGAGCGGCCGACGACGCGATCGAGGCCGCCGGTCGTGGTCCCGACCCACACGTCGCCGCGCTGGTCCACGTGCAGCGCGTACACCGCATCGTCGGACAGGCTGGCGGGATCGCGATCGTCGCGGCGGTAGTGATAAAAGCGGCCGCCGGCGCGGTCGAGGAGGTTCAGTCCCCCGCCCAGCGTCCCGATCCACAGATTTCCGAGCGTATCCTCTGCGATCGCGCTCGCGTGCGCGTCGCTCAGAGCGCGGTCACCAGGGCCGATCGGATAGCGCCTGAGCCGCCCGCTGCCGGGGTCGATGCTGGCGATGCCGCCGCCGGATGTCCCCACCCAGATCGTGCCGACCCGATCCTGGTAGAGCGTCAAGATCCCGTCGGCGGGCAGCGATCTCGGGTCGCCGGCCGCCGCGCGCCACACCCGGACGAGCCCGGTCGCCAGATCCACCTGGTTGAGGCCGCCCGTCATCGTGCCGACCCATAGCGTGCCGTCGCGGTCGTAGAGCAGCGCCGTCACGCGATCGTCGCTCAGGCGCGGCGAGCCGCGGTCGTGCCGGTAACGCCGCTCGCTGCCGTCGCGCGTGTTGATCTCCACCAGCCCTGCGCCGATCGTGCCGACCCAGACTCTTCCGGCGCCGTCATCGGCAAAGCTGCTGAGTTGCGTGTCGCGGAACGCCGCGCTCCGATAGTGGCCGAGCGACCAGCTCTCAGGATTCCAGTGGCTCGCGCCCGCGGAGCGTGTCCCTACCCACAGCACGCCACCGCGGTCCTGATAGAGCGCCCTGATGTTGCTGTCGCGCAGACTCCGGGGATCGTCGGGCTCCTTGCCGTAGCGCACGAAGTCCTGCGTCGTGCGCTCGAAAAGATCGAGCCCGGCGCGCGTCGCGACCCAGAGCCTGTGCGCGCCGTCCTCGAGGACCCCGGCCACCTCGTCGCCGCTCAGCGAGCGCGGCTTCGCGGGGTCATGACGGAAGACGGTCACGCGTCCGGTGCCGGGCTCGAGACGATCGAGTCCGCCGTGCATCGTCCCGACCCAGAGCGCGCCGGTGTGGTCCTCGCGGATGACGCGCACCCGAAGATCCGAGAGCCCCGCGCCGCCGGCTCCCCGGCCATAGTTGCTGAACCCGCCGCTGGCCGGATCGTAGCGGCTGAGTCCCCCATCGCTCCCCACCCACATCCTGCCGGCGTGATCGGCGTACAGCGCAAGCACCGTGTCCGAGGGGAGCGAGCGCGGGTCGCCTTCGCGATGCTGGAAATGACGGGCAACGCCCGTGACGGGATCGAGCCGGTCAAGGCCGCGATCGGTGCCGGCCCAGATGGCCCCGTCGCCGTCGATGAGCAGTGTGCGCACCTGATCGCTCGCGAGCGAATCGCCTCTCGCGGGATCGTGCCTGAAGAGCCGGAACTGATCGGTGCGGCGCTCCCAGCGCGCCACGCCGCCGCCCGCGGTCGCGAGCCACAGGTCCGAGTGCGAGTCCTCGGCGATCGTCCAGATGTGGTCGCCGGCGAGTGCGTGCGGGTTGCCGCGCTCGCGACGGTAGACGCGCACCGAGTTACCGTCGTAGCGATCGAGCCCGCTCTCGGTGGCGAGCCAGATGTATCCCTGCGAGTCCTGGAGAATTCCTTCGACGGTGCTCTGCGAGAGCCCGTCGCGGGTCGTCAGGTGCTCGAAGTACATCGGCCGCACGGCCGGAACCGGCACCGCGGCGTGCACGCGCAGGTCGGGCGGGGCCAGTGCCGACAGCGCTGCGACGGCAGCTACGAGATGGCGGCGCTGCATGATGCCTTCGGTGCGCTTGCGGGACAGCGCGCGAGCGCCGGCACCCAAGCCTTGCAATGCACCTTCATCGAACCGCTCCTGTTTCGAGCTCGGTGTTGGAGCATCCCTTGCTCTACGCTCGATTTTTTACTGGATACCGCTGTCGCAAGACAGTGACGCAGGGCCGGGAAAATGGGACAGAGTTCTCAGGATTCGCATGACGGTGTTATGTCGAGTGCTGGCCGCGCGCACCGTGCGCCATGACTCCCGGTAGCGCCGCCACGGATCGACATAACTGCGCCCCGTGTCGGCGAGCGCCTACGCGGGCGCGGCACCTGGCGAAGTCATCGCGATGCCGCGGCTGCGCACCGCAACGCCGCCCGCCCCCTCAGTGAAAGTCCCGCGAGCGGGTCGTAAGCTGCCCGAGGAGCGCCGTGCGGTCGATGAGCCGTCGGGCGATCACGTGCATGACGCCGTCCTGGTGCTGCAGCTCGCCGTGCACCTCGAGAAGGCGCGACTCTATGAGCGCACGGCGCTGCGCGTCGCCCACGCGCTCCCACACGATGACGTTCACCTGGCCGCTCTCGTCCTCGAGCGTGACGAAGGTGACGCCGCTCGCGGTGGCGGGGCGCTGGCGCATGAGCACGATGCCGGCGGTGCGCACCGTGGCGCCATTCGCGGCGCGGCCGAGCTCGCTCGCGCACATGAGCGAATCAGCTCGCAACCGCTCACGCAGCAGCGCGAGCGGATGCCGGCCGAGCGTGAGCCCGAGGGAGCCGTAATCGGCGCAGATCTCCTCGCCCTCGGAGGGCCTGGGAAGCAGTGGCCGCGCTTCGGCGAAGTCCGCACTGTGCGCAGCCGCTGCCAGCGGCAGGGGGCGCTCAGTGCCGGCGACCTCCCAGAAGGCCAGATGCCGGTTGCCGCTCAAGGAAGCGAACGCTCCGGCCGCAGCGAGAGCCTCGAGGTCGCCGCGGCCGAGCCCGGCGCGCGCGGCGAGCTCCGGCACGCTGGCGAAGGGCCGCAGAGCGCGCGCAGCGATCAGCCGAGTTGCACCGGCCTGCGACAGCGACTTCACCAGCCGCAGCCCCAGGCGCAGCGCCGGCTCGCCGTCGGCGCGCCGCTCGAGCGTCGCATCCCAGAGCGAGGCGCAGACATCCACCGGACGCACCTCGACGCCGTGCGCGCGCGCATCGCGCACCAGCTGCGCGGGCGCATAGAAGCCCATCGGCTGGCTGTTGAGCAGCGCGCAGGTGAAGGCCGCCGGCTCGTAGCACTTGAGCCAGGAGGAGTCGTAGACCAGCAGCGCGAAGCTCATCGCGTGCGACTGCGGAAAGCCGAACTCGCCGAAACCCAGCATCTGCCGGTAGATGCGTTGCGCGAATTCTTCCGAGTAACCCTTGGCGTGCATGCCCTGCAGCAGTCGGTCGCGAAATGGATCGAGTCCCCCGGTCCTCTTCCAGGCACCCATCGCCCGGCGCAGCGCGTCGGCTTCCCCGGGCGAGAAGCCCGCGGCCACGATCGCGATCTGCATCACCTGCTCCTGGAAGATCGGCACGCCGAGCGTGCGGTGCAGAACCTCGCGCACGTCCTCGCTCGGATACTCGACCGGCTCCGCCCCCGAGCGGCGCCGCAGGTAGGGATGCACCATGTCGCCCTGAATCGGCCCGGGGCGCACGATCGCGACCTCGATGACCAGGTCGTAGTAGCAGCGCGGCTCGAGGCGCGGCAGCATTGCCATCTGCGCACGCGACTCGATCTGGAACACGCCGATGGTGTCGGCGCGGCAGATCATGTCGTAGACGCGCGAGTCCTCGGCCGGCAGCTCGCCGAGCGCGTAGCGCGTGCCGCGATAGTCGTTCACCAGCGCAAAGGCGCGCTTGAGCGCGGTGAGCATGCCGAGCGCCAGCAGATCCACCTTGAGAAGCCCCAAGTCGTTGAGGTCGTCCTTGTCCCACTGCACCACGGTGCGCTGAGGGCTGGCGGCGTTCTCGATCGGCACCAGCTCCTCGAGCAGCCCCTGCGCGATCACGAAGCCGCCGACGTGCTGCGACAGGTGGCGCGGAAAGCCCGGAAAGGCGGTGAGCTCGGCGGCGAGCGGCAGCAGGCGCTCGAGCCAGGGAGCATCGGCAGCGAAGCCGGCCGCGCGCACCCTCTCGGGGATAGTGGTGCTGCCGTCCCACCATTGCATGACGCTGGCGAGGCGGCCGCACTCCTGCGGCGCGAGCCCGAACACCTTGCCGAGATCGCGCAATGCGCTGCGCGGCCGGTACGTGATGACGGTCGCCGCGAGCGCCGCGCGCCCGCGGCCGTACTTGTTATAGACGTATTGCAGCACCTCCTCGCGCCGCTCGTGCTCGAAGTCGATATCGATGTCGGGCGGCTCGTTGCGCTCGCGCGAGATGAAGCGCTCGAACAAGAGCGCCGCGCCGCGCTGCGGGTCGACGGAGGTCACGCCCAGGCAGTAGCACACGCGCGAATTGGCGGCCGAGCCGCGGCCCTGGCACAGGATCCCCTGCGAGCGCGCGAAGGCGACGACGTCGTACACGGTGAGGAAGTACGGCTCGTAGCTGAGCTCGGAGATCAACGCGAGCTCGTGCTCGATGGCCTTGCGCTCACTCTGCGGAATGCCGCCCGGCCAGCGCCGCCCGGCGCCCGCGTAGGTCAGGCGGCGCAGGTACCCGGCCGGGGTCTCGCCCGGCGGGACGATCTCGCGCGGATACTCGTAACGCAGCTCATCGAGCGAGAAGTGACAGTCGTCGGCGAGCTCGGCGGCCGCCTCGAGCAGCCGCGGCGGATAGAGCCGCGCGAGACGCGCGGGCTCGCGCAGATAGCGTTCGCCGTTCGGATGCAGCCGCGAGCCGACCTGCGCCACGGGCAGATTGAGGCGGACCGC
>DASYYF010000018.1:0-60286 GCA_035934055.1 Steroidobacteraceae bacterium | reverse complement strand
GGCGCCGGTCGGGGCTGCCGGAGCCGCCGCAGACGCTGAGGCCGGCGCGCTTGCAGCGGGGCCGGGCGCGACCGGGGCCGCCGGTGCGGGCGGCGGCGCGTGCACGCAGCCGAAGAGGACTGAGAGTGCGAGGCCGGCGAGGACTCGCTCCGGGCGTGCACCTGCGACCAAGCGGCGTACCGCGAGCATGTCGCCAGTCTACCCCGAGATCATGCGCCCGCCGCACGGCGCGAACGCAGCGACCCGGCCGATCGCGCGGCTAGGGCCCGCCGACGGCGCCCGCCTGCTGCAGCGCCCAGGCGCATGCCCACACGCACGCGAGCCCCACGGCGAAGTAGAGCCACGCCATGCGCCATTCGCGCTTCTCCATGCCCTCCGGGCCGCGCGGGGAGATGAGGAACGGCCGGCCGTCGGCGGGCTCGGAGATGACGCTCGTGCGCGCGATGGTCGACTGCAGCTTCTGCGTCTCGCATTCTTTCGCGGCCGCCGCGCGCGCCGCCTCCCACTCGGTGGCGCTCAACTGCCCGTCGTGGTCGGCATCGAAGCGCTTGAGCAGCGCCGCCTGATCCTGCTTCCATTCGTGCAGCCTGGCCGCGGTGGCGGCCGCGAGGTCGCCGGTCTCGGAGTGCGAGCGCAGCTCGCCGACGACGCACACCTGTGCGCCCACCTCGAGGAGCCGCTCGGTATAGCGGTACGGGCCCATGAGGAGCGCGGTATTCACCGGCGGCGGCCCTCCGAGCGGCCGCGAGCCGTTGCCGTACCAGGTGTTGATCCGCGACGGAGTGACCTCCGCCTTCACCGGCCCGACCAGACACTGGGCATCGTCGTCGGCGAGCACGAACAGCTCGACGCTGGTCGCGCTCTCGACCGTGTGCCACTGCTCTCTGCCGCGGGAGTCGCGCTGCCGTTCGGCGATCCTGAAATCCCACCACACGCACGGCCGTCCGCTCAAGGGCGCCGCCGTCGGCGCCGCACCCGCCGGGCGCGCGTGTCCGGCCACCTTGACGTAGCCCTGGGCGGCCGAGCGGATGTGCACCAGCGGCGTGTCGGCGAGCAGCCGGTCGCGGCGCAGCCGGCGGAAGAATCCCCACAGGCAGAGCACGGCGCCCGCGCCGGCGATGGCGGCGATCACCGCCGGGTTCTGCACGTGGGTGAGCACGTCGGCCGTTTACGGCTCGGGGACCTGCGCGCCGCCGCTCAGCGCGAGAAGGCGGCCTTCAGGTCGACGTCGGCCTTCGCGTCGGCCTGGAAGTGCAGCAGCTGGGCTTCGGGGAAGTTGCCGAGCCCGGCGATCAGCACGCCCGGGAACGAGGAGATGCGCACGTTGTTGGTGTTGACGGCGTCGTTGTACACCTCGCGCCGGTCCGCGATCGCGGTCTCGAGTCCGCTGATGCGGTCCTGCAGGTGGCGGAAGGCCTCGTTCGCCTTGAGCTCGGGATAGTTCTCGGCGACGGCGTACAGTCCCGAGAGTCCGGTGCGCAGCTCGCGCTCCGCGGGGCCCAGGGAGGCCACGTTGCCGGAACTGCGCGCGGCGTCGACGCCGGCGCGGGCGCGCATCACGCGCTCGAGCGCCCCGGGCTCGTACTGCATGTATTGCTTGCAGACCTCGACGAGCTTCGGCAGCTCGTCGTGGCGCTGCACCAGCAGCACGTCGATGTTGGACCACGCGAGCTTCACGGCGGCCCGCACCTGCACCAGGCCGTTGTAGGCGCCGATCAGGTAACCGATCACGGCCACGAACAGGAACAGCACGACCAGTAGACCGAGCATCGGACGACTCCTTGACGGGAGGAGGGCTTGGTGCGCGAAGGTCGGGGCGCAGCATACCCGTTACAAGGCCGGCGCAATGTGAAGGTTTCGGCACCTCGCGCGGACGTGAACCCCGTCACAGCGCGCCGCTCGTCACCCGCAGCCCGAGGTCGATTCCGGCGAGCTCGTAGCCTTTCCTGAAATCGCGGATGTGCCGCGCCATCCACTGGTGGGCGGCCTGCGGCTCGCGCGCCGCGAGCGCCTCCGTGAGGCGCCGCTGCGCGGTGGCGATGCGCGCGCGCGCCTGCGGCACCTTGTCGATCATGACGCCGAGAGAGGGCTCGAGCAGCCGCAGCAGCGGCTCCTGGGCGAGCCCCAGCACCGGATTGTGGGTGGCCCGGCCGATGCAGCGGAAGTACTCGGCGCAGCAGCGCACCGCCCGCGCCGCGTCCGCGCGCTGCGCACTGAAGGCGTCCGCGGCCGCCGTGATGCACGCGAGGTCCGCGGCGGTGCGGGCGCGCGCCGCCGTTTCGGCGAGCGGCGGCTCGAGAATGGTGAGCGCCTCCCACACGTCGCGCACCGTGACATCGTGCAGCAGCAGGGCGTGGCTCACGCCGGCGGCGACGGCCTCGTGATGCGGACGGCTCACCGACATCAGCTTCGAGCCGGGCCGGCGCTGCACCAGTCCGCGGCTCTCGAGCTCGCGCAGCGCCTCGCGCACGGTGGAGCGGTTCACGCCGAACTGCCGTGCCAGCTCGGTCTCCGACGGCAGCCGCTCGCCCTCGCGCAGCGCGCGCGACAGGATGCGCGCACCGATCGCCGCCGCCACCTTGCGGTAGGCGGGCTCGATGAGGAGCGGCGCGAACTCGACGCTCACGCCGCCGCCTCGAACAGCTCGCGCCCGATCAGCATGCGGCGGATCTCCTGGGTGCCGGCGCCGATCTCGTAGAGCTTGGCATCGCGCAACAGCCTCCCGGCCGCGTAATCGTTGATGTAGCCGTTGCCGCCGAGCGCCTGGATGGCTTCGAGGCCGGCCGCCGTGGCGCGCTCGGCGGCGAACAGGATGCAGCCGGCCGCATCGCGCCGCCGCACGGTACGCGCATCGCAGGCCCGGGCCACCGCGTAGACGTAGGCGCGCGCGGCGTTGAGCGAGGCATACAGGTCGGCGACCTTGCCCTGCATGAGCTCGAAGGTGCCTATGGCGGCGCCGAACTGCCGGCGCTCGCGGACGTAGGGCAGCACCAGGTCGAGCGCCGCGGCGTGCAGGCCGAGCGAGCCGCCGGCGAGCACCACGCGCTCGTAGTCGAGCCCGCTCATGAGGACGCGCACGCCGCCGTTCTCGGTGCCGAGCATGTTGGCCGCGGGAATGCGGCAAGCATCGAACACCAGCTCCGAGGTGCTCGAGCCGCGCATGCCGAGCTTGTCGAGCTTCGGCGCGCTCCCGAACCCCGGCGTGCCGCGCTCGACGATGAAGGCCGTGATACCGCGCGCTCCCGCCCCCGGATCGGTCTTGGCGTACACCACGACGACGTCGGCATCCGGGCCGTTGGTGATCCACATCTTGCGGCCGTTCAGCACGTAGGAGTCGCCGCGCCGCTCGGCTGTGAGCTGCATCGACACCACGTCCGAGCCCGCGCCGGCCTCGGACATGGCGAGCGCGCCGACGTGCTCGCCGGAGATGAGCTTCGGCAGGTAACGCGCGCACTGCTCCTCGCTGGCATTGAGGCGCAGCTGGTTGACGCACAGGTTGGAATGCGCGCCGTAGGAGAGGCCGACCGCCCCCGAGGCACGCGAGATCTCCTCCATGACGACGACGTGGGCGAGATAGCCGAGGCCCGCGCCGCCGAGGCGCTCGGGCACGGTGATGCCGAGCAGCCCCTGGGCGCCGAGGGCCGGCCACAGGTCGCGCGGAAACTCGTTGCTGCGGTCGATGTCGGCGGCGCGCGGGGCGATCTGCCCGGCGGCGAAGCGCCGCACCTCGCGGCGGATCTCCTCGAGCTCGGCGCCGAGGCCGAAGTCGCTGTCGGTGCAGTCGAGCGGGCTCATGCGGGCTTGCCTCTCCTTGGGCCAGATCGTATGATTGTCCGACAAACAGGCAATCATGGCAAGTTCTCATGCCCCGCATCGCCACCCGGGTCGAGCTGCAGTCACAGGAGTTCCGCGACAACGAGCGCGCCATGCGCGCCTTGAGCGAGGACCTGCGCCGCGAGGTCGCGCGCGCCGCGCGCGGCGGCTCCAGGGCCGCCGTGGACAGGCACCGGGCGGCGGGTAAGCTCTCGGCGCGCGAGCGGGTGCGCGTGCTGCTCGACACCGGCAGCCCCTTTCTCGAGCTCTCGCAGCTCGCCGCCCACGGCATGTACGGCGGCGACATCGCCTGCGCCGGAATCGTCACCGGCATCGGCCGCGTGGCGGGGCGCGAGTGCGTGATCGTCGCCAACGACCCGACCGTCAAGGGCGGGACCTACTATCCGATCACGGTGAAGAAGCACCTGCGCGCCCAGGAGATCGCGCGCGACAACCGCCTGCCGTGCGTCTATCTGGTCGAGTCGGGCGGGGCGTTCCTGCCGGCGCAGGACGAGGTGTTCCCGGATCGCGATCACTTCGGGCGCATCTTCTACAACCAGGCGACGCTCTCCGGGCTCGGCATCGCGCAGATCTCCGTGGTGCACGGCTCGTGCACCGCCGGCGGCGCCTACGTGCCGGCGATGTCGGACGAGAACGTCATCGTGCGCAATCAGGGGCGCGTGTTCCTCGGCGGTCCGCCGCTCGTCAAGGCCGCGACCGGCGAGGACATCGACGCCGAGACCTTGGGGGGTGCCGACGTCCATTGCCGCGAGTCCGGCGTGTGCGATCACTACGCCGAGAACGACACCCACGCGCTCGCCATCGCGCGCCGCATCGTGGCACGCCTGAAGCCCGCCGCCGATTGCGGGCCCCCGCGCGCGGCGCGCGCGCCGTGCTACGACCCGGCCGAGCTCTACGGCGTGGTTCCGGCGAGCCTGCGCAAGCCCTACGACGTGCGCGAGGTGATCGCGCGGCTCGCGGACGATTCCGAGCTCGACGAGTTCAAGGAGCTCTACGCCACGACGCTGGTGTGCGGCTTCGCGCACCTCGGCGGGTATCCGGTCGGTATCCTCGCCAACAACGGCGTGCTGTTCTCCGAGAGCGCCTTGAAGGGCACGCATTTCATCGAGCTGTGCACGCGCGAGGAGATCCCGCTGCTCTTTCTGCAGAACATCACCGGCTTCATGGTGGGCCGGCGGGCGGAAGCCGGCGGCATCGCCAAGGACGGCGCCAAGCTGGTCACCGCGGTCGCCTGCGCGCCGGTGCCGAAGCTCACGGTGATCGTCGGCGGCAGCTACGGCGCCGGCAACTACGCGATGTGCGGCCGCGCCTATGAGCCGCGCCTGCTCTTTCAGTGGCCGAACGCGCGCATCTCGGTCATGGGCGGGGAGCAGGCGGCGAGCGTGCTCGCCACGGTGAAGCGCGAGTCCGTGGCGCGCAGCGGCGAGGACTGGCCCGCGGCGGAGGAGGAGGCGTTCAAGGCGCCGATCCGCGAGCAATACGAGCGGCAGGGGCATCCGTACTACTCCTCGGCGCGGCTCTGGGACGACGGGGTGATCGACCCCGCCGACACGCGCCGCGTGCTGGCGCTGTCGCTCGCCGCGGTGCGCCACGCGCCGCTCGCGCCGGCGCACTTCGGCGTATACCGGATGTGACGCGGGTGTCGACCCTCCTGGTCGCAAACCGCGGCGAGATCGCGTGCCGCATCTTCCGCACGGCGCGCCGCCTCGGGTGGCGCACGGTCGCGGTGTTCTCGGATGCGGACGCGCGGGCGCGCCACACGCGCGAGGCGGATGAGGCGCTGTGGATCGGCCCGGCGCCGGCGCGCGACAGCTACCTCGACATCGAGCGGATCATCGCCGCCGCGCGCGCCGCCGGCGCCGAGGCCATCCACCCGGGTTACGGCTTCCTCTCGGAGAACGCGCAGTTCGCCCAGGCCTGCGCCGATGCCGGGATCACCTTCGTCGGCCCGCCCGCGGCGGCGATCGCCGCGATGGGCTCGAAGATCGTCGCCAAGAACCGCATGCGTGCCGCCGGCGTGCCGGTGCTCCCGGGCTACGCGGGGCCGGAGCAGGATCTCAGCCAGCTCGCGGCCGCGGCCCACACCGTGGGGCTCCCCCTCATCATCAAGCCCGCTGCCGGCGGCGGCGGCAAGGGCATGCAGATCGTGCGCCAGGAGTCCGAGCTCACAGCCAGCCTCGCCGCGGCGCGCCGGCTCGCCGAGAGCGCCTTCGGCGACGGCGCGCTGCTGCTCGAGCGGTTCCTGCCGGCGCCGCGCCATCTCGAGGTCCAGGTGTTCGGCGATAAGCACGGTAACTTAGTGCAGCTGGGCGACCGCGACTGCTCCGCGCAGCGTCGCCACCAGAAGCTCATCGAGGAGGCGCCGGCACCCAACGTCCCGGACGCGGTGCGCGCGCGGCTGCGCGCGGCGGCGCTGGTGGTGGCGCGCGAGATCGGCTACGTGAGCGCCGGCACGGTGGAATTCCTCTACGACGGGCGCGAGTTCTACTTCATGGAGATGAATACGCGGCTGCAGGTCGAGCACACCGTCACCGAGGCCGTGACGGGCGTCGATCTCGTCGAGTGGCAGCTGCGCGTGGCCGGCGGCGAGCCGCTTCCCTTGTCGCAGGATGAGGTGCGGCTCCACGGACACGCCATCGAGGCGCGCGTCTGCGCCGAGGACCCGGAGCGCAATTTTCTTCCGAGCGCCGGGCGGCTCGCGCTCATGGAATGGCCGGTGCTCGAGTCGGTGCGCGTCGATGCCGGATTCGTAAGCGGCGATACCGTGCCCGATTGCTACGATTCGCTCCTCGGCAAGGTCATCGCCTGGGCGCCGGAGCGCAGTCTCGCCGCCGAGCGGCTGGCGGCGGCGCTCAACGCGACCTTCAGCGCCGGCCTGCACACCAACGAGCGCTGGCTGGCGCGCGTGCTGCGCTCGCGGCGCTTTCTCGAGGTGCGGCACAACATCGCGCTCCTCGACAAGGGTGCGGGCGAATTCGCCGGCGCGGCCGCGGTGGCCCCGGAGACGCTCATCCTCGCCGCGCTCGCGCTGCATTCCGCGCCCGTCGCCGGTGCCGACGCGAGCCGGGCGAGTCCCTGGGCGGCGCGCGATGGCTTCACGCCGAATCTGCCGGCGGCGATCAGCTACACGCTCTCCTGGAAGGGCCATGCCCACACGGTGGAGCTCGGCTGCACGGCGGGGGTACCCGCGTCGGCGACCGTCGATGGGCGGACGCTGCTGCAGGTCGCGGACCTCGACTATGCCGCCGGCGCCGCCGGGGCGGGGACGATCGCCGCGCGTCTCGTCGAGCGGCGCCGCCGCGCGCGCTGCCGGCTGGATGGCGCGCAGGTCACGCTCTGGGAGGAGGACGCCCGCTACGATTTTCTGCTCGAGGATCCGCGCACCCGGGAGTTCAAGGCGAGCGCAGCCACCGGGGGACTCGCGACCCCGCTCCCCGGCGTGGTGGTCTCGGTGCCGGTGTCGGTCGGCCAGAAGGTGGCGGCGGGTGAGGTGCTCATGGTGATCGAGGCCATGAAGATGGAGCACACCATCACAGCGCCTTATGCCGGCACGGTGCTGGCCATTCACTTCGCCCGCGGCGCTCGCGTGCCCGAGGCGAGCCAGCTGCTCGAGCTGTCGCGCGCGGAAGGGGCGAAGCGGTAGAATTCAGAATGTCCGCGCGGACGATAGGAGGAGAACATGGACAAGTCGCTGGCGACGGGATTGGTGATCGGCGCGGCCGTGGCCGCCGGTGCGGGCGCGCTGGCGGGGCTGAAGATGATGCATCGGGGCCCCGAGTATGCGGAGGTTCTCAAGGTCACTCCGGTGACCCGGGCCACGAGTAGCCCGCGGCAGGAGTGCCATGACGAGCAGGTCACCCGGCAGGCGCCCGTGCAGGACCAGCACGAGGTGCTGGGCACGATTGCCGGCGCGGTGATCGGCGGGGTCATCGGCCACCAGGTCGGTGGCGGCACGGGGCGCGACCTCGCGACCGTCGCGGGAGCGGCGGGCGGCGGCTACGCCGGCAACCGCATCCAGAAAAACCTCCAGGATCGCGATACGGTCACGACGACCGAGCAGAAATGCACGACGGTCTACGACAGGTCCGAGAAGATCATCGGTTATCAGGTGCGCTACCGCCTCGGCGGCAAAGAGGCGAGCGTGCAGATGGATCACGACCCCGGGCCGCGCATTCCGGTGCATGACGGACGGCTCGACCTGGGAGCCCCTGCTCCCGCCGCCCCGCCCAAATCGGGCTGAAGACGCCCGTCGGCGCGCCCGTTAACGGCTCCGGGCTGCGGGCGTTTTCCCGGCGGCGGGCGCCGCGGCCCGCGGCGTGGCGGCCCGCGCCATCGCGATCACCTTGTCCGTGAGCACCAGCAGCTCCCTGAAGGTCTGCTCCTCGTCGGCCGCCTCGGTGGGACTGATGACGACGTAGCGGCCGTTCACGGCGAGCGTCGGAATCGCGTCTATCCGATAGTCCTCGGCCATCTGATCGGCCTGCACGGTCTGGTTGTTGACGCCGAAGGAGACGTAGGCGTTGGCGAATCGGGCGGCATCGCCGCCCTGCCTGCCGACCCAGTCGGCGATCGACTGCTCGTCGAAGAGGTTCTGGTGATCGTCGTGGATGGCGCGGAACAGCGGGGCGTCGAGCTTCCTCAAGTCGCCGGTCGCCTCGAGCGCGTAATAGGCGCGCGACAGGTTCATCCACGGCGGCCGGCCATAGCTCACCGGGACTCGCCTGAAGGCGACGTCCTTCGGCTGCCTCGCCACCCAGGCGGTGACGAGCGGGTTGAACTTGGCGCAGTGCGGGCAACCGTAGGAGAAGAATTCCACGACCTCGATCTTTCCGGGGCTGGAGGTCGGCCTGGGCGGCGTCAGCAGGCGGTAGTCGTGCCCCTCCGCGAGCTGCGCGCGCGCCGGTGCGCCGCTGCAGAGCGCCGCGGCGGCCAGACATAACACTGCCGGAGTCAGGGAGCGGACGCGGCTTGGCATTCAGCGGGTCTCCGTCGGTTGGTGGAAACGTAGCACGAAGCGCGATCGAAGAACCTCCACGGACGCCGTGCCCATTCGCCCGCGTAGTCGACGCCGATGCGCGCGCTGCGCCCGAGCGCGACGCGCGGCTTGCGCCTCGGGCGCTCGATCCACAGCTGCGCGCCCAACAGGTCGGCGCCGTTCAGGCGCCGATCGACATGCATGGCGCGGCACAGCAGCCCCGGCCCCCAGGTTTTGTCCGTGATGCCGTCGATCGGTTCCACCGCCCGCAGCAGCACGGCGTGCGGCACTCCCTCGGGTGCCGTCACCACATTAAGACAGTTCCAGAATCCGTAGATGAAATAGACATAGGCATGCCCGGGGGGACCGAACATCACCTCGGTGCGCGCGGTTCGGCCGCGCGAGGAATGCGCCGCGCGGTCGCGCGGACCGAGGTACGCCTCGGTCTCGACGATGCGGCCGCGGCGCACGGTGAGGCCGTCGTCGTGCACCAGATGCATGCCGATGAGATCGCGCGCGACGTTTAGCGCACTGCGTTCGAAGAAAGCGCGCGCAGGCTTGGTACACTGGGCCACCGCCTGATGCTAAAGGGAATCCCCGGATTTTCGAGGACCGGGATCGTAACCGAGTGCGTTTTTATAGTAAAATCAACGCCATGGAGCCTTCGAGGAGTCGCGCGGCCGGCGCGACGGTGTGGTGGGCGTCGGGCCTCGCGTGTGCGCTCGCCCTGTCGTCCCCGGTTCGCGCGAGCGTCTATCCGCTGCCGGCGGATGGCTCGCCGGTGGTCGGGAGCGATGAGGTCGTGACCGCAACCTACCAGGACACGCTGCCCGACCTGGCGCACAAGTACAGCCTCGGCTACTACGAGATCATCCGCGCCAATCCCGGCGTCGACGTGTGGCTGCCGGGTGCCGGCAAGCGCGTCGTGCTGCCGGGGCGGCGCATTCTGCCGTCCGGTCCGCGCGATGGTCTCGTCGTCAACCTGCCCGAGCATCGCCTCTACTACTACCCGAAGCCCCGCAACGCGCACGAGCAGCGCGTGGTCATCACCTATCCGATCAGCATCGGCAAGATGGACTGGCGCACGCCGCTCGGCGAGACGCACGTCATCGCCAGGATCCGCAATCCTGCCTGGTATCCGCCCGAGTCGATCCGCAAGGAGCACGCCGCGAACGGCGATCCGCTGCCCAAGATCGTACCGGCCGGTCCCGACAATCCGCTCGGGGCGTTCGCGCTGCGGCTCGCGGCCGGCAACGGCGAGTACATGATCCACGGCACCAACAACCCGACCGCCGTCGGCATGTCGGTGACGCACGGCTGCATCCGCATGTACCCGGAGGACGTCGCGGCGCTCTTCCCGCTGATCCCCGTCGGCACCAAGGTGTGGCTGGTCAACGAGCCGGTGAAAGTGGCCTGGGTGGACGGCGAGCTGCTGCTCGAGGCGCATCCGCCGGTGGATGCGGAAGGCCAGAGCATTGAGCCGGATCTCGAGCTCCTTTCCAAGCTCCTCGACCAGGCGCTCGGAGACAGCACCGCGGCAATCCACTGGGACCTGGCGCGCAAGACGCTGCAGGCGGCGGACGGCATTCCGACCGTGGTCGGGCTCGCCGCGACGGTCGATGCACCCGCTGCCGATGCCAACACGCCCGCGCGGCTCGCGACGGGACCCGCCGCAGCCGTGAAGCGTTAGCCGCCCGCGGGCGGCGCGCGCAGCTCGCTCACCAGGCGCACCAGACGAGTGGCACGCCTCGCGAACGCGAGCGTACCGCGCAGCCACAGGATGACGGTGAGCACCTTGCGGGTGCGCCCGAAGTACAGCAGGGCGGTGAGCGCCGCCGCCAGGACGAGCGGGTGGCGCAGCTCCGGGATGCCGGTGCCGCGCAGCACCGCGGCGGGGCTGAGCGCGGCCAGCCGCGTCGCCAGCTCCTCACGCTGCTCGTCGCAGCGAGCGAGCAGCACCCGCCGCCGCGCTTCGAGCAGCTTCAGGCGGCTCATCGCGCACCCGCGCGGCGCCGATCGCGCTCGAGCTGGTCCACCGAATCGTGAAGCACTCCGGGCCGGCGGTGGAAGATCCGCACGCCGATCAGCGCGCAGCCGAGGCCGAGCAGCAGGAAGACGAGGCCGCCCAATCCCAAGCCGAGCACGCGGTGCGAGTCCCACAACGCCGCGATCAGCGCCACTACGCCGAAGGCGAGTGCCAGCAGCGCGCACAGGATCGCCGCCACCGCCCAGAGCAGCGTGCGCGCCAGCCCGATGAGGTGGATCTCGAGCTCGACGCCAGCGAGCTCGAGTCGCGTGCGCAGCGCCTCGAGCGCCGCAGCCAGCAGGCCCGGCAGCGGCGGCGGGCGCTCCGGCGAGGTCGCATCCGCGGGCGCGGCGCCCTCGCTCATCCCCTGCGACCCATGATCAGCCCGACGAGCAGCGCGACTCCGCCGGCCACCGCGACCGCCTGCCAGGGGTTGTCGCGCACGTAGCTGTCGACGTCGTGCGCGCGCGCCTTGACCTGCTGCTCGAGGGCCGTAAGCCGGGTGCGCAGGTCCGCCAGCGCGGCCTCGGCGTGCTCACGCCCGCTCGCGGTCGCCGTTTCGGCCGAGGTGCGCAGCAGCGCCTCGGCCTCGCTCACCAGCGCACGCAGCTCCTCGGCGAGCTTTCCGCCATTGAAGACTTCCGTCATAGGGGCGCTCCTTGGAAAAAGTGTCGCCGGCACGCGGCCTGAAGCCTATAGGGATTTACGCATATCCGGCCCGAAACCGCGAGACGGCGGAATTAAGCTGCGCTACTCTCAACCGTGGAAGCTTCCGATGAACGTGTCGGTTCCCAATCCGCTCCTGGAGTTGCGCAAGCTCGGCGAGAGCGCGTGGCTCGACGATCTCAGCCGCGGCATGCTCGAGGACGGCGGCCTCGCGCGCCTGATCCGCGAGGACGGAATCGCGGGTGTCACCTCGAACCCCGCCATCTTCGCCAACTCCATGACGAGCGACCCGCGCTACGCGCAACCGATCGCGCGGCTCCTGCCGACGGTCCAGTCGGCCATGAGCCTCTACGAGGATCTCGCCATCCACGACGTGCGCGCGGCGGGGCGCCTCTTCCGCGAGCTCTACGACGCGAGCTCCGCTGCCGACGGCTTCGTGAGCTTCGAGGTCTCGCCGCATCTCGCCTACGACGCCGAGCGCAGCGTCGCCGAAGCGCGCCGCCTGTGGGCGCGTCTCGACATGCCGAACGCCTTCATCAAGATACCCGGCACGGAAGCCGCCCTGCCGGCGATCCGCGCTCTCATCGCCGGCGGCATCAACGTCAACGTGACGCTGCTGTTCTCGCCCGAGCGCTATCGCGCCGTGGCCCAGGCCTACATGGACGGTCTGAACGAGCGCGCCCGCGCCGGGCGGCCGCTCGGGACCGTCGCCTCGGTGGCGAGCTTTTTCCTGAGCCGCATCGACACTCTCGTCGACAGGCTCCTCGATGACCTGAGCGCGCACGGGCAGCCGGCGGCGCGCACGCTGCGCGGCAAGGCGGCGATCGCCAGCGCCGCTCGCGCTTACGAGATTTTCGAGGGGACGCTCGCGACTCCGCAGTGGCAGGCGCTCAGCGCGCAGGGCGCGCGGCCGCAGCGCCTCCTGTGGGCGTCGACCTCGACCAAGGACCCGAGCTACAGCCCGATCAAGTACGTCGAGGAGCTGGTCGTGCCGGGAACCGTGAATACCATGCCGCTCGAGACCCTCAACGCATACCGGCGCCTCGGCCGCCCGGAGCTGCGCCTCGAGCGGCACCTTGCCGAGGGCGCGGATGCGCGCGAAGGCCTCGAGCGGCTCGACGTGGATCTCGAGGCGGTCGCGGCGCAGCTCGAGCGCGAGGGCGTCGCCAAGTTCATCGAGCCGTTCGACCGGCTGCAGCGATGGCTCGAGGACCGGCGGCGCAACCCGAACGCGTCCTGAGGGTGCGCGGGGAGGTTCAGGTGGAAATCGACACCATACGCGAGAGGCTGCTCAAACGCCGTGACGAGCTGCGCCAGCGCGCCAGCGACGCGAGCGCGGATCTGCGGCACGAGGCGGATCCGCTGTCGGCCGACTTCGCCGAGCAGGTGACCCAGCGCGAGAACGACGACGTGCTCGGCGCCATCTCGCACTCGGCGCGCGCCGAGCTGCAGCAGGTCGAGGCGGCGCTGCGGCGCCTCGCGCAGGGGCGCTACACGACCTGTTCGGTGTGCGGCGGCGACATCGAGCCCGAGCGTCTGGCGGCCGTGCCCTACACCGACAAGTGCCGTGCCTGCGCCGAAGGAGCGCGTCCGATGCCCGGCCGCGGACGTCCGGGCGCCTGAGCGGCGTGCGAAGCGAGCGAGCCTTGGCGGCCTCGGGCGTCATCACCGTCACCACGGACTTCGGACATCAGGGCCCGTTCGTCGGGGTGATCAAGGGCTGCATCCTCACGCGCTTCCCGGCCGCCCGCATCATCGATCTTACGCATGAGATCGTGGTGCACTGGCCGGCCGAGGCGGGCTTCTGGCTGGCGCGCGCCTTCCCGTTCTTTCCGGCCGGAACGGTGCACGTGGCGGTGGTCGATCCGGGCGTGGGGACCTCGCGAGATATTCTCGCGCTCGAGGCGGGCGGGCACTTTTTCCTCGCCCCCGACAACGGCCTCCTCGCGCCGGTCGTGAGCCGTCTTCCCGGCGCACGCCTTACCCGGCTGACGGCGCAGGGCCTCGCGCGCATCGGGGTCGCTCATCCGAGCGCGACCTTCCACGGGCGGGACATCTTTGCGCCGGTCGCCGCCGAGCTTGCCGCCGGCCGCTGCAGCGCCCCGGATCTCGGCGAGCCGGTCGCCACGCTGGTTCCCTCCTGGGTGGACGATCCCACCGTCGAGCCGGCGAGCGTCTCGGGCGTCGTCATCACGATCGACCACTTCGGCAACCTCATCACCAATATCGACGCGCCCCTCGTCGAGCGCTTCCGCCTGCCGGTCGTGCACGCCGGCAACCATGCCTTTCGGCTGCTGCGCACCTACGCCGACACGAAGCCAGGGGAGTATCTGGCCCTCGTCAATTCCTTCGGCGTCCTCGAGATCGCCCGGGCCGAGCACAACGCCGCCGAGGGTTTAGGGCTTAGCCGGGGGGCGCCCGTGGTCGTTCGGGACGGCACCGATCACGCCTAGGCCGTGCGGGCGGCCTTGTCTTCCCCGCGGGCACCCCCATTGCGGCAAATGTTGATCGGCGGCGCCAATCGGCTATAGTTCGCGCCTTGTTCCGTGCCGTATAAGCACGTTAGCCTTTGAATTAATTCGGGATTTGCACGACCAGATGGCCGAACGGGACAACGAGGGCTTCGACCTCGACGAGGAATTCCTGAACACGCCGCCCGAGGACGGCACCGATTACGATCGGCTGCTCGATCGGGTGGACAAGCGCGTTCGCAACCAGGGCAAGCGGGGCAAAGCCGCCTGGAGTCGCCTCGAGGAAGTTCTGGCGGACAAGAAGCTCGAGAAAGACCTCCAGGACTTCGACGACGAGCTGTAGAACGACAGCTCGCACTGCTCGCTCCAAGCTCAAGCAATGGCGGACCTGAGGCAGGCGTCTTGACCCGTACGCCCTCTGCCTGGATCGTCCTCAAGTTCGGCGGCACGAGCGTCGCAACGCTCGAGAACTGGACCAACATCGCGGGGGTCGCCTCCGAGCGCTGCGCAGGCGGCGCGCGCGTTCTCATCGTGCACTCGGCCGTGAGCGGCATCACCGACCGCCTCGAGCGCTTGCTCGACGCCGCCGCGGATGAGGGCTACGGGGCGGAGCTTGCGGCCATCGAGGAACGCCACCGGCGCCTCGCCGCCGAGCTCGGCGTGCCGCTCGGCGAAGAGGTCGAGCGGCACCTCGCCGAGCTGCGCGAGATCGCCGCCGGCATCGCCCTGGTGCGCGAGGTGAGCGACCGGACGCGCGCCCGTGTCATGGCGGCCGGGGAGCTCATGGCGACCCGTATCGGCGCGAGTTTCCTCAAGGCGCGCGGACTCCCGGTCGCCTGGGTCGATGCCCGCACCATGCTGAGCGCTTCGGCGCGCCACAGCGCCTCGGCGAAGGCCAGCGTGCTCTCGGCAGTGTGCGGCTTTGCGCCGGACGCGGCGCTCGCCGCGCGGCTCGCGGCGCTGCCCGCCGTGCTGGTCACGCAGGGGTTCATCGCGAGCGACGACGACGGCAACACGGTGCTTCTCGGACGCGGCGGCTCCGACACCTCCGCGGCCTATCTCGCCGCGAAGCTGCGCGCGCAGCGGCTCGAGATCTGGACCGACGTTCCCGGCATGTTCAGCGCCAACCCGCGCGCCACACCGACGGCGCGCCACTTGCGCGCGCTTCACTACGACGAAGCGCAGGAGATCGCCACCAGCGGCGCCAAGGTGCTGCATCCGCGCTGCATCCTGCCGGCCCGCCAGGCGCGGATCCCGCTGCATGTGTACGCCACGCAGGCGCCGCATCTGGAAGGCACGGTGCTCAGCGCCGAGGGCGGGGAGGGCGGCGCACAGGTCAAGGCCGTGTGCACCAAGAAGGGCATCACGCTCATCTCGATGGAGAGCCCCGGCATGTGGCACCAGGTGGGCTTCCTCGCCGACGCCTTCCAGGTCTTCAAGCAGCATGGCCTGTCGGTCGACCTGGTGTCGACCTCGGAGACCAACGTGACCGTCTCGCTCGACCCGGCGGCCAACACCCTCGACAACTCCCAGGTGGCGGCGCTGGTGGCCGACCTCTCGCACCTGTGCCGCGTGCAGGTGATCGGGCCGTGCGCCTCGGTGAGCCTGGTCGGACGCAACATTCGCGCGATCCTGCATCAGCTCGGCGGCGCGTTCGAGTTCTTCGAGGAACAGAAGATCTACCTCGTCAGCCAGGCGGCCAACGATCTGAACTTCACCTTCGTGGTCGACGAGAACCAGGGCGATCGCCTCGTCGAGCAGCTGCACGAGCTGCTCATCCGTCCGGTGCCCGGCGACAAGGTCCTCGGTCCCACCTGGCAGCAGCTGTTCGCGGCGCCGCGCGCCGGCGCGGCGCGCGTGCCGCCCTGGTGGCGTACGCGGCGTGTGGAGCTGCTCGAGGCGCTCGGCGGGCGCGAGGCGGCCTATGTCTACGACCTCGCGACCGTGCGGGCCGCGGCGCGCGCGCTCCGCGGGCTGAAATCGCTCGACCGCGTGCACTACTCGATGAAGGCCAACCCGCACGCCGGGATCCTGCGGGCGCTGCGCGAGGAGGGCATCGAGTTCGAGTGCGTCTCGCGCGGCGAGGTCGAGCACCTCCTCGCGACCTGTCCGGAGCTTGCGCCGCAGCGCATCCTCTACACGCCGAACTTCGCCCCGCGCGAGGAGTACGCCTGGGCGCTCGAGCGCGGCGTGCGGGTCACGGTCGATAACGCTTACGCGCTCACGGCGTGGCCGGCGCTGTTCCGCGGCCGCGAGATCTTCGCCCGTCTCGACACCGGAGTCGGGCGCGGCCATCACACGCACGTGCGCACCGCCGGCACGCGCTCGAAGTTCGGCGTGCCGATCGCCGAGCTTGCCGCGTTCGCGCGCGCGGCACGGGCGGCGGGCGCGCGCATCACGGGCCTCGAGGCCCATGTCGGCAGCGGAATCTTCGACGTGACCAGCTGGGAGCACACCGCGCGGCAGCTGGCCGCGGCCGCGGGGAGCCTGCCCGAGGTGCGCGTGATCGACGTGGGCGGGGGGCTCGGCGTGCCCGAGCGCTCCGATCAGGCCGGGGTCGATCTCGCCAGGCTCGACACGCTGCTGCAGGCCGTGCGGGCCGGGCATCCGCACCTCGAGGTGTGGCTCGAGCCCGGGCGCTATCTGGTGGCGGCTGCCGGCGTGCTGCTCGCGCGGGTGACGCAGCTCAAGCAGAAGGGCGGGGTGCGCTTCGTCGGGGTTGCCACCGGCATGAACTCCCTGATCCGTCCGGCACTCTATGGCTCATACCATGAGATCGCCAACCTCACGCGGCTCGATGAGCCGGCGACGGAGCTCGTGAATATCGTCGGGCCCATCTGCGAGAGCGCCGACGTGCTCGGACACGACCGGCTGCTGCCGGCGACGCAGGCGGGCGACGTGCTGCTCATTGCGAACGCCGGCGCTTACGGGCACGCCATGAGCTCGCACTACAACCTGCGCAGCCCGGCGACGGAGCTCATCCTCTGAGACGCTTAGCCCTCCGTCTGCTCGGGGTGGCGGCGATCGCCGCCGCCGCGTACGTGCTCTATCTCGATCTGCTGGTGACGCATCAGTTCGAGGGGCGGCGCTGGACGCTGCCGGCACTGGTGTACGCGGCGCCGCTGGAGCTGTATGCGGGCCTGCCGCTCCCGGCGCCGGAGGTGGTGCACGAGCTCGAGCGGCTGCACTACCGCAGGGTCGCGCAGCTCGACCGGCCGGGCACCTACCGCCTGAACGGCGCGCGCATCGACGTGGCGCTGCGGCCGGCGCGCTTCGCCGACGAGAACCGCGACGCGCAGCTGCTCAGCATCTTCTCGGGGGCTCAAGGGATCGAGAGCCTGAAGGACGCCGCCGGGCGCGACGTACCGGTGATCCGGCTCGAGCCGCTTCTCATCGGCAGCATCTTTCCGAGCCATGGCGAGGACCGCATCGTGCTCAGCCCGCGCGACGTGCCGCCGCTGCTGCCGGCTGCGCTCAAGGCGGTCGAAGACCGCCGCTTCGATTCGCACCGCGGCGTCGATCCGGAGGCGATCCTGCGCGCGCTGTGGGTCGATGCGCGCGCCGGTCAGATCGAGCAGGGGGGCAGCACGCTCACGCAGCAGCTGGTGCGCAGCTACTTCCTCTCTTCGCGCCAGACGCTCGGGCGCAAGATCCGCGAGGCGATCATGGCGATCGCGCTCGACGCGCACTTCACCAAGGACGATCTCATGAACGCCTATATCAATGAGATCTTCCTCGGGCAGGACGGCAACCGCGCCATCCACGGCTTCGGCCTCGCCAGCCAGTTCTATTTCGGCAAGCCGCTCGCCGAGCTCGATCTGTCGGAGATAGCGCTGCTGGTCGCGGTGGTGCGCGGGCCGTCCTACTACGATCCGCGCCGCCACCCCGATCGGGTGCTGGCGCGGCGCAACCTGGTGCTGAAGGAGCTCGCCGACCAGCAGGTGGTCAGCGCCGCGCAGGCGGCCGAGGGGCAGCGGCGCCCGCTCGGGGTCACGGCGCGGCCGGCGGGCGCCTACTATCCCGCGTACCTCGACTTCGTGCGGCGCACCCTGCGGCGCGACTATCGCGAGCAGGACCTGACCGAGGCGGGGCTCTCGATCTACACGAGTCTCGAGCCGCGCGCCCAGGATGCCGCCGAGCACGCCCTCGATCGCGAGCTCAGCCGGCTCGACCACGTGAGAAAGCGCGGCGCCGAGCCCGAGTCGCTCGAGGGCGCCGTGGTCGTCACGACGCCGCAAAGCGGCGATGTGATCGCCATCGTGGGCGGGCGCGACGTCGGCTACGACGGCTTCGACCGGGCGCTCGATGCGCGCCGCGCCATGGGCTCGCTGGTGAAGCCCTTCGTGTATCTCACGGCGCTCGAGAGCGGCCGCTACAACGCGGCCACGGTGATCGAGGATCAGCCGGTCGACCTCAAGCTGGCGGGCGGGCAGCACTGGCGGCCGGAGAATTTCAACCACGACACCAACGGTCCGGTTCCGGTCGCGCGCGCGCTGGCCGAATCGCTCAACCTCGCGACCGTCGGCGTCGGCCTCGACGTGGGACTGCCGAAGGTAGCCGAGACGCTGCAGCGCTTCGGTCTCGAGCGGCCGCCCGAGCAGGTGCCGGCCATGATCCTCGGCGCGGTCAACGTCACGCCGCTCGAGGCGGCGCAGCTCTACAACGGGCTCGCGAACGGCGGATTCCGCAACCCACTGCGCGCGGTGCGTGCGGTCATCGGCACCGACGGCAAGGCGCTCAAGGCCTTTCCGCTGCAGGTGACGCAGGTGGCGACCCCCGAGGCCGTCTACCAGCTCGACCGGCTGCTGACTCTGGTCATGGATCGCGGCACCGGGCGGGCGGCCCGGCCGCTGCTGCCCCCGGACCTCGTGGTGGCCGGCAAGTCCGGCACTTCCTCGGACTTTCGCGACAGCTGGTTCGCGGGCTTCTCCGGCAGTGATCTCACCGTCGTGTGGGTCGGCTACGATGACAACGCGCCGACCGGCTTCACGGGCTCCGCCGGCGCGCTGCCGGTGTGGACACGCATCATGGCGGCTCTGGGCGGCAGCTCGTGGAATGCGCCGATGCCGGAGGGTCTCGTCGACATGCAGATCGAGTTCGCCACGGGCCTGCGGGTCCTGCCGGGCTGCTCCGACGACCGGGTGACGGTCGCGGTGCCCGCCGGGACGCAGGTCCCGGCCAAGCCCGGCTGCGGCTTCCCCGACAGCGGCAATCCCGTCGCGACATTCATCGATCGCACACAGCAGTGGCTACGCAATCTCGTGCACTGAACGAATTGCGCGCCGTGATGCGGGGCGTCAGGGCGCTCGCGGCGGTGCTGGCCGCGCTGGCTGCCGCCGCCTGTGCCGCGCCCGGCCCCATGCCGCCCGCGGCACCGGGAGGCGCCCTGGTTCCGGGCTCCTCCGCGGCGGGCAGCGCGCAGCCGCCGCCTCCCGCGGGCACACCTTCACAGCCCGCACGGCAGTTTCGTCTCGGCGCCGCAGCGAGCGCTCTGGTGGCGCAGGCTCACGCGCAGGCGGGCGCCGGCGAGTACGCCGCGGCCGGCGCGACGCTCGAGCGGGCGCTGCGCATCGAGCCGGACAACCCGCTGCTCTGGGTCGAGCTCGGGCGCGTGCAGCTGGGAGAGGGGAACGCGCCCCAAGCCGACGGCATGGGCCGCAAGGCGCTCGCGCTCGCGACCGGCGACCCTTCCGCGCAGGCCTCCGCCTGGCGGCTGATCGCGGATTCACTCCACGCGCGCGGCCGCACCGCCGACGCGCTCGAGGCGGAGCAGCGCGCGGCGACTCTGGCGCCGCAGTGACCTGGACCGCACAAATCAGCGCCCTGCGCTTGCGCGGCGGGGCCTTCCCACCCTAAACTCCCGCCAACTCATCGAGACCGGCTGAGGGATAAGGCCCTTAGACGCCGGGGCAACCGCCAGGCTTAACCACCCTGGAAAGGTGCCAACTCCTGCGACTCCTGCCCTGAGGGGGTCGACAGATGAGCGGTCTGCGTAGCCTCCTGGGGATCCGCCCAGCCGGGGATGGACGCAACAAGCCTCGCGCCTCCCGCGCAGGCACGCTCCGCAGGTGTCCGATGAGCTTGGGACATGCGGAGGATCCCGATGACTGCCTCGGTCGAATCAATTCCGGTGAGCGCGCCGTCTGTCGCTCTGCGCGCCCGTGTCGGCGGTCCGCGCGCGGAGCGCGACTGCGCGCGCGGCCCCGACGTGCGCGCGCAGGAGGGGGTGCTCGGGATAGCCGGGGACTTTCCGCTGCACCATGGCGGCCGCCTGCAGGAAGCGCGCATCGCCTGGCGTCTGGCGGGAGCGGCGAATGCGCCCGTGGTTTGCGCGCTCGGCGGAATCTCCGCCCACCGCCGCGTGTGCCTCACCGAGGATCCGCGCGACAGCTGGTGGTCCGAGGCCGTCGGCCCGCAGCGCGCGCTCGACACCGGGAGCTTCCGGGTTCTCAGCTTCGACTATCTCGGCGGGAGCGGCGAGTCTTCGGGTCCGCGCAGCGCCAGCGCTCCCACGGCGGGCGCCGCGCCGGCGGCGGATTTCCCGGCGATCTCCAGCTACGACCAGGCCGAGGCGCTGCGCCGGCTCCTCGAGCACCTCGGCATCCGCGCGCTCGCCGCGATCGTCGGCGCCTCCTACGGCGGCATGGTGGCGCTCGCCTTCGGCGAGCGTTATCCGGAGCGCGTCGGCCGGCTGGTCGTGATCGGCGCGGCCGACCGCGCCCATCCGCTCGCCACGGCGTGGCGCAGCGTGCAGCGCGCGGCCGTGCGCTTCGCCGCGGGCTGCGGCCGGCCCGAGGAGGGCCTGAAGCTCGCGCGCGCCCTCGGCATGGCGACTTACCGCAGCGGCGAGGAGTTTGCGGCGCGCTTCGCGGGGCCCGCCGTACGCGACGGCCGCCGCTTCGTGTTTCCCGTCGAGGAGTACCTCTTTGCGCGCGGCCGCGATTACGCCGCGCGCTACTGCGCCGAGTCGTACCTCGCGCTCTCGGAGTCGATCGACCTGCATCGGGTCGAGGCGGCCCGCATCTTCGTGCCGACCACCGTGATAGCCGTCCGCGAGGATCAGCTGGTGCCGCTCGCCGATGCGCGCGCGCTCGCCGCGCGGCTGCCGAGCGGCAGCGTTCACGAGATCTCGTCCATTTACGGACACGACGCCTTCTTGAAGGAGCCGCAGCAGCTGCGCGCCATCTTCGCCACCGCCCTCGGGAGCGCCCCATGAGCCGGATTCCTGACCTTCTTTCCGCGAGCGAGGCCGCCGCCAACGGCGTGAGCCAGGTCACCCGGACCGTGCGCGCCGGCATCGAGTGCGGCGACGAGACCGGGTGTGTCGCGCCGCCGCTGCACCTGTCTTCGACCTTCGCGTTCCGCGGCTTCGGCGAGAAACGGGCCTACGACTACACGCGCTCGGGCAACCCGACGCGGGACCTGCTGGCCGCGGCGCTGGCCGAGCTCGAGCAGGGCGCGGGCGCGGTGGTCACGGCGAGCGGCATGGCGGCGGTCGCCGTGACCGGCTACCTCGTGCCGGGCGGCGCGCGCATCGTGGCGCCGCACGACTGCTATGGCGGCACTTATCGGCTCTTCGACGCCTGGCGGCGGCGCGGCGAGCGCGAGGTCGAGTTCGTCGACTTCGGCGACGAGGCGGCGGTGCGCGCCGCGCTCGGCCGGCCGGCGGCGCTGCTGTGGATCGAGACGCCGAGCAACCCGCTGCTGCGCATCACGGACATCGCGGCCTTTGCCGCCCTGGGGCGCGCCGCCGGCGCGCTGGTCGTGGTCGACAACACCTTCCTCTCGCCCGCCTGGCAGCAGCCGCTCACGCTCGGCGCGGACCTCGTCGTCCACTCGACGACCAAGTACCTCAACGGCCACAGCGACGTCGTCGGCGGGGCGGTGGTGGCGCGGGACAAGGCGCTGCACGAGCAGCTCCTCTGGTGGGCGAATTGCTTAGGTTTGACCGGCGCGCCCTTCGACAGCTTCCTGACGTTGCGCGGCCTGCGCACGCTCCATGCGCGGCTCGAGCACCACGCGCGCAACGCGCACGAGCTGGCTCACTGGCTGAACGGCCAGGGGAACGTGCGCCGTGTGTGGTATCCGGGGCTCGCGGGCCACCCCGGGCACGAGCTCGCGCGGCGGCAGCAGCGCGCTTACGGCGCCATCGTCACCCTCGAGCTCGAGGGCGGGCACGACGCGGTGCGCGAGTTCGTCGCCGATCTCGGCTGCTTCTCGCTGGCCGAATCCCTCGGCGGAGTCGAGAGCCTGGTCGCGCATCCGGCCACCATGACCCACGCGGCCATGGACCCGGCGGCGCGCCAGCGGGCCGGGTTGACCGACGGCCTGATCCGCCTCTCGATCGGAATCGAGGCGCTGGAGGATCTGCGCGAGGACCTCGCACGGGCGCTGGCGCGCGCCGCGCGCGTGCTGCCGGGGCGGCCGCTCAAGGCGGCGGCGGCAGGTTGCTGACGACGGCCTCGGCCGCCGCGCGCGTGCTCGAGGCGCGCGTGGTGCCGGCGGGGACGAGATCCGCGGTGCGCGCGCCCGCGGCGAGCGCCGCATCCGCCGCGCGCTCGAGGGCCAGGGCCTCGGCCGTCAGGCCGAGCGAGTGCCGCAGCAGCAGCGCCGCGCTGTAGATCGCGCCGTAGGGATTGGCGATGCCGCGTCCGGCGATGTCGGGCGCCGAGCCGTGGATCGGCTCGTAGAGGCCGCGCCGTCCTTCGCCGAGCGAGGCCGAGGGCAGCAGCCCGAGCGATCCGGCCAGCATCGAAGCCTCGTCGGTGAGGATGTCGCCGAACATGTTCTCGGTCACCAGCACGTCGAAATCACGCGGGCGGCGGATGAGGTGCATGGCCGCCGCGTCCACGAGGCTGTGCTCGAGCGTCACGTCGGGGAACTCGCGCTCCATGACGCGCTGGCACACCGCGCGCCACAGGCGCGAGGTCTCGAGCACGTTCGCCTTGTCGATCGAGGTGAGGCGCCGGCGGCGCGCGCGCGCGAGGCGCGCGGCGGCACGGACGATGCGCTCGATCTCGGCCGCCGTGTACACGCACAGGTCGGTGGCGCGCCCGGCATCGCGTGTCTTTTCGCCGAAGTAGATCCCGCCGGTGAGCTCGCGCACGAATACCAGATCCACGCCCTCGACCACCTCGGGCTTGAGGGTCGAGGCGCCGATGAGCGCCGCCTGCACTCTCACCGGACGGAGATTGGCGAACACGCCGAGCTCGCTGCGCAACTTGAGGAGTCCGGCCTCGGGCCGCAGCGGCGCATCCGGCGCGGACCACTTCGGGCCGCCGATGGCTCCGAGCAGCACCGCATCCGCCGCGCGGCAGGCGGCGAGCGTTGCCGGCGGCAGCGGATCGCCGTGCGCGTCGATGGCGGCGCCGCCGAAGGGCAGCTCCTCGAGCTCGAGCTCGTGGCCGAAGCGCGCGGCGAGCGCGCGCAGGCAGTGCAGGGCGCCGGCGATGACCTCGGGCCCGATGCCATCTCCGGGCAGTACCGCGATGCGGGCCCTCATGCGCGGCGCTCGTAGGCCTCGATCTCGCGGCTGCGCGCCAGGAGGTAGCCGAGCTCGTCGACGCCGTTGAGCAGGCAGTGCCGCGCGAAGGCCTCGATGGGGAAGCCCGTCCTGACGCCGGTGGGCAGCGTCAGCGTGGCGGCGGCCAGATCGACGGTGAGCTCGGCGCCGGGGTGGGCCAGCAGCCAGCCGCTCGTGGCCTCGTCGACGATCACGGGCAGCAGCCCGTTCTTCAGCGAGTTGTTGCGGAAGATGTCGGCGATCTCGGTGCTCACCACCGCGCGGAACCCCTGATCGAGCAGCGCCCAGGGCGCGTGCTCGCGCGAGGAGCCGCAGCCGAAGTTGCGTCCCGCGACCAGGATCCGGCAGCCGGCGCTCTCGGGGCGATTCAGCACGAAGTCCGGGCGCGGCGCGCCGCGCTCGTCATAGCGCCAGTCCTCGAAGAGATGCGCGCCGAGTCCGGCGCGCGTGGTCGTGGTGAGGAAGCGCGCCGGAATGATCTGGTCGGTGTCGATGTTGGCCGCCGGCAGCACCACGGTGCGCGAGGTGAGAGTGAGGAAGGGTTCCATCGGCTCTAGCTCATAGCAGCTCGCGCGGATCGGTCACCCGGCCGCGCACGGCGCAGGCCGCCGCAGTGAGCGGGCTCGCCAGCAGCGTACGGGCGCCCGCGCCCTGGCGGCCCTCGAAGTTGCGGTTGCTGGTGCTGACGGCGTACTGGCCGCGCGCCACCGTGTCGCCGTTCATGCCGAGGCACATCGAGCAGCCGGACTCGCGCCACTCGGCGCCGGCTTCGACGAAGACGCGATCGAGTCCCTCCGCCTCGGCCGCCCGCTTGACCTGCTGCGAGCCCGGCACCACCAGCATCGTCAGTCCGCGCGCGATGCGCCGGCCGCGCAGCACGCGCGCGGCGCTGCGCAGGTCCGAGAGGCGCGCGTTGGTGCAGCTGCCGATGAACACCACGTTCACTGGCTTGTCGCGGATCGGCGCACCCGGCTCGAAGCCCATGTAGCTCAGGGCGCGCGCAAACACCGCGTCCGGGCCCTGCGACGGGATCGCGCCGGTGACCGGCACCACCATGCCGGGATTGGTGCCCCAGGTGATCATCGGCTCGAGTCGGTCCGCGTCGATGCTCAGCTCGCGGTCGAAGCGCGCACCGGCATCGGTCGGCAGCGCCCGCCACTCGGCGAGCGCGCGCTCCCACGCGGCGCCCTTGGGAGCGCGCGGCCGCGCGGCGAGATAGGCATAGGTCGTCTCGTCGGGCGCGATCATCCCGGCGCGTGCGCCGGCCTCGATCGACATGTTGCAGACCGTCATGCGCTCGTCCATGTCGAGGGCGCGGATGGTCGCGCCGCGATACTCGATCACATGTCCGGTGCCGCCGGCGACGCCGAGCCTGCCGATGATCGCGAGGATCAGGTCCTTGGCCGTGACGCCCTCGCGCAGCGTCCCCGCGACCTCGACGGCGAGGGTGCGCGGCTTCCTCTGCAGCAGGCATTGGGTGGCGAGCACGTGCGCCACCTCGGTCGTGCCGATGCCGAAGGCCAGCGCCCCGACCGCGCCGTGGGTGCTGGTATGGCTGTCGCCGCACACGATGGTCTTGCCCGGCTGGGTGAGCCCGAGATCGGGTCCGATCACGTGCACGATGCCGCGCTGCTCGCTCGTGAGCCCGAGAAGCTCCACGCCGAACTGCGCGCAGTTCACCTCGAGCTCGCGGATCTGCCGCGCGGCGGACTCGATGGCGATCGGCGCGCCGCCGAACACCTGGGCGGTGCGGGTCGGCGTCGAGTGATCCATGGTGGCGAGCGTGAGATCGGGGCGGCGCACACGCAGGTCCCGCTCGCGCAGGAGCGCGAAGGCCTGGGGCGAGGTGACCTCGTGGATCAGGTGCAGATCGATATACAGCACCGCCGGCGTAGCGGCGGTCTCGGCCGCCACCAGGTGGCGTTCCCAGACCTTCTCGAGGAGAGTGCGTGCCGCCTCCGGCATCGAAGCTCCGCGGGGCCTCGGCGCCGTCAGCCGGAGGCGGCCGCGGCGCGCGGCGCCGCCATGTCGACGTAGTCGAGCCAGCCCCAGCGGTCCTGGGTCTTGCCCGAGAAGAGACCGAAGAACGCGTTCTGCAGCGTCTCGGTCACGGGCCCGCGCTTGCCGTTGCCTACGGCCAACCGGTCCACCGAGCGGATCGGGGTGATCTCGACCGCCGTTCCGGTGAAGAACGCCTCGTCGGCGAGGTAGAGCAGCTCGCGCGGAATCGACATCTCCCGCACTTCGATGCCGCGCTCGCGCGCGAGGCGGATCACGCTGTCGCGCGTCAGCCCGCCGAGCACCGAATGGGCAAGCGCCGGGGTGAGCAGCACTCCGTCTTTCACCAGGAAGAGGTTCTCGCCCGACCCCTCGCTCAGCGTGCCATCGGGCGAGAGCCCGATGCCCTCGGCAAAGCCGAGACGCCGCGCCTCGGCGCCGATCAGCTGGCTCGAGAGATAGTTGCCGCCCGCCTTGGCGAGCGCCGGCAGCGTATTGGGCGCCACGCGGTTCCAGGAGGACACGCAGGCGTCGACGCCGGCGTCCTCGGCCTCGGCGCCGAGGTACTTGCCCCATTCCCATGCGGCGATCGCCACCTCGGTGGGCGGATCGTTCTTCGGGGTCACGCCGATCTCGCCGTAGCCGCGGAACACGAGCGGCCGGATGTAGGCGCCGCGCTTGAGATTGTTGGCCGAGATCACCTGCCGGCAGGCGTCGTTGATCTGCTCGGCGGAGTAGGGCATCGCGATGCGATAGATCTTCGCCGAGTCGAACAGCCTCCGCGTGTGATCGCGCAGGCGGAAGATCGCGACCCCGCGCGGCGTCTCGTAGGCGCGCTCGCCCTCGAAAACGGACGAGCCGTAGTGCAGCGCGTGCGACAGCACGTGCACCGTCGCCTTCTCCCACGGTACCAGCTTGCCGTTGAACCAGATGAACTGCGTGGCGGGAATGGGCATGGGAACTCCTGTAGGTCAGACCGCCGCGGGGACCGCCGGCGTCGCCGCGCGTGCCCGCGTCCCGGCCTGCGCCAGCTCGATGCGATTGATCACCTCGAGAAAGGCGCGAGTGGCGGACTCGACGATGTTGGTGCTCACGCTGGCGCCCCGGTAGGTCTTGCGATTGTACTCCACGTACACCCGCGCCTCGCCCTGTGCGTCCTCGCCCTCGGAGACCGCCTTGACCTCGAATTTGCGCAGCACCACGCGGATGCCGGTCGCGGCTTCGATGGCCTTGAAGGCGGCATCGACCGGCCCGTCGCCGCTCGCGGCGTGCTCGACGCTGCGGCCGTCGGCGTGCGTGAGCACCACCAGGGCGCGCGCCGCACCCGTGGTGCGCGCCTCGGTGGTGAGCTCGGTGAGGGTCCAGGGACCCTGCGCCGAGCCTTCCGCGCGCAGCACCAGCGCCTCGATGTCGCCGTCGTAGAGCTCCTTCTTGCGGTCGGCGAGCGCCTTGAATTCCTCGAACAGCTGGTTGAACTCGGCCTCCTCGAGCTCGAAGCCGAGGGCCTGGACGCGCTCGCGCAGCGCATGCCGCCCGCTGTGCTTGCCGAGCACCAGATGGCTGCGCGACAGGCCCACGTCCTCGGGCCGCAGGATCTCGTAGGTCGAGTAGTGCTTGAGCATGCCGTGCTGGTGGATACCGGCCTCGTGCGCGAAGGCGTTCTCCCCGACCACCGCCTTGTTGCGCGGGACCGGCATGCCGGTGATGCTCGAGACGAGGCGCGAGGTGGGATAGAGGCGCTGGGTGTGAATGCCCGTCGCCACGTTGAAGAACGCGGCGCGGGTCTTGAGCGCCATCACCACTTCCTCGAGCGAGCAGTTGCCGGCCCGTTCCCCGATGCCGTTGATGGTGCACTCGATCTGGCGCGCTCCGGCGACCACCGCGGTCAGGCTGTTGGCGACCGCCATGCCGAGATCGTCGTGGCAATGCACCGAGAGGCGGATGCCCTCGATGCCGCGCACGTTCTTGCGCAGATAGCGGAACAGCTCCGCGAACTCGTCCGGCACCGTGTAGCCGACCGTGTCGGGAATGTTGACCGTGGTCGCGCCGGCGGCGATCGCGGTCTCGACCACCTGCGCGAGGAACTCGAGCTCGGTGCGCGAGGCGTCCTCGGGCGAGAACTCGACATCTTCGGCGAGCTCGCGCGCGCGGGCCACGCCGGCCGCGGCGGCACGCAGGATCTCGTCCTGCGCCATGTTGAGCTTGTACTGGCGGTGGATGGCGCTGGTGGCCAGGAACACGTGGATGCGGCGGCGCGGCGCGTCCTTGAGCGCGCGCGCGGCGAGATCGATGTCCTCGGGGTTGCAGCGAGCGAGGCCGCAGATGATCGGACCCTGGACCTCGCGCGCCACGGCCTGGACGCTCTCGAAGTCGCCGCGCGAGGCGGCCGGGAAGCCCGCCTCGATCACGTCGACGCCGAGCTCGGCGAGCGCACGCGCAACGCGCAGCTTCTCCGGCTGCGTCATGCTGCAGCCGGGGGACTGCTCCCCGTCGCGCAGCGTCGTGTCGAAGATCAGGACCCGGTCGGGATTGGTGGTCATGTGCGATACCTCAAAACCTCGTCAGCGCCATCCGGCGTGAATCCATCGCCGCAGCCGCTTCCATTTCACGCGCGCCGCTCGTTGAGCCACGGCATGCGGGCCCGCAGGCTGGCGCCGACTTTCTCGATCTGCCGGTCGATGTCGGCGGCCAGCAGCTTCCGGTAGTTCGCCTTGCCGGTCTCGTTCTCCTTGATCCACTGGCGAGCGAACTTGCCGCTCTGCACCTCTTTGAGCACCTTGCGCATCTGCTTCTTGACGCGCTCGTCCACGATGCGCGGGCCGCGGGTGAGATCACCGTACTTGGCGGTCTCGCTGATGAACTGGTGCATCTTGGCGAGCCCGCCCTCGTGCAGCAGGTCGACGATGAGCTTGAGCTCATGGAGGCACTCGTAGTAGGCGACCTCGGGCTGATAGCCCGCCTCGACCAGCGTCTCGAAGCCTTTGACCACGAGCTCGGTGGTACCGCCGCACAGCACCGCCTGCTCGCCGAAGAGATCGGTCTCGGTCTCCTCGGCGAAGGTGGTCTCGAGCACGCCGCCGCGCGTGCCGCCGATTCCATGCGCGTAGGCGAGGGCGCGGGCGTGCGCCTTGCCGGTGGCATCCTGCGCGACCGCGAGCAGGCACGGCACGCCGCGACCCTGGCTGTACTGGCGGCGCACCAGATCCCCCGGTCCCTTGGGCGCGATCAGCACCACGTCGAGGTCGGGCCGCGGCTTCACCTGCTTGAAGTGAATGTTGAATCCATGCGCAAAGAGCAGCGTCGCGCCCTTCTTCAGGCCCTTCTTCACCTCCTGGTAGAGCGCCTTCTGCGCCAGGTCCGGCACCAGCATGGCGACGAGGTCCGCGCCCGCCGCGGCGGCGGCGGGCTCGGCGACCTCGAGGCCGTCGCGGCGCGCCTTCTTCCAGCTCGCGCCGCCCTTGCGCACTCCGACGACGACGTCGAAGCCGGAGTCCTTGAGATTGAGCGCGTGCGCCCGGCCCTGGCTGCCGTAACCGAGGACGGCGATGCGCGCGCCCTTCAGCGCCTTGCGGTCGACGTCCTTATGTGAATAAAGCCTCATCGCATCACTCCTGCGGCTTGCGGCCGCACTGCAAACGTAAAAAACCCCGCAGCGGCTTGAAGGGCCGGTGCGGGGTCTTGAGTTCTCTTAGCTTTCGCTCGTGCCTGCTGATCAGGCGTTCGCGCGTGCCCCGCACCGCTCTGCCCCGGTAAGGAGCGGCAGTGCGGGCAGTCCCAGAAGCCGCGCCGGCGCTGCGGCGGGTGCCGCGGCGGGGGTCGGGTGCGCTGTTGCTTCGGGTGTCACGGGAACTAAAGCCTGTTCACTGGATGGGATCACAGGAAGCGCGGACTTGTCAACGAGTTAAGCACGCACTCCCGAGTCCTGCGGGCGTAAGGCGGGCGCCCGGCGCGGTGCTAATCTGCGCGCATGAAAAGCACGAAAAAAGCGGTGGACCCGCGCGCGTACTCGCGCATCGTGGTCGACGGAGTGAAGCAGGCCCCGGCGCGCGCCATGCTGCGCGCGGTCGGGTTCCGCGACGAGGATTTCGCCAAGCCCCAGGTCGGCGTGGCCTCGACCTGGGCCAACCTCACCCCCTGCAATATGCACATCGGTGCGCTGGCCGACGCCGCGGCGGCGGGGATCGACGGCGCCGGCGGCAAGAGCGTTCTTTTCAATACCATTACCGTCTCCGACGGCATCTCGATGGGCACGCCGGGCATGCGCTACTCGCTCGTGTCGCGCGAGATCATCGCGGACTCCATCGAGGCGGTGGTCGGGGCCGAGGGCTTCGACGGCTTCGTCGCCATCGGGGGCTGCGACAAGAATATGCCCGGCTGCGCCATGGCCATGGCGCGGCTCAACCGCCCGGCCGTGTTCGTCTACGGCGGCACCATCCGGCCCGGTGCTCAGCGCCGCGACATCGTGACCGTCTTCGAGGCGGTCGGGGCGCGCTCGGCAGGGACGCTCTCCGAGAGCGGCCTGCAGGAGATCGAGCGCACGGCCATTCCGGGCCCCGGCAGCTGCGGCGGCATGTACACGGCCAACACCATGGCCTCGGCAATCGAGGCCTTGGGCTTGTCCCTGCCCGGAAGCTCGGCCCAGGAAGCGGTCGGCGAAGCCAAGCATTCCGACAGTGCACGCGCGGGCGCCGCGGTGGTGCGGCTCGTGCGCGACGGCTTGAAGCCGCGCGACATCCTCACACGCAAGGCGTTCGAGAACGCCATTACGGTCGTGACCGCACTCGGCGGCTCGACCAATGCCGTGCTGCACCTGCTCGCCATCGCGCGCGATGCGGGCGTACGGCTGAGGCTCGACGATTTCACACGCGTCGGGCGCCGAACACCCGTGCTCGCGGACCTCAAGCCGAGCGGGCGCTACCTCATGTCCGAGCTCATCGCGATCGGCGGCATCCAGCCTCTCATGAAGATGCTGCTCGACGGCGGGCTGCTGCACGGGGAGTGCCTGACGGTCACCGGCCAGACACTGCAGCAGAATCTTGAAAAGACTCCCATGTACGTGAAGGGGCAGGAGATTGTTCGACCGCTTTCCGACCCGCTCAAGAAGGACGGCCACCTCGTGATTCTCTACGGCAATCTCGCGCCCGCCGGCGCCGTGGCCAAGATCACCGGCAAGGAGGGCGAGCGCTTCGAGGGCCGCGCGCGCGTGTTCGACGGCGAGGAGCGCGCCACGCAGGCGATTCTCGCCAACAAGCTGCGCGCGGGGGACGTCGTCGTGATCCGGCACGAGGGGCCGAAGGGCGGTCCCGGGATGCGCGAGATGCTGAGCCCGACGGGCGCCATCAGCGGGCGGGGCCTGGACGGCAAGGTGGCGCTGATCACCGACGGTCGCTTCTCTGGCGGCAGCCATGGATTCGTCGTCGGACACGTGTCTCCCGAGGCCGCGGTGGGCGGCGCGATCGGCCTGCTGCGCAACGGCGACCGCATCAGCATCGACGCGCGCAAGCGCGAGCTTCGCGTCGAGCTGTCGGCCGCGGAGCTGCGGAAACGTCGGCGGGCGTGGCAACCCCCGCGGCCCGGCGCCGCGAGCGGCGTGCTCGCCAAGTACGCGCGGCTCGTCGGCAGCGCCTCCGAAGGCGCCGTCACCGAGGCGATCGAGGCGCGTCGGCGCAAGTCCTGAGGCGGCGGCGGAGTTGTCAGTCCCGGGGGCACCCGGTACAGTTCGCGAACGCATCCGTCGCAGCGCACACTGCGGGGCATCGTCCGGGGGGATTTTAGAATTCCACGCCCGCCGTGCGGTCGCCTGGCGAAGTGAGTTCGTGAGTATCGTTCAGGGGAGCCGGAGGGTCCGCCCGCCGGCAACGGGGTTCTGGCTGAAGTAAAAAGCGCGATCAACAAGACATGGCCGCTCTAGTACACGATTCTCAGTTCATGACACGCCGCGGGGCGGTGCTGGTCGTGATCATCGCGCTGCACGTGTTCATCGGCTGGGCGCTGGCCACCGGCCTCGCGCGCCGCGCGATCGAGGTGCTCGCGCCGCCGATCCAGACGACGATCGTCGAGGAGACCAAGAAAGAGGAGGCGCCCCCGCCGCCGCCGCCGCCGCAGTTCGAGCGGCCGCCGGTCGAGCTGCCCCCGCCCGACGTCACGATCAACATGCCGGTCGAGGAGAACACCACCGCGATCCGCGTGACTAACACGCCGGTCGTCAAGGCTCCGCCGGTCGCCGTTGCCGTCAGACCCGCGACCGGAGTCGGGTTCGGCAAGGGGTTCCCCAACAGCGACGAATACTACCCGGACGCGTCGCGCCGCCTCGAGGAGCAGGGCGTCGTCACCGTGCACGTGTGCGTCGGTCCCGACGGCAAGATCACGGAGGAGCCGTCGGTTGCGAAGAGCTCCGGCAGCGCGCGGCTCGACGGCGGCGCGATGAAGCTCGCCAAGGCGGGCTCGGGCAGGTACATCGCCGGCACCGAGGACGGCAAGCCCGTCACCAAGTGCATCAACTACAACGTCAAATTCCAGCTGAGATGAACACCGGCCGCACCCTAGAACGGTGCGGCTTCTTTTTTGTTTCGAGGAAACTATGGAAAACCAACCGAGCGTAACCGTTAACAACCCCTACGGCCTGAGCGCACTGTGGGTGTCCGGCGACCTGGTCTCCCGTTCCGTGCTCATTCTCCTTCTCATCATGTCGCTCGCCTCGTGGTACGTGATCCTCACGAAGCTGTGGGATCAGCGGGCGCTGCGCAAGTCGGCCAGGTCGGTCGACAAGCAGTTCTGGAACGCACCCTCGATCAAGGACGGCGTCGACCGCCTGAAGAAGGGTGACGACTTCCGCGGCATCGCCGAGGACGGCCTGCGCGCCGCCTCCCATCACGACGGCCGCCTCACCGACCGCATCGACCTGCACGAGTGGATCACCATGTCGCTGCAGCGCGCCGTGGACGGCGTCAACAGCAAGCTGCACAACGGTCTGGGACTGCTCGCGACGGTCGGCTCGACCGCGCCGTTCGTGGGCCTGTTCGGCACGGTGTGGGGCATCCTGAACGCGCTGGTCGGCATCGGCATCGCCGGCCAGGCGAGCATCGACAAGGTGGCCGGCCCGGTCGGCGAGGCGCTCATCATGACGGCGCTCGGCCTGTTCGTGGCAGTTCCCGCGGTGTGGGGCTACAACTGGCTCCTCGGCCGCAACAAGGTGCTGCAGGATGCGTTGCGGAACTTTGCCAGCGACCTGCACGCCTATCTGGTAGGCGGCGTCAAGGTCGAGGGCGGCGCCGGCGGTGCCCGCCCGGCCGCGGCCAAGGCCGCGCCTCCGGTCCGCTGACGGCCCGGCGCGGGCGCACACGCTGCGCGGGGTGGCGCGGCGGTCCGCTGCGCTCTTCGAAGGAGTAGCTGAACCATGTCAATGAATGTGGGTGAGTCCAGCAGCGGCGGCATGATGGCCACCATCAACACCACGCCGCTCGTCGACGTGATGCTGGTGCTCCTCATCATCTTTCTCATCACGATTCCCGTGATCACCAAGACGGTGAAGGTCGATCTGCCGAAGGCGGTCAACATCCCGACGCAGACCAAACCCGAGAACATCACCATCGCGGTCGACAGGGACGGCAACATCTACTGGAACGAGAAGAGGATGGCGAACCGCGAGGTGCTGCTCGGCTACATCAAGGAAGCGGCGGTGCGGGTGCCGCAGCCCGAGATCCACATTCGCGCCGACAAGGAAACGCGCTACGAGTTCGTCGGCCGGGTGATGTATGCCATCCAGCGCGGCGGCATCGTCAAGGTCGGGTTCCTTACCGAGCCCGACCGCGGCGTGCGCGGCTACCGCTAGAGTCGAGGAGCAAGAACACCATGGCTATGCAGGTAGGCGGCGCCGGCGAGGAAATGTGCGACATCAACACGACGCCGCTCATCGACGTCATGCTGGTGCTGCTCGTGACCCTCATCATCACCCTTCCGGTCATGACGCACGCGGTCAAGCTCGACATGCCGCAGCTCAATCAGCCGCCGCCGCCCGATCAGATCAAGCCCGAGGTCATCGATCTCGAGATCGACTTCGACGGCACCGTGGTCTGGAACGGCACTCCCGTGCCGAACATGGACACGCTCGAGGGCTACTTCCACACCTACGCGGACAAGGATCCTCAGCCGGAGATTCACCTGCGTCCGGACCGCCGCGCCAAATACGACGTGGTGGCCAGGGTGCTGGCGGCCGCGCAGCGCAACCGCATGAAGAAGATCGGCTTCGTCAATACGGCGGAATTCGCCGAATAGTGGTCACGTAATGGCACACATCAGCATGAAGATCTCCTCAAGCCTGGTCGCGGCGGCCGCCGCGGCCGGATTACTCGCCGCGGCGGCGGCGATGGCGGCGGATAATCCGCCCAAGCAGACCAACAGCGCCAAGCTCGCCAAGCCCCTCAAAGAGGCGCACGACGACCTCGGCGCCAAGAAATTCCCGGAAGCGATCGCCAAGCTCAAGGAAGCGGACGGCACGGCCGGCAAGACGCCGTACGATCAGCACCTGATCAACGACATGCTGGCGTTCGCCTACATCCGTACCAACAATTACGCGGACGCGGCCAAGGCGATGGAGGCGGAGATCGAGGACGGCTTCACGCCCGCGGCGGAGCAGCAGCAGAAGATCCGCGCTCTCGCCGCGCTCCACTACCAGCTGAAGAACTACGACAAGGCCATCGAGTTCGGGCAGCGCGCCCTCAAGGGGGGCTTCGGCGAGGAGGAGACCAAGAAGATCGTCGGCCAGGCCTATTACCTCAAGGGCGACTGGAAGGACACGCTGAAATTCGAGGAGGGACTCGTCGATGCGGCGATCAAGGCCGGCCAGAATCCGAGCAGCGAGTCGCTGCAGCTGGTGCTGAGCGCCTGCGTGAAGATGGAGGACACCGCCTGCCAGACCAAGGCGCTCGAGAAGCTGGTGGCCTACTATCCGAAGCCCGAGTACTGGTCGAACCTGCTTTTCGGCCTCATGAAGGAGACCGCGAGCAGCGACTCGAATACGCTGCAGACCTTCCGCCTGATGTCCGAGGTCGATGTGCTGAAGAGCTCCGACGACTTCATCGAGTTGGCGCAGCTCGCCATGGACGCCGGCTCGCCCGGCGAGGCCCAGCGGGCGCTGCAGCGCGGCTTCGATAAGAACGTCTTCGCCGACCAGCGCACCAAGGACAAGGCCCAGCGGCTGCTCGACAAGGCCAAGCTGAAGGCGGCCGCCGATCTGCCGACGCTCGACAAGAGCGCCGTGGACGCCGACGCGTCGCCGACGGGCATCAAGAACGCCGCCATGGGGCTCGCCTACCTCGGCTATGGCCAGTACGACAAGGCGGTCGATCAGTACACCAGGGCCGTGACCAAGGGCGGCCTGCACAACCCGTCGGAGACGCAGCTGATGCTCGGCATCGCCGCGCTCAAGGCGAGCCACAAGGACGATGCCGTCAAGGCCTTCAAGGCGGTCAAGGGCGACCCGATCCTCGAGCGCCTGGCCAGTCTCTGGGCCCTGCACGCCAAACAGGCTTGACTCAACTCTCAGGCGCGGAAAAAAGGAGCTCCCTCGTGGCGATCAAGGCCGGCGACCGCATGCCCGCAGGCGCGTTCAGGCGCATGACCAGGGAAGGACCCAAGGAGCTCTCCACGGAGGAGCTCTTCAAGGGAAAGCGCGTCGTGCTGTTCTCCGTGCCCGGCGCCTTCACGCCGACCTGCGATGCCAAGCATCTGCCGGGGTTCGTGCAGCTCGCCGATCAGATTCGCGCCAAGGGCGTCGACACCATCGCCTGCATGGCGGTGAACGATGTATTCGTGATGAACGCATGGGGCAAGGCCTCGGGTGTCGGCGACAAGGTGCTGATGCTCGCCGACGGCAACGGCGACTATGCGCGCGCCCTGGGACTCGAGCTCGACGCGAGCAAGTTCGGCATGGGCAGGCGCGGCCAGCGCTTTGCGATCATCGTGAAGGACGGCACGGCCACCCACGTGGACGTGGAGGAGCCCGGTCAGTTCAAGGTGTCCGCCGCCGAGTACGTCCTCGGACAGCTGTAGCAAGGCTGGCGCACGGGCTTTTGCCCGCGAATCACCGGCCGGTCGGCGCTAGCTCACTAATCTCTCGATCTCGGGGATGATCTGAAAGAGATCCCCGACGAGCCCGAAATCCGCCACCTCGAAGATCGGGGCCTCGCCGTCCTTGTTGATGGCGACGATGGTGCGCGCGTCCTTGATGCCGGTGAGGTGCTGGATCGCACCGGAGATGCCCACCGCGACGTAGAGCTCAGGCGCGATGATCTTGCCGGTCTGTCCCACCTGCATCTCGTTCGGCGCATAGCCGGCATCGACCGCGGCGCGCGAGGCGCCGACCGCCGCTCCCAGCTTGTCGGCCAGGCTGTAGAGGAGCTTGAAGCCCTCGGCGCTGCCAAGCGCCCGGCCGCCGGAAATCACCCGCGCGGCGGTCTGAAGATCCGGCCGGTCGCTCCTGGCCGCCGACACCGAGATGAAGCGCGTGTGAGCGGGGAGCTCCACCGGCACCGCCGCCTTCTCGATGGCGGCCGAGCCGCCGCCCCCGGCCGCCTCGAACGAGGCCATGCGGACCGTACCGACGACCTTTACGCCGCTCTCGGCCTCGACGGTCAGGATGGCATTCCCGGCGTAGACGGGACGGCGGAAGCGCGTGGCGCTCTCGATGGCCATGATGTCGCTCACCTGCGGCGCGCCGAGGAGCCCCGCGATGCGTGCCATCAGGTCCTTGCCGTAAGTGGTCGAGGGCCCGAGCACGTGGGCGTAGGGGCCGGCGAGCGCCGCGATCTGCGGCGCGAGCACCGCGGCGAGCGCGTGCGCGTTGGCCGGATTCGCGACCGTGAGCACGCGCGCGACGCCGGCGAGCTGCGCCGCCTGCGCGGCGACGGCGCCGGGGTCGGCGGCGCAGACGGCGACGGTGATTTCCGCACCCGGCAGCGTGCGCGCGCAGCTCACGCACTTGGCGGTGCTGACGTTGAGCTTCGCGCCGTCGTGCTCGGCGACGATGAGGATCTTGGCTGTCACAGAAGCCCCTTCTTCTTCAGCTGCGCGACGAGCTCCGCGGCGTCCTTCACCCGGATGCCTTTCTGCCGCTGCGGCGGCGGCTCGAAGCGCACGAGCTTCAGCTGCTGGCGCTGCTCGACGCCGAGGGCGGCGAGGCTCAGCGTCTCGAGCGGCTTCTTCTTCGCCTTCATGATGTCCGGAAGCTTCACGTAACGGGGCTCATTGAGGCGCAGGTCCGTCGTGACGACCGCGGGCAGGTCGATCTCGAGTGTCTCGAGCCCGGCGTCGACCTCGCGCGTCACGCGCGCGGCGGTGTCGGACAGCAGCTCGAGCTTGGATGCGTACGTGGCCTGCGGGCGATTCCACAGCGCCGCCAGCACCTGGCCGGTCTGGCCGTTGTCGTCGTCGATGGCCTGCTTGCCGAGGATCACGAGGAAGGGCTGCTCGCGCTCGATCAGCTTCAGGAGCGCGCGCGCGGCGACCAGCGGCTCGACCATGCCGTCCGCCTGCACGTGCAGGGCGCGATCCGCCCCCATCGCCAGCGCGCTGCGCAGCTGCTGCTGCGTGTCCGCGGGACCGACCGTCGCGACGATCACCTCCTCGGCGCCGCCGCGCTCCTTGATGCGCAGCGCCTCCTCGAGCGCGATCTCGTCGAAGGGGTTGACGCTCATCTTCACGCCGTCGGTGACGACGCCGCTGCCGTCGGGCCTGACCCGGATGCGGACGTTGAAGTCGACGACGCGCTTGATACCGACCAGGATGCGTTTCATAAGCCCTGCAGTATAGCGGGCGGCGCCGCGTGTTGTTGCCGGGAGACGCCACGGCGTTGACGGATTGCGCGCGCGCCCCCAAAGTCGGCGGCCATGCTGAGCTACGCGCTGCGCCGCATCGCCGTTGCCGTTCCAACGCTCCTCGTCGTCATCACGCTGTCGTTCGCGCTGCAGCGGCTCGCCCCCGGGGGTCCCTTCGATCAGGAACAGACGCTCACTCCGGCGGTGCGCGCCAATCTCGACCGCGTCTACGGGCTCGACCGGCCGCTCGCCGTGCAGTACGCGCACTATCTCGGGGCGCTGGCGCGCGGCGACTTCGGGCCGTCGCTCAGCCAGCGGGATTTCACCGTCGGCGAGCTCATCCGGCAGGGGCTGCCGCTGAGCGCGACGCTCGGGCTCGCGGCGGTGCTGCTTGCGATCCTGGCGGGGATCCCCGCCGGGATCGCCGCGGCGCTGGCGCGCGGCGGCGGCACGGACTACGCGCTCACGGCGCTGGCCGCGCTCGGCATCGCGCTGCCGACCTTCGTCACGGGTCCGGCCCTCGCGCTGCTCTTCGGGCTGCATCTGCACTGGCTGCCGGTGGCGGGCTGGGAGCGGGGCGCGCCACGTTATCTCGTGCTGCCGGTCGTGACGCTGGCGCTCCCGGTCGCCGCCTATCTCGCGCGGCTGACACGCGCCAGCCTCCTCGAGGTGCTGCGCACCAACTACGTGCGCAGCGCCCGTGCGCGCGGGTTGGGCAGCGCGCGCGTGCTGTGGCATCACGCACTGCGCCCGGCGCTGCTGCCGGCGGTGAGCTACCTGGGTCCCGCCGTCGCCTTCGTGGTCACCGGGTCGCTGGTCATCGAGACGGTGTTCGGCTTGCCCGGCAGCGGCCGTTACCTCGTGCAGGGCGCGATCGACCGCGACTACCCGCTCGTCATGGGCATGGTGATCGTCTACGCCGCCCTCACGCTCGGCTGCAATCTCGCCGCCGACCTGCTGTACGGCTGGCTCGATCCCGGAGCGCGGCGTGAGTGAGGCGGCCGCGGCGGGACGCGGGCTGTGGCGCGATGCCGCGCGCCGCCTGGCCGCGAATCGCGCCGCACGCGCCGCGCTCGTGGTGCTCGCCTCGCTGACGCTGCTCGCGCTGCTCGCGCCGCCGGCGAGCCCTTGGGGCTACGACAGCCTCGACTGGCACCACCTCGCGCAGCCGCCGGGGCTCGCGGCCGCGCACTGGTTCGGCACCGACCGCCTGGGGCGCGACCTCTTCGTTCGGACGCTCTGCGGTGTGCGGCTCTCGCTCCTGATCAGCCTGCTCGCCAGCGCCATCAGCGTCGGCATCGGGCTCGCATGGGGGGCGCTCGCGGGCCTGGTCGGCGGGCGGACCGAGGAAGGGATGATGCGCTTCGTCGATGTGCTCTACTCGCTGCCCTATCTGTTCATCGTGATCATCCTGAGCACGGTGATCGGCCGCGGCAGCATCACGGTGCTGCTGATCGCCATCGCCGCGGTCGGCTGGCTGACCACGGCGCGCATCGTGCACGGCCAGACGCTGCAGCTGAAGCGCCGCGAGTTCATCGAGGCGGCGCGCGCCACCGGCGTCCCGACGGCGGGGATCCTCCTGCGGCACATCCTGCCGAACCTTGCCGGCACCGTGGTGGTCTACGCGACGCTCACGGTGCCGCAGATGATTCTCTTCGAGAGTTTCCTCTCGTTCCTCGGCCTCGGCGTGCAGGAGCCGTACGCGAGCCTCGGCAATCTCATCAACGCGGGGGCCCAGGAAATGGAGTCGGCGCCGTGGATGCTGCTCGTGCCGGCGGCGTTCCTGGTGTTGCTGCTCGCGTGCCTCAACCTCCTCGGCGACGGTCTGCGCGATGCCCTCGACCCACGTGAGCGCTGAGGCGGCAGCAAGGCCCGCGGTGCTTGCGCTCGAGCGGCTCACGGTCACGTTCGCGACCGCGGCGGGGGCGGTGACCGCCGTCGACGCTCTGTCGCTCTCGGTCGCGCCCGGCGAATGCTTGGGCGTGGTCGGCGAGTCGGGCGCCGGCAAGAGCCAGGCTTTCCTCGCCGTCATGGGGCTGCTGGCGGCGAACGGGCACGCCATGGGGAGCGCGCGCTTCGCCGGCACCGAGCTCATCGGGCTCAGCTCCGCGGCGCTCGACCGCGTGCGCGGCTCGGGCATCGGGATGGTGTTCCAGGACCCGATGACCTCGCTCACCCCCCATCTCCCGGTCGGCGAGCAGGTGGCCGAAGTCATGGTGCGGCACCTGCGTCTGCCGCGCACGGCGGCGCGCAGCCGCGCGCTCGAGCTTCTCGAGCGCGTGCAGCTCACCGACCCGGCGCGGCGCATGCGTGAGTACCCGCACCAGCTTTCGGGCGGCATGCGCCAGCGCGTTGGAATCGCGATCGCGCTCGCCTGCGGGCCGCAGCTGCTGATCGCGGACGAGCCGACCACGGCGCTCGATGTGACGGTGCAGGCGCAGATTCTCGCGCTGCTCGCAGAATTGAAGCGCGAGCGCTCGATGGCGATGGTCCTCATCACCCATGACATGGGCGCAGTGGCCGGGGTCGCCGACCGTGTGGCGGTCATGCGCGCGGGCCGCGTGGTCGAGGCGGCTTCGGCGGCTGCGATCCTCAAGTCGCCGCGCGAGCCGTACACGCGCGAGCTCCTGCGCGCGGCTGCCCCGCCGGCGGGCATCGCTCCCGCGCCGGCGGCCGCGGCGGGCGGCACGGCGCTCGCGATCTCGGGCCTCGGTGTCGAGTTCACGGTCAGTCGCGGCTGGCTCAAGTCGCCCGCGCACCTTACGGCGCTGCGCGGCGTCGGTTTCGAGCTCGCCGCCGGCGAGGCGCTCGGCGTCGTGGGCGAGTCGGGGGGCGGTAAATCGACTCTGGCGCGGGCCGTGCTCGGGCTGCTGCGCCCCTCGGCCGGAGAGGTCGTATGGATGGGCCGGGAGCTGCGCGCGCTCAGCTCCCGCGAGCTGCGTGCTTTGCGCGGCGAGCTGCAGATCGTCTTCCAGGATCCTTTGGGCGCCCTCGATCCGCGCATGACGGTGCGCGAGATCGTGGGTGAGCCGCTCCTCGTGCATCGCCCCGGGCTCGGTCCTGCGGCGCGCGCGGAAATCATCGCGGCAACGCTGCGCCGGGTGGAGCTCGGTGCCGAGCTCTCCGGCCGTTATCCCCACGAGCTCTCCGGCGGACAGTGTCAGCGGGTCGGTATCGCGCGCGCCATGATCCTGGAGCCCCGCCTCCTCGTATGCGACGAGCCCCTGAGCGCCCTCGATGGGCCGACACAGCGGGAGATCCTGGCGCTCCTCGAGGGGCTGCGGCGCGGGTCGGGCATGAGCCTCCTCTTCGTGAGCCACAATCTCGGGGTCGTACAGCGGCTGTGCGAGCGCGTCCTGGTGCTCTACCTGGGAAACATGATGGAGCTCGCGCGCTCGGAGAGCCTCTACGCCCGCCCGCGCCATCCCTACACGCGCGAGCTCCTCGCGGCCGTGCCGGTCGCCGACCCCGACGTCCAGCCGGCGCGCCTCGCTCGCACCCGGCCGGGCGAGCCGCCGTCGCCGCTCGCGCCGCCGAGCGGCTGCGTATACCGCACCCGCTGCCCGCATGCGCTCAAGGTTTGTGCGGAGCGTGTGCCAGGGTGGGAAGACGCCGGCGGGGGTGGGCGCGTCGCCTGCCATCGCTGGCGCGAGCTACCTTGAAGCGAGTTACGTTATTCTCCCCGTCATGAAGACCGGATCCGGCATTCGCCCCAGCACGGCCCTGCAGCACGTGCGCTATGAGATCCGCGGGCGCCTCGCCCGCAGGGCCCTCGAGCTCGAGCGCCAGGGATACGAGATCATCTCGCTCAACATCGGCAACCCGCGCGCCTTCGGTTTCCGGACTCCCGAGACCATGCGCCTGGCGATGATCGAGAACCTGGGGCAGGCCGAGGGCTATTGCCACCAGAAGGGGATCTTTCCGGCGCGCGAGGCGGTCGTGATGCAGCAGCAGGAGCGCGGCATCGCCGGGGTGACGGTCGAGGAGGTCTTCATCGGCAATGGCGTGAGCGAGCTCATCGACCTGACTCTCCGCGCGCTCCTGAGCGATGGTGACGAGGTGCTGGTGCCGAGCCCCGACTATCCGTTGTGGACGGCGGCGGTGACCTTGAATCGCGGGCGCGCGCTGCACTATCCCTGCCGGCCGGCGCAGGGCTTCGTGCCCGACCCGGCGGAGATCGCGCGGCTCATCACGCCGCGCACGCGCGCGCTGGTCGTCATCAACCCCAACAATCCGAGCGGTGCGGTCTATCCGCGCGCGGTGCTCGAGGCGCTCGCCCGGCTCGCCGAGCGCCACGGCCTCGTGGTCTTCAGCGACGAGATCTACGACCAGATGACCTATGACGGGGCCGAATTCGTCCCGATGGCGACGCTGGTCCACGATACCTTGTGCGCCACGCTCTCGGGGCTCTCCAAGGTGTACCGCGCTTGCGGCTACCGCGCCGGCTGGGCGGTGTTCTCGGGCCGCGTGCACGCCGCGGCCGATTATCTCAACGCGCTCGAGCTCCTCGCCTCGCTGCGCCTGTGCTCGAACGTCATGGCGCAGTGGGCGGTGCAGACGGCGCTCGGCGGATACCAGAGCATCCGCGAGCTGGTCGCTCCCGGCGGGCGGCTGTACGAGTCGCGCGCCGCGATCCTCGAGGCCGCAGCCGGCAGCCGGCATTTGAGGCTCGCCGCGCCGCGCGGCGCGATGTACGCCTTCGTGGGTGTCGACGAAGCGAGCCTGCCGGGCTTCGACGATCAGCAGTTCGCGCTCGATCTCCTCGAGCAGAAGCACGTCCTGGTGGCGCCCGGCGTCAGCTTCAACGTGCCCTACCGCAATCACTTCCGCATCACGAATCTCCCCGATGCGGTGACGCTGCGCGAAGTGTTCAGGCGCATCGAGGAGCTGCTCGCTTCCTACGCGAGCGGCGAGCAGCGCGTGGGCGGAGCGGGGCAGGACAAGGTGGTGAGCGCGGAATCACGATTCAAGTAACTTCTCTAAAGAGATTGTAACATCAGGTTTTGTTTAGGCTTCCAAGCGACCTAGACGAGCATATCCAGCGGGGCGGGACCGTCGTCGTCCCCACACGCCAGCGCTTGGCGGCGGTGCGCCTCGCGCACGCGGCGGCGCAGCTCGAGGGCGGCGCGCGCGTGTGGGCGAGTGCGCCCGCCCTGGTGGCTTCGGCGTGGGTGCGGCGCGAGTGCGAGCGCACCGCAGCGGCGGCTCCTGCCGGGTGGCCGCGCCTCCTCGGCCCGACCGAGGAATGGTGGCTGTGGCGCGAGGCGGCCGCGGAAGCCGCGCGCGAAGCGGCCGGCCGCAATCCATTCCTCTCCACCGAGCCGCTCGCGGAGGTCCTGCGGCGCGCGAACGAGCGGGCGGCGGAATGGGACGTCACGCCCGCGCGCGCGCCCCCGGAGCACGAGGCGGGACTTCTCTTCGAGGCGCGGCGGTTGTTCGCGGCGCGCTGCCGGGAGCTCGGCGCTGCCGCCGTGAGCGCGTCCATGGCGGGCCTCGAGCCCGTCGCCGCGGAGCACGCGCCGCTCCTCTGCGGCTTCGAGGCGGTACCACGCGCTCTCGCGCGCCTCGCGCGTCACGCGGGCGGCGCGCCGGGCGCCGGGGAGGGCGGCGGGCGCGCGCGCGCACGCGGCGTGCGCACTCCCGATGGGGAGGCGCAGCTCGAGGCGATCGCGGCCTGGTGCCGTGAGCGCCTGAGCGCGCAGCCCGAGGCGCGGCTGCTGGTGATGCTGCCCGGATCTGCGGCGGCACGCGAGCGGCTCGCGGCGCTCATTCACGGATGCCTCGACCCGGGCGCGGTGCTCGCCGGGACCCGTGACGCCCGCGCCCTCGTCGGAATCGAAGGAGGCGAGCCACTCGGCTCCCAACCGCTCGTCGCGCAGGCGCTGCTCTCGCTCACGATCCTCGCCGGAGGCGCGCTCGAGAGCGAGTCGATCGGCCACTGGCTGTCGGCGCCATACTGGGGCGGGATCGGGGCCGCGCCGCGTGCGGCACTCGCTCAGTTCCTGCGCGAGCACGGCGCCGGCGCCTGGAGCCTGCGCGAGCTCCTCGGAGCGCTGCAGCTCGCACCCGGTACGCTCAAGCCCGCGGCGCGCGAGCTCGAGTCGCTCACCCGGCGCGCAGCGGGGCTGCTCGGAGAGGGCGCTGCGACGCCCCGGCGCTGGTCGGAGCGCTTCGACGCCGCGCTCGCGGCGCTCGGCTGGCCGGGTGCGCCGCCGGCCGGCAGCGCCGTCCAGCAGACGCGGCTGCGCTGGCGCGAGCTGCTCGAGCAATTCGGGGAGCTCGCTGCCTGCGCCGGCAGTCTCGGGCGGGAGTCGGCGCTCGAGCATCTGCGCTCGCTCGCGGCTCACACGGCGTATCGTCCGGCGGACGAGGACGTGCCGGTGACGATCTCACCGGTGCTCGCCGACCCGATCGTGCTGTATGACGGGATCTGGGTGGCCGGCCTGAGCGCCGATGTTCTGCCGATGCCGGTGACGCCCGATCCGTTCCTGCCGCTCGCTGCGCAGCTTGCGGCGGGCATGCCGGAGGCAAGCGCGGCCGGGCGCCGCGCCCAGGCGCAGTCGCTCCTCGATGCCTGGCGGCGCACGGCGGGCGAGCTCATCGTGTCGGTGCCGGTCCGCGACCGGGACCTCGAGCTCCTGCCGAGCCCATGGCTCGCGGGACTTGCGCTCGTCGAGCAGACGCCGCGCGGCTCGTGGCTGCCGCTCGCGCTGCATCGCGACGGCTGGATCGAGGGGCGCGATGATGTCAGGGGCGCGGCGTTCACCGCGCCGGCGCCGCTCCCCGCGGGTACGCGTGCCATCACGCTGCAGAACGATTGCGCGTTTCGCGCTTATGCGGAGCTGCGCCTCGGGGCGCTGGCACGCGAGCAGCGCGAGCCCGGCGTGCCGATGGATCAGCGGGGACTTTTGCTGCACGCGGCGCTGCAGCTTCTGTGGGAGCGATTGCGCGACTCGCAGGCGCTCGCCGCCCTCGGCGACGGCGCGCTCGAGGCGCTCATCGCGGACTGCGTGGCGCGCGGCGCCCAGGCGCTGCAGGCCGAGGTCCGCGGCCGCAGGCGGCGTGCCCGCCGGGCGCCGGACGGGCAGTTCGATCTCTTCAGCGTGCTGCCGCCGGCGCTCGAGCGCGAGTGTGCGCGTGCGCAGCGGCTCATCCGGCGGCTGTGCGATCTCGAGCGCACGCGGCCGCCCTTCACCGTGGCGGCGACCGAGCATACGACCGAGCTCGCACTCGCCGGCGCGCGCGTGCGCATGCGGCTCGATCGTGTGGATGCGGTCGGCGCCGGCCGCGTCGTGCTGGATTACAAGAGCGGGCGTCGCGAGGCCCCCGACTGGTACGGCGAGCGGCCCACCTACCCGCAGCTGCTCGCGTATCTGGCGGCACTCGGCGCGGACGTGATCGCGCTCGCGACCGTCAATATCACCGCGCGCGAGGTGCGCTTCACCGGCGTGGCGGCGAGCGACGATGTGCTGCCGCGAGTGCCGGCGATACCGGCGGTCACCGGGGCGGCGCTTGCCGACTGGCGTGCGCAGCAGCGTTCGTGGATCGCGCTCATCGAGCGGCTCGTCGGCGCCTTTCTCGCCGGGGACGCGCGCGTCGACCCGGCACCCGGAGCCTGCGACTACTGCCATCTCGCGGATCTGTGCCGCATCGGCGCGCACCTCGCCCCCGAGGTCCGCGCCCTTACGGACGATGCCGATGAGTGATCCGCGCGAGCTCCTCGACGATGCGGCGCGCCGCGCGGCAATCGAGCCGGCGGCCTCGATCCTGCTCGAGGCACCGGCCGGCTCCGGCAAGACGGCGGTGCTGACGCAGCGCTTCCTCAAGCTCCTGACGACGGTCGACGATCCGGGCGAGATCCTCGCCATCACCTTCACGCGCAAGGCCGCCGCCGAGATGCGCGCACGCGTCGTGCGCGCGCTGCGCGCGGAGCTGCCGGCCGGCGATCCGGGCGCCGCGGCGCTCGTCCCGCTGGCGGCGGCGGCACGGGCGCACGGCGCGGTGCGCGGCTGGAGCCTCGAGGCCGAGCCGGAGCGGCTGCGCATCCAGACCATCGATTCCTTCAACTACTGGCTGGCGAGCCAGCTGCCGGTCGCCTCGCGGGCCGGCGGCGTGCTCAATGTCACCGAGAATGCCGCCGAGCTCTACCGGCGTGCCGCGCGGCGCACGCTGCTCGCGGCGGATGGCGAGCCGGCGCTCGCCCCGGATGCGCGGCTGCTGTTCGAGCGGCTCGACAACCACTGGCTGAACCTCGAGCGGCTCATCGCGGAGATGCTCGAGCAGCGCGGGCACTGGCTGCGGTTCGTCGTCGCCGAGGATCCGGACTCCCTGTGCCGCAGGGTGAACCAGAGCCTGACGGCGGAAACGGGCACGCTGCTCGCGGCGCTGCGGGAGCTGCTGCCCGAGGCGCTGCGCCGCCGTGCCGAGAGCCTGCCGGGCTCGGGGCCGCTCGCGGCGCAGCCGGCCGATCTCGCGCACTGGAAGCACTTCGCCCATCTCGTGCTGACGCGCAACGACTGGCGCCGGCAGCTGTCCGCGCACCGGCTGCGGCCCGGCTTCACCGAGCCGGCCGCCCGCCTGCGGCTCAGGGACCTGATCGACGACCTGCGCAGTATCCCCGGGCTGCGGGAGGCGCTGCTCGGGCTGCGCCGCGCGCCCGCGGCGCAGCTCGCCGCCGGGGATGCTGCGGCGATCGCCGCGCTGGCGCGGCTGCTGGCGCGTGCGGCAGCGGAGCTGCATGCCGCGTTCGCGGAAGCCGGGCGCGTCGATTACACCTACGTGACCGGGGCGGCGCGCCAGGCGCTCGCCGAGGGGGGCGAGCCGACCGAGCTTGCACTGCGGACGGGACTTGGGCTGCGGCACATCCTGGTCGATGAGTTCCAGGACACCTCGCTCGCGCAGGTGCAGCTGCTCGAGGCGCTCACGGTCGGCTGGGAAGAGGGCGACGGGCGGACGCTCTTCGTGGTGGGCGACCCCATGCAGTCGATCTACCGCTTCCGCGACGCGGAGGTCGGACTCTTCCTGCGGGCGCGCAGCTCAGGCGTCGGACGCGTGCGGCTCGAGCCGCTGCGCCTGCTGCGCAACTTTCGCGCCGAGCGAGCGCTCGTCGAGTTCACCAACGAGGTCTTCGCCCGCGTCTTCCCGCCGGTCGACGAGCTGCGCGCCGGCGGCGTGAGCTACCGCGAGAGCCTCGCGACGCGCGCCGCCGCTGCGGCGCTCGCGGGCGTCTCCCCGGTGACGCTGCGCCTCTATCCGGGCGACGCGGCGGCCGAGGCGCGTGCCGTGGCCGCGCGCGTCGCGGAGCTGCGGCGGCTCGATCCCGCGGGAACGGTGGGTGTGCTGGTCGCGGCGCATGCGCATGCGGTTGCGGTCGTGGCCGCGCTCGAGGCGCGCGGCGCCGCGCCGCTCGGGGTCGACCTGGTGCCGCTGCGCGAGCGGCCGGTGGTGCGCGATCTGGTGCAGCTGACGCGCGCCCTGCACGATCTCGCCGACCGCCCCGCGTGGCTCGCGGTGCTGCGCGCGCCGTGGTGCGGGGCGCGGCTCGCGACGCTGACCGCGCTCTCGGGCGCGAACGACCGGCAGCTCCTCATCGAGGCGCTGGCCGACCGCGAGCGGCTCGCGCGCTGCGACCCCGGCGACCGGCTGCATCTCGAGCGGGTGCGCGAGGTCCTGGGCGAAGCTCTCGCCGGCCGCGGCGCGCAGCCGCTCGCGAGCTGGCTCGAGGCCGTGTGGCTGCGCCTCGGCGCCGCCGACGCCTATGCGAGCCACGAGCTCGTCGACGCGCGCGCCTTCTTCGCGGCGCTGGCCGAGCGAGCCACGGCTTCTCCGTGGCGCGGGCCGGAGGACCTCGAGCCCCTCCTCGAGCATCTCTACAGCGCCCCGGCGGGCGGCGAGAACCCGGTGCAGGTCATGACGATCCACCGCGCCAAGGGACTCGAGTTCGATCACGTGCTGGTGCCGGCGCTCGAGCGCGCGACCCGCTCGCCCGAGCGGCGGCTGCTGCGCTGGCTCGATCTGCCGAGCCGGACGAGCGAAAGCAACCTGCTCCTCGCGCCCGCCCCGATCGTCGGTGCGCGCGAGGAGGAGGGGGACCTCAACGCGTATCTGAAGGACCTGATCCGCCAGCACGACGCGCATGAGCGGGCGCGGGTCATGTACGTGGCGGCGACGCGCGCGCGGCGCACATTGTGGCTCTCGGGCGCCCCGCCGATCGGCGCCGACGGCAGCGTGCGACCCGACCGCCGCGGCCCGCTGCACGTTCTCTGGCCGGCGCTCGCGGAGCGCTTCGACCGGGTTGCCGCCACGGAGCCGGCACGCGGCGCGCCGACACGCAGCGGCCCGCTGCTGCGGCTGCTGCCGAGCTGGCGTGCCGCCGCGCCGCCGCCGCGGATCGCGCTCGCGCAGCTGCCCCGTGCCTACCTCGCGGCCGAGCCCACCGAGTTCAGCTGGGTCGGCGAGACGCAGCGTCACATCGGGACCGTGGTGCACGCCTGGCTCGCGCGCCTGTCGCAGGAGAGGCGCCTGCCGCCGCCCGAGGCGGTCGCGGATGAGAGCGGGGCGGTGCTCGCGGCGCTCGCCCGCGCCGGCGTTCCCGAGCACGAGCGCGGCGAGGCGCGCGCCCGCGTCCTCGCGGCGCTCAGGCAGACGCTCGCCGATGAGCGCGGGCGCTGGATCCTCGACAGCCGCCACCGCGAGGCCCGCAGCGAGTGGGAGCTCTCGGGTGTGAGCGGCGGCGCGCTGCGCAGCATCGTGATCGATCGCTGCTTCATCGACGAGCGCGGCACGCGCTGGGTGATCGATTACAAGACGAGCGCGCACGAAGGCGGCGGGCTCGATGAGTTCCTCGACCAGGAGCTCGAGCGCTATCGCGCGCAGCTCGCCACCTATCGCGAGCTCGCGCGGGGCTTGGGTCCCCAGCCGGTGTGTGCCGCCCTCTATTTCCCGCTGCTCGGCGCGCTGCGGGAGCTGGCTTGAGGGCTCAAAGCGTCCCGGCGATGCTGAACGGGCGGCGGCCGGAGCCGTCGGGGCTGCCGAGGAAATTGAGGGTGCCGACGAGCTCCGGTGCCGCTCCGGCGCGCGCGGCGACCAGACCTTCGAGCACGTAGCCCGGCTGGTTGGTGAGCCGCAGCGTTCCCTGCACGGCCAGCGGGCCGCCGAGGTCCGTGAGCATCCCGACGGGCTCCGTGCCGCCGCCGGGGAAGCTCACGGCGTAGCTGCCGAGGGGCGTGACGTGGCCGGTGCGCTGCGTGAGATCGTGCGCCTCGATGCGGCCCTTGAGCTCGGCGATGCGGCCGTGCTCGAGGCGCACGAGAGCGAGATCCGTGTGCATGCTGCCGCGAAGCTGCGGCGGCACGCGAGGAATCTGCTGCGGGTCGAGCTTCAGGTCCGCGACCAGGTTTCGGAGGCTGACGCTTCCGCCGAGGCCCCAGGCGACGTCGGCGCTTCCCGTCACCGGGCCCTGTGCGAGCACGACGTGGGCGGCGAGCGTGCCCGCCAGAAGCTGCAGCGGCGCGAGATTCCAGCTGACCGCGCCGAAGGGCATGCGCTCGACCGAGAGGGCCCCGCAGGAGCCGCTCCACACCGAGCCGTCGGGGTTCGTGCAGCCGACGACGCCGGTGCGCGGCACGACCCAGGCGGCCGGCAGCCGGGCGAGCAGGATGACCGCGAACGCGGCCGCGGCGAGCAGCGTAATCGAGAGCGGGCGGGGCACTTCAGCCCGTATGCAGGACCACGGCGGCGTTTACCAGGCCCGGGGCGCCGGCGCTGTCGATGGTGGCCGAGTCCACGCGGATGCCGTTCTGCTGTGCGAGGCGCGCGAGCCAGGCAATGAGCGTGTCGAAAGGCGCCTTCTGCAGGCGCAGCGACAGCCCCCTGGGTCCCGCCGGCTCGCTGCCCGCGAGCGAGCCGGCGAGGCCCGACTCGCGTGCCGAGCGGTCGACGATCACCAGCAGCGACTCTCCGGCGGCGGAGGGAGGCTGGGGCGAGGCGGCGAGCTCGGGCGCGACGCCCTGCATCCACGCGAGGTCATTGCGCTTCTTCACGAGCCGCTCGTGCGCCCGGGCGACGCTGTGGTCGAGCGGCAGCAGCACGCCGACGACGAGCAGCAGCAGGGCGAGCAACGCGCCGATCTGCACGATGCGCTGCTCGCGCTCGGAAAGCGCCGCGAACCACTGTGCGATCGTCTCGAAGGACAGTTTGCCGGCCGAGAGCTTCATGGGCGGCATCCGGTTGCCCATCGGCCGGGCGGCCGATCGGTGACATGAAGCTGTGAACCCGGCACAGGCACAGGGATGTGCCCGCCGCCGCAGGTGGCGGGCGGCGAGCAAAAGTCGCGCCTTTTGCTCGCCGCCGCGAGGCGAGGACAGGGGCGAGGCGCAAAGCGCCGAGCGGGCGCACAAGGATGTGCGCCCAGGGCTTGCGCGCAGCAGGACAGCGCAGCGCAATGTCCGATGCCGAGCGTCATATCAGGGGCCCTGCGCGTGGATCTGGACGCGCCCCTGGTAGGCGCTGCCGACGGTGTTGCCGCCGACCAGGTCCGCCTGCCAGCCGCCGTTGCGCAGCTGCTGGCTCAAGTGATCGAGGCTCGCGGCATCGGGAGCGTTCAGCGTCAGCTCGAGCAGCCCGTCGTGAAAATTGAGCGACTGCACGCTGGTGCCGCTCGCGCCGCCGCGCGCCTGAGCGACGGCTTGCAGCGCCCCGAGCAGGCCGCTCGCGCCGCCGCCGCTGTGCACCTCGGCGAGGCGCTGCTCCATGCGCCGCCGGGCATCGGCGGCGCCCGGCTCGGACGGCAGCGCGCGGTGGAAGGTGTCGCGGATCGAGGCATCGACCTCGCGCTCCCTCGCTTTCAGCACGCGCAGCTCCGCCGCCTTGCCCACGACGTGCAGCGCCACGAGCGACAGCAGCAGCAGCGCCGCGACGCGCCAGACGGAGAGCGCCGTCGCCCGCGAGCTCCTCGGCGCGTAGGGTCCCTGGAGCAGGTTGATTGCTGCGGCGGCGGGGAGCTGCTGCGCGAAGAGCGCGAGCGGTCCATCGCCGAGGAGCTGCACCTTGAGGCTCGCAAAGCGTCCGCGCGCCTCCTCGACCTGGCCCGAATGCTGCTGCCATTCGGCGCTGCCGCTATAGAGAATCAGGCCGCTCGCGGCGCTGCCCTCGCCGGGCTCGCCCGCCGGCTCCCCGGTGTCCGGGCCGGCCGTCACGGCGAGCGCCGCGGCTGCGCGCGACGGCGCCGCGGCCACGCCGAGCGCCTCGGCGAGCGCATCGATCGGCAGCGAGACCGGCGGCGCGCCGGGCGCGCGCACGCACACCGTATCTTCCTCGAGGAGCGCCACTGCCTGACCGGGGTTGGCCGGCAGCAGCTCGCTGTCGGCGTACAGGCAGTCGGGCTCGAGGCCCGCGGCGCGCAGCGCCGCGAGCCACTGGTCCATGAGCGCGCGCGCCACGACCGCGACCGGCGTGCGGTGCGAGTCGGCGGCGCGCCTGCCGAGTGCGAAGTGCAGCTCGTCGATGTTGTCGGCGAGCTGCTCCTCGAGCGCGTAGGGCACGAGCTGCTGCGGCTTGATGCCGCTCTTCACCGGCAGCTCGGGCTCCGCCAGCAGCACGTCGGTTCCCGGTACGACGGCGCACACACGGCGCCCGGCGGCGGCGGGAGCCGCGGCGGCGAGCGGGCCGCTCTCGCTGGCCGCGAGCGGTGCGCCGGCGGCGCTCGCGATGAGCCACGTGGCCGGCTCCTCCGGCGTATGCGGCAGACGCAGCAGCAGCCAGTCAGCCATGTGCGGGCGACCCCCTCAATCTGCCGTGAAGCTGCGCAGGATGGGACGCACCTGGCCCGTGGGATCCTGCAAAAGAAGACTGTACAAGTTGAATTCGGTGCTGCCAATAGTGATGAGACTCGTCAGTCGGAAGAAACTCGAGGTCATCTGCACCTTGGTGGAGATCCTGCTCCAGGTCGCAGAATCCGCCGCCGCCTGGTAGTCGCTCAACGCCGGGAAGCAGCCGGTGGCGGCCGTGCGGTTCTTGGCGAGCCCCTGGACGTCGCTCGAGAAGTCGCCGTGACCGAGGAACGCATCGAGCACCAGCGCCTTGGCGGTGCAGATGTTGAGCTTGACGCCGTAAGGCAGGGCGGTCACGTAGGGCGCCAGCGCGACGTAGTTGTCGCGCCCGAACCCGGGCAGCGCGAGCAGCTCGCTGGCGTTCGTGATGTAGCGGTTGGGCGTGCGGTAGGGCGGCGTCTGGCCCATGTAGACGCTGTCCTCGGCGCCGTCGGGAACGGACGGTACGATGTCGCGGTCGATCCAGTCGACCATGTAGCCGGCCCACTTCGGCTCGAGCCCGAGCATCATCAGCAGCTGTTGGAATGCCGCCACCTGCACCGGATCGGGTGTGCCGTCCTGGCGCACCAGGTTGTTGAGGTTGAAGCGCCCCTGCAGGTCCTCGAGCTGCGCGGTGAGCATCACGCCCGGAACGACTTCGAACGGCCCGACCGGCTGCGCCCAGCCCTCGGAGGCGTAGGTATGCTGCGGATCGGACTGCTGCGCGAGGCGCAGCCCGTAGGCGGCGAGCGCCTCCGCGCCCTGCTGCACCAGCAGCGCCTGATCGAACGCGTAGGTCGCGGCGCCGCGCCGGAAGGTCATGGCGTTCTCATAGGCGATCGCGGCGGCGAGAATCGTGCCGAGCGCGACCAGGAGGATCGCCACGAGCAGCGCGACGCCGCGCTGCGTCTGCGGCGGTGAGCAGCCGCGCGACCTCGAGCGGCGGGGCGCGGTGCCCGGCATCAGCCTGCGATCTCGAAGATGCGCACGATCTTGCCGAAGTCCTCGGTGTCGATCGTGACGCGCACGGCGATCGGCCGGATGCGCAGGTTGCTCTCGAGCGCCTGGGCGCCGGCGACCGTCGACGGCGGCCACTGCGGCTGCCAGGTGTGGGTGAGATCGAGGTACTCGAAGGTCACCGACTTCACTTTCTTCAGCAGATCGCGTTTCCCGGTGGTGCTCGAGAGCGTCGGGTCCAGCACGTACCAGTACTCGCGCCGCAGCGTGCCGTTCTCGAAAAAGTACGCGACGCGCTGCTCGGCGGGGCGCTGCAGGCCGGTGGGATTCGCCCAGCCGCTGCGCGTCAGGGCGACGAGCGGCGGCGTGCCGCTCGTCGTCAGCGTCGAGGCAGTGCTGCCCGCGCCGCCGAGCGAGGACACGGAACCGGACGACTGCGTCCCGCCCGCGCTGCCCTGCAGGGCGGGTTGGGAGGGCTCATCGCCGATCGGCTGGCGCACCGGGCGCGGCGTCAGCTGCACGAAGTCCTGCTCGAGCATGCGCACCGCGGTCTGCAGCTCGATGAGCCGCGCCTGCTTCTCCTTGAGGGCCGAGCGCGTGGTGATCGCCTGGCTGATGGCGCCGTAGCCCATCGCGAACATGAGGGCGGCGATGAAGAGCGCCACGAGGACCTCGAGCAGCGTAAAGCCCGCGGCCAGGCGGCGCGCGTTGCGTGCGCTCTCGAGACCGCCGCGACTCATTGCGAGCCCGGGGGCGGCGTCGGCTGGGTCGGCTGGGAGCCGGGCGGCAGCGGCTGGGTGCCGGACGGCGGCGCCGGCGTCCGGGGGCCGGTGGGCGAGACTCCGGGGGCCGCGCCGGGGGTCGCTCCCGGAGTGGTGCCGGGCGCTCCGCCGGCCGCGTTCGAGCCGGGGGTGAGGAGCTGCGCGCCCCAGTCGGGGAGGTCGCCGCGCGGCAGTCCCACCGCATCTCCCGAGATGCCGCTCAGGGTCGCGTACCAGCCGCGGTCGCTGTCGGAGCCGTCGACGTCCTTGGGACGGACGCTGACGTCCATGCGCACCATTCCGGGTACCTGCGTGGCGGTGACCTCCTGTTGCCAATGCCACTTGCGCCCGGCGAACTCCGTGTCGCCGTCGGTCTTGCCGGGCGCCGGCAGCTGCCCGCTGACGCGCACCTGCGCGATCTGATCGAGGGCCAGCCAGTTCGCCAAGGTCTTGTCGCGCAGGTACGAGAGCGTATCCGCGGAGGAGGTGAGCGTGCCGAGGACCGCGGCCATACCGACCGTGACGATCGCGAGCGCCACCAGCACCTCGATCAGGGTGAAGCCGCGCCGCGGGCTCGCAGGGGCGCAGCTCACGGCGTGCGTGCCTCGACCAGCGGCTGCTCGACGAGCTGTCCCGTGTCGTCCGGCGCAAGCGTAACGCTGCGCAAGCCCGCGTCGCGCTCGAGGCTCACCGAGAACTGCGTGAGGTCGCCGTCGGAAAAGATCATCACCTGCGGTGTCTTGTCGTGTGCGTCCGCCGGGCGGCGCAGCACCACCGGGCGGGTCTCCACGACCAGCTTCACTCCGAGTCCGTCGGGGAGCTTGCGCGCGCCGAGCGCATCGTCCTCGAACACGCTGCGCCACTGGCCGAGCTGCACGTCGTACACGAGGAACTCGTACCCGTCCTCCTGGAAGAGGATCCCGTACTCGCGCGTCTGCAGCTCGGCCTGCTCGCGCGCGTAGTTGATGAGCGCGTACAGCCGGTCGCTCTCGCGCTGCAGATCCGGGTCGCGCCCCGTGAGGCTCACGGTGAGGAGGATGCCGGCCGACACCACCCCGATGATCACCACGACCACCAGCAGTTCGATCAGGGTGAAACCGGCGCCTCCGGCGTGCCGCGCGCGCCGGAGGGGCCGCGGCGGGCTACTGGTTGAGGTTCCAGTTGCAGATGTCGGCATTGATGCCGTCGCCGCCCGGCTGGCCGTCGGCACCCAGGGAGCACAGGTCGTACGCCTTGCCGTGCGTGCCCGGAAAGACGAACAGGTAGTCGTTCCCCCAGGGGTCCTTGCTGATGCGCTCGATGTAGCCGCCGGCCTTCCAGTTCTTGATCGTAGGATCGGTCGGCTGCGTGGTGAGCGCGGTGAGTCCCTGCTCGTTGGTCGGGTACTTCGAGTTGTCCATGTAGTACATGGTCAACGCCGTCTCGAGGCTCTGGATGTCCTCCTTGGCCTTGGCCACCTTGGCGTCATCGACCCGCTTCATCACGCTCGGGACGATCACCGCCGCGAGCAGCCCGATGATGATCACGACCACCATGATCTCGATGAGGGTGAAGCCGCGCGTCGGGGCGTACCGCCGGCTGTGGTGTCTGCTAACCTCGGGGACGATGTCGTTCATACGTCGCGCTCGCGGGCGGTGCGGCCGCCGGTGGAAAAGCGGCCTGGATCATAACAAATGGGGTGAGCTTACCCTGTGAACCGCGTGGCCCGGATGCTCCGGGTGCTCAATTGCGACGCGAGCTACGGGCGCACGCTGCTCGCTGCCTGCGCGCTGCTCATCCTGATCGCGCTGACCGGCGAGCACGGGCGTGCCTGGCTGCGCTACGACCGCGTGGCGCTCCAGAGCGGCGAGCTCTGGCGGCTCGTGACGGCGCACCTGGTTCACCTCGACCTGCACCACACCCTGCTCAACTGCCTGGGACTCCTCCTCATGTGGGCCCTGTTCGCCCGTGATTACACGCCGCGACAGTGGCTGGTCATCCTGCTCGGCTCGATTGCGGTGATCGACGCAGGGCTCGCGCTGTGGGATTCGACTCTGCGCTGGTACGTCGGTTCCTCGGGAGCGCTGCATGGCGTCATGGCTGCCGGAGCCCTCGCGCACCTGCGCCGCGGCGAGCGCGACGGCTGGCTGCTGGCGGCGTTCCTGGCCGGTAAGCTTCTCTGGGAGCAGGGGGTCGGCGCGCTGCCGCTCTCCGGCAGCGACCCGGTAGTGGTGGATGCGCATCTGTTCGGCGCGGCCGGCGGGCTCGCGGCCGCGGCGTTCCTGAAGCGCGCGCCCGGGCCGGTATAATTTTCGCCCTCACGGGGGGCAACGGGGTCACCATGGCGTTTGCGTTCGTCTTTCCTGGACAGGGCTCGCAGTCGGTCGGCATGCTCGGGGCGCTCGCCGCGGCGGACGCCAGCGTGCGCGCCACCTTCGATGAGGCCTCGGCAGTTCTCGGCTACGACCTGTGGAAGCTCGCGAGCGAGGGTCCGGAGGCGGAGCTCAATGCGACCGCGTGCACCCAGCCGGCGCTGCTCGCCGCCGGCGTCGCGACCTGGCGCTGCTGGCGCGCGCGCGGCGGCGCCGAGCCGGCGCTGGTCTGCGGGCACAGTCTCGGTGAGTTCACGGCACTGGTGTGTGCCGAGAGCCTCGAGTTCCGCGCGGCCGTGGGTCTGGTGCGCTTCCGCGGCGAAGTGATGCAGGAGGCCGTTCCGGCCGGCAGCGGCGCCATGGCGGCGATCCTGGGTCTCGAGGACGCCGAGGTCGAGGCGGCGTGCCGCGAGGCGGCCGCGGGCGGCGGCGCGGGCTCGGTGGTGGAGGCTGCGAATTTCAACTCGCCGGGACAGGTGGTGATCGCCGGCGAGAGCGGCGCGGTCGAGCGCGCCATCGCCGCAGCCAAGGCGCGCGGCGCGAAGCGCGCGGTCGCGCTCCCGGTGAGCGTGCCATCGCACAGCACTCTCATGCGCGGGGCAGCCGAGCGGCTGCGCGGGCGGCTGTCGGCGGTGGGCATGAAGCCGCCGCGCATCCGCTACGTGAGCGCGGTCGATGCGGCGGCGCACGCCGAACCGGGCGAGATCCGCGACCTCCTGGTGCGGCAGCTGTCGAGCCCCGTGCGCTGGACCGACACGGTGCGCGCGGTCATCGCGACGGGCGTCGAGGAGATCATCGAGTGCGGCCCGGGGCGGGTGCTGACCGGGCTCAACCGCCGCATCGAGCGCCGCGCCGGGCTCGAGTTCCTCGCGCTCGAGGATCCGGCCTCGCTGGATGCGGCGCTCACTGCAACCCGCGAGGGCAGCCATGCTTGAGAATGAAGTTGCGCTGGTGACGGGGGCCTCGCGCGGGATCGGACACGCGATCGCGCTCGCGCTGGCCAGGGCCGGGGCGCGCGTGATCGGTACCGCGACCAGCGCCGAAGGGGCCGGGAAATTCTCCGCGGCGCTTGCGTCGCACGGATACAACGGCCGCGGCGTGGTGCTGGACGCGGGCGATGGCGCCTCGATCGACGCGCTCATCGCCGGGCTCGAGGCCGCGGGCGAGCTGCCGACGATCCTCGTCAACAACGCGGCGATCACCCGCGACATGCTGCTCGTGCGCATGAAGCAGGAGGACTGGGACCGCGTGATCGCGACCAATCTCACCTCGGTGTTCCGCCTCTCCAAGGCCTGCGTCAGACGGATGATGAAGGAGCGGCGCGGCCGCATCGTCAATCTCACCTCGGTGGTGGGCCTTACCGGCAACCCCGGACAGGCGAATTACGCGGCCGCGAAGGCCGGGCTCCTCGGCTTCACCAAGTCGCTCGCCCAGGAGCTCGCCTCGCGCGGCATCACCGTGAACGCGGTCGCGCCCGGCTTCATCGACACCGACATGACGCGCGCGCTGACGGATGAGCAGCGCACGGCGCTCCTGACGCGCGTGCCGCTCGGGCGGCTCGGCACGCCCGAGGACGTCGCCGCCGCGGTGCTGTTCCTCGTCTCCCCGCAGGCCGCCTACATCACCGGCGAGACGCTCCACGTGAACGGCGGCATGTACATGCCCTGAAAGCCGTTGGCTCGACGCCACAGTCCCGGTGGCGCCCGGCCGGGCGGATGCCGGGCTCAAGCGCAGTTTCACCAGTAAAAACAACCACTCGCGCCGCGGTGCGCCGAGTGGCACCCCGGGGGGTGTTCCCCTACAATACCGCGCCCGCTGTCCGGCTATAGCCCGCCGGCCAGCAGCTTTTGAGCCCTGGAAGTCAAGCCTACAAAGGACCAACCGCTAATGAGCACAGTCGAGCAGCAGGTTAAAGCCATCGTTGCCGAACAGCTGGGCGTCAAACAGGAACAGGTCACGAACGACGCTTCGTTCGTCGACGATCTGGGAGCCGACTCGCTCGACACCGTCGAGCTGGTGATGGCCCTCGAAGAGGAGTTCGAGATCGAGATCCCGGACGAGGACGCCGAGAAGATCACCACCGTCCACCAGGCCATCGACTACATCAACGAGCGCCGCGCCAAGTCCTGACCGTCAGCGCGCGCACATACAGGAATCGTGTGAGCAAGCGCCGCGTCGTCGTGACGGGTCTTGGAATCGTGTCGCCCGTCGGCAGCACGGTCCAGTCGGCGTGGGACGCCGTCCTGCGGGGTGAGAGCGGCATCGGCCCGGTGACGCGCTTCGACGTGTCGGCATTTCCGGTGCGCTTCGGCGGCCAGGTGCGCGATTTCGACGTCGCCCAGTACCTGCAGCCCAAGGAAGCGCGCCGCATGGACGAGTTCATGCACTACGGCGTCGCGGCCGGCGTGCAGGCCGTCACCGATTCCGGCATCGATTTCGGCAAGGCCGATCCGACCCGTTGCGGCGCGGTGTGCGGCGCGGGCATCGGCGGACTCTGGACGATAGAGGAAGAGTTCAGCGAATACCTGAAGGCGCAGACCCCGCGCAAGATCTCCCCTTTCTTCGTGCCCGCGACCATCATCAACATGATCGCGGGGCACCTCTCGATCCGCTACGGGCTGAAGGGCCCGAATCTCGGCGTGGTGACCGCCTGTACCACCTCGACGCACGCCATCGGGCTCGGCATGCGCGCCATCCAGTACGGCGATGCGGACGTGATGGTGGCGGGCGGCGGCGAGATGGCGACGACGCGCTGCGGACTCGGGAGCTTCGGCCAGGCGAAGGCGCTCTCGACCCGCAACGACGCTCCCGCCGAGGCGAGCCGCCCGTGGGACAGGGACCGCGACGGTTTCGTGCTGAGCGACGGCGGCGGCGCGGTGCTGCTCGAGGAGCTCGAGCACGCGCGCGGGCGCGGCGCGCGCATCTACGCGGAGCTGGTCGGCTTCGGCATGAGCAGCGATGCCTTTCACATCACCGCGCCGCCCGAGGACGGGGAGGGCGCCATGATCGCCATGCGCAACGCGCTGCGCGACGCGGCCCTCAACCCCGAGCAGGTGCAGTACATCAACGCGCACGCGACCTCGACACCGCTCGGTGACAAGGCGGAGACGGTGGCCTTGAAGCGCGCCTTCGGCGAGCACGCCAGGCGCGTCGCCGTCAGCTCGACCAAGTCGATGACCGGGCACCTGCTCGGCGCCGCCGGAGTGGTCGAGGCGATTTTCTCGGTGCTGGCGATCCGCGACGGCGTGGCCCCGCCCACCATCAACTACCGCACCCCGGACCCGGAGTGCGACCTGGACTACGTGCCGAACAGCGCGCGGCGCATGAAGATCGACGTGAGCCTCTCGAATTCCTTCGGCTTCGGCGGCACCAACGGCTCGCTCGTCTTCCGGCGCTTCTCCTAGCGGCGGCGAGCTGCGCCTTACGGGCTTTTCGCTACGCACACGCCTCTCGTTCGCGAGCTCGACGTACCGCCGGCGGTGCTGCGCCGCCTGGCGGCGTCCGATCCCGCGCGCTATCCGCTGCTGCTCGACAGCGCGGCGGCCGGCCCCCTCGGTACCGCGACCGTGCTGCTCGCCGCGCCGCGCGCGGCGCTCTGGCTCGGCGCCGACGGCCGGCTCGGCGCCGACGGCGTGCGCGTCGAGGGCGACACTTTTCTCGGCGCGCTCGAGAGCTGGTGGCGCCGCGAGGGCGCGGCTGCGAGGCCGACCGGTGCGGCCGCGCAGCTGCCGTTCACCGGAGGCTGGGCGCTGTATCTCGGCTACGAGCTCGCTCAGGAGATCGAGCCGCGCCTCGCCCTGCCGCGCACGCCGCTCCCCTGGGTGGCGTTCGCGCTGCGCACCCCCGGTGCGCTGATCCACGAGCTCGGCACGGAGCGCGTCCTCGCGGTCGCCGAAGGGACTTCCGCCGACACGCTGGCACTCCTCGTGGCCGATGCGCGCGCGGCGGCCGCGCGCGCCGATCCTCCGGACACGCTCGCGTTCCACTCGGTGGCCGAGGAGGACCCGGAAGCTTTCCTCGCACGCGTAAGGGCGGCCAAGGAGTACGTGCGCGCGGGGGACATCTATCAGGCGAACCTGTCGCGGCCGTGGACCGTGGCGGTCGCGGGCGCGACCCCCGGGCCGGGCGCCGCGGCCGCGCTCTATCGGCGGCTGCGCGCGGCGAACCCGGCGCCGTTCGCCGCGCTGGCACAATGGCGCGGAGCAGCGCTCATTTCCTCTTCGCCAGAGCGGCTGGTGCGCGTTTGCGGCCGGCGCATCGAGACGCGCCCCATCGCCGGTACGCGCCCGCGCAGCCGCAGCCCGGGCGGCGATGCGGTGGAGATACCGGAGCTCGTGGCACATCCCAAGGAGCGCGCCGAGCACATCATGCTGGTCGATCTCGAGCGCAACGATCTCGGCCGGCTGTGCGAGCCGGGCACCGTGCACGTCGACGAGCTCATGAGCATCGAGTCGTACGTCCACGTGCACCACATCGTGTCGAACGTGACCGGGACGCTGCGCGCCGACGTCACCCCGATCGGCGCGGTGCGCGCGGTCTTCCCCGGCGGCACCATCACCGGATGCCCGAAGTTCCGCTGCATGCAGATCATCGCGGAGCTCGAGGGCTCCGGGCGCGGCGCCTACACGGGCTCGCTCGGCTACCTCGGCCGCGACGGGCAGCTCGACCTCAACATTCTCATTCGTACCATGACGCTGACCGGCGCGACGCTCGAGTTCCGCGCCGGGGCCGGCATCGTCGCCGACTCCGAGCCTGAGCGCGAGCTCGAGGAGACGCGCGCCAAGGCGCGCGGTCTCCTGCGGGCGCTCGAGGTGAGCGCATGACCGCGCCGGGCGCGCCGCAGGCGGTGTGGGTGAACGGACGCCCGGACGGCGCGCTCTCGCCCGTCGAGCGCGGGCTGCACTACGGCGACGGTCTCTTCGAGACGATCGCCTGCCTCGAGGGGAGGCCGCGCTTCCTCGAGCTGCACCTCGGGCGTCTGGAAAGCGGTTGTGCGCGCCTCGGAATCGGCTGCCCCTCGCGGGAGGAGCTGCGCCGTGAGATCCTCGCCGTCGCGGCCGGAGCGGAGCGCGCCATCGTGAAGGTGCTGCTGACGCGCGGGCC
>DASYYF010000004.1:0-88812 GCA_035934055.1 Steroidobacteraceae bacterium | reverse complement strand
CTGGAACGCGACGATCGTCGACAAGCTGCCGACGGGTGCGACCGGCGGCATGTGCACGTCGGCGCCGCAGATCCTCTCCGCGCAGGTGTTCCAGGCCGACGGCGTGACGCCGGTACCGGGCAAGGGACCGCTCGCGGCCGGCACCGATTACACGGTGAGCTTCGCCGGGGCCCCGGCGTGCACGCTGACCCTCAACCTGCTGAGTGCCGCCGCCGTGATCGGCCCGACGCAGCGCCTCATCGTCACCTATCAGACGCAGCTCGATGCGAATACTCAGAAGGGCGCCACGCTTACCAACGTGGCCGGCGCGACGCAGTGGTACAGCGGCCCGAGCAGCAGTACCACCCGGCAGTCCTACAGCTGCGCGCTGACCAACGGTACCCCGGGGGTGCTCGACTGCCAGGACGCCCACACGGTGACGGTGCCGATCTCCGCCGTCACGCTGACCAAGGGCGGCCCGGCAACCATGTACCTCGGGCAGCTGGGGCAGTTCACGCTCAACGTGCAGAACACCGGCACGGCCGACGCCTGGAACGCGACGATCGTCGACAAGCTGCCGACCGGTGCGACCGGCGGCATGTGCGCGTCGGCGCCGCAGATCCTCTCCGCGCAGGTGTTCCAGGCCGACGGCGTGACGCCCGTCCCGGGCAAAGGACCGCTCGCGGCGGGCGCGGACTACACGGTGAGCTTCGCGGGGGCCCCGGCGTGCACGCTGACACTCAACCTGTTGAGTGCCGCGGCCGTGATCAGCCCGACGCAGCGCCTCAACATCGTCTACCAGACCCAGCTCGATGCGAACACGCAGATGGGCGCCACGCTCACCAACGTGGCCGGTGCGACGCAGTGGTACAGCGCCCCGAGCGGCGACCCCAGCCGCCAGGGCACCACCTGCACGCTGACCAACGGCACGCCCGGGGTGCTCGACTGTCAGGACGCGCACACGGTAACGGTGACCAACGCCACGGTCATGATCACCAAGCAGGTGACGGTGGTGGGCGGCGGCCCGGCGGCACCGGGCGCAAGCCTCGACTACCTGGTGCTCGTGACCAACAACTCGCCGAACCCGGTGAGCCCGGTCACGGTCACGGATGATCTGAACGCAGCGGGGCCGGGGGCCCTCAGCTACGTGGCCGGCACGGCGACCATGAACGGCTCGGTGACCGGCGTGACGGTCACCGGCAACGTCATCACGGCGAGCTACTCGGCCACCTACGGACCGCTCGCACCCGGCGGGACGATCGGCCTGCGCTTCCGCGCCACGCTCGGCAACACGCTCGCCACCGGCACGACGGTCACCAACACCGGCGTCGTGACCTGGGGCAACCCGCCGCAGTCCGCCTCGGCGAGCGTCTCGGTTCAGCTGAACACTCCTCCCGGGGCGCTGACCGTCGCCAAGACGACTCCGCTCGTGCAGGTGACGCGCGGTCAGCTCGTGCCGTACACCATCACCGTCACCAACGTGCTCAGCGGGGTCGTTCAGGGCGTAGCGCTCGTCGACAGCTTCCCCGCCGGCTTCCGCTACATCGCAGGCTCTGCGCGCCTCGACGGCACGCCGGCAGAACCCACACTGTCCGGGTTCCAGCTCACCTGGAGCAATCTCAGCTTTGCAGCCGGCGCGCATCACACCGTCGTGCTGCTGCTGGCCGTGGGCGCGGGCGTGGGCGAAGGCCAGTTCATGAACCGCGCCCAGGCCTTCACCCAGGTCACCGGCGCTGCGGCGAGCCGCATCCAGGCGACTGCCGCGGTCACACACGCTGCGGTAAGCCGCGCCCCGGCCCCCGCCGCGGCCGTCGTCGGCAATGCGGTGTCGAGTGAGGCCAGCGCCACGGTGGTCGTGGTGCCGGATACGACCTTCGATTGCACGGACGTGCTCGGCAAGGTCTTCGACGACAAGAACGGTAACGGCCGGCAGGACCCGGGCGAGCCGGGTCTGCCGGGCGTGCGAGTCATCACCACCGAGGGCCTGGCCGCCGTCACCGACGAGTTCGGCCGATTCCACATCACCTGCGCGATCACGCCGCTCGAGGGGCGGGGCAGCAACTTCGCCCTGAAGCTCGACGACCGGACGCTGCCGAGCGGCTATCGCCTGACCACACCCCAGGTGCTGGTGGAGCGCGCCACGCGCGGCAAGGCGCTGCGCTTCGAATTCGGCGCCTCCATCCACCGCGTCGTGAGTCTCGATCTCTCGGACGCAGTGTTCGAGCCGGGAACCGCCGACATGCGCCCGCAGTGGCAGCCGAGGCTCGGGCTGCTGCTCGCGGAGCTGCGCAAGTCGCGATCGGTGCTGCGCCTGTCCTATGTCGCCGACGTCGAGGACGCAGCTCTGGTCGACCGGCGGCTCGCAGCGGTCGCCAGGACCATCGGGGACGCCTGGCGCGCGCTGAACTGCTGCTACGAGCTCACGATCGAGCGCGAGGTCTTCTGGCTGCGCGGCGGCCCGCCCAGGGAACCGCTCGAGCGATTGCGGGGCGGCAAATGAATGGCGCCTGCAGGCGGGGCGCCGGATTGCTGCTGGCGCTGACGCTCGTCGCGACGGGTGCGCGGGCGCAGAGCTCCGAGCAGACGCCGCTCGGCAGCGCGGTCGAGCGTCAGCTGTCGGTCGAGCAGCCGTTGCCCTGGGCGCGCGACCCCGAGCAGGTCAGGACCGAGGCCGGCGACAGGCTCGAGCAGCAGCAGGTGCTGGCCGAGAGCTTCGACACCGTGAAGCTCAAGAACGTCATTCCGCCCATTCATTTCGAATCCGGAGCGGCGAAGATTCCCGACGCCTACGTCGAGACGCTGCGCAAGGCTCTCGAGGGCCTGCGCGATCGCCGCAACGTGCGGCTGCACCTGGTCGGTTACGCCGACAACCAGCGGCTGTCCCCGGCGCTTGCCCGGGTCTTCGAGGATAACGCCGGGCTGTCACGCGAGCGCGCCGGCGAAGTGGCGGAATTCCTCCAGCGGGCGCTGCACCTGAAGCCGGAGGCGATCGCCTACGAGTGGGCCGGCGACAGCCACCCGATTGCCTCGAACGACACCGCCGAAGGCCGGGCGCTCAACCGCCGCGTGGAGGTGGAAGTCTGGTACGACCAGCCCAAGGCGCGCGAGGCGGACCAGGAAGTGCTGGTGCGGCAGCAGATCAAGCAGGTCAAGGTCTGCCGGGTGCAGACGCTCTGCAAGCTGAGCTTCAAGGAAGGCGCCGCGCGCCGGTCGCGTCTCAGCAATGTCGTTCCGCCGCTGCATTACGGCGAGGAGAACGTCCAGGTCCCACCGGAGTTCATCGGCCAGATCAGCAAGGCACTGGAGAACCTCCAGGACAAGTCGAACGTGGTGGTGAAGTTCATCGCCTACACCGACGATGTGACCCTGAACGAACGCGACGCGCGCATTTACGGCGATCTCGTCGCGCTGTCGAAGGCGCGGGCCCATCGTGTGGCGCTCGCCGTCCAGGAGGCGCTCAAGCTCCCCGGCGCGGCGGTCGCGAGCGATGGTCGCGGTGCCGCGGCCCCGCTCGCCGCGAACGACACCGCTCAGGGACGGGCGCTCAACCGCCGCGTCGAGGTGCAGTTCTGGTACGACGATCCGCTGCGCGAGCTCCCCGACGAGCCGCAGATGTGCCCGAGCGTGGGCAGCGAGGTGGTGACCAGGGTATATGAGCCGGCGTGGGGCACGATTGCGCCTCTGCAGCTGGAGAACGGGCGCGCGATCATTCCGCCCGGCTACACCGAGAGCCTGCGGCGCGCCATGGCGGATGTGCATGACAAGGCGCACGTGCGGCTGCGCTTCGTGGGCTACACCGGCAACCAGCGGCTCGATCGGCGCACCGCCGCAGTGTACGGCGATGACGTCGGCCTGTCGGCCGCCCGCGCGCGCCGGGCCATGCAGGTCATATCCGAGCAGATGCATCTGACGGCCTCGCAGGCCGAGCACGAGGGCCGGGGCTTCGTGCAGTCGAGCGACGTGGTCAACGTGGGCTTCACCCAGGGGGAGTCCTCCTACGTCGTCGTGCAGGTCGTGTACGACGAGCCCGCCGTGCTCGATGACCTCGAGGGTGTCAACGTCACGCCTCTGCGGCACGAGCTCACGCCGCGCAGCCCCTTCGCAGTCAACCCCATGCACATCACCGTGGACGGCGTGCCCATCGACGATCCGGGCCGGAGCTCCGCCGACGTGCAGCGTTGCACCGACGTCGCGCTCGACAAGGCGGACATCCAGTTCCAGTTCGACAATCTCAAGGCGCAGCGCCGGCTGAGTGTGGCGGTGGCCCCGAGCGTCATCGTGTTCCAGCAGACCCCGGGCGAGGGGCTGGTTGCGGCACCCGTGCGCTTTCACATGTACACCAACTACGGAGCCTTCATCCAGCGCGCCGAGGTGCGCATCTTCGAGGCGGGACGGTCGGCGCAGAGCACGCCGCTCGCGGTGGTCGCGCTCGATGCGGACGGCTCGGCGGAGTGGCAGCCGGGCGTGCAGCAGCTCTCCGCTGCCGGGCGGGAATTGCAGTACCTGGTCCGCGCCTACAGCAAGGACGGCAAGTTCGACGACACCAAGCCACGGCCGCTGTGGATGATTCCGGACGGAGCCCGCGCGCCCGCGGATCCGGCGACTGCGGCGCCGAAGCAAGGAACCGGGCAGGCCGCCGGTGATTCCGGAGGCGCGTCATCCAAGCCGGGGAACGACGCCGAGGAGGCGGCGCCGCCGGTCGGCCCGGGCAGCTCTGCGCAGGAGGCTGCGGAGGAGGCGGGTTCGAAGGATGCGGCCGTCAAGCACGCGCAGCTGAAGGAGCCCGAGCTGCTCGCCGCCTACGGTGAGAGCACGCTCTCGGACCAGAACATCCGGGTGAGCGGCGGCACGGTCACGGTGCGCGGTGGCGGCATTCCGCCCAAACACACTGTGTGGGTGGCCGGTCACGAGGTGCCGGTCGATGCCAAGGGCAACTTCATCGCCGAGGAAGTGCTGCCGCCGGGCGCGCATACGGTCGAAGTGGCGGTGCTCGATGAGGAAGGCAACGGCACGCTTTACCTGCGCGACCTGGAGTTCAAGCCGAGCGACCGCTTCTACTTCGGCATGGCGGACCTCACCGTCTCGAAGAACCACACGAGCGCCGCCGAGCAGCAGCAGCAGGGCGCGGATGCACCGTTCGACTACGATGCGACGGTCTCCGGCAGCCTGTCGTTCTTCGCCACGCAGAAATTCGCCAACGACTGGCGGGTGACGGCGAGCGCGGATACCCGCGAGGAGCCGGTCAAAGACCTGTTCAGCGACTTCCTGAACAAGGCGCCCGACTCGCTGTTCCGGCGCATCGATCCCTCTTATTACTACCCGACCTACGGTGATGACAGCACCGTGCAGCAGCTCGCGCCGACGCTCGGCAAGTTCTACGTGAAAGCGGAGCGCCACGACGACTACGGCCTGTGGGGCAATTTCCGGATCGATTACGTCGACAACGAGCTCGCGCAGGTCGATCGTGGACTCTACGGCGGAAATCTCCACTGGGTGTCCGAAGCCACGACGAGCTTCGGCGAGAAGCGCATCGCGATAGATGGCTTTGCCGCCCAGCCGGGCACGATCGCCGGCCGCGACGAGTTCCTGGGAACGGGCGGCTCGCTGTACTTTCTCCACTTCCAGGACATCCTCACCGGCTCGGAGCGCCTGCGTATCGAGCTGCGCGACAAGGACTCCGGGCTCGTGACCGGGACGGTAGACCTGAGGCCCTCGATCGACTACGAGATCGACTATCTGCAGGGCCGGATCACCCTCGCCGAGCCGCTGTCCTCGACCGCGGACGACAACCTGCTGGTCCGCACCACCGGGCTCAGCGGGCAGCTGGCGTACCTGGTGGCCCGCTACGAGTACACGCCGGCCTTTCAGGACATTCGCACCTGGACGACGGGCGGGCAGGCGGATGCCTGGCTCAACGACTACGTCCGGGTCGGCGTCACTGCCAGCTCCAACGACGCGGGCGTCTCCGGCAGCAGTCTGCGCGGTGCGGATCTGACGCTGCGCAAGAGCGCGGACTCCTGGGTGAAGCTGCAGAGCGGCAAGAGCGACGGGCTGGATTCCGGCGCGAACTACTCAAACGATGGCGGCTACGGCTTTGCGAGCGACAATCCGAGCTCGTACGCGAATGCGAGCGCTGAAGCCTACCGTGCCGACGTCAGCGTCGGGCTTGGCGATTTCCTCTCGGGCAGCAAGGGTCGTCTGACCCTCTACACCCAGCATCTCGACGCCGGCTATTCGGCGCCGGGCTACGACGCGCTCGCCGCCACCGAGTACTACGGCGGCACCCTCAAGCTGCCGATCGGCACCAGCTGGAGCCTGAACGCCAAGGCGGACACTAAGGAAGAGGATCAGGGTCTGAAGACCACGGCCGAGGAGGTCGACGTCGGCTACAAGCTGAACAAGAACTGGACCGTGAGCAGCGGGGTGCGGCGCGACGACCGCGAGGATAACTCGGCGGTCGTACCGGTGACCCAGCAGCAGGGCGAGGAAACCGACGTCGTGGCGCAGGTGGGGTACGACTCGCTCGCCGCGTGGCGCGCCTACACCTTCGTGCAGGACACGGTGTCGAGGACCGGCGACCGCGAGGAGAACAACCGCGCCGGCATCGGCGGCTCCTATCGCCTCAGCAAGGAGATGAGCATCGAAGCCGAAGGGTCCGAGGGCAGCCTCGGGCCGGGCGGCAAGCTCGGCACCAAGTATCTCCTCTCGGATCACACTACGCTCTACCTCAATTACTCGCTGGAGAACGAGCGCTCGGACACCGGCTTGTTCCAGCGTACCGGCACCCTGGTCTCAGGGATGAAGGAGCGCCTGTCCGACAGCAGCAGCGTCTTCGTCGAGGAGCGTTACCAGGACATCGACTCCGCCTCCGGCCTCACGCATTCGACGGGCGTAACGTTCGCGCCCGACGACCGCTGGAACTTCGGCGCCAATGCGGAACTGGGCACGCTCGTCGACAGTCAGACGGACGCCGAGACGAAACGCAAGGCGGGCGGCGTCCACGTCGGCTATGGCCACGACAAGATCCAGTTCTCGAGCGGCATCGAGTACCGGGACGATGACATCCAGCAACCAAATGCCGCCAGCTACGACCTGAAGACCTGGCTGTTCAGGAACGACTTCAAGCTCCAGATCACGCCGGACTGGCGCCTGGTCGGCAAGCTCGATCACTCGATGAGCAATAACTCACAGGGCCAGTTCTACGACGGCGGTTACACCGAGGCGACGATCGGCTACGGCTACCGCCCGGTACACAGCGACCGGCTGGATGTGCTGGTGAAGTACACCTACTTCTATAACCTTCCGACGGCAGGCCAGGTGACTCCGCAGGACACGGCGGCCGAGTTCATCGAGAAGAGCGAGATCATCTCCATCGACGTGACCTATGACCTGACTCCGCAGTGGTCGCTCGGCGGCAAGTACGCGTACCGGATGGGGGAGGCGAGTCTCGACCGCGTGAATCCCCAGTTCTTCGACAACACGGCGGATCTCTATATCGTGCGCCTCGACTGGCATTTCCACCAGGAGTGGGAGGGAATGATCGAGGGGCGCGCGCTCACCATGCCGGATCTCGGCCAGACACGCGCCGGCGCGCTGGTCGCGGTCTATCGCCACCTCGGTAAGCACGTGAAGGCAGGGCTAGGCTACAACTTCACCAATTTCTCGGAAGACCTGACTGACCTCAGCTACCGGAGCCACGGCATCTTCATGAACGTGGTCGGGGCGATGTAAGGAATTCGCGAGCGCCGTCCGACCGGCGACCTGGATCCCTGGCGGCGGGGGAGGCTTGCGGAGCGCCCCGGTGACCAGCCGCTCGGGTTCAGCCGTTGCGAACCTCCTTTGATCCGCCGTTGCGGCGCCGGCCGAGTGCGCCCCCGGCCTTGTCCGGGAGCAAACGTGAGCGCATCCTAGTGACCGGCGGCTCAGGCGATAAGCGGATGAGGAATCGACGGGAGACACCCATGAACTCTCGGACAGCTATCTTGGCGGTCGCTCTGTTCCTTGGCGTGGTCGCGACTGTGACCAATGCGGCGGAGAGCAAGGCTGTGCAGACCATGGCCACAATACTGCTGCATCTTCAGCATTTTCCCACTGATGCCGACAAGCGGTCGCTAAAGCAGATCGCCGCGGACAAGTCAGCGACCAGGGACGAGCGCACCGTGGCTCAGGCTCTGATGAACGTGCAGCATACGGTGGCGGCGGCTGACAAACCCGAACTCGAAGCCATCGCAAAGGATGACAAGGCGGCAAGCTCGGTAAAGACGCTGGCGGCGATCCTGCTCAATCTGAAGCACATGCCTTCCGATACCGACAAGGAAAAACTGAAGGCATTGACCACGTAACCGGGCCCTGTTTCAGCTCTCGATCGGGAGTGTACAAGTGGCATGAGACGCCGTGCGGGACTGTGGACGACGACCCTGGCGCTTCTGCTGTGGCAACTCGGCGACGTCCTCCTGGCGCCCGCTGCGGCCGCGGCGATGACGCAGCATGCAACCGCGGGTGAGGTAGTGCACGAGGACTGTCCCGGTCATCACCAACTCCCGCAGGGAAGCGCAGTCCGGCAAATCGCGGGCGACCAGGCCTCCGTTCCCAACGCTCCGCAGACCAGGCATCCGTGCTGCGGGTCTCCCGGATGCAGATGCCAGGGTCCGCCTCCAGGCCTCGCGCTGATCCACGCGGTTTCCCCGACGCTGCCGTCGCATCCTCCCGCTCCGTTGCCGGTACTCGAGGCGGGACATCTCGGCTGCGATCCCTCGAACCCGTTTCGACCTCCCATCGTTTGATCCTCCGAGCTGAGGACGCTCGTGCGCGCTGACTCGAGGCGCGAGCGGGCGCATCGGCGTGCTTGCGAGCCTCTGCTGGCGGCAGCCGCCTGACTCATCTATGTAGTTGTGCTGATGCCCGACATCAGATTCAGGGCGAGTATTTTTCGAATGCGTGCCGCCGGTGCGAACGTTGTGCCTCGTCGCGCCCGCACGCTGGCCGCGGGGATCATCACGGTCGCCGTGAGCGTCAGCGGCTGTGTTCTGCGCCCCCATGAGACAGCCGACGAACGTGCCAAGCTCGCGGCCGCCGCGCCGCCGTTCGAGAGGCCGGCGGCGACGCGGCCGCTACCAGACTTACCCCCGGAGGCTCAGTGGCGCGACGTTCTGAGTCGCGCCTTCCTCGCGAACGGCGAGCTCGAGTCCGCGTACTTCGAGTGGAAGGCGGCTCTTGCACGAATCGATGAGGCCGCGGTATGGCCCAACAGCGACGTCGCGCTCACCTTCAGCTACCTGTTCTCCCCGGAGAACGTGAAAGCCTGGGATCGCACCACCCTCGGAGTCGGCTTTGATCCGTCCATGAACCTGTCGCTGCCGGTGAAGGCCCGAACGGCCGGCAAGGCGGCGCTCGAGGCGGCACGGGAGGCGGGGGAGAAGTTCCGCGCCGTCAAATTCGACCTGCAGCGGAAGGTGCTCTCTGCGTACCTGGATCTCGCGTTGACCGAGGAGCTCATCCGCGTTCAACGGGACAACCGGACCCTGCTTAAGCTCGTCACGGACTCCGCGGCCGATCGCGCGGCCGCCGGCGGCCCGATGCAGGATCTGTTCAAGGCGATGATCGAATTGCAGACGGCTGACGACGACCTCGCGAGCCTCGAGGCCAAGGCGCGCTCGATGCGCAGCATGCTCAACGGAATGCTGGCGCGCGACCCCGATGCCCCTCTGACCCTTCCCGCGAGCCTGCCTGCCCCGCGCGCGATCGCCGCGGACGATTCGCGGCTCATCGCCGCGGGCGTGGCACAGAACCCTGAGCTCGCCGCGCTCGCCCGCCGGGTGGCTGGGCGCACGGACGCCATCGAGGTGGCCCGGCTCGCCTATCTGCCCGATTTCAGCCCCTCCGCAAGCATCACCGGCAGCGTTTCCCAGGCCGTGGGAACGATGGTGATGCTGCCGACGCGGGCACCCGCCATCCGCGCGGCAATCGATGAGGCGGAGGCCATGGAGCATTCCGCGGAGGCCATGCTTCGGCAGACGCGCCACGATCGCGCCGCGAGCTTCGTCGCGACGCTCTACTCGATTCGCAATGCCGAGCGGCAGTCGCAGCTCTATCAGCGGGACATAGTTCCCGCCGCCCGGCAGCTGGTCGCGAGCTCGCGCAGCGGCTACGCAGCCGGAACGATCGGTTTCGCGGACCTGATCGACAGCGAGCGCATGCTGCTCAGGATGCGGCGCATGGTGGCTGAGGCGCACATCGAGCGCGAGGAGCGCCTGGCCGAGCTTGAAGCACTTATGGGCGCAGACATCGAGACGCTCGCCTCGCCCCGGGAGCAGCCATGAGAGTTTTCATGAAATCGAAGCAATACCGGGCGTTACTGGTACTGGGTGCGGCCGCAGTCGCGGGCGTCACGGCTACCTACCATGCGCACGCCCAGTCGAAATCCGCGCCTCCCGAGCCCATGCCCGGGATGGACATGCCAGGCACCGCACCGCCGGGATATGCCGAAGTCAACCTCTCCCCGGAGGTTCAACAGCGCATCGGGGTCACGCTCGGGCGCGTCGAGCGCACGCCTCTCAACATGACGATCCGCACGGTCGGCATCGTGCAGCCCGATGAAACGCGCGTGGCGCACATCCACGTCAAGACCGAGGGCTGGGTGGAAAGACTCTACGTCTCCTATACCGGCCAGAGGGTGAGGGCGGGTCAGCCACTGCTCTCGATCTATAGTCCCGCGTTCTTTGCCGCTCAGCGGGAGTTCCTCTCGGCGTTGCAGGCGGCAAAGTCGGGACCGGAGCCGGGCGATCAGCGCTCGGTGGTGGAAGTTGCGCGCCGCCGGCTCGAGCTATGGGACGTCCCGGAGGATGAGATCGACGCACTCGAGAAAACCGGCAAGCCGCACAAGTCGCTCACCCTGCGCAGTCCCATCTCCGGCATCGTCCTGGCGAAGCAGGTGTTTGCCGGCCAGTACGTCGGGCCGCAGAGCGACCTGTACACGGTCGCTGACCTGTCGACGGTCTGGTTGCAGGCCAAGGTCTTTCAGTACGAGCTGCCGCACGTCGCGATCGGCATGCCGGCGAGCGTGTCATCGTCTTCCATGCCGTCGACGCACTCGCTCACCGGCAAGATCGTGTTCATCGACCCCGTGGTCGATGAGATGTCCCGTTCGATACAGGTGCGGATCGAGTTGGCTAACTCGAGCGGTATCCTACGGCCGGGCATGTTTTGCGACGTCGTGATCGCCCACGCCATGGGTAGCGGGCTGACCGTCCCGGCCTCCGCCATCATCCGCACCGGTGAACGCGACATTGCGTTCCGTGTCGTCGCCGCCGACCGTTTTGCACCGGTCGCCGTGAAGATCGGATCGCTCGGCTTCGGCGATCGCTTCGAGGTTCTCGAGGGGCTCGGTGCCGGAGATCAGGTGGTGACCTCGGCGAACTTCCTCATCGACTCCGAGAGCCGCCTGGAGGCGGGCGCGAGCAGCATGGCCGGGATGCCCGGGATGGCCGACATGCCCGGGATGAGCGCCGGAAGTGATGCCGGCAAGCAGCCTGCCGTCAAACAGAAATGATCGCCCGCATCATCGAGTGGAGCGCCCGCAACGCGTTCCTGATCCTGCTGCTGTCGATTGCGATTCTCGGCGGCGGGCTGTGGGCGGTCTTCAACACCCCGCTCGATGCGATCCCCGATCTCTCTGACGTACAGGTCATCGTCTCGGCGGACTGGGAAGACCGCAGTCCCAACATCATCGAGGATCAGGTCACCTATCCGATCGTGACCCAGCTGCTCTCCGCACCCAAGGTCAAGGCGGTGCGGGCCAACAGCTTCTACGGGTCATCCCTCGTGTACGTGATCTTCGAGGACGGCACGGACCTCTACTGGGCGCGCAGCCGCGTCCTCGAGTACCTGAGCGGCATGGCCGGCAAGCTGCCGCAAGGCGTATCGCCGCAGCTCGGGCCCGATGCGACGGGCGTCGGGTGGGCGCTCGAGTACGTTCTGATCGACAAGAGCGGCGGACATTCGCTCGCCGACCTTCGCACCCTGCAGGACTGGCAGGTTCAGTTTCAGCTTCGCGCGGTGCCGGGCGTCGCCGAAGTGGCGTCGGTCGGCGGCTTCGTCAAGCAGTACCAGGTCACGGTGGACCCGAACAAGCTGCTGGCTTACAGGATCCCGATCAACCGGGTGGTCGAGCAGATCCGCGCCAGCAACCAGGAGGTCGGCGGCCGCGTTCTGGAGTTCACCGGGCGGGAGTACATGGTGCGCGGCCGAGGTTACCTGCAGACGCCCGCGGACCTCGAGAACGTCGCCCTCGGCGCCCGCTCGGACGGGACCCCGATCCTGGTGCGCGACGTCGGCTTCGTGCAGGTGGGACCGGACATGCGCCGCGGTGTCGTGGATTTCAACGGCATGGGCGATGCCGCCGGTGGCATCGTCGTCGTGCGTTTCGGCGAGAGCGTCTATGACGTCCTGAATCGCGTCAAACAGGCGATCCAGGATCAAGTGCGGCCGTCGCTCCCTGAAGGGGTGGAGCTCGTCGTTACCTATGACCGCTCGACCCTCATCCATCATTCGGTCGAGACGCTGCGCGAGAAGCTCATCGAGGAAAGCCTCATCGTCAGCCTGATCTGCGTGCTGTTCCTGTTTCACGTGCGCAGCGCCCTGGTTGCGATCATCACTTTGCCTCTCGCGGTGCTCTTGACGCTGCTCGCGATGCGCTGGATCGGGCTCACGAGCAACATCATGAGCCTGGGCGGAATCGCGATCGCAATTGGGGCGATGGTCGATGCGGCCATCGTGATGATCGAGAACGCCCACAAGCATCTCGAGCGCGAGGCGGGCAAGCCTCCGCAAGCGCGCCGTCCGAGACTCGAGGTGCTGATCGACGCGGGCAAGGAAGTCGGCCCGTCGCTGTTCTTCTCGCTGCTGATCATCACGGTCAGCTTTCTTCCGGTGTTTGCGCTGCAGGACCAGGAGGGGAGGCTGTTCAAGCCGCTCGCCTACACGAAGTCGTTCAGCATGCTGTTCGCCGCCGTCCTCTCGATCACGGTGGCGCCTTTCCTCATGACGCTGCTCATTCGAGGCCGCATCCCGCCCGAGGAGAGCAATCCGGTCAATCGATTCCTCAGATGGATCTATGAGCCCGCCGCGCGGCTGGCGCTCAGGTGGCGCTATGCGATGGTGGGCATCGCGCTCCTCGCCGTGACCATGATCGTACCGATCTACATGAGGCTCGGGAGCGAGTTCATGCCGCCGCTCTGGGAGGAGACGATCCTCTACATGCCCGCGACGCTTCCGGGCGCCTCCATCCAGACGATGGCGCAGACCATACAACAGCAGGACAGGATCCTCATGGGCTTCCCGGAAGTCGCGAGCGTCTTCGCGAAGGCCGGGAGAGCCGAGAGCGCCACGGATCCTGCACCGCTCGAGATGGTCGAGACGGTCATCAATCTCAAGCCCGCTGCGCAGTGGCGCCACGGCATGACCCCCGAAAAGCTGATCGGCGAGCTCGATCAGGCACTTCGCACCCGGATGACGGGTTTTTCCAACAGCTGGACGATGCCCATCAAGGGACGCATCGACATGCTCTCCACCGGAATTCGCACCCCCCTCGGGGTGAAGGTATTTGGACCAGACCTCGCGCAGATCGATCGGATTCTTTCCCAGGTCGAAGCCACTCTCGGCACGGTCCGCGGCACGCGCAGCGCCTTCGCCGAGCGGGTGGCTCAAGGGTACTACCTGGACTTCGACATCAAGCGCGCCGCGATCGCCCGCTATGGCCTCTCGGTGATGGACGTCGAGGACACCATCACGGCCGCGGTCGGGGGAGCCAATGTGACTCAGACCATCGAGGGTCGCCGGCGCTTTCCGGTGAACGTCCGCTACGCGCGGGAGCTGCGCGACGACCTGGAGAGGCTGCGGCGGGTGCTCGTCGGGACACCGGCAGGCGCTCAGGTGCCCTTGCAGGAGCTCGCGGACCTCAAGTTCGTGGACGGCCCGGGGCAGATCAAGAGCGAAGCCGCGCAGCTCGTCGGCTACGTGTACGTGGACATGGCGAACCGCGACATGGGCAGCTACATGAATGATGCGCGCAAGGCGGTCGCCGCGATGGTGAAGCTCCCCGCCGGCTATCGCCTGGAATGGAGCGGCTCGTACGAAGGGATGCAGCGGGCCGCGCAGCGCCTGAAATACGTCATCCCCATCACCCTGGCGTTGATCTTCGTGCTCCTGTATTTCAATTCGCGGTCGCTGGCCAAGGTCCTGATCGTGCTCGCGGCCGTGCCGTTCTCGCTCGTCGGCGCCTTTCTCCTCTTGTGGCTGCTCGGGTATCACTTGAGCGTTGCGGTGTGGGTGGGGATCATCGCTCTGGCAGGGGTCGATGCGGAGATGGGGATGGTGATGCTTCTCTACCTGGATGCGGCTTTCGAGCGCCGGAAGGTGGAAGGGCGCATGAAGAGTCTCGCGGACCTGGACGCAGCCGTGATGGAGGGAGCCGTGCTGCGGGTGCGGCCGATCACCATGACGTTCTTCGCGATACTCATGGGCCTGCTCCCCATCATGTGGTCCAGCGGAACGGGCGCCGACATGATGAAGCGCATCGCCGCGCCGATGGTCGGCGGCATAGTCACGACCGCTATCCTGTCCCTGTTGATCTACCCGGCCATTTACGTGTCGTGGAGATGGTGGACCGAGGTGCGGCGCGCGAGTGTTGCCCCATGACGGGCGCCACAGGCCGCTCTGCGGCGATCCGGGCGCCGTGCCCTCGCAGTACTCGCGGCGCCGCTGCGGTATATGCGTATATCGCCCGCGGAGCCGTCCGGTAGGCTTGGTCGCTGGTTCTTGACTCTGGACTATGGTCCAGAGTCTAAGATGGGCCCCGAACCGGAGGCCGGGCATGGACTCGATTGGTATCGGCACGCTGGCCAAACGCGCCGGGGTGCGCATCGACACCGTTCGCTACTACGAACGCAGCGGCTTGCTCGCTCCCCGGGCGCGCCTCGCTTCGGGCTACCGCCGCTATGGTCCGCTGGAAATCTCACGGCTGAGGTTCATACGCAGGGCGCAGGCGCTGGGCTTCACCCTCGGGGAGATTCGCGAGCTGCTGGACCTTTCGAAGCGCCGCGACGTGGCGCGCATCAAGCATACCGCCCAGGAGAAACTGGCAGACGTCGAGCGGCGTCTCGCCGACCTCAGGCGCGTGCGTGACGGGTTGCGCACGCTCGTCGCCGCCTGCCCGGGCCACGGGCAGGCGGCCGACTGCCCCATATTGAAGGCGCTCGGCGGAGAGAAACTGCAATGAACACGCATCACCTGCAAAGTGAGGCTACGCGCGGGGGGCAGCATTCGCATCCGCCCGCGTCCCATGGCCACTCCGCGGACGCTGCCGAGCACTGCTGTCACGGAGCTGCGGCGTCTCACCGAGCTGCAGCTTCCGCAGGTGCGCCCGGCGACGCCGGTGGCGAGAGCGTCTCGTCGGGTACGATCTATACGTGCCCCATGCACCCGCAGATTCGCCGCAATGCTCCCGGGAGCTGCCCGATCTGCGGCATGGCGCTCGAGCCTTTGAACCCTGCCATGAGCGGCGAGGGTGCCGAGCTCCGGGACATGACCCGGCGCTTCTGGATTGGCCTGCTCCTCAGCGCGCCTCTAGTGTCGTGGGACATGCTGGGTCATGCTCCCGGACTCGCCCTCCACCATTGGGTCGCCCCGCGAGTCGCCACCTGGCTGGAGCTTCTGCTCGCAACACCCGTCGTTCTCTGGGCCGGCTGGCCCTTCTTCGAGAGAGCCGCAGCGTCCGTGCGCAACCGCTCCCTCAACATGTTCAGCCTCATTGCGCTCGGCGTCGGCGCCGCCTACCTCTACAGTCTCGTCGCCACGCTCGCCCCTGGCCTCTTCCCCTCGGCTCTGCAGACGCAGGAGGGGAGCACTCCCGTCTATTACGAAGCCGCCGCGGTGATCACCGTGCTCGTGCTGCTCGGCCAGGTTCTCGAGCTGCGCGCACGGGAGAAGACCGGCGGCGCCATCCGCGCGCTCCTGAATCTCGCACCGAAGACCGCCCGTCGTATCCGCGCTGACGGGACCGACGAGGAGATCCCGCAGGACGAGGTGCGGGTGGGCGACCGGCTGCGCATCCGGCCGGGCGACGGTGTACCGGTGGACGGCGAGGTGCTCGACGGCAGGAGCGCGCTCGACGAGTCCATGATCACGGGCGAGTCGATGCCGGTCGAGAAGGCGGCCGGCGCCAGGGTGATCGGCGGAACTCTCAACGGCACGGGCTCGCTCGTGATGCGGGCCGAGCGGGTCGGCTCCGAGACGGTGCTCGCCCGCATCGTGCACATGGTGGCTGATGCCCAGCGCAGCCGCGCGCCGATCCAGCGTCTTGCAGATGTCGTCTCGGCCTGGTTCGTGCCCGCCGTCGCCGGCGTGGCAGTCCTGGCGTTCCTCGGCTGGATGATCTGGGGCCCGGCACCCGCCTTTTCGTACGCACTGATCGCGGCCGTCTCGGTGCTCATCATCGCCTGTCCCTGTGCGCTCGGACTTGCGACACCGATGTCGATCATGGTGGGAGTCGGTAAGGGTGCAAGCGCCGGCGTTCTCATCAGGAACGCCGAGGCACTGGAGCGGCTCGAGAAAGTCGACACGCTGGTGGTCGACAAAACGGGCACCCTCACCGAGGGGAAACCGCGGGTCATCGCTTCGGTGCCCGCGGGGGATTTCGACGAGGCAACGGTGCTGTCGCTGGCGGCCAGCGTCGAGCGCTCCAGCGAGCATCCGCTGGCCGCGGCCGTCGTCGCGTCGGCGCAAGCGCGAGGTCTTGCCCTGCAGGAAGCAACGGACTTCGACTCCGTCACCGGAAAAGGCGTGAGCGGAAACATCGGTTCGCGGCGGGTCGCCGTGGGTAATGCGAAGCTCGTCGCGAGTGTCCCCGAAGAGCTGGAACGACGCGCGGACGAATATCGCCGCCAGGGTGCCACGGTGATCTACGTCGCGGTGAACGACCGCCCCGCGGGAATCCTGGCAGTCGCCGACCCGATCAAGGCGTCGACCCCGGAGGCCTTGGACCGCCTGCGGTCCGATCGCGTCCGCATCGTCATGCTGACGGGCGACAATCGTAAGACCGCCGAAGCGGTGGCCCGGCAACTGGGGATCACGGACATCGAATCCGAGGTGCTGCCCGAGCAGAAGAACAGCGTGGTTCGGCGGCTCCGCAGCGAGGGGCATGTGGTTGCCATGGCCGGCGACGGCGTGAACGATGCCCCGGCACTCGCCGAGGCCGACGTGGGCGTCGCGATGGGTACCGGCACCGACGTGGCGATGGAGAGTGCGGGCGTGACGCTCGTCAAGGGTGACCTGGCGGGCATCGCGCGGGCGCGCGCTCTGAGCCGGGCAACGATGCGCAACATCCGCCAGAACCTCTTCCTCGCCTTCGTCTACAACGCGCTCGGCATTCCGCTGGCGGCAGGCATTCTGTACCCGAGCTTCGGCCTGCTGCTGAGCCCGATCATTGCGGCGGCGGCCATGAGCTTCAGCTCCGTCTCGGTCATCGGGAACTCGTTGCGCTTGCGATTCGTCCGGCTGTGAGCCGGGCGGCGACGGCGAAGGATCGAGCCACCGGGGTCACCGCGTCTCGAGCGACCGTGTCAGCAGCGTGCAGAATTCGCGCGCCAGGGGAGAGGGCGGCCGCTCCCTGAGCTGCAGCAGGTAGAGGGGACGCAGCAGCGCGGCGCCGTTGGTATGAGTCTGCGTCAGCGTCCGCACCTCGCCCATGCGTACCAGCTCGCGCACCACGCACGCCGGCAGCAGGGCGAGGCCGAGTCCCGCGGCGACCGCGCGCGCGATGCCCTCGTTGCTGGCGAATTCGATCGTGCGCCCGGGCTCGATGCGCTGAGCGCGCATCACTCGATCGGTCACCTCGCGCGTGCCCGAGCCGGGCTCGCGCAGCAGCCATGCCTGGGCGTTCAGCTCCCCGAGCGCCGCGCCGCGCCGCCGCGCGAACCCCGCCTCGGGGTGCGCGATGATCTGCAACTCATCATCGCGCCAATGGGTCGCCGCGATGCGCTGATCGTCGACCGGCCCCTCGACCAGCGCCAGGTCGGTCTCGCAGTCGATCAGGGCCCGGCCGACCGTCTGGGTGTTGCCGACGCGGACTTGCAGCTCGGCGGAAGGGACCTGTCGTGCAAAGCGCGCGAGGTAGCGGGGCAGCCAGTAGCCCGCGATGGTCGTGCTCGCCCCGACGACCAGCCGGCCCCGTTTCAATCCGACGCGCGCGCGTACCTCGTCGGTCGCGGCGCGCTCGAGCGCAAAGATTCCGCGCGCATGCTCGAAGAGTGCCTGTCCACTCTCCGTCAGACGCACCCCTCTCGTTCCGCGCGTCCCTCCGGGCCCACGCTCGATCAGCGCGAGATCGAGCTGGTGCTCGAGCTGCCGTACCGCCTTGGATACCGCCGGCTGGCTGATGAACAACGTGCTTGCGGCTCGTGAAAAGCTCCGCTGCTCGGCCACGGCGGCGAAGATGCGCAGTAGATGCAGGTTCATTTGAATAACCAAAACTCATGGAAATGTGAGAGAAATACATTGGATTTATACCACATGAGGCTCTAGCGTAGCCTCGATGCCGGTCCATGCGCCTGAACCACACGCTTTGAGAACCCGCGGCGGTTGGCTGGGGCTTGCGCTGGCGGGCGCCATCGCTGCCGCCGCCATGCTTGCCGCGCGCATGCCGGCGGTGCAGCACTACGGGCTGAGCGCGCTCACGCTCGCCATCGTGTGCGGGATCCTCGCCGGCAACACCTTTTTTCCCGCGATCGCCGCGCACACCGCTGCCGGTGTGGATTTTTCCAAGAGCACGCTGTTGCGCGCCGGGATCATCCTGTTCGGTCTGCGCATCACGTTCCAGCAGATCGAGGCGGTCGGCTGGGCGGGGGTCCTCATTGACGCGCTGATCGTCGTGCTGACCTTCGCCATCGCAGTGCAGCTTGGCACGCGGGTTTTCAGGCTGGACCGTCAGACCTCGATGCTGATCGGCGCCGGCAGCGCCCTGTGCGGGGCGGCCGCCGTGATGGCGACCGAGCCCGTGGTCCGCGGCCAGGCGTACAAGGTATCGGTCGCCGTGGCGACGGTGGTGGTGTTCGGGACGGTCGGCATGTTCGCCTACCCGCTGCTCTATCCCGTCCTCGGCCTCACCGAGCACGCCTACGGGGTGTTCACGGGCTCGACCGTGCACGAAGTGGCGCAGGTCGTGGCAGCCGGCCGCAGCGTGAGCGAGGCGGCGGCCGCGACCGCGGTGATTGAGAAGATGCTGCGCATCATGATGCTCGCACCCTTCCTGCTGGCGCTGTCGGGGCTGCAGCGTGCGCACAGCGCGGACGCCGCGCACCCGGGACACGGGGCGCGGGCGCCGATCGTCATCCCCTGGTTTGCCGTGCTCTTCATCGTCGCGAGCGCGGTGAACTCCCTGCAGATTCTGCCGGCGCGACTGGTCGGCGCGCTGATCGAAATCGACACGGCGCTGCTGGCGACCGCGATGGCGGCGCTGGGACTAAGGACCCACGTGGGCGCGATCCGCCAGGCGGGCCTGCGGCCGCTGCTGCTCGCGGCGGCGCTGTTTGCCTTTCTGCTCGTCGGCGGCTATGCGATCAACCGATCGGTGACCGCTCTGCTGGGCTGAGCTCGTTCCCCGCCCCGGCGGCGGAGGATGCGGCGGCGATCACGTGCGCCTCGAGCATGCGCTCGCCGCGCAGTGAATTGGCGACCAGACACGCCGCGTCGGTCTTTCTCAAGAGTCGCCGCGCTTTCGCCACGTCTGCGCCCGGGGCCACCGTCAGCGTAGCCACCGTACGCAAGCGCGTGAAGCAGGGGGCGCGTTTCACGCGCTCGAGCACCCCGTCCACCCGGCATTCGAGTTTGAGCCAGCCGAACAACGCCGCGGCACTCACGGCGCGGAACGTCATGACGTAGCAGTCGGCAATCGCTGCAACGAGCAGCGTCTCCGGCGACCAGTGCGTCCCCGGGCCGCCGAACTCCCGCGCCGGTGCGCTCGCGAGCTCGGGCAGTCCGGGCGAGGAGAGCGGTACGAGGCCCGAGGGGCCGCCGCGGGCGGCTACGCTGTAGGTGTGAGGGTAAGGCTGCGCGCGCACCAGCGGCTAACGGATCCAGGCGTAGCCGAACTCGAGCTCGTACTGATGCATCTGCAACGTGATCGTCTGCGTCGGATCGAAGGTGTTGACGCCCTGGATGCTCTTGTTGCTGACGTAGGTGAAAGCCGCGCTGAACTCGCCGCGGTCCCCATTGCGCCGCGTGACGCCGATCGCGAAATGGTTCTCCACCACGCCGGGGGCGAGGATGTTGAACAGAACCTCGGAGCTCCGAATCGGCTGGCCCCCGTGGCTGACGCCGATGCGCCCGGTCCAGTCCGGATCGATCTGCCAGCGCAGGCCCAGCTTGTAGACCGTCATGTTCTGCCAGCCGAAGCCCGCCCCGTGGCTGCCGCCGAGGCAGCTCTGCAGGTCGGTGCCGCCGGCACCGGCGGTGGGGCAGGCAAACAGGTTGCTGATCGGATCGCCGACCGATGCGACATCCGCGTACCAGATCCGCTGCACGTCGAAGCTCGCTGCGACACCCGGGGACGGCTTGACCGTCACTCCGATGGTGGCGTTGGCCGGAATGTCGAAGCCACCATGGCCGGCGAACAGATCGCTGTACCTGGTGAGTTTCGACATGTACATCTTGGTGGTATAGGCCGCGGCGGCAGTGAACACCTCATTCGGCCGCCACTCGAGGCCCGCCGCCACGCCGCCGCCGTAGGACATGTCGGCGCCATTGTTGGTGAGCGACGTCGGCATGACCGTGCCGCCGCTGGAGGCGAACGTATAGGTGTAGGGGGCGAAGGTGCCGACTCCGCGCGCGTCGAAGCGCTGCGCGGCGCCGATCAACGATGCGCCGAGCGAGAACTGGCGGTCTGCAAAGGAGTGAGCGATCGACAGGTTGAGGAACGCCTGCAGCAGGTTGACGCCGGCCGTACCGTCGCCGAAGGTGCCGGGAAACGTCTGCGGCGGGAAGCCTGGCCGCGGTGCGAAAGTCGCGGTGCCGCCGTCCCAGGTCGTATTCATGCCGCCGCGGCCGTAGAAGGCGGCGCCGAGGGTGTCCTGCGGGTCGAGTTGCCAGTTCATGGCGATGTAGGGAATGGGGAACAGTCGATCGCCGCTGGTGATGTCGTTCGGGCCGATCGTGAATGCGCCACCGTTGCCGTTGGCGAGGCTCGGCGAGGTCGAGTAGCTGCGATCCGGGCTGAAGAGGGCGAGTCCCAGCTCCAGGCGTTGTCCGACCAGCGCCAGGGCCGCGGGGTTCGTGGCCATGATCATGACGTCGGTCGGATCGGCGCTGCCGGCGCCCGCCATGCCGTCGCTGTTGATGCCGGTACCAGCGGTCAGGTAGCCGTTGGTCGCGTGCGCCGCGCCCGCGATCATCGTCGATGCGATGGCCGCACGTACCCCGATGTTCAATCGCATGTTGCCCCCGAATTGCCCTGCCCGTGTGTCGGGCGTTGTAATCGCGTCTGAGGTCAGGCCTTGCGGCGCAGGACGAAGCGGTAAACCTTGCCCTCGGTGCCCGATTCGACCAGCTCGTTTCCGGTGGTGCGGCAGAAGGCCTCGAAATCCTTCACCGCTCCGGGATCCGTGGCGAGCACCTCGAGCGTGCCGCCGGGGTTGAGTCCCTGCAGCGCCTTCTTGGCCCGCAGGATCGGCAGCGGACAATTCAGGCCCTTTGCATCCAATGTTTGATCTGCCATGGAGCGTCCGCCGGACTTGCCGGCCCTCAGATAAACAGATTGATATCGGATTGCGTCGCGACCTCGATGTAGGTCGCTGCACCGCCAAGTTCCGGCCCTTCGATCATGTCCTCGAGCTTGTACTCGAAGAGATCCATCGTCATCTGGCAGGCAATCATGCGCACGCCGGATTCGAGGGCGAGCGCGCGCAGATCCTGGATCGAAGCTACGCCCTTCTTCTTCATCATGTTCTTCATCATCGTCGTCGCCGCGGACTCGATGCCGGGAATCACCGAGGCGAAGTTCGGCATGCCCATGTGCATGCCGGCGAGCGGCATCTTCATCGCCGGATTTCCGAGCGGCGAGAGGTGCAGATCGAGGTTCTTGAGCAGCAGCGGCAAGCCGTAGAAGGTGAAGAACATCGAGACGTCGAGGCCCATCGCCGCAGCCGTCGTCGAGAGGATGAAGGGCGGATACGCCCAGTCGAGCGTGCCCTTCGTCACGATGATCGACATGCTCTTGCTCTTGGGCGCGGGCTCGGGACGCGGGTTTATAGTCGCGGCAACCATGTCTGTATACCTGGCAGAGCCGAACGGCGCCGAACATAGCACATCCTATAAGCATGTGGTAATAAGATAGTTCTCTAATAAGGTAGGGGCGCAATCCGGGGCGGGCCGCGGCGTGCGTACAAGTCGCGCTCCCGCAGGGCTGCGAAGTGTGCTAGACGGATCATCTGCGTATGCCTGACGAGCGATCAGCGGTCTTCATCGGCAGCAAGCTGTGCAGCACGCCGGGCTTCGGCGGCGACCATCCGCTGGCGATCCCGCGCGTCGCGAGCGTGATGCAATTGTGTGGCGAGCTCGGCTGGCTCGAGCCGGCGGAGTTTCGCGCGAGTCCGCAGGCCACGGTGGAGCAGCTGGCGCGATTTCACAGCCGCGAATACCTCGCGGCGCTGGTTGCTGCGCAGGCGAGCGGGGCGGTCAGCATCGAAGCGCGTGAGCGGTTTGCGATCGGCACGCGCGAGAACCCCGTGTTTCCCGGGGTATTCGCGCGGGCGGCGACTGCGGTCGGGGGATCGATACTCGCGGCGCAGGTGGCGCTCGAGGGCCAGGTCGCCTTCCATCCGGCCGGCGGCACGCATCACGGGCGGCCGGCACGGGCGAGCGGCTTCTGTTATCTCAATGATCCGGTCTTCGCCCTGCAGCGCCTCGCCGAGGAAGGGCTGACGCAGATCCTCTACGTCGATCTCGATGCGCACCATGGGGATGCCGTTCAGGATGCCGTGCGCGATGATGTGCGGATGCACACGATCTCCATCCACGAGGCGGGACGCTGGCCCTTCACGGGGGCAGCGGGCGACCGCGGGGGCGGGCGCTCGTACAATTATCCGGTCCCGAAAGGCTTCAACGATGCCGAGCTCGCGTTTCTGATGCAGGAGGCCGTGCTGCCTCGGGCGCTGGAGCTCGCGCCCGAAGCCGTGGTCATCACCTGCGGCACCGATGCGCTTGCCGGGGATCCGCTTTCCGGACTTCTGCTGAGCAACGGGGCTCTGTGGGGCGCGGTCGAGGCCCTGGTCGGGCTCGCACCGGTCGCGGTCGTGCTCGGCGGGGGTGGCTACAACCCGTGGACGCTCGCGCGCTGCTGGACCGGCCTGTGGGCGCGACTCAGCGGGCGCGAGATTCCAGGCACACTGCCGCCGGCGGCCCGGCGCGTCCTCGAGGGACTCTCGTGCGATCTGATCGAGGAGGACATGATCGATCCGCACTGGCTGACGACTCTCGCGGACGACCTGCGCGACGGCGCGGTCCGCCCGGCGGTCGTGGATCTCGTGGCGGCGGTGGCCGCGGACCGGCCCCCCCGCCGTGCGGGCCGACGAGTCTGTCATGGGTGACTCACGATGAGCTGGTTTGACGCACTGCAGGCCATCGAAGAGCTCGAGCACGCCAGGCTCGACGCGCAACTGATCGCCGACCTCGAGCGGGCGGCGGCGGCGGGCCCCGCGAGGCCGATCCGATTCTCGACACCGACCTTCAAGGATTACGCGAGCACGGAGCTCAAGGGCTGCTCGAAGAACAGTTTCCCGGCGTTCTCGATCACCGGCGCCGCCTGCGGCCTCAACTGCGACCATTGCCAGGCGAAGATTCTCGCGCCGATGCTGCCGGCGACATCGCCGGAGATGCTCGATCGCAAAGTGCGCGAGCTGATCGCGACGCAGGGCCTGCAGGGGTTTCTGCTGTCGGGGGGCTCGAATCGCCGCAATGAGATCCGCTACCAGCGCTACTATCCGATCGTCGAGCGCTTGAAGCGCGATCACCCGGGACTGCGGATTGCGATTCACACCGCCCTCACGAGCGTCGCCGGCGCGCGGGCGATGGAAGCGGCCGGTGTCGATACAGCCATGATGGACGTGATCGGCGCGGACGCGACGATTCGCGAGGTCTACCATCTGAATCGTCCGGTAGCGGACTTCGAGGCGACGCTGGCGGCGCTGTGCGGGACTTCCATGGAGGTGACCCCGCACATCGTGATCGGCCTGCACTACGGGCGGATTCTCGGTGAGCCTGCGGCGCTCGATATCGTGAGCCGTCACCGGGTCAGCAGCCTGGTACTGGTGGTGGTCATGCCGTTTTATGCCGTGCCCGGAACCTTTGCCGTGCCCGACACCACCGAGGTCGGACGGATCTTTGCCGAGGCACGCGTGCGGCTCGCGGATCGCAACGTGCTCCTCGGGTGCGCCCGGCCGCCCGGGATGCACAAGCGTGTCACCGACACGTATGCGGTGCTCGCCGGTCTCGACGGCATTGCCTTTCCGGCGGACGGCGCCGTCGCAGTGGCCCGGGCCGTCGGCCGGCCGTTCGAGCAGCAACACGCCTGCTGCTCGGTCAAGCTCGGCGGCGGCGCTCTGCGCACTGCCGGTCGCGCGTGCAGCAGCAGCACGGCTGCAGCGAGCGGGCCCCTGGCTTTCAAAGGAGTCGTAGCATGAGCTGCCTCAAGCACCGCGATGACGGCCGGCCGCCGCCGCACGCCGCGGCGGGCGATTTCAATACCTACGCGGTCATGCAGCCCCGGGCGCCCGCGCCCACGCCGCTCGAGCGTCGCAACGGCGCGCCGGTCAAATTGGCCGACCGGCCGCCGGCCGGGGTCTATCTGCCGAACAACAACCTTCTGGCGCCGCACATGCGCTCGCCGGAGTACGTGCAGCTTTCCACGGCAGCGGCGATGACGCTCGGGATCATGCCGGGCCGCATGCACCGCTGCCAATGCACGCGCTGCCTCAACCTGCTGCTCACCTATCCGGAAGGCTGCCGCGCGAATTGCGCTTACTGCGGTCTCGCGCGGCATCGCGAGGCCGAGCGCGACTACGCCGATCGCAACTTCATACGCGTCGACTGGCCGGCCGTTCCGGTGCAGCAGATCCTCGACATCGTCGCGCGCGACGCCGCGGCGAGCCCGTTTCATCGAATGTGCATCTCCATGATTACGCATCCGCGCTCCGATGAAGACACGGTGACGGTGCTCTCGGCATGGACGCGACGTATCGACCCGGGCACGATCCCGGTCTCGATCCTGTCCAATCCGACGACCATGAGCCGCGATGACGTCGCGAGGCTCAAGGATCTCGGCGCCGACATCTTCACGGTGGCGCTCGATGCGGCGACGCCGGCGATCTTCGACCGCACGCGCGGCAAGGGCGTGCAGTCTCCGCACAAGTGGCAGAAGTACTGGGAAATCCTGCTGGCGGCGCGCGAGATCTTCGGAGCGCAGAAATTCGGCGCGCACATCATCATCGGCATGGGCGAGACGGAGTTCGAGGCGCTCAGGCTGGTGCAGCAGCTGGTCGAGCTCGGCGGCCACAGCCACCTCTTCTGCTTCTTCCCGGAGAAGGGCTCGTTGATGGACCACCTGCCGGCAACGCCGCGCGACCAGTGGCGGCGCGTACAGCTCGCACGCTACCTGATGGATTACGCGGGGGTCCGGCTCGAGCAGATGCGTTTCGACGGCGAGGGGCGCGTCGTGGATTTCGGCTTGCCGCGCGCGGAGCTCGACGCGGTCATCAACGCAGGCGTTGCGTTTCGCACCTCGGGCTGCCCGGGCAAGTTCCGCGAGGACGTCTCGGCCTGCGATCGCCCCTATGGCGATTCGCCGCCGAGCGATATCGCGAGCTTCCCGTTCCAGCCGGACGGGCGGGACCTGCGGCGGATCCGCCGGCAGCTCGGCATTCCGGTGGTGCGGGCCGACTGATGAGCTCGCCCTTTCGGGTCGTCGACTCGGGGCTGCGCGAGGGGCGCTTCAACATCGCCCTCGACCAGGCCATGCTCGAGCTGCATCAGTCCGGCGCGCTTCCCGATTCGATCCGGTTCATCCACTTTCTGCCGAGCGCGCTGGTCGGCCGTCACCAGGAGCTGAGCACCGAGCTCGACCTCGGGTATTGCCGGGAGCACGGCATCGGGGTTGGCCGGCGCATCACGGGCGGCGGTGCGATCTATCTCGATCCGGGCCAGCTCGGCTGGGCCCTGGTGTTCTCGCGGGCGAGGCTCGGCGGAGCCTCGCTCGGCGAGGTGGCCCGCAGCATCTGCGAGGCGGTCGCCGCGGGCTTGAGCCACCTCGGGATCGACGCACGCTTTCGGCCGCGCAACGACATCGAGGTCGGCGGCCGCAAGATCAGCGGCACGGGCGGCTTTTTCGATGGCGACACGCTGATCTACCAGGGCACGGTGCTCATCGACCTGGACCCGGCGGCGATGCTCGGGGCGTTGCGTGTTCCGCGGTCGAAGATCGAGAAGCGCGGCCTCGATTCCGCGGCGCAGCGGGTGGTGACGGTGCGTGAGCTGCTGGGGTCGGCGACCCCTGCGGTCGAGGAGGTTCAGCAGGCGCTGCTGCGCGGCCTCGAGGAACGTCTCGATCTGGTCTTCCGCCCTGCGGCGTTGAGCGCCGCCGAGGAGAGCCTGGCGCGGCAGCTGTACGACTCGCAGATCGGCCGCGACGAATTCGCCGCCGAGATCGACGGTCCACCGCGCGGCGGCGAAGTGCACGTCGGCGTGCACACCAGCGCCGGCGGCACCATCACCACCTACCTGCGGCGCGAAGGAGCCGGCGGACGCCGTATCGGACAGGTGCTGATCACCGGCGATTTTTTCGTGGCCCCGCCGCGACTGGTCTTCGACCTCGAGAGTGCTTTGCGCGGTGTCGAAGTCGAGGCGCTGGGCGAGGCGGTGGAAGGGTTCTTTGCCGCCCGCCCCGTGGGCGCACTGTCCGTGAGCGCGGCGGACTTCCGTCAGTCGCTCGAGGCGGCGCTCAGCGCCTCGGGCGCGCCGCCGCTCGCCTGAGCGGGCCGTCGGCCGTGTCCGCTGCCGTGAAGACGCTCGCGGTCGTGCAGCACACCTCGGCGGAGTACCTCGGCCTGATGGAGGACCATTTCGAGGGCCGGCGCATCCGCTTCCGGTATTTCCGGCCGTTCACGGCCGGCGGAAAGCTCCCGCAGCCGGGTCAGATCGCGGACGGGCTCGTTCTTCTCGGCGGCGGTCCGTGGGGGGCTGCGCCCGGGGCGCATCGTCTGCCCACTCTCGATGCCGAGGTTGCCCTGACGGCGGGCGCGCTGGCCGCCGCAAGCCCGGTGATCGGCATCGGTCTCGGCGCGATCATTGTGGCGCTTGCGGCCGGTGGCGGTGCCGCACCACAGCCGCTGATCTTCGAAGTGACTGCGGCGAGGCGCCTGGAGGAGGGCGCGCTCGCCGGCTATCTGCCCGAACGTTACCCGCTGGTGCGGTACGGGCGCGATGCAGCGATCTTGCCGCGCGAGGCGCGGGTACTGGCCCGCGATGCGGGAGAGCGGCCGGCGCTCTTTCAATTCGGTGAGCGCGCCTTCGGCTTCGCGGGGCACCCGGGCGTCAAATCCGCGATGGTCGAGGACCTCATCATGGAGTTCGCAGAAGCGCCGGCCGAGCCCGAGCCCGGGCTGCGGGCGCTCCGGGCCGAGCAGGAGGCGATCGAGACCGCCCTCGTGCCCATCATGACGGGGCTCGTGCGCTGCACCGGGCTCATGGATGAACGCGCATAGGCATAGTTCCCGATTGCGGCTTGCAGGCTGGTGCGTTAAGCATTAGCATCTGCTAATAGGTTAGCCCCCGCCGCGCAACGGGGCGTTCTCCCGGGGGCAAGCGAAGCATGGCTTCGAAACTCATCATCGTCATGGCCAACACGGATCCGCGCAACGGCGAGGAGCTCGGGGCGCCGATCTTCCAGGCGAGCGTGGCCGCCGCGATGGAGTACGAAGTGCAGGTCGTGTGCACCGCGGCCGCCGGGCGGCTGATGAAGAAGGGCGTGGCGGAGAAGCTGTTCGTCAAAGCCGGCTCGCCGAAGTCGGTCCTCGATTTCATCAAGGACGCTCACGAGGCAGGCGTCAAGTTCTATTGCTGCTCGCCGAATCTCGATCTGTTCGACATGACCGAGGCCGACCTGATCCCGGAATGCAGCGGCATCATCGGCGGCGCCTGGCTCATCGACCGCGCGATGCAGGATGAGTACCGGGTGCTGACCTACTGAGCGGCCGTGAGCTGAGCCTCAGGATGCAACACGCGAGCACAACGCGGGTGCAACAGCACATCGGCGATCCGCTGACGGACGCGCCGCCCGTCGGCCGCGCGAAGCTCGAGGAGATCTTCCGCGATATCCAGTCGGATCTGCGCTTCGATCACGAGCTGAACGGCTGTCTCAACTGCGGCATCTGCACCGCGACCTGCCCGTCGGCGCATTACTACGACTACAGCCCGCGCGAGATCGTCCAGCTCCTGTGGACCGAGAACCTCGAGGGTATCTACGACGCGATGCAGGAGAAGATCTGGGCCTGCGCGCAGTGTTATACGTGCGCGGCGCGTTGCCCGTTCGGCAATTCTCCCGGCGGGCTGGTCATGCTGATGCGCGAGGTCGCCATCAAGCATGGCCTCGAATCGGCAAAGAACGTGCTGCGCCCCTTCAGCCGGGTGATGCTCAAGCTGATCTCGACCGGCAATCAGCTGTCGCCCGACATGATCAGCAAGGACGCCTTCCCCGACTGGGGCCCGAACATCTCCAAGGTCGATGCGCCGCTCGCGATCCTGCGCAAGGCGATCCCGGTGCCGACGCTCCACACGACCAAGACGGCCTGGGACGTCAACCTGAAGACCTCGGTGGAGCTGTACACGATCTGGGAGGAGACCGGGGTGCTCGAGAGCCTCAGGACCATCGACCCGAATCTCTTCGACGTGATCGGCGACATCATGGACGAGAAACGCGACGACTATGCGGAGTGGCTCGAAGAACAGGCGGATGAGGAGGAGTGACCATGACCAATCCCAGCGACCAGACTCCCGCGGGTGAGCATCTCACGGGCCACGGCCCTGAGTGGCAGGACGCACGCCTGAACCCCAAGGAGGCGCACATCGCCACCGTCTGGGTCGAGCAGATCATCAACAAGCGCTCGATGCTCACCAACAAGGAGCGCGTCGAGGACGTCCGCGATGCGATGTGGCAGCTGGAGAAGGACGGCGAGATCGTCGTTCACCGCGTCACGGACGAGCACCGGCCGGTCATGGTGAAGACGCTCTACGGCTGGGATAAGAAGATTCCGACCGTGCGGCTCTGGCATCACAAGTCCTGCGGCCAGTGCGGCAACATTCCCGGCTATCCGGCCTCGCTCCTGTGGCTGATGAACCAGCTGGGCGTCGAGTACCTCGACGAGACCGATCAGACGTCCTGCACCGCATGGAACTACCACGGGTCCGGCATCGGCAACATCGAGAGCCTGGCGGCGGTCTTTCTGCGCAACTTCCACCAGGCGTACGTGTCCGCCAAGGCGCAGGGCCTGCCGGAGGGCTACTACTATCCGCTCGTGCACTGCGGCACCTCGTTCGGCAACTACAAGGAGGTGCGCTCGTACCTCATGCACTCGGCGAAGCTGCGCGAGCGCGTGCGGGCGATCCTCGCGAAGCTCGGCCGTCTGGTCGACGGGAAGCTGTTGATCCCGGAGGAGGTCGTGCACTACTCGGAGTGGCTGCACGTGATGCGCGCTGAGATCGCCAAGCGGCGGGAAATCGACTGCAGCCACATCCGCGCGACCATTCATCCGGCATGCCACGTCTACAAGATGGTGCCGGAGGACGTGGTCTATGACGACAGCGTGCTCGAGGGAAACCGCGTGGCGGTCTCGACCGGGATCATGCAGACCCTCGGCACGCAGGTCATCGACTACTCGACCTGGTACGACTGCTGCGGCTTCGGGTTCCGTCACATCATCTCCGAGCGCGAGTTCACGCGCTCGTTCGCGATCGATCGCAAGATCCGCGTCGCGGTCGAGGAGGCGCATGCCGACGTGATGATCGGACACGACACCGGCTGCATCACGACTCTCGACAAGAACCAGTGGATCAGCAAGGCCGACGGCCGCCCGGTGGGACTCCCGGTACTGGCCGACTGCCAGTTCGCGGCGCTGGTGTGCGGGGCTCACCCCTACAAGATCGTGCAGTCGCATTGGCATGCGTCCGCGACGGAATCGCTGATGGAGAAGCTCGGCATCGACTGGCGCGCGAAGAAGGCCGAGTTCGAGGCGTACCTGAAGGAAGTTGCCGCGGGTCGCCCGGAGACTCTCTACGATCCGCGGCGCATGATCACTTCGGGTCCGGGCTTCAAGCGCCTGGGACAATCAGGATGAGCGGCTCGGTGCTGATCGTCGGCGGCGGTCCGGCGGGCCTCGCCGCGGCACACGCGCTCGGTCGCATCGGCCAGCGGAGCGTCCTCATCGAGAAGGCCGAATGCCTCGGCGGCGCCCCGATCCTGTCGCGTTACGCGAAGCTCGTTCCCTCGGGCGAATGGGCCAGGGACGCGATCGGCGGCATGGTGCAGCGGGTCGAGCAGGACAAGCTGGTCACGGTGCACCGGAGCACCACCGTCAGGGCCTTCGCCGGCAGCCCCGGCAACTTCACCGCCGAGCTCTCGAACGGCGGCAGCGTACAGGCAGGTGCGGCGATCCTCTGCACGGGCTTCACTCACTTCGATTCGCTCAACAAGCCCGAGTGGGGCTTCGGCACCTTCCCCGACGTCGTCACGACCACCCAGGTCGAGCAGATGATCTCCTCCGGCAAGGGCGTGCGCTGCCCTTCCGACGGCCGCAAGCCGCAACGTGTCGCGATACTGCTGTGCGTCGGCTCGCGCGACCGCCAGATCGGGCGCGAGTGGTGCTCGAAGATCTGCTGCACCGTCTCGGCGAACCTGGCCATGGAGATCCGCGAGGAGCTGCCGGACTGTCACGTCTACATTTATTACATGGATATCCGCACCTTCGGGCTCTACGAGACCAAGTACTACTGGCGCAGCCAGGAGGAATTCAAGATCAAGTACATCAAGGCGCGCATCGCCGAAGTCACCTCCGACGGCTCGAAGCTCATCGTCAAGGGAGAGGACACGCTGGTGAAGCGGCCGGTAACCATCCCCTTCGACCTGGTGGTGCATGCGATCGGCATGGATCCGAACGTCGACAACAAGTCGCTGGCCGCCACCTTCGGCGTGGCGCTCGAGCCGCACGGCTTCGTAGCGCGCGGCAGCGCCTACGGCAACACGGCCGAGACCTCCCGGCCTGGCGTGTTCGTTGCCGGCGCGGCTACGGGCCCCGAGACCATCGACGACTCGATCGCACAGGGCCACGCAGCCGCGATGGCCGCGCTCGCGCAGCTGATGCCCGCGCGGGCGAGCGCCTGAGGCACGTCGCATGGCCGGCTGGCTCTCCCGTCGCAGGCCCGAACCGGAATCCGTCTCCGTGCGGCTCGAGCTGAGTGGCCCGCGGCTCGCGGGGAGCCTCGCAAGGCTCGCAGCGGGCACCGAGGCGCAGGGCGGCATCGAGCGCTACGTGGAGGCGCTCAAGCTCAAGAGCGCCCTGTTCCGCGGGGCACTCGGGGAGCGGGGCGAGGCGGCGGCGGCTCTCGAGCCCGAGACCTTCAAGGGACTATGCCCGTTCATGGCTACCGTGCGCCGGCGCATCGCGCGCTGGCTCGAGCGGCCCGGCTTCGACGCGCTGCGCGCCGACATCGCCGAGCTCGTGCAGGCAATCGGCGATACCGCGACGGCCGATGGGCGGCTGGCGGCCTTCGGCGCACGCCTGGGGAGCGATGCCGGGCAGCGCTGGGTGCGGGATCTGGGTGCGGAGCTGCTGCACAACCTGGCGCCCGAGCGCTATCCGCTGATGACCCGCTGGGTGTGGGACGCGGCCACCGACACCGGTGTGATCCGCGAGATCTGGCACGCCGGGAACGTGGATCATGTCTCGATCGGCGTGCCGGACGGGTATGCAACCTTCCTGACGCTGCGCGAGGAGCTCAGCCAGTTCCTCACGCAGAACGGCTTCTTCCGCGACCTCATCCACTACGTGGATCTCCTGTGCGCGCAGATCTATGCCGAATACATCTGCGAGCAGGGCAGCAGCTACCTGCGCACGGACTTCTCGGCGGCGGAGGATCCGCTGCAGTACACACGCCGCCTGCTCGGACTCGACGGGATCAAGGCCGGCAGCGGCCGCACGCGGCTGAAGACCGTCGACGGCGAAGCCTTCGTGCTGGCCGAGCCCCTCGGTCCGCTGCTCGATTGAGCGTTCGTCATGCCGATACACGAGAAAAGCCTGATCCGGCCCGAGGACCTGAAGACGCACGACCAGCTCGTCCTCGAGGGCGTGGACGTCTCCGGGCACTGGAGCACCTTCATCCAGTCGCGGGTCGTCACCGATTACAACGAGGCGCTGCAGGAGCAAATCGCCGCGCTCCCCGGCGGGGAATACATTCATCGCTGCTGGCAATGCGGCTCGTGCACCAACGCGTGCACGGTGAACGCCCTCAATCCCGAGTTCAATCCGCGCTTCTGGATCTATCTGGTGCGCATGGGGCTCGAGTCGGAGCTGCTGCGGGACAAGGACATCATCTGGCAGTGCGTGTCCTGCAACAAATGCACCTATGCCTGTCCGCGCGATGTCAACCCGGAAGGAGTGATGAAGGCGCTCAGCCACTGGCTCGAGCTCAAGGGCCACACGCCCAAGTCCCCTGCGATGATCTTCGATGAAGTGTTCGCCGAGCAGGTCATTCGGCACGGCAAGATCGAGGAGGGCCGGACCATCCAGCGCTTCTTCCAGCGCACCCGTCAGGGACTTGCTCAGGACTGGCTGATCGAGATGGTCCGCCGCCTGCTGCGGCACCTGCCCGTGGGACTCCTGATGCGCCTCGGGCTCGCGACGCTCGTCGCGCCGCGCACGCGCGGTTGGAGCGGCGCGCGCGCGGCGATCCAGGACTACGTCGATGAGGAGCGGGCACGGCAGCGGCGGGCTCTCGGCCTCGGCGAGTTGATCGAGACCGCCGGTCGCGACGCGGCCGGCACCACCCACGGTTAAGCGAGCACGATCCATGGCTGAATCGAAGGCCGACAAATACCGCCGCGTTGCCTATTACCCCGGCTGTGCGCTCGAAGGCACCGGACACGCCTACAACCGCTCGACCCGGCAGGTCGGCAAGGCGCTCGGCCTCGATCTGGTCGAGGTCTCCAGGTGGAATTGCTGCGGGGCGATGGAGGTCAAGAACATCGACCCGAAGATCCAGACCTATCTGTCCTCGCGCGTCATGTCGATCGCCGCCAACGAGATGGGGATGAATGTGGTCATGGCGCCCTGCAACGGCTGCTACCACAATCTCAAGAAGGCCGAATACGATCTGGGCCACGATGCGGCGAGCGCCGCGGTGGTGGAGCGGCTGTCGCAGAAGGCCGGCCACGCCGCCTACCAGCCGGGGCAGGTCGAGACCATTCACGCGCTCGACTGGATCAGGAGCGCGATCGGCGAGCAGGGGCTCCGTGAGCGGGTGCGCAACGGGCTCAAGGGGCTGCGGGTGGCCAACTACTACGGCTGCATGTATACGCGGCCGCGGCATATCTTTCCGGAGAAGGACGCGGGCCCCGGCAGCGAATCCACATCCAAGCCGCACTTCATGGACGACCTGCTGGCGGCGGCGGGCGCGGTGAACGTCGAATTCCCGCTGAAGACCGCCTGCTGCGGTGGCGCACATACGCTCTCCGACAGCGATGTCTCGACGAAGCTGGTCCTGAATATCCTGCGTGCCGCGGAGGCCGCCGGCGCCGAGGTGATCGCGACCGAGTGTCCGACCTGCCACTCCGGGCTCGAGATGCATCAGATCCGCGCGGAGAAGAAGCTCGGACAGAAGACGACGGTGAAGATCATCTACTTCACCCAGCTCCTGGGCATCGCACTGGGTCTTTCGCCCCGCCAGGTCGGGCTGCAGGAGAACGTATCGGATTCCTTCGAGCTGCTCGCCGCCAAGGGGTTGACGTGACCGCGCTGGCCGGCATCGAGCAGCGCCTCGCGAAGCTCAGCGCGGCGCCGCTTCAGGCCGCGGACGCCGAGGAGCTGCTCGGGCTCTCCGAGCAGGTGCTCGAGGAGTGGGTGCGCGCGCGCGGCGACACGCCGACGACCGAGCGCTACGAGGGGTTCCGGCTGCTGGCGCTGCACCGTCAGGGCGCGCAGCGGTTGCCGAGCTTCAACGCCTGCCGCGAGACCTGCCGCGAGCTCGCCTACCATTACAACCTGCTAACATTACAACCCGGGCACGCGCAGACTTCCTCGCGGGCGCAGATGATGGCGCTGCTGGCCAATCATCTGTGCCTGTTCGTCAGCGGGAAGTGTCAGGCCGCGGGGCTCGGGGAATTCTGCTGTGCGTCGCGGCCGTTGCGCGCCGCCGGCGAATAGACGCTTTGCGGACCGAGGGGATGGATTCATGGCCAGCGTGCGCGGCTGCAATCTGCCGGACGAGCTGCTCTACGACGTGCAGAATCACATCTGGTTCCAGGAGCTGCCGGACGGCAACGTCAAGGTGGGGATGACCACCGTGGCAACCGCCATGGCGGGGAATCTGGTGGCCTTCACGCCCAAGGCCGTGGGCCGGGACGTCAAGCCGGGCAAGTCGTGCGCCACCATCGAGTCGGGCAAGTGGGTCGGGCCGGCCAAGGTGGCCGCCGGCGGCACGGTGGTCGAGGTGAACGAGGCCATGGTCGCGACGCCCAACATTGCCAACCAGGATCCCTACGGGCGCGGCTGGCTGCTGATCCTCAAGCCCGATGACTGGGCATCCGTCAAGCCGACGCTGGTTCCGGGTAGCCAGGTGGCGGGTCCCTACGAGGCGAAGATGACGGCCGACGGATTTGCCGGGTGCAAGCCGTGACGAGCCCTTCGGCGGTCGCCGCGCGGCCCGGCCGGACACGCATCAGGCTTCGCGGCGGCGAGCTGGCGGCGCTGCGCGGCAGTGCCGCGCGTGCCTGCACGGTCCTGAAAGCTCTGGCCAACGAGGCGCGCCTCATGCTCGTCTGCCAGCTGGCCGAAGGCGAGAAGACGGTGGGGCAGCTGCAGAAATCCGTGGGCCTGAGTCAATCCGCCGTCTCGCAGCATCTGGCGCTGCTGCGCGAGCACAAGCTGGTCTCCGCGCACCGCAACGGCAAGTCCGTGCGCTACGCGCTCGCGAGCGGGGAGGCCGCGGCCATCATCGAGACGCTGCACGATCAGTTCTGTCCCCGCGGCCGTTGACCGCGGCCGACCGGGGCCGTCACTCGGGGGGCTTCGGCAGCCGCGTCGACAGGCAGCCCACCATGTTCTCGAGGCGCAGACGCGTCATTTCCTGCCACGCCTGCAGCATGCGGGCGTCGAGCTCATCGCTCGGTCCCTCGCCGAGCGCCCGGCGCCAGGACTCGAGCAACAGGTCGAGCGCTTCGCTCAGCTCGCCGGTGCGGGCGTCCTGTGCCGTCCATCCCAGGCGGCGTGCCGTCTTGCGATAAGCCTCGGCGTCGGGCGCCGAGCGCGCGAGCGCATCGAGCTTGCGCAAGCGTGCGATGTCCTCGCGCAGCAGCTGGGCGCGAAGCAGACTCGATTCGGCGGCGAGCCGCCGTTCCAGCTCCTCGATCAGCCACATGACGCTCTCCGTGACTCAGCGAATGAAAGTCGCAATCCCTCTGGCAACCATATAAACGCCGACTATAGCCACGACACCGCTAAAGACCAGCGCCAGGGCGCGTCTTCGCACGGCAAGCTTGCCCGCCAGCCTCACGCCGAGGAAACCGCCCGCCGCTCCGCCCAGGACGAAAAGCATCGCCACCGGCCAGTCGACCAGGCCGGAGGCCGCATAGCTCGCGGCGGTTGTGACTCCGAAGGCGGCCACTGAAACGAGCGACGAGCCGATCGCGTTGAGCAGCGGCATGGAGGTGGCGCTCACCAGCCCGGGGACGATGAGGAAGCCGCCGCCGATTCCAAAAAATCCCGACAGCGCGCCTACGGCAAGGCCGGTTCCGGCCAGCCGTGGCAGCAGACGGAGCGCCGAAGCGCGGTCGAGGCGGACATTCGGGTCGTGACCGCTGCGCCGCGGGCGCAGCATCATGGCGGCGATCACGATCATGAGTGCGCCAAACCCCGCCAGCAGCTTCGCTCCGCCGACCGCCTTGCCGAGCTGCGCTCCGAGCGTCGCGCCGACCACCCCGACCGCCGCGAACACGCCGGCGCAGGGCCAATTGATGTTTCGATCGCGAGCATGGCCGACCAGATTCATAAGAGCGCTCGCCGCCACCGCGACCGCGCTGGTGCCTATGGCTACGTGCGGCGAGGACATGCCGATCACATAGACCATGAGCGGCACCGCCAGGATCGAACCGCCGCCGCCGATGACGCCGAGCGACAGGCCCACCAGCGCACCGGAGGCGAGGGAGAGGAGGAGCACGGTTGCCGTCATCATGGCGCTGCATGGTACATTTCAGCGGCTGTTGCGCCTCAACATATAAGAATATACTAATATAAAAGGAGAACGCTGCACGGCGTCAGCGGCAGACTGGAGCCTACGATGACCTTCCGGGACGAATTGGCCGGCTCACGGAGCGAAACGGGTCCGTCACCGCTTCGTGAGATCGATGCGATCACGGCGCGCGAGTGGCACGACCGCGGCCGTTGCCGACTGATTGACGTGCGGGAGGAGTCCGAATATCGGGCGGAGCGCATCTCCGGGGCCTGCCTGGCGCCCCTGTCGCGCCTGGAGGAGGCACTCCCGAGCCTGCGCCCGGGCGAGCTGGCGGTGTTCCTGTGCCGCAGCGGTGCCCGCACTCGCATACATGCGGCCCGCCTGGCGGGCTGCGGCTTTGCCGAGGCCTATATCCTCGCGGGTGGCCTCATGGCGTGGAAGGCCGAGGGATTCCCCACGGAATGCGGCTGATGCGCCGCGCCGTCCCCAGACAAATTAGCAAATGCTTATTATACTGGCGCGGGGTCCGGCGGCGGACTCTATAAATAGCGGACCACTCCTCGCGGCTCGATCGGAGTGCAACCTGACAGGCCCATCATCAACTACCGCGACACCGGCAGCCTGGCCGCCGGATCCTGGCTCACTGCCGGGTCGTCCCTGGAACTACTGCGAAGGAGAAGGTGTGTGATCTCGATCAGCACGACTGCGCTGCGCCTCGGGTCGCGGGCGGCAGCGGCCTGCCTGCTGCTGAGCACCTCGCTCGCATCCGCCGAAGATCAGTACTCGCAACTGCGGTTCTTCCCGCCCTGGAGCCATGGGGACAACAATCCGGTGCGGGAGCGGGGGCTCGATTTCACCGTTCCGGAAGTCGACAACCTGCCCGATTTCCACGGTGATCCCGCCACCGCCAGATTGGCGATATTCGTCGGGGGCAACTACTACTTCGCCATGGCGCCCCTGGTCGCAGAATTCACCCGGGAGCACCCCGAGCTCGGCGGCAGGATTTACTACGAAACCATTCCGCCGGGCCTCTTGTTCGAGCAGATCAGGAAGGGCGGTACGATCACCGTCGGCAACATGACCTGGACCGTGCACGCCGACGTGTACGCCGCCGGGCTCGGTCGCGTCAACAGTCTGATCGAGGACGGCTACGCGACGGGTCCGGCCGTCTCCTATGCGACCAACACCCTGACCATCATGGTTCCGCGCGGCAATCCCGCGCACATCGCGACTCTCAACGACCTGGGCAAGCCCGGCGTCCGCCTGGTCATGCCCAATCCCGCCTACGAAGGGATTGCCCGGCAGATCAAGGCGAGCCTGGCCAAGGCGGGTGGCGATGCCCTGGTGAAATCCGTGTACGAGACCAAAGTCCAGGCCGGCGAGACGTATCTGACCCGCATCCACCATCGCCAGTCTCCTTTGTATCTGATGCTCGGTCGGGCGGACGCGGGGGTCACGTGGCAATCGGAAGCGGCGTTCCAGGAGGAAGTCGGCAACCCCATCGCTCAGGTCGCCATTCCCGATGAGCAGAACGTCACTGGTACCTACGCCGCCGTCGTGCTGAAGGCCGCTCCCCATCCCGAGGCCGGACGACAGTGGGTGGAGTATCTGCACTCGCCGCAGGCCCTGAAGATCCTCGGGCACTATGGATTCAAGCCCTACACCGAGAAGAAGCCGTAATCGGTGAGGGCCGCTCTCGCCAGTCAACCCGCCACCATCATCCGGAGAACACGATGAACCTCAACCGTTACGTGCGCTCGACGCTGCTCGCCTCGACCGTTTGCGCCGTGGCCGCCCTGCCCACCCTGGCGGCAGAGCCGACGCCTGCCGCTGCCGCGGCCGGCGAAGCGGCCGCGCCGTCGGCCTACGTCAAGCCCAAAATAACTCACGGCCCTTACGGCGCGCTCAAGTTCGTCATCCCGTTGACGACGGACGACAAAGCCATTCAGGCGCAGAAGCTGCGCAACATCGCCAACGGCCTGAAGGCTGCCGATGAGTGGCAAGGCCGGTTTACGTTCAAGATCGTGCTGTACGCGAAGGGCGTGACTCTGCTCAAGAGCCCCGACGAGGCGACGGCTCAGAAGCTCGACATGCTGAGAAGCCGCGGGGTGCAGATCGAGGTGTGCGGCAACACGCTCGCCGAGCAGAACATCGACTTCCACAGCCTCTATCACGTCACCGAAGCCGATATCGTGCCGTCCGGTTTCGCGGAGGTGGCTTACCTGCAGGCCAAAGAGCATTACGTCGTCGACCCGGTCAATTGACCTCGCGGGGGGAGTCGCGCGCCCGGTGAGCTGACCCAACATGACATCATCGCTACGACTGCTGTGTGCCGGCCTTGCGCTGGCGGTCCTCCCCCCGGCGCCGCTGCTGGCCGCAGAGGGCAGCGCGCCGAGCGATGCCGAGCTGGTCAGGCAGGGGGAGTATCTGGCTCAGCTGGGCGACTGCGCTGCGTGCCACACGGGCTCGGCCAGCGCCCCCCTGGCTGGCGGGCTCCCGATCGATACGCCCTTCGGCGTCATCTACTCGACCAACATCACGCCCGATGCGGACACCGGGATCGGCCGGTATTCCTTCGAGCAATTCGATCGCGCCATGCGTCAGGGTGTGGCCGCCGACGGCCACAACCTCTATCCGGCGATGCCCTACACGTCGTTTGCGAAGGTCAGCCCGCAGGACATGCGCGCGCTGTACGCCTATCTCATGCGCGGGGTGAAACCGGCGAAGCGGCCCAACCTGCAGAGCGACCTGCCATGGCCGTTCAGCGTCCGGCCGGGCCTGTCGTTGTGGAGGACGGCGTTTCTCGATGCAGAGACCTACAAGCCCGATCCCGCCAAATCGGCCCGCTGGAATCGCGGGGCGTACATCGTCGAAGGCCTGGGACATTGCGGCGCGTGCCACACGCCGCGCGGCATGGCGTTTGAGGAGAAAGCGACATCGGACTCGGGCTCGGACGGCGCTGCCTACCTGAGCGGTGCCACGCTCGATGCATGGCACGCTCCGAGTCTGCGCGGCGGTTGGACTGCCCGGGAATTCGCCCGGTTTCTCAAGACCGGGCGCAACGAGCATGCCGCGGCCTACGGCAGCATGACCGAGGTGATTCATTTCAGCACGCAGCAGCTCAGCGACGACGACCTGGCTGCGGTGGGCGAGTACCTGGCGTCGCTGCCGAGAGCAGGCTCCTCGCCCCGCGCTTCGGCAGCGGTCGCGGCGGCGCAGACCGGCCAGGAGCTGTACACCACACGCGGCGGACTGGGCTACGTGCAATTCTGCTCCACCTGTCACCGCCCCGACGGACGAGGCGTCAGCGACATCTTTCCGCCGCTCGCGGGCAACGAATCCCTGCAGTCTCCGGATCCATCCTCCGTGATTCACGTGGTGCTGAGCGGCTGGAGATCCGCACAGACCCGCGCATACCCGAAGGCCTTCGGCATGCCCGCTTTCAGCATCCTTTCCGACCAGGAGCTCGCGGAAATCACCACCTTCGTGCGAACGCGATGGGGCAATCAGGGTGATGCCGTGAGCGCCGACCAGATCGGGAAGCTCCGGGCCGAGATCGGACTGGAGCTCCGCGGACCTTCCCCGTTCGCGACGCCGCGCCTGGCGGCCATACTGCAGAGTCCGAACCGCGAGCAGCTGACCTACGGCCTGCGGCTCATGATGCAGACCAAGGCTCTGCTGCCCGACACCGTGGGCGCTTTCCTCAGCTGCGACAGCTGTCACCCCAACGGCGGTACGGTCGCCAACGGCTCACCGTACGTCGGCGTCGCGGCGCTGTTTCCGTCCTATCAGCCGCGTGCCGGCAAGATCATCGACTTCAAGGACCGGATCAACGGCTGTTTCCGGCGCTCCATGAACGGCAAGGCGCTCGCCAGGGATTCCAGGGAAATGCTGGCCATGGAGGCGTACGCGGACTGGATGAAGGGCGATACGAAGCCCAAGCAGGCGATTCCGGGCCGCGGCAACGGACCGATCAACGAGGCCCTCGTACCGGACGCGGGCCACGGCAAGCGGATTTACGAGGAGCAGTGCGCCATCTGTCACGGCAAGGATGGCGAAGGCGCCAGACAGGCCGATGGCAGCTATGTCTTCCCGCCCTTGTGGGGTGAGGCGAGTTTCAACATCGGCGCGGGTATTGCGCGAACCTTCAAGGCTGCCGCGTTCGTAAAGAGCAACATGCCGCTGGCGAACAACCTCAAGTTCCCGCTCGGTCAGGGCGGCCTGACGGATCAGCAAGCGGTCGACGTTGCGGAATATTTCACGCACATGCCGCGGGCTGACTTTCCGGATAAGGTCAAGGACTTCCCGAATGGCGGCAAACCCAGGGACTCGAGGTACTAGCAGACGATCGACGTCAGAGGCTCCCGGGTCCGGCGATTGGAGATGATCATGGTGATCAAGAGTCGGCCTTACATCATTGGCTCCGCCCTCGGCTTGATAAATGCTGTGGTAACGACCCGTTATCTTGCCAATCACCCGATCGGCGCCTCCACCTCATATCCCTACGTCGCGGGTCTCATCTTCAAATTACAACAGTACGACTACTTTGCCGCGGTCAAGAAAGCCGGATCGTGGGAGCTGGTGTTCCTCGTCGGCACCTTCATCGGTGCAATCTCTGCGGCCTTGGTCGTAGGGCGTTTCCGCCTCAAGTGCGTTCCGGAGCTCTGGAAAGAGAAGAAGGGAAGCTCGCCCGTCAGGCGACTGCTTTGGGCCTTTGCCGGGGGCTTTACTCTCATCCTGGGGGCGAGGCTCGCCGGCGGCTGCACGAGCGGCCATATTCTCTCGGGAGGGATGCAGCTCGCCGTAAGCAGTCTTGTCTTTGCGCTCTTCGCCATCGGCTCGGCCGTGCTGTCGGCAAGGCTGTTCTATGGAGCAAACCGATGATCATCGCTTTGATTTGCGGAATCGTCTTCGCGCTCGTTGCGCAATATGCGCGGCTCAATACGTTTGACAAGATCATCTCCGCAGCCTTGCTGAGCGAGACGGAGGTCGCGCAAATCCTGTTGTGGGCCGTAGCGGTGTCCAGCCTGGTGTTTTTTATCGAACACGCCCTGGGAATGGCGCCGTTGAGCGTCAAACCCCTGAATCTGGTGGGAGTCTCACTCGGGGGGGTCGTCTTTGGAGTCGGGGTTGCCGTGCTTGGGTACTGTCCCGGGACGATGCTCATGGCCATGGGAGAGGGCAACCTGGATGCCCTCTCGGGTTACGCGGGCGGCTTGCTGGCAGGAGCTGCCTACACCGTTTTCTACCCGGCGATTTCTCCGCTGTTGGGACCCGACTATGGAAAGTTGAGTCTGCACTTCGACAGCATCTACGCCACCGGGTGTTTGGTGCTCCTCTATGCTGCTGTCCTGATCGGACTGGCCGGGTTGTTGGGCAGATACAAAACCCCGACGGCAGCGCAGCCTTAGGTGCGAACGGTCACTGCCCCGGTTCTGCAAGATGAGCGGCGACGAGCTCCAGCAGGCTGTGCATCTTTCTGTTCCACTTGAAGTGGGCGCCTCCGTCGTCGAAAGTCTGGCGGCAGTTGGCACAGCTCGTCACGGGCAGCTCCGCATCGGTGGCGTCGATCTGGTCCATCTTGAGCCTGAATGCCCTGTACCTGAGCTCGTCGGCCCGGTGGATCGCAACGACACCGCCGCCGCCGCCGCAGCACCAGTTGAGTCCCTTCGTCGGGTACATCTCGCGGAGCTCGACGCCGAGGGCTGCCAGCACCTCGCGCGGCGCCTCGGTGGCACCGCCGCGACGGGAGATCTGACAGGGATCGTGGAACGTCACGCTCTTGTCGGCTTTGCGAAGCTTCAGACTTCCGTCGCGAACATGTTCCGCGAGAAACTCCGAAATGTGGAGGACGCGGAAGGGCAGAGGCTTCCCGTACGCGTTCGCTCCCATCCATCGCAGCGCGCCGTAAGCGTGGCCGCACTCCGGTAATATCAGGAGCCTGGCACCGCAGGCGATCGCCGCATTGATGAGCTTCAGCGTCAGCTGCTTCTGCCACTCGACGTTCCCGGACAGCAAGCCGAAATTCGTCGCCTCGTAACCGTCCGAGCGGAACGTCCAGTCGAGTCCGAGGTGGTTCATCACCTTGGCGGTCGCGACGAGCGAGTCCGGGTACTTCATGATCTCGATCGAGGACATCGTGCACAACACCTCGGCACGCGGCTTGTCGAGCGCAATCTCGATCTCGTTGTCGTCCGCCAGCCACTCGATGCGCTCGGCGAGCACCTTGGGAGTCGCCCCGAGCGGACTGCCCTCGCGCGCCGCCCGCTCGGCCACGGCCCATAACTCGTGAGGCACCAGGCCTGCCTCGGACATCCCGTGCCGGGCCTGCGAGATCATGCCCGCGATGTCGATGCCCATCGGGCAGGCGAGCGAACAGCGCCCGCAGACGGTGCAGGCGTCGTAGAGGAGGTGCTGCCACTCCCCGAGCTCCCCGGCGGTCACGGCGCGCTTGAGATTGAGCGCCCGGTAGAGCGGCGCCAGCGGACCGTACTCGCGCTTGTAGGCCTGCTTGAACGGCTCGAGCTTCCAGATCGGCGTGTACTTCGGGTCCTTGGTGACCTCGTAGAAGTGGCAGACGTCGGCGCACATCCCGCAATGGATGCAGGACTCGAGATAGAGTGCCGTGGTGCGGCCGAAGTCCCTGAGGAAGGCGCTCATGGCGCGCTCGACGCGCTCCGCGTCCGCAAGCTCGCCCTGCTTGTCGACGCGCTCGGCAGGCACCTTGACCGCCAGCCGCGGCTGGTCGAGCTCGAGCGGATGCAGCTCCTGCGGATGCGACGGGTTGGCGCTCATAGCGTGGCTCCCTTGCGCTCGAAGCGCATGCCCGTAATGGCGCGCACCGGGATCAGCGTGAAGGCATGGATCAGCTTGCCCCACGGGAACCACAGCAGCAGCGCATCGACGCTGAGGTAGTGTGCTGCCAGCAATCCGGCGGGCCGCGGTGCCCCGGGCTGCGCCGCCAGCACGAGGCCGGTCGCTAATGGCGCGATCGTCACAAGCCAGCTGAAATAGTCGTCGAAATTGCTGATCAGGCGCTTGACGGGGCTCGCCAGCCGGTGAGCCAGGGTCGCGAGCAGCGCGACGAGCGCGATCAGCGACAGGACCACCGAGCTCGTGCCTCCCAACGTGGGCCAGGGGACGGCAGCGGGGATGTGGGAGCCGGTGGACGCCGCCAGCCAGTTGCCGAAACCGCGCACGTGCCTGGCGTTGAACAGCAGCACGGCGAGGAAGCCGACATGGAACGTGTAGCCGGCGATCTCGCTGAAGGCCGAGCCCGCCAGAAACTCGCGTCGCGGCCAGGATCTCAGCGCGATGAGGCGGATGCCTTTCCAGGCGGCCGCGCGTCGCGGCTCCGAAAGATCCTTCGAGTCCCGCAGGAAGAACACGCCGCCGAGACGCCATGCAGTGCCGGCAAGGAATACCGCGACTGCCACGAGGAGTGCCGGGCCGCGTGCGAAGTCGAGCAGGGACATAGCGATGCTCCGGTCAAACCGAGAGGCCAGCCGCATTCATATTAAAGAACTCTAATGCCTCGTCGCCGCCGGGCAATAAGGGTTCGGCCCGACGGCGTAGGTACTTTACGAAGCCGGGGTCGGCGGTGGCGGCGGGTCTCGGTTCAAGCTCGGCTTAGCCCTGGGTGCCGCGATGAGCGGCTGCCTCGTACTGCGAAGGCGTCATTCCGGCGTGCGCCAGATACTCCCGCAGGTGGCGGATTCCCTGTCTGTCCAGCACATTGCTGTGGTGCGGGCGATGCAGAATGGCTTCGACTCCGTGCAGCCGCACCCGCAGACGCGCGCCCGACAAGGACTCCACTGCTGCTCCCAGGTGGTGAAGAAGAGACTCGACCTCTCGCCAATGAATATTGCCGCTGGCGGGCTCGCTGAAGATCGAGCGAATCAAGTTCTCGTGTTTGTGTCCCATGGTGGATGAACCGTCGGGCCGCGGCAGGTTGAGCGTACGCGAGTGCGCGGTGAGCCGCGGCGCGTGCTGTCAGAGGGAGTCGGCGCGACTGCCCGCGCCTCGGGTCGCGTATCCATCACTGCTCACGCGCATTTCGCCGTAACATTGCGCGCACGTTGGACACCGTAAGGACTGCGAGGTAAGAACGAACCCTGGCGCCGAGCTCGAGTCTGGAGAATTCCTGGGCAAACAGACGCCGCACCTCCGCGAGCGGTGCACCTGTACGGTCGCACAACGAACTCATCGCACGCTCGTGTCCGGCAGCCTCTTCACCGGCCTCAGGAAGCGACTTCATCGAAAACCTGCCGCGCGATTGACGCGCATGTTGAAGACCGAGATCCGTACGTGTGGCCGCTCGGCGCGCTCCACGCACTTGCTACCCTTTGTACACCAAATGACGCTGCTCGACGTTCTTATCCGGATTGTTCGTTGGGCTGCGCTGCTGTTCGCAGGAGATATCCGCGAAGTGTCCGCTGGCACCCTTTAAAAGGCGCGAACCGCCCCAATTAGGAACGAGATGACGCGTCTTCCCGTCCGTTCGGATCAGGCGGCAGTCTGAAGAACCGAGCAGGCTCGACGCGGAGTCAGGAATCGCGCAGCGGTGCGGGACCCCGGCAGGACCGAGGAGGCTGAGGAAGCCCTGGAGGCTGAGATGGACTGGAATTTCGTGGAAGCAAGCTGGCAGCGATTCAGGCACGAGGTCCACGCAAACTGGGGGAGGCTCACCTCCGCGCACCTGGACTTTATCGCGGGCAAGCGCGCTCATCTTGCGAGTTCGATCAGGGAGGCGTACGGGGTAACGGGCGACGAAGCCGAAAGGCAGATCAGCAGTTTCGAAGCGCGCAACCAGCACCCCCGTCCCGTGAGCTTTCGTTGAGCGGACTGCCGTGCGCGCGCGTCCGTCGAGACGATCCGGGGCGCAGAGCGCAGGCGGCGCGCGGGATCATCTGCCGCGCATCTTGATAGTCGACGATGACGTAAAGGCCGCCGATGCTCTCGCGTCATTGCTGCAATCGAGGGGATACGGTGAGGCGCGCGTCGCGTACAGCGGCGCGACTGCTCTCGCTCTGGCCGTCGAGTTCGTACCTACGGTCGCGCTCGTGGATCTGGAACTGCCGGACATGAGCGGTTACGAGGTAGCCCGACAGCTCTCTCAACATCCGCAGCTACAGACCCTGAAGCTGATTGCCTTGACGGATGACAGCGGGCATCCCGGCCGCGAACTCGCTCGCGAGGCCGGAGTCGAGCGGTACCTGATCAAGCCCGTCGCCTCTGCGGACCTGGCCGAGCTGTTCACCTGATGCCAGCCGGGACGCCGTGCGGCGAGCCGGGGCGTGCGTGGTCGGCGAATCGCATCGAGAGCCCGACGAGGGAATCGCTGCGCGCCAAAAGCCATCGTGTGCTTCGCGCCTATTGCAAGTCGAAACGAGCAGTCTCGCGGGAAAATGTTTATTTTCTCCGTGCGCCGCACACGCTCGCCATGAGGCGCATACTCCGCGCCCTCAGCCGCATACGAGCTGAGTTGGCCGGCGAATCCTCGCTGGCTATACGTCGAGGTCAAATTTATGGATCAAGCAAAGAGCGTTCCTGCCGGCGAGGCCGCCAGGAACTCTAATCCGGGACCCACGAAGAACATCGTCGACACGGTGATCGACACGGGCCAGCTGACGACCTTCGCTGCCGCAATCAACGCGGCGGGTCTGACTGCTGAGCTGGCCGCCAAGGGCCCGTTCACGGTTTTCGCGCCGACCGATGAGGCCTTCAAGAAGCTTCCGGCGGGCGCGTACGACAGCCTGCTCAAGGACACGGGCAAGCTGCAGGCGGTTCTGAAATATCACGTCGCCTCGGGCTATTTCATGGCGAGAGAGCTGAAGTCGGGAGAAGTGTCGACGCTGCAGGGCACTCCGCTGACGGCGGCGGTGTCCGCATCGGACGTGCGGGTCAATGGAGCGCGCGTCATCAAGGCGGATATCGCTGCGACTAACGGCATCGTGCATGCCATCGACGCGGTCATTCTGCCGAAGAACTGGCAATTGCTGGCTGCCGCAGCCTGACGATCGCCTTTTAGAAGAGCACTTGTGTGCACTTGAAGGCCCCGTTCGCGGGGCCTTCTTTTTATCTTCGACCCTGTCGATGCGATCGTCTCGGACATCATGTGGCGGCACTCGAATAGGCGCGGTAAAGACTGTCGAGAACGGGGTTCACCTCGCCAAGCAGCGCGTCGTCATCCGGTTGCAGGGCTCGAGCGCCCGAGACGATGGCGGCGAGGCCCGGGGCTTCCGGCACCGGGATTCCGCCCACATCAAGGTAGTGCACGAGCGCGCCGAGGCGCGCCAGCCCGGGGTCCCCGTCGAGCCCAAAGCTCGCCAGCAGCACTTCGAATGTCACCTTCGAGTCCACATGGGTGAATTCCGCACCATCGAAGTCGAAACCGACCGCTCGCTTCGGACAATCTCTGGGTCGTTTCAACCAGAGGAATCTGGCCTTCGGATCGATGAAACGCCTGATCAACCAGGCTGAGCAGACGCGATCGATCCACATCCGTTCCCGCGTTGCCCAGGTGCGCCCCTGATAGGCCCTGCGGTCGAGCCGCACGATCTTGCGCCTCGCCGGGTGAGGCTCCTCGGGCGAGAACCGCGCGGTGAGCGCGGCGTCGGCGTCGGCGAGCGCGCCCTCGAGCTGTGCGCGCGATTCCCCGGGAAAGAAGTCAACGGCAGCGAGCGTCGCCGACTCGCGGCTGAGGCCGCCGAGCCTCCGACGAGCCTCGAGCTCCTCGAGCTTGCCAAGCTCGCGCCGCAGGCTCTCAAGTCTTCCGGCAATCCCCTGGTAGTCGGCCGTCCGATCGAAGAGCGCTCGCAGGGCTTTGTCCTGACGGCTATCGGCCTCGCCGCCGAGCTCCAGGATGTAGGCCGTTCCCCCACCTTCCTGAATCTCGCGGCTCTGCTTCTCAAAGACGCCGCGCGCGGCGTCGGACAGCGGCAGCACGTACACCCCGTCGCGGAGCGACCCGGCCCCCGATGCCTTCAAGGATCGCCAGATCCGCATCCGGAGCGTCTGATTACGCCCCGGCAGGTTGGCGACAAACAGGAGCCAGTTCGGAGGTTTCACGTAGGAGTCTCTATGAGAACGTAGTATAGTCTACAAACATGGTGGTGCAGTCGCTCGCCGATTCCCGAGTCAAGGAGTCTGCCCGTGAAATGGGTGACACGCGAACGCCCCAAGATCGATCGGATCGCCTGCCCGTGGTTGATTCTGCGTTTCATCGACCCGCGGGCAGAGATCCTCTACGTACCAACGGCCGATGTCCTGCGCGCCGCTCTCGAGCAGGGGGCCGTGCCCTTTGACGTGCCGGGGGTCGAGCTGACCCATGACGGGCCGCTCTGCAGCTTCGATGCGTTTCTCGAGAAGTATCGCCTCGAAGCTGCGGGGCTGGCGAAACTTGCGGAGATCGTGCGCGCAGCGGATACCGACACGCTCGATCGCTCACCGCAGGCGCCAGGCCTGCTGGCGATCACCCTCGGCCTCGGCGCCAACATTCGCGACGACCAGGCGCTCTTGCGCGCCGGTCTGGTCATTTACGACGCTCTCTACACCTGGTGTCGCACGCTCGCGGGGGAACGCCACGGCTGGCACCCGCAGGTGATCGCGAGAGAGATGGGTCAGTGACCTTCGCTGCGCGGCGCTCCCCTCGGCGTCCAGTCACTCGCCGGGAGCTCGGCCAGGTCGCGCTCGCCGCCTGGCTCACCGTCAGCGCGGGGCGCGACGCGGCCCCTGCTGCAGCCGCCGCACCTGCCGGTGCCGGCGTCGCACGCTGGCGCGCCGACTTCCCCGCGCTCGAGCAAACCGTGAGCGGCCATCCGCTCGCCTACCTCGACAGCGCCGCGACCACACAGCGGCCTGCGGCCGTGCTCGAGGCATTGCTCGAGTATTACCGGCACGACAACGCCAACCCGGGCGTAAAGCTCCATGCGCTCGCACGGCGAGCGTATGAGCACCATGAGGGCGCACGCCGCGCGCTCGCCGCTTTCATCAACGCCGCTGATCCGGATGAAGTCGTGTGGGTGAGGGGCACCACCGAGGGCATCAATCTGGTGGCGAGCGCCTGGGGCCGCCCGAGGCTCCGGCCCGGCGACGAGTTACTCCTCACGGCTGCCGAACACGCCTCCAATCTGCTGCCGTGGCGGCTCCTCGCCGAGCAGACCGGGGCCGCGGTGCGCTACGTCGACGTGGATGACGAGGGTCGGATACGGCTGGATGACCTCGAACGGAAGCTCTCGGAACACACGCGGCTCGTGGCGTTCAGTCACGTCTCCAACGTCGTCGGCTACATCAATCCGGCTGCGCAGATCTGCGCGCTGGCGCGGAGCGCCGGGGCCCGCGTGCTCATCGACGCCGCGCAATCCGCTCCCCATGTACCGCTCGATGTGAGGGCCCTGGGCTGCGACTTCCTGGTGTTTTCGGGCCACAAGATGCTGGGTCCCATGGGCGTCGGGGTGCTCTGGGGGCGGCGCGGGCTGCTGGAGGAGATGTCCCCTTATCAAGCCGGCTCCAATATGGCGCACGCGATCGATTTCTCCTCTCAGGAATTCGAGCACGCAGCCCATAAGTTCGGCGCCGGCACACCGAATGTTGCCGGCGCCATCGGCCTCGCCGCCGCGGCAGCCTATCTGCGCGACCAGGATCGTAGTGCGATCGAGCAGCATGAAGCGCAGCTGACGCGCCATGCGCTGAAACAGCTCGCCGGCGTGCCGCGGTTGCGCTTGCTGGGGCCGCGGTCCTCCGAGCAGCGGATCCCGGTCCTCTCGTTTGTGCTGCCAGGACACCCGCCGGCGGAAGTCCTGCGTCACCTCGATGCCCGGGGGATTGCGGTGCGCGCCGGCGATCTCGCGGCGCGACCGTTGCTCAGGCGCCTGGGAGTGGACGCGGCTGTGCGGGCATCCTGCTACCTGTATACGCAGACGGGGGAGCTGGATCGGCTCGCGGGGGCACTACATGAATTGACGAACCTGCACACGGAGGATTCGTGATGAACCGCATCGTGACTTGGGTTGCAGCGCTCCTCGCGGCCGCCGTCTGCACCGCAGCGCCGGCCGCCGGGATCGACTGGACGAAGGTCGACCAGGCGCTCGGGAAAAAGGGAGCAGACCTCCCTGGAGGCGTGCACAAGTATGGCCTGCCGCGCTCGGATCTCGCGGTGACGGTCGATGGCGTCGCAATCAAGCCCGCCCTCGCTCTCGGCTCGTGGATCGCGTTCCAGCCGGCAGGCACCGGCGCCATGTTCATGGGCGATCTCGTGCTCCTCGATACCGAGATCAGCCCGGTAATGCTGCGGCTGGTCGAAGGCGGTATCGAGATTACCGCAATTCACAACCACCTCCTGCGAACCTCGGTTCCGGTCTTGTACATGCACGTCGGTGGTCACGGCGATCCGGTGAAACTCGCAGAGACTCTGCATGCTGCCCTTGCCCTGAGCAAAACGCCGTTCACCGGGCCCGCGCCGGTATCGACGCCCGCGCCGCTCATGCTGGACACCGCAGCCCTCGATAAGACGCTCGGCTACCAGGGCACGGCCAACGGCGGGGTGTATCAGTTCAGCATTCCGCGCGCGGAAGCGATCTCGGAAGGAGGCATGACGGTTCCCATCTCGATGGGCACCGCGATCGCGATCAACGTCCAGCCGACCGGCGGCGGTAAGGCGGCAGTCACGGGCGACTTTGTTCTGCTCGGCAGCGAGGTCAACCCGGTACTGAGAGCGCTGCGCCAGCACGGAATCGAAGTGACGGCTCTGCATAGCCATATGATCGATGATTCGCCGCACCTGTTCTTCATGCACTTCTGGGCCCATGACGATGCGCTGCGGCTGGCGCACAGCCTGCGCACCGCGCTCGACCTCGCGAACCTGAAGCGCGGCTCCTGAACGGCGCTTGCATGAACGCAGGCTCGATGAAGACCCAGCCGATCAAGGAGCTCGTGCACTACTTCCTGCGCCTGGGGCTCCTCGGTTTCGGGGGTCCCGTGGCCCTCGTGGGCCAGATGGAGCGCGAGCTGGTTACGGAGCGCGCGTGGATCACGAAGGAGCAGATGCGCGAGGCCATCGCGGTGTGTCAATCGCTGCCCGGGCCGCTCGCGATTCAGGTGGGCATCTACATTTCCTACCTGCGGGGCGGGTTCCGGGGCGCCTGGGCCGGTGGCTGGTCGTTTATTTTCCCCAACTTTGTGATTGTGGCGGCACTCGGCGCTCTGTACGTCCATTTCGGCGGGCTGCGTCCCGTTACCGCCATCTTCTATGGCGTCAGCCCGGCCGTCATCGCACTCATCGTGCACTCCTGCTATCGGCTGGCGAAGCTCGGCATGGAGGATTGGCTGCAATGGGCACTCGCTGCCGTTTGCTTTGCGGTGACAGTCGTCCTGCAATCCGAAGTGGCGCTCCTCTTCATTGGCGCGGGGATAGTCGGAATCCTCTATTACGGCACCTTCTGGCGTCGTGCCTCCTCGGGTACGACCCTGCTGGCCGCGGCCCCCGTGGTGCCCCTCACATCGATCGGCAGCGCCTCGACGCTGGCGAAGATTCTGCTGTTTTTTCTGAAAGCCGGCGCTCTCACCTTCGGCAGTGGTCTGGTGATCGTTCCCTTCCTGCAGCAGGGAGTGGTTCAGGAGCACGGCTGGCTCGCTGAGCGGGATTTTCTCATCGCGGTTGCGATTGGGATGATCAGCCCCGGCCCCGTGGTGATTACCGCGACCTTCGTCGGCTATCTCGTCGCCGGCTTCTGGGGCTCCGTTGCTGCAACCGTAGGGATATTCCTTCCCTCATTCATTCTCGTGCTGGTAGCCGCGCCGCTCCTGGCGCGACATCGCTCCAATCCCAACGTGCGGGGGTTCGTGAAGGGCGCGTACGCGGCGGCGATCGGGACCATCCTGGGAGCCTGTGTGCTGCTCGGCCGCATCGCCATCGGAGATTGGCTGACGGTTTTCCTCGGGCTTGGGGCGCTGGTGGCTTTGTTCCGCTGGAAGGTGAACAACCCGCTCCTGATGGCGATCACGGCGGCCGCGGGCCTGATCGCCTTTCCCGTGCTGCACCCCGCCTGGGTGATGGTGAAATGAGCCGCGGGCACCGGGAGTCGAGCGTGCCGGGTTCCGTCATCGGGCCGGCGACCTACGGGACTCGCTCGGCTCCGGGGACGGCCCGATGGCGGCGCGCAGCGTGTGCCGTGCTCTGCCTCGTCGGCGCGGCTGCCGCCTTCGGGCAGACATCGCCCGAGCTCGCCATGCGCGACTTCTCCTCCGGTCAGATCAAGAAAGGCGTGCGGTCGATCGGCTTCGGCGGCGACGGGGCGACCTGGGGTAACTACGGTCTGGTGTGGCGCGACGCAGGGACCGGACTGGTGGACTACGGCGACACCACCTATGCGAACGGCAACGATTTCCACTTCGAGGCGGTCGGCGCGACGACGCCACCGCTGTGGCACGACCTCGCCGTCTACCTGATTGCGATGACCGAGTCTACCAACGACGTTCGCTTCGCTCTGAAGTCTCCCGGCCTCGGCCCGGACGCCACGCAGGTTGCCGGCCACGGCACCGACGACGCGCTGTTTTCGAAGATCGCATTGCCGCTCGGCCACGGGGTCTCGGCCGGCGTGCTGCTCTCGTACGAAACCTCACACTTCGACGCGAGCTCTGTGGCCACGCCTGAGAACACCGTCCGGTACGAGACTCGCTGGCGCCCGTCCGGCGGCTTCGGAATCGCCTGGCAGCCGACCGAGCGGCTGATGTTCGGCTTCCGGGCGCTGCTCAACAACGATCTCGAGCGGCGCATCGACGCGCTGGGCACCAGCGAGGGGCTCGCCCGGTCGGCGGAGCTGCGGCTCGGGGGGTCGGTGTCGCCCTGGGAGGGTGCGCTCATCGATATTGGCGCGACGCGTCTCGAGGAGACCAACGCGATCGCCGGCATACATGTCACGACGCACGAGCCCAATGTCGGCCTGGAGCAAGCGCTCTTCACCCGGCGCCTCACGCTGCGGCTCGGGGTCGACGAGACCTCGCCGACGGCCGGACTTTCCGTGAAGCTTCCACCGTTCAACATGGATGTCGCTTACGTCCGCAACATGGCGCGCAGCCGCGGCGGTGAGCTGTTCGGCACGCGCAGCAACAGCGTGCTGGCCACCTTCACCGTCGATTACGACGCCATCCGACGCGCTCGCTGAGCGGAAACATATATGAGTAACACCTCCTGGTCGTTCCTGCGGTTCGACATCCGCGTACTGCGGCGCTGGAGTGTCCTGCTCGTTGCCGCGGCCGGTGCGGCGGCTGCTGCACCGATCCCGCACCCGGGCCTGGGGCTGGTTCCGGTGGCGGACGTCCCGCTGGGCGGCAACACCACGCGGCTCGACTACGAGAGTCTCGACGAGAGTCGCCACCTGCTCTTCATCGCGCACCTGGGCGACAGCACCGTGATCGCGTTCGATACGCAGACCCAGCGCGTCGTGTCGCGAATCGCGAATGTGAACAAGGTGCACGGCGTGCTCGTGATCCCGGAGCTCGGCGAGGTCTATGCCTCGGCGACCGGCACCAACGAAGTGGTGGCGATCGATGAGACGTCACTGAAGATCACTGCGCGCATGCCCGGAGGCGTCTATCCGGATGGCATGGCGTACGCACCGCAGCTTCACAAGCTCTACGTATCGGACGAGTACGGCGACACCGACACGGTGATCGATGTCAAGACTCACAAGCGCGTGGCAACAATCGCCCTGGGCGGCGAGGTCGGCAACACGCAATACGATCCGAAGTCCGGGCACATCTTCGCCAACGTGCAAACGCGCAAGCAGCTGCTTGAGATTGATCCGATCACGGACAGGGTGATCGACCGCATCGAGCTTCCCGGCGCGCAGGGGAATCACGGGTTGCTGATCGAGCCGGGGCGCCGGGCGTTCGTCGCCTGTGAGGGTAACGCCAAGCTGCTCGTGTTGGACCTGGAAACGAAAAAGATCACCGCGTCGTTCGTCGTGGGCGAGGATCCGGACGTATTGGCGTTTGATTCCGGTCTTCATCGCCTGTACGTGGCCGGCGAAGCCGGCGTCGTTTCGATCTTCAACGTCGAGGCCGACCGCGTAGCGAAGATCGGCGAAGCCATGCTCGGGCCGCATGCGCATGTGGTGGCCGTAGATCCCAGCACGCACCAGGCGTATTTCCCGCTCATGAATCTGAACGGGCGCACGGTACTGCGCATCATGCGCCCGAGAGCCTAGTCACCTCCCGTGGGCGGCCGCGGAAAGGGTCATGGATGTGGCGTTTCGAACCCGGTCGAGCAGGTCACGGCGGCGCTCGGCGGGCGACAGAGACTTTCCGCCGTACCACTCGAGATGGAGGGCGTCATGAAAGATCTATTGATTGCGGTGATGGCGTTCACTTTGACGATCGCAGTCCCCTCGGCGCGGGGTCAGGAGACCAAGGCCACTGAGAAGGCCGAGGCGGCGGAAGCGGCAAAAAACGCACCGGCGCTCGCCAGCGCCTTGAAGGGAGTGACGGTCTCATTGCAGGACGGCTTGAAGGCCAGCGAGTCACAGGGCAAGCCGATATCCGGGAAGTACGAAATCGAGGACGGCAAGCTGCAGCTGTCGGTGTACACGGTGAAGGATGGCCGGTATTTCGAGGTCATCGTCGACCACAAGACGGGCAAGATCGCCAAGGCAGAGCCCATCACGGAGAAAGAGGATCTCGCTGACGCGAAGAAGCAGGCCACCGCAATGCTCAAGGCCGGCAGCAGCCTGACTGAGGCCGTTGCCAAGGCCGAAAAGGCCCACCCGGGCTATCACGCCGTGAGCATCGCCGCGGAACTTGAAGGCGGCGGCGCGAACGCTGATGTGACGCTCCTCAAGGGCACGGCATCGAAGGAAGTCGACGAAAAGCTGTGACTGCCCCGGGGAGTGCCTAGTCGGGACTCCGCGCTGTCCGCCATCGTGCGGCCGGCTACTCGACGGACACCTCGCGAGGAACCACTCCTGCAGTCGCTACACGCGCCAGCGGCGTCGCTCCTCCACCGGGAGATCGTAGCCGGCCAGGAAGCCCCCGAGCCGCTGTGCCTCGATCGCGGCATCAACGCCTGGGCGGAGGAGATGGCGGGGCGGCAGCGCCACGCCGCGATGTCGCAGCAGGGGAGCGAGGCGGCGCCAGTGAAGCCCGTCGCCCGATTTCCCTTTCATCCCAATGGCGACCACCGCATAGCCGTGGTGCGCATACTCCGCCACCTGATCGGCAATCACGGCGAGCAGCAGGCTGTGCCGGCCCGGAGGCGGAAGGTGCAGCACTCCGTAGCCGCCGGCTTCCAGCACGCGAATCACGTCGGGCAGCGCCGCACGGATGCGCTCCGGGGGATTGATCAGCGCGTCGGGCACCAGCGCCATACGCCAACCGCGCGCGTCGCCGCTCACGGCCCCGCCGGCTTGTCGCGACTCGTGCCAGCAGCGGTCTCGCGACTGTCCAGAAACTGCTCGAGGTCGTGCCGCGAGCCGGCCTCATCGAAGCGACCCATGTCCAATGCCCAGCCCGTGGCCGGCACGGCTGGCAGGCCGCGGCGCGCCAGCTCGGCTTCCAGTTCCTCGATCCAAATGCCTCGGCGCGGCACGATCTCCCAGTCATCTTCCGGCCGGTTGGGCCGCCCGCCCCAATCGGGCTTGCTCGAAGTGAAACGCACGCCGCTGGAGGGACTGCCGTCGAGGCCAATCAGAATCACCTCGTCGCCGCGGCGCAGATGCTGCTCGATCAGCGGCGCGATCGCCTGCGCGAGGCGCCGGCAGTGGGCTCGATAGGCCGGAGTGTCATACTGCTCGTACACGGCCCACCACCGCCGCACTCCGGCGAAGGCGAGCTCCGGGCAGGGCAGCTGCAGGAGCTGGTACCCGCGGCTGCGCAGCGCCTCCACGACCGGATTCACCAGACCGCGGTAATTGGCGCCCTGGCAGACTTTGGCGTTCTGATTCAGGAGACAGTTGGCGACCAGTGCCACCTTGCGGGGTGTCCTTTTCTCCATGCGCGGCTCGCTACGCGTGATGCGCCCTCCAGTGCTCTGCGATGGCCGCCCGATTGCACAGCCAGACGCCCTCGTGACGCTGGATGTGCTCGAGCAGGCGCGCCAGGGCGCCGATCCGGCCGGGGCGACCGATGATCCGACCGTGCAGGCCGACGCTCATCATGCGCGGCCGCCCTTCGGCTCCCATGCGGTAGAGCCAGTCGAACGCGTCCCGGCAGTACGTGAAGAACTCGTCGCCGGTGCTGAAATCGCCCCCGCGCTGCAAACGGCTGTCATTGTTATCGAAACTATAGGGGATGATCAGATGCCGCCGGCCTGCGACCTGGGTCCAGTAGGGGAGGTCGTCGTTATAGGCATCGCTGTCGTAGAGAAAGCCGCCGGTCTCGACGACGAGCCGCCGCGTGTTGGGGCTCGGTCGGCCGGTGTACCAGCCCACCGGTCTGCGCCCGATGAGACGGGTGATCGCTTCGACATTGCGCCGCATGTCGGCGCGCTCCACGTCCTCGGGAACGAACTGGTAGTCGACCCAGCGCTGCCCGTGACAGGCGACCTCGCAGTCACTGCCCGCGAGCTCGGCTGCGACCTGGGGATTGCGCTCCAACGCCGTCCCCACGGCGTATACGGTGGCGGGCGCGCCCATGCTCTTCAGAAGCCGCATGACCTCCCAGAAGCCCACGCGACTACCGTACTCGAACAGCGATTCGACGTTCATGTTCCGCACGCCGGGCAGGGCCTCGACGGCACCAAGATCGGTCAGCACCGACTCCGAATGGCTGTCGCCGTGCAGCACGCAGGACTCGCCACCCTCCTCGTAGTTCAGCACCAGGGAGACGGCGATGCGGGCCTCACCCGGCCAGTGAGGGTGCCGCTGGCGGGAGCCGTAGCCGATGAGGTCGCGGAGGTAAGGTTCGCTCGCGATCATGTTGTTTCCCGCTGTGGACTCGAGGCGCGCTCGGCCGCAATCCAGTCCATGTAGGCATGCAGCGCCGCGCGCATGGGCCGCGGCTTCCATCCGGTGTCAGCGAAAATACGCGAGACGTCGTAAGCGCCCCACATGCCGTTCTTGAGGGCCGGGTCCTGCAGAATGTCGGCCTGCTCGGGAGGCACGACCTCGGCGCCAAAGCCGGCCACTTTTTCCGCCGCCCAGCCGACCATATCGCCGATGGTCACGGCCGTCCCGTAAGCAACGTTGTAGGCGCTGTAGCCCAGGCGCGATGCGCGCAGCAGAGACACTATGGCGCGCGCGACGTCCTCCGAGTGGATGTAGTCGCCGACCGCATCGAGTGTATTGACCTTCACGCGTTTGACCCCGTCCACTGCCATATGCGCAATCCGGTTAGGCGGGTGGCGCATAGTGCGCGTGGCCGTCACGCGGTCCATGGTCCCGTACACCGAGGACGGACGGACCGATGCGGTCGACAGGCCAAAGAGGTCGCCGTAACGCTCCGTGATGAGCTCGGAGGTCAGCTTCGAGATGCCATAGAGGCGGCGCGGCATGACGTAGCCGTCCTCGGGAAGCGGCTCACCGGGACGATCGGGTCCGTGATTCCTGTAGACCGCGCCCGAGCTCACGTAGATGAACCTCTTGAAGTTCGGCAGCGTGCGCGCGAGCTCGAGCGCCGCGACCGTACCCATTACATTGACCTCGATGATTCGCGCCGGGCTCTGCGCCTCAGGCTCGCGCTGCGCTTCGGACGCACTGCCGCGCGATATGGGCGTGATGGTCGCGCCGTGCACGATATGCGTGACCCCATGGCCCGCCAGCGCAGCCCTCCAGGTCTCGGGTCGCGTCACATCGGCGCTCACGACGGTCATGCGCTGCATGACCGGGGCAAAGTAGCGCCGGGCAGCCGTGTCGAGAGGCGAGGAGTCGAGTACCACGAGGCGCGCGGTGGGATCGGTGTCCAGCCAGTGGCGGCCGAGCACGCTCATCACGAACCCGGTCGCGCCCGTCACCAGCAATGTCATCGCGGACTCCTTCGCAAGCCCGATCAGAGGGGAAATTCCAGCAGCAGCCCGAGGAGTGCGCGCGTTCCGACCGCGAAGTCCTCCGGCGACATGGCTTCGTCCGGATTGTGACTGCCATGCCCGTTGCTGACAAAGATCATGGCGCTCGGAATGCCAACCTTGCAGAACACGGCCGCGTCGTGACCGGCGCCGCTCGCCATCTCGAAGGGCTGATCCAGCAGGCCCATCAGCCGGGATCGCAGGCGGGTGTCCATGACAGCCGCAGGAGAGTCGCTGGTCGCGCCGAGATCGATGTCGACACGATAAGCGGCCCCGATGCGCGCCGCCGCGGCGCGTGCCTCGGCCGCGACGCTCTCCATGGTCGTGTCGGACAGGCTCCGCAGGTCGAGCACGAAGCGAGTTTCGCCGGCGATCTTGCTCGGCCCATGCATCGCGGGGTCGGTGAACAACTCACCGGCGGTGAGAACCAGGTCGGCTCCGGCTTGTTCCTGCTCGAGCCACACGGTCTCCATGTGATGAAGAAACGCGACGGTTGCCGCGACGGCATCCCGGCGGTAGGAACGGGCGACGGCGCCCGAATGACCGTACTCGCCGGTGCAGCGCGCATTGCGAAACCGTTTACAGCCGCGGATGCCGCTCACGACTGCAGCCGGCAGTCCCCGGCCGACGAGCGTCGGGCCCTGTTCGATGTGCAGCTCGAGGTAGGCGCGGATCCGCGCCGGATCCAGCAGCCTGCGCCGTTCCCGGATTGGCTGCGGATCGAAGCCCTGGCTCGTCAGCGCCGCCTCGAGAGTCTGGCCGTTGTCGGATCTGGCAATCGACAGACAGGCCGGATCGAGCAGCCCGAAAGCGCCGCCGCTTCCCACGTACGCAATGTCGAACCAGGCGGACTCCTCGGCACGAATCGCCATCACGGACAGATCGCACTTCGGCGTGACCCCCGCGCGGCGCAGCGCGGACAATACGGACAGGCCGGCAACCACCCCCGCTGCGCCGTCGAAGTTGCCTCCCTGGGGAACGCTGTCGAGGTGCGAGCCAATAATGATGCGCGGCGCGCTCCGGTCCTGTCCCGGCAGCGTCATGAACAAGTTGCCGATGGCATCGACCGAGATCTCGAGCGCCCTGGCGCTCGCGGCCGACCGCAGGATGTCATGGGCGGCCTGCTCACCGGCGCCGTAGCTGTCGCGCACGATGCCGCGGCCGCGGCGCGTGGCGCGGCTGAGCGCCTCAAAGAGCGACGCGGCCAGGTCGAGGTCGGGTTGGGGCACGCCGGACATGGGAATATTCTGCGCTGGTCCGGTGGTCTCTATAATCCGAAGGTACTGAGGGGAACGAGGTGGCGAGCCAATGTCGAGTCTACTCGCGGGCAAGGTTGCCGTCGTCACCGGAGCGAGTTCGGGGATCGGTCGGGCGATAGCCATCAGCTTTGCAAGCGAAGGGGCGGCGGTTGTCATAGCGGATATCGCCGAGCAGCCCGTCGAAGGCGGCGAAGCGACGCTCGACCTCATTACCCGAGCCGGCGGTACGGCGTCCTTTGAGAAGACCGACGTCGGCCGCTGGGACCAGGTCGACTCGCTGATCGGCGCCACGGTCGCGCGTCACGGGCGGCTCGATGTCATGGTCAACAATGCCGCTACCTATTCCGGCACCGCGTTGCTGCAGACCGAGCCGGCGCAATGGGAGCAGGTGATGCGGGTCAACCTGACGGGCATGTTCAACGGCTGCAAGCGCGCGGTCCAGCAGATGATCACCCAGGAGCCGCGCGAGGAGGTCAGGGGGCGCCTCATCAACCTGGGATCCCAGCAAGGCATCGTGACTTCGCCGGGCGACCTGCCGTACGGCGTGAGCAAAGCCGGAGCGATCTACATCACGAAACAGATCGCCGTCGACTATGCACAGCATCTCATCGTGTGTAACTGCATCTCTCCAGGCAAGATCGTGACCGGCGCAGGCGGGCTCGCGAAGGACCCGGCCCGGCTGGAATATCAGCGGCGCCGTACGCCCTGGCCGCGGTTCGGTCGACCGCAGGACGTCGCCAATGCCGCGGTCTTCCTGGCGAGCGACCGAGCCAGCTTCATCACCGGCTCGAATCTGGTCGTCGACGGCGGCTGGCTGGCGGGCTGACTGCCGCGGCCGGGTCCGGACCGTTTGCCGCGTCAGCGGTTCGCGATCGCGTAGACCTTGCCCTTGTAGGGCGGCTTGTCGAGTTGATCGAGTGCCATCACGTACAAGGTCTTCTCGTCCGGGCTGAACGCGAGATTCGGGACGCCGGGGGAGGGGAGCTTCAGCGTCCGCAGCAGCCTGCCCGCCGCATCCACCACGAAGATGGTGCCCGCGAGCGCCGCGTGGACGTCGCGCGGGTTCTGGCCGATATAGAGAAGTCCCCTGGAATCGATCTTCACGCCGTCCGGGTAGATGTGGCCGACGTGGTGAGTGAGCTCATCGAGATCCAGAAAGACGCGGCGGTCCGAGAGCGACGCATCGGGCCCGATCCTGAACCGGATCAGCCGGTGATCCTCGGTCTCGATCGCATACAGGATCTGGCCGTCGTTGGAGACCACGATTCCGTTGGCGCTGTGGACATCGGCGGCCTCCTGGGTGATCGTGCCGCCGGCCGCGAGGTAGAAGATCTTTCCATCGATCACAGGGCCGGGCGCAGTTCCCGAGCAGGTGAAGTAGATGCCCCCGTGACGATCGGGTGCAAAGTCGTTGGGGCCGACGAACGGATGCCCGTCCTTGTCGTGCGAGTAAGGCGGGAGATCCTTGCCGTCCGCTGCAATGCGGCCGATCGTGCCGTTGTCGTAGCAGGTGGTGAGGAATTCGCCGCGAGTCGTGGGAATCACCGCGGATGGGCCGCAACCCGGCTTGGACCAGAAGATGCTGTTCCGCGCGCCGTCCCAGGTCGTCACCGAATTGCGGTCGTACTCGACGTAATAGAGCTTGCCCTGATACCAGATCGGCCCCTCGGCAAAGTGCGCATCGTCGTTGAGGACCCTGACGTCGGCGGCGCGCGCATCGGGCGTGGCGCAACCGACGATGAGCAGGACCAACAGGTAGTTTCTCAAGGAGCCTCCCTTCGATCACACCGAGGCGCCGCTGTGGCCGACACGCTGCAGGTCCGCATCAACCGTCCTCGAGGCGAGGTAAAAATGCCAGGTCGCCCAGAATCCCGTAGGCGCCAGCAGCAGCAGCGCCCAGCGAAGCGATGCCGCATCCGAGCCGTGCGCGCCGGCAAACCAGTCGCTCAGCAGTCCGATCGCTTGCACCGCGACGATGAGATTGAGCACGTTGCCCACGAGTCCCGACCAGGCGGTGAAGGCTGCTCGCATATGGCTGGGCGCCAGATTGGCCACCAGCGCCATGCAAGGGCCGATGAAGAAATAGATGGCGGGGATGTACACCCAGAACATCATCCGGGCCAGCCACAGCGAGTGCGTCCAATAGGCGATGATCGAGGGGATGGTGGTGCACCCGGTGACCAATCCCAGTGCCAACAGCACGCGGCGCGGGGCCCTCATGAACGGCCGGGACATGAGCCAGGCGGCGGCGACCGATGCCAGGATGCCGCCGAACAGATGAATGTGACCGGTGAGCGCGCCGGCCTGGGCGACGTTCAGCCCATAGGTTCGCTGCAGGAATGTCGGCGTCCACCAGACGAGCCCCCACCCCCACAGGCTGCAGACGCCGGCTCCCATGATGACGTGGAACGCGGCCCGCTGACGCCACAGGAAGGTCAGCGCCCCCGCGAACGAGGCCTTCCCCTCGGCAGCAACCGCATCGAGTTGTCCGCGCTTGGGCTCGCGAATGGTCAGGAGGAAGAGCACGCCCAGGAGTACCCCCGGCACGCCCAGCGCGTAGAACGCGCCCCGCCATCCGTAGCTCTGGGCAACGGCACCCGCCACGTCGGAGGCGAGCCAGGCGCCGATGGGCGCGCCCAACGCGAAGACGCTCAAGGCCATCGCACGTCGCTCGGCAGGAAAGCAATCCGAGACGAGCGACGTCGAGGGTGGCGTCGCCCCGGCCTCACCCACGCCCGCGCCGATGCGGCCGATCAGGAACTGCCAGAAGGTCGGTGCCAACCCGCAGAACGTGGTGAAGGCGGACCACACAATGAGGGACGCCGCGACGATATTGCGGCGATTGGAGCGGTCGGCGAGCCAGGCAATCGGGATCCCGCAGACGACGTAGAAGAGAGCGAGAGGCGGACCGGTCAGGAACGCCCCGCCCGTGTCGGAAAGCTTCAGCTCGAGTCGGATGGGTTCAAATACGGTGGTGACAACGTAGCGAGCTGCGATGTTGATGGCGTAAACGACGCACATCACGATGAGGACGTACCAGCGCTCAGCGAGCGGTGCGATCCCGGTTCGTGCGGTTGCAATCGCATTGCTGCTCAAGCTATCGAACCTCGCCTGGACACCGGGCTTTGCCCGAGCGGGGGGCGCAAACTTCGCTGCGCATCTCGAGCGGACCGCCGGGCGCGCACTCGGAACGGCCGCCTGTGCTTGCGAGCGAGTATGCAATGCGCTATATCCCGAAGCAACGCGCGTCGGCGGACCGTCGCTGGCGTTCCCAGAAGAATCTCAACGCCTCCTGCGGCTCGTCGCCCAGACTGGAGGCGGTAGTTTGCAGTGCCCGGGGAGGCTCCGCTCCATGAAGATCAATCCGAAGTGCGCTGCGGCCGTCGCAGCAATCCTGGGAACGCGTATGGGTGCGGCGATGGCCGCGGACCAGCCCGCCGCGCCCGAGGCCGGCGCGCCCGCCGCTGGAATCCAGGAAGTCGTCGTCACGGCACAGCGGCGCTCCGAGAACGCGCAGGACGTACCGATCGCGATTCAGGCATTTACCGGGGACACCCTCAAGGAACTGAACGTCACGAGCTTCGACGACCTGTTGCGCTATCTGCCCAACGTGACCGCGCCCTCCTCAGGACCGGGGCAGGACCAGGTCTTCATGCGGGGCTTGAGCGCCGGGAGCGTGGCGACTCAATCGGGCGGCTCGATCAGCAGCTTCCCGAACGTGGCTATCTATCTGGACGAGCAGTCGGGTCAGCTGCCCGGCCGCAACCTCGATGTGTACGCCGCGGATCTGGAACGTGTCGAGGTGCTCGAGGGGCCGCAGGGGACGCTGTTCGGCGCGGGCGCTCAAGCCGGCGTCATCCGCTACATTACCAACAAGCCCAAGCTCAACACGACCGAAGGGAGCGTTACGGCGGGCTACGGCACGACCGCGGGCGGCGACCCCAACAGCGACATCACCGCCGTCGTCAACCTGCCGCTGATCGCCGACACACTCGCGGTGCGCGCCGTGGTCTACGACGACCACCGCGGCGGTTACATCAACAACCTGGCTTCTACGTTCACGCGTCAGCCGACCGACCTCGGCATCCACTACGCGAACTTTCCGGCCGGTTGCGCGGCTACCGGCACCTGCCAGGTGCCGCCCGGGAGCCCCGTGATCAACAACGCCGGGCTGCTGCAAAATGCGATCAACCCGGTGACCTACCAGGGTCTGCGCGTTTCCGCCCTGTGGAACATCAACGATGCGTGGAATGCGCTCATCACCCAAAGCTATCAGGACATGGATGCCGAAGGCGTCTTCTACCAGATGCCGCTGAGCTCTGACGGCGTACCGCTGCCGCAGCAGTCGGTCACGCTGTTCACCCCCAACTACAACAAGGACAGGTTCGAGAACACCGCTTTGGTGATCAACGGGAAACTCGGCGATCTCAAGGTCGTCTACGCGGGCTCTTATCTGGTGCGCAACGTCCAGACGCAGCAGGACTACACCAATTATGCGCGCGGCAAGTATGCGGACTATTACCAGTGCCATGGTGCCGACAACGGCTTGCCGGCGACGTGCTTCTCGCCGGCGACCACCTGGACGGAGAAAGAGCGCAACACGCACCTCAGTCAGGAGCTGCGAGTCAGCACCCCGGATGAGTGGCGGCTGCGCGGGATCGTGGGTGCCTTCTGGGAGGACCTGCGGATTTACGATGAGTTGAACTGGAACTATAAGACCCTGCCGCCGTGCACCGCGACCGTGACCTTCGGGTGCCTGACGGACATCGGGCCGCAGCCCGGCTCGACCCTCAACAATCCGGCACCGGTTCGCGGCGACAATGTGGGCTTCTTCAACGACGTCCAGCGCGGCTACACCCAGACGGCGGCTTTCACCTCATTGGATTTCGACATCGTTCCCAAGGTGCTCACCGTCACGGCCGGTACGCGCTATTTCCATTTCGACAACTTCGAGAAGGGCGCCGTCGCGGGCAGTTTCTTCTGCTACGAGGCGGGTTTGCCGCCGTGTCTGAATTCCTCGACCAACATCGACGCCGAGGGCCTCAGTACGACCTACACGGGCTTCAGGAGTCGCGCGAATCTGACCTGGCACTTCCTGCCGGACGCGCTGGCTTATTACACCTGGTCCCAGGGTTTCCGCCCCGGGGCATTCAACCGCAACGCTGCGTGCTACATCCCGGGCATCGCCGGAATTCCCCAGTACTGCTCGCCGCTCGCCTACAAATCCGACGATCTGACGAACAACGAGCTCGGGTGGAAGTCGGAGTTCCTCAACCACCGCCTGCAGTGGAACGGAGCTGTTTACCAGGAAGACTGGAAGAATGCGCAGGTCTCATTCTTCGATCCCGGGGTGCTGGGGAACGTGGGCTTCGAAGCGAATGGACCGAATTACCGCATCCGCGGTGTGGAGACTTCCTTCATCGCACTGCTCACCGAAGGCCTCACGGCGCAGGGCGCCATCTCCTGGGACAGCAGCGAGCAGACGAACTCGCCTTACCTGATCGCCAACAACCCTGCGCTGCTGGCGAATCCGGCCACGGCGGGTGAGTTCGGACAGCCGGTGCTCGTCGTCGGCAATCCCTACGGGCCGCTCGGCACCCCGAGCGCCAACGCGCCGCCGCTTCAGTTCAACCTGCGCTTGCGGTATCAGTGGACGATGAGCTCCTACAACCTGTTTGCGCAGGCGGGTACGACGCACACTGCGCATTCGTTCACGCAATTTGGCAGCAACCCGTCGCTTTCCAGCGGCGGGGCTATCAGCACCAATCAGCTCAGGTTCGAGAATCCGGCGTATACGGAGTACGACGCATCCATGGGCGCAGCGAAGGACGCCTGGACGCTGGAGCTCTATGCGCAGAATCTCACCAACGTGATTCAGAGCACGTGGACGTCGACCGCGCAATTCTCGCTGCAGCAGGAAATTACCAGGCCACGGGTGCTGGGGGTCAGGCTCGGATACAAGTTCTGATCCCGGCATCGCGCTGAGCTTACGACACGCGCGCGAGGGAACACGTGAGCGCCATGACGTGCGGTGAGGCCGTGATGAAGCTCCTCGCGGCCTACGAGGTGGACACGGTCTTCGGCATGGCCGGGACGATGACCCTCGATCTGTATCGCGGCATCGCCCTTACCGGGATCCGCCACGTGCAGTGTCGCAACGAGCAGGGCGCCAGCCTCATGGCCGACGGCTACGCGCGCGCGACCGGCAAGCCCGGGGTCTGCACGATCATCGGCGGCCCCGGCGTCACCAACGCGGCGACCGGCATCGCCCAGGCTTACTGCGATTCGCAGCCCATGCTGGTGCTCTCGGGAGCGTCGCCCACCCTCACGCACGGCAAAGGTTGGGGAGCAATCCACGAGCTCGACGACCAGGCGGCGGTGACCGCCGGGTTCACCGCCTTCAGCGCCATGGTCCGGCATCCGGAGGAGCTGCCGGAGCTGATCGCGCGTGCCTATGCGGTGTTTCGTGGCAGCCGACCGCGTCCGGTGCACCTGTCGCTGCCTCGAGACGTCCTGCCGCTGCCCGTCGAAGCCGAGTGGAAGGCCCGCCGCGCTCCATCCCTGCCGATGCCGGACCCCGCCTCGATCGAGGAGGCCGCGGATCGTCTGGCGCGGGCGCAGCGCCCGCTGGTTTTCGTCGGTGGCGGCGCCGTCGGCACGCGCAAGCCGCTGACCGAGATCGCCGAGCGTCTCGGGGCTCCGGTTCTTTCGAGCAATGCCGGCAAGGGGATACTGCCGAGCTCCCACCCCTTATCGCTCGGCGGCTCCGTCCTGCAGGCAGCGAGCCAGGAGGCGCTGGCGAGCGCGGACGTCGTGCTGCTGGTCGGCTCGGAAGTGGCCGCCGGAGACCACTTCGTCACGAAACTCGAAATCCGGGGCGACATCATTCGGATCGATATCGACCCCGGGGAGCTGACCTCGATGTATTCCGCGGCGGTGCCCATCCAGGCCGACGCCCGCGCCGCGCTGCTCGCGCTGTCGTCCGCGCTCGCGCGACGCCAGAGGACGGCGCACCGGCCGGAAGGCGAGCGCCGAGTGCGGGAGATCCTCGCGCGCAATGCCGCGAACGTGACCGACCTCGAGAAGCTGCACGCGCGCGTGTGGAAGATACTGCGCGCGGCCCTTCCCCCTGACGCCATGGTGATGGGCGACGCCACGCAGATCGTGTACACGGGCACCTTTGCAATGCCGGTGGAAGTGGAACGCTGCTGGTACTACTCCGGCAATTATTGCGCCCTCGGTCCGGCGCTGCCGATGGCCGTGGGCGCCAAGATCGGCGCGCCGCATCGCCCGGTGATCGCGGTCGCGGGCGACGGCGGCATCATGTTCACGGTCAATGAGCTCGCCACGGCGGCGGAAGAGCGCCTCGCGCTTCCCGTGATCGTGTGGAACAACGATGCCCTGAAGGCGATCACGGACGGGATGGACGAGCGGAAGATCCCGCGCATCGGCGTGGAGCCGAGGAGCCCGGACTTCGTGCGACTGGCCGAGAGCCTCGGCTGTCATGCCACGCGCGCCGCGAGTGGCGAACATCTCGCGCAGTCGGTGCGCGAGGCTCTCGCCTCGGATCGTCCGACGCTGATCGAGGTCCGCGAGGACAGCCCGTGGCTGAAGGTCTAGCCGCCGGCGGGCTCAGTCCGGAGGCAGTGCGCGTGGACGACGTACCGGATTCTGGTCGTTGATCTCGTCGCGCGGCCGGTAGGGCGCCTCGAGGAAGGCCCGGTCCCCGGCATCGAGCTCGAGTGCCAGCGCCTCTACGGCGGCGTCCAGCTGCGCCGTCTTCGAGGCACCCACGATCGGAACGTTGCGGTTGGGGCTGCCCGCGACCCAGGCCATCGCGACGTGCGACGGGCTGACGCCCCGACGCGCCGCCACCTCACGCACACGGCGTGCGATTTCGCGATCGATATCGTCGCCGTAGAATTCCTGGTAGAGGTCGTGGGCCGTGCGCGCGGTCCCGGTGGCGTCGCGCGCGAGGAAACCGCGCGCGAGCGGGCTGAAGGTCGTCACGGCGATGCCCTGGTCGCGGCAGTAGGGGAACATCTCCCGCTCTTCCTCGCGGTACAGCAGGTTGTACTGGCACTGCATGTTGACGAACGGTGTCCAGCCGTGCATCGCCGCCACGTGGTTCATCTTCGCAAACTGCCACGTGTACATGGTGGATGCGCCGAGGTAGCGCACCTTGCCGGCACGCACCGTGGCGTGCAGCGCCTCCATCGTCTCCTCCACTGGCGTGTCCGCATCGAAGGCATGGATCACGTAGAGATCGAGGTAGTCCGTGCCGATGCGCGCCAGCGAGCGGTCGATGGACGTCGCGATGTGCCGGCGCGACAGGCCGCGATCCTGCGGGTCGTCGCTCATCGGGTAGAAGACCTTGGTCGCAAGCACCAGCCGCTCGCGGGCGGTCATCCTGAGGAGGTTGCGGCCGACGACCTCCTCGTTACGACCGCGGGAATACCAGTCGGCCATGTCGAAGAAGTTGATGCCGAGGTCGACGGCCCGCCGCAGGATGGGAATCGACGCGTCCTCATCGAGCACCCAAGCCTTCCAGGCCGAGCTGCCCATCGACATGGTGCCGAGGCACAGCTGCGAGACCTCGAGCCCGGTCTGTCCGAACCGGATATAGTCCATGCAGGAGTCCTCAGTCGTACCAGCCCGGCGACTTGATGGCATTCTTGAGGAACGTGGTGCTGTGCCCGATCCACAGCTGCGCGTTCTTCTCCTTGAGAAAGCGCTCGATCATCGCGCGCGAGGCCGGAGTCGCCGTGCTCTCCTCTTCTTTCGGCATGCGGTGAAGGGTGCGCTCCTCGGCGTAGTGATAGAGGTCTCCCGACAGCACGACGCCGCCTGTCCGTGCCAGCTTCACGTAGAGTGACTGGTGCCCCGGTGTGTGTCCGGGCGTGAACTTGAGGACCACCGTGCCGTCGCCGAACACGTCGTGATCGCCCTCGAATACTTCCTTGCGTGCGCGGGCGAGCGCCGAGTAGAGCGCGACGTAGGCGGGATCCGCGTCGCGGCCGAACATGAAGTCGAGCTCCGCCTTCTGAGCGAGCCAGATCGACCCCGCGTAGTCGTTGGCGTTGCCGACGTGATCGAAATGCGAGTGCGAGATCGCGAGGTAGGTAATGTCGGCGGGCGTCACGCCGATATCGGCAAGCTGGCCCCGGAGGGTGTCGAACCTGATCTGCCCGTAGCCGCCGTCCACGTTCTCCCAGAGCGGCCGGCCCACCAGGCGATCCGACAATCCGGTATCAAAGAGCAGGATCCCCTTCGGGTGGATCACGAGGAAGCACGCCACCGGCATGTTGGTATCAGCCACCTCCTCGCGCGTGAGGTTGTAGTCCTCGGGCCGGTTGTAGACGAGCGTGCCGCAATCGATCACGTAGAGTCGCGGCGAACTGACCTTCGGGAGCGGCGCGAATCCCGCGGGGCGCTGCAGACCCGCGGCCGGTGGATCCGCGGGGCTGGCGGGCGCGGCGGTCGCGCAGGCCAGCGCAAGAGCCAGGATGAGTGTACGGCTTAACAGATGCCCGCAAGCAGTCAGCCGCGGTGTGATCTCAGATAGTGAGCGCAACCCGGTTTTCCGTCAGAGTCCGCAACGCCAGTTCATGCGCAGTTCGCGAACACTATTGCACGACTGCCGGGTTCGCGCGACGTGCTCGAAGGATCGAGGACCGGCAGCCACGGGAGCGCGATTGCGAGTATCTGAATACGACGCGGAGGGCGGCCCGGAAATCGTGGCGCTCCGGGGCGTGAGGAATATCGTCTAAGCTATTGTTTTAACGTCATCCAGAGCGGGTGACCCGCATACGGTGGAGCTTCGCCTGCAACATCGTCAGAAGCATGTGTTCCTTCCTCGCAAGGTTCTTAAGTCTCGGCGGTAGTGGCGGGATTTGCGGCATGGCGCGCCTCGAGCTCCTTCAGCACGCGCTCGAGCGTCAGTCCCCGCGCCTTGAGGAGCACCAGCACGTGATAGAAAAGGTCGGCCACCTCATCGATGACCTCATGGTCATTTCCCCTGGCGGCGGCGAGCGCCACTTCGACCCCTTCCTCACCGACCTTCTGCGCGATGCGCGTCCAGCCTTGAGCGAGGAGCTTCGCTGTATAACTCCCCTCGGGTCGCTTTGCGATGCGTTCGTCGATCACCCGCTCGAGAGTGGCGAGAAAGGCAACCGGCTGGCTCTCAATACTCGCCGCATCGCCGAAACAGCTCCCGTTCCCTAAGTGACAGACCGGACCGCGCGGCCAGGCGCGGACCAGGAGTGTGTCCTGGTCGCAGTCCATCCGGATTTCCTCGAGCTCGAGCGAGTGCCCGGAAGTCTCACCCTTTTCCCACAGCCGGCCTTTACTCCGGCTGAAGAAGACGACCCGACGGCGGGCGAGGGTGACGACGAGCGCCTCGCGATTCATGTAGCCGAGCATGAGCACCTTATCGTCGCCCGCGTGCTGCACCACGGCCGGGAGCAACCCGCCACCCTTCTTGAAGTCGAGCGCATCGAGGTTCGTAAAGTTGACGGCGTTGGCTACCACAGACAGGTAGCCTCAAGATCGGTAGGCCGGACCGGCACGCCCGCGTACCGCAACTCGCGCTTGAGCTCTGGAATCCGGATCGTGCCCGAGTGGAAGACGCTCGCGGCGAGCGCCCCATCCACGCTCGTGGCGTTGAACACGTCCACAAAGTGCCCGACGGTTCCGGCGCCGCCTGACGCCACGAGCGGGACCCGGCAGACGGCGCGCGCCGCAGTGAGCTGCGCAAGGTCGTATCCCGTCCGTGTCCCATCGTGCGCCATGCAGTTGAGGACGATCTCGCCGGCCCCGCGCTCCTGGACCTCGCGAATCCACTCGAGCGTACCCCGACCTGCATCCCCCGCTCGGTTCACGTCCCCCGTCATGCGCCAGACTCGGTAGCCCCCATGAGTGGACTGACTATCGACGCCTACGACCACGCACTGTGACCCGAACCGTCGCGCCAGGAGGTCAATCAGGGTCGGGTTCTCGAGCGCCGGAGAATTGACGGACACCTTCTCAGCTCCCGCCTGAAGGACACTCTCGGCGTCCGCCACTGAGCGAATGCCGCCTGCGACACAAAAGGGAATATCGAGTTCGCGCGAGACGCGCTCAACCCACCTGGGCTTCACCGATCGCCCCTCGGGGCTCGCCGTGATGTCGTAGAAGACGAGCTCGTCCGCGCCCTCGTCTCGATAGCGCGCGGCGAGGTCCAGAATGTCGCCCGCCACCTGGTGGTCGCGGAAGCGCACGCCCTTGACCACTACGTCGGCGCGGACGTCGAGGCAGGGGATGATGCGTCGGGCAAGAATCTCCGTAACTCCTGGATTGTGATGCGTTCCTCGAGCATGGCGGTGCCGCTTACGGCGCCGGAGAGGCCGATTCCTTTCAAGATTGTGAGGTCGTGGCTGTCGCGAATACCTCCCGAGGCCTGCCACCGAAATTCCGGGAACTGCGCGAGGCACTCGCGGTAGAGGCGGAGATTCGGTCCCCGTAGCATTCCGTCGCGGTCGATATCCGTGCAGAGGACGTGCTTCACGAGGTCACGTGGAAACGCTTCGATCGCCTGACTCAGACTCACGCTGCTGTTGCGCGTCCAACCGTTGGTTCGCACCTGGGGCTCACCGGCCGCGCCGAAGCGCACATCGAACGCCAGACAGATCCGGTCTGTCCCGAACTCCCTTATCCAGAGACCAACCTCCTCAGGCCGATGGACCGCCGCGGTACCCACGACCACGCGTGCCACGCCGGAGGCAAGGAGGGACTCGATGACAGAGGGCTGACGCACGCCGCCGCCTACCTGAAGACAAAGGGACGGATGGCGCGCGAGAGATGAAATGACCGGCGCGTTGACCGTCCGTCCCTCCTTCGCGCCATCCAGGTCCACGATGTGCAGCCAACGGGCGCCGAGGGCGTAGTAGCGCTCGGCAAGCGCGAGCGGCTCGATGGCGTAAGTCCACTGTGTCGCGAAGTCCCCCTGGCGCAGACGCACGCAGCGTCCGTCGCGCAGGTCAATCGATGGAATCAGGAGCATGGTTGCCTAGAGGCTGAGAAAATTCTGAAGGAGTCGCGCGCCGGTTTTCCCGGAGCGCTCCGGGTGAAACTGCGCACCGTAGAAGTTTCCGCGGCGAACGACGGCTGAAAGCGCCGATCCGTATTCGGTACTCGCGAGCGTGACCTCGGAGATGCCGGCGGCGAAGCTATGCACGAAGTAGGCGTATGCGCGGTCGGCGATTCCCTGGAGCAACGGGTCGGCCTTGAGTCGCCTCACCTCATTCCATCCCATGTGCGGTACCGGTCGGCCAGGCAAGGCTGCGAGGCCGTGCACCACGCCGGGCAGCACGCTGAGGCAGCGCGTCGCGCCCTCGTCCGACTGTTGGAAGAGCAGCTGCATGCCGAGACAGATACCGAGCACCGGCTGGGTGAGGGTGCGCAGCACATTGATGAGGCCCGCAGCGCGCAGCCGCTCCATGGCGTGGTCGGCAGCGCCGACGCCGGGCAGCACGACGCGTTCGGCGCTGGCGATAGTGGCTCCGTCGGCCGTGACACGGCTGACTGCACCGAGTCGCTCGAACGCGAAGCAAAGCGAGGCGACGTTGGCCCCGCCGGTGTCGGCGATGACGACTTCCGCGCTCACAACACCCCTTTCGTCGTCGGCAATGCCCAGCCCTCGCGCCGGAAGGCCTGACGCAGCGCCCTGCCGACACCCTTGAAACACGCTTCCACCATGTGATGCGTATTCTCACCCGTCACCTTGACGTGAATCGCTGCCCCCAGAGACTGACTCAGCGAGCGGAAGAAGTGCGGCACGAGCTCGGTGGGAAAGCCGCCGACCACCTGTCTCGGGAAACTGCCGGAGAACGCGGCGTAGGGGCGACCCGAGAGATCGATCGCCACCTGCGCGAGACTCTCGTCCATCGGCAACAGGAACCCGTAGCGCTCGATCCCTCGCTTGTCGCCGAGCGCCTGCCGCAGCGCCTCACCGAGAACGAGCGCGCAATCCTCGACGGTGTGATGCTCGTCGACGGCCAAGTCGCCACGGGCGCTGAGCTGCATGGAAAATCCGCCGTGCCTCGAGAGCTGCTCCAGCATGTGGTCGAAGAATCCGATTCCGGTATCGGCCTTGAGCGGCTCCGGGGCATCGAGATCAACGATGACCTCCACCGAGGTCTCGAAGGTCTGCCGCGCAGCGCGACCGCGGCGCGAGAGGCTCGCTCCCGCGGTCATCGCGCCCACGCCTGCAGCAGTCGCGTGTTATGCGCGGCTGCTCCGATGGTGATCCGCAGCGCATTGCCGAGCCCGGCATACCCGCGCGCGTCCCGCACCAGGAATCGGGCGCTCCGCGCGCGGGCGAGCGCGCTCGCGGCGTCCCGGAACTCTGCCAGCACGAAGTTCGCCGCCGAGGGCCAGACCCGCAACACCGAGGGAAGGGCGGCCAGCGCCCTCGAGACGCGCGATCGTTCGGCACGGATCATCGCGATGCGCTCGGCCAGTGCAGGGGCCCCCGCCGGAGAAAGAAGCCTCAGCGCCGCTTCGAACGTGAGCTGAGTGATGGCATAGGGTGCGATCACCTTGCGCAGGAGCTCGACGATCTCCGGATCGGCAATGAGCGCACCCAGGCGCGCGCCGGCCAGTCCGTGCGCTTTGGACAGCGTGCGCAGCACACACAGGTTCGAGTGCCGGGGAACGCGGCGCGCGAGACTTGCGCTGCCGGCGAACTCAATATAGGCCTCATCCACCACCACCAGGGCGCGGCCGGCGAGCTTGCGGGCGATCCGCAGCACCGCGGCAGACTCCAGGAGGTTGCCCGTCGGGTTGTTCGGCGAGCATAGGAAAACGATCTTGGCGCGGGACGCCGCCGCGGCCTCGAGCACCGCCTCCTCATCGAGCGAGAAGCCATCGGCCACTTTGAGCGGCACCGATACAACCTGCGCCCCCTGGATCCGCGCGGCCACGGTGTACATGCCGAAGGTCGGCGGACAGACGACGACCGCATCGCACTCGGCTCGGCAAAAGGCGCGGATCAGGAGATCGATAGCCTCATCGCTCCCGCGCGCGGCGAGGACTCTCTGCGGCGCGACGGCGTAGAGCTCCGCCAGCCGCTCAATCAGCGCGCGCGGCTGCGGCTCGGGATAGCGGTTGAGCCCCGCGCGTGACTCATCTCCGGGCGAGCGCCACGGGAGCTCGTTCGCGTGCAACCGCGTGAGCTCCGGCTCCCACGCGGCATGCTCGTAGGCCTTGAGCGCGACGATGTCAGCGCGCGCGAGCTCACGGACCCAGCTCACGGCGCGACTCCCGCCAGGGCGCCCGCGCTCCCCGCATCGAGCGCCGTGAGGCGCCGCCGCACGGCGCTCGCGTGAGCATCGAGGCCTTCGAGCTCCGCCAGCACGACCGCAGTGGGACCCAAAGCGCGTATCCCGGCCGCGGACACCTCCTGCACCGGGATCGTCTTGACGAAGTCCCGGACCGAGAGGCCGCTCAAGGTCCGCGCATGCCCATCGGTCGGGAGCACGTGATTGGGACCTGAGCAGTAGTCTCCGAGCGGTTCTGCCGACCAGGGGCCCAGGAAGATCGAGCCGGCGTTCTGTACCTCACTGAGCCAGCGGCGCGAGTCCCGCACCTCGAGCATGAGATGCTCGGGGGCGTAAGTGTTGACTACGCGAAGGGCGGTCTCGAGGTCCGGCACCAGGATCAACCGACAGCAGCTCAAGGATTCATCCAGGATTGTTCCGCGCAAGAGCGTTGCGCGCTGTCTGGCGATCTCCCCGCTCAGCCGCTCGATGAGGGAGCGGCTCTGGGTGAGGAGGATCGTCTGAGCAAGCGGATCGTGCTCGGCCTGCGCGAGGAGATCGGCGGCCACGAGCTCGCACTCTGCCGTCTCATCGGCGACGATCAGTACCTCGGAAGGACCCGCGGGCAGATCGCACGCCGGGCCCTCCGGATCGCCTGCAATGAGGGTCTTTGCCGCGGTCACCCAGGCGTTGCCGGGCCCGAAGATCTTGTCGACCCTCGGGATCGACTCCGTGCCGAAGGCGAGCGCGGCGATCGCCTGGGCACCCCCCACCTTGAAGACCTCGCTGATGCCACAGAGCTCCGCCGCAGCCAGAACGGCGGGATGCACCAGCCCATCGCGCTGCGGCGGCGTGCAGAGGATCCGTCTCGGCACTCCCGCGATGCGCGCCGGGACGGCCAACATCACCACCGCCGAGGGGAGGGGGGCCGTGCCCGCCGGCACATAGAGCCCCACGGACTCGATGGGCCGGATGATCTGCTCGCAGCGCACGCCGGTCTCAATCTCGAGGAGCAAGGGCCTGGGGGCCTGAGCCTGGTGGTAGCGCTGCACATTCGCGATCGCGCGTTCGAGGGCTGCAATCTGCTCATGCGAGATCCTGCTGCGAGCCTCCGTGAATTCCTGGGGCGCCACGGCGAAGGTTTGCAGGTCAACACCATCGAACCGTCGGGTCAGGAGTCTGAGGGCCGCGTCACCCCCTTTGCGGACCTCGGCAATGACATCGCGCGCCAGGCGCTCAACCCCGGAGCGCGCGCCCCGGCCGGGCCGGGCGAGCGCAGCTCTTCGCCCCGCCTCATCGAGGGTGCTCCAGTCGAGGATGCGCATGAGGGATCTAAGCGAGCATCTTTTCGACCGGGAGGACGAGGAGAGCGCTTGCGCCGACTTTCTTTAACGACTCGAGTGTTTCCCAGAAGACGTTCTCGCGACACACCGCATGCACCGCGACCTTATCTGTGCACCCCTCGAGCGGAAGGATCGTGGGCGCCTCGGAACCCGGCAGCAGCCGTCGGATCTCGGCGAGCGCCGCGCGGGGCGCGTGCAGCATGATGTACTTGCTCTCTCGCACCTGCTGCACGCCGTCGATGCGCTGCAGGATCCGCTCCACCCACTCCGCCTTCGGCTGAGGGAGCTTAAGCGGCGTGCGGATGAGCACCGCGTGGCTTTGAAGCACCGTCTCGACCTCGGTCAGATGATTTGCCTCGAGGGTCGAGCCCGTTGAGACGAGGTCGCAGATGAGATCCGCCCGGCCCAGGCGCGGGGCGATCTCGACCGACCCGGAGAGCCTCACGATGGAAGCGCTCACGTCCCGCTCGCGCAGGAACTGCTCGAGGAGATGGGGATAGGTGGTCGCGATCCGCAGGCCCCTGAGCGCCGCCAGGCCCTGGTAGTCGAACTCCTTGGGCACCGCGAGAGAGAGGCGGCAACGCCCGAATTCAAGGCCGCGCACCGATTCGAGGTTAGGGGCCCGGGACCCGAGCGCGAGCCGCTTCTCCTCGAGCACGTTCAGGCCCACGAGCCCGAGATCGCAGACATCTTCACGCACGAGATCCGGAATGTCGTCATCACGCACGAAGAGGACATCGAGCGGCATGTTCTCCCCGTAGGCGAAGAGCTGATCCTTGCCGCGCGAGAGCTTCAGTCCACAGCGGGCGAGGAGATCGAGCGAGGGCTCCGTGAGCCGCCCGGCCTTCTGCACGGCGATCTTGAGTCGCGCCTCATCCATGGGAGCTATCCGTGGGCCGCGCGCCGTTGAGCGGCCTCGAGACGCTCGGCGGCGGTGGCATAGCCGCCGTGGCCGCCCGTCAGAAAGCGTGCCACGCGGCCAATGGTCGTGACGCTGACCCCGGTGAGGCGATGGATCTCCCGGTAGGGGAGCGCGCGCTTCAGGGGATCGACCACCGCCCAGCGGTCGGCCATGGCCTCAAGCTCTGCCGGCGTGCACAGGTCCCGCAGGAACGCCCGGACCTCCTCGGGGGTCTTCAAGGCGGCGAGCGCCACACAGAGATTGCGCTCGGCGAGGGCTTCCTGCCGCGGGGTGACCGTGCGGTGGGTTTTCATTCTGGCTAATGTACTAGCGCATTAATACATTCGCAAGGGCGAAGCGTGCTTGGGTGCGCGAGCTCGACCTGTACTCGCTGCGCCATAGCTTCGCGAGTCTCGGGCGCACCGCGGGCGAGTCCGCGTTCAATGTCGCTCGGATGCTGGGGCGCAGCCGCAGCGCCCTGGTCGATGTGGTGTACGCGCCCACGATGCAATCGGGCATCGCGTCGGTCGCGGAGAACGTGACCGCGCGGGCGCCGGGCCTCGCGCCTCAGCTGCGAGTGATCGAGGGCGGGGCGCGGGACGTTAGAGAACCGCTAGAACAGGCCACCCAGGAGCCTGGCAAGAACGTCGCAACTCTTTGATTTATTCGGCTCCCCGGGTTGCATTAGTGCAGCCGCGCTAGGGAACCTCTGCACAGGTATCCATGATTGACCGATACTGCGTGCAGGGGACAGCAGCGGTAGAGGCACGATGAAGCAGACGACATTTGCGTCGCTGGCTTGGAACGGCAAGGGCAAGGTGACCCGGCGGGAGCGCTTCCTTCAAGAGATGGATGCGGTTATGCCTTGGAAGCACCTGAACCGGCTGATCGAGCCGCATTATCCCAAGGCCGGTAACGGCACGCAGCCGATGCCGCAGGAGCGGATGCTGCGGATCTACTTCATGCAGCAGTGGTTCAACCTGTCCGATCCTGCGATGGAGGATGCGCTCTACGACTCGGAGTCGATGCGGCGCTTTGCAGGGATCGAGCTTAGCGAGGATGCAGTTCCGGACGAGACGACGATTCTGCGTTTTCGGCATCTGCTGGAACGGCACTACCTCACGCAGGCGCTCTTTGCGCAGGTGCGCACGCTCTTGGAGCAGAAGCGGCTGCTGCTGAAGTCCGGGACGATCGTGGATGCCACCATCATCGAAGCGCCGCCCTCGACGAAGAACGAAGCCAAGGCCCGGGATCCGGAGATGAAACAGGGTAAGAAGAACGGGCGAGAGTGGCGCTTTGGAATGAAGGCGCACGTGGGGACTGATCTCAACGGGCTGGTGCACACGCTGGTGACCACCGATGCGGGGGCATCCGACTTCAAGCAGCTGCCCAAGCTCCTGCACGGCCAGGAGCGCGCGCTCTATGGCGATCAAGCGTACTGGAGCGAGATGCACCGGGTGGCCGCCCGTGAACATGGGGTGCGCTACCGAGTGAACCGTCGTCCCAATCCTGGCCGTCCTCTGACGGGATACCAGCGTCACCTCAATCGGTTGCGCTCGGCGACCCGCGCCCGTGGCGAGCATGCCTTCCGTGTGATCAAGTGCCTGTGGGGCTTCACCAAGGTCCGCTACCGTGGCTTGGCGAAGAACACCGCTCGACTCTTCACGGCCTTTGCTCTGGCGAACCTGTACATGCTCAGACGGCGTTTGATCACGCCGCAGGGGACGTGTCTGTGGTGAACGGGAAAAAAGGCAGAAAGCCTGGAGATCTGAAGCTAAATCGGCCACAGACCCGCGCTTTCTCACCCCTCTCATGATCCTGGATCCGATGTGTCTCTCATCCAGCCCCTGCGTGACCGCCTGCGCAGAGGTTCCCTAGGCCTTGAGCCACATAGAATTTTTCCCTGGCCCCGCTTTCGGCCTGCCCCTGCGCGGCACCCGGCGAAGCGCGGGCTGGGACGACCTCCCGCGAGATACGCTGGGCGCGGCTGATTCAATGAAGCCGCGCCGCGATCGGCAGACGGCGAACGTCGTTGCGGCTTCACGGTACGGGCGCCCGTGCCGCATCGAGCACTGTCTTAGCTCCGTCTGCGGGCCGCAGGTATCCAGACTTGACGGACTGGGCCGTTGCGGCAGTGACACGCAGCACGTAGGTCGCGTGTGTCGAGTACAGGACCACCAGGTCCGGCTCCGGCGAGGGCGACGGGTCGAAACCGAGTTGCCTGTCCCAGGGATCTGAATCGTTATTCCACGGGTCGTAAGCTCCGACGAACTGACACTGGCCTCCGGGTCCCAGGGTCTGCGGATCGAAGGTAGTCCGGTCGCCGTTCAAGGTCGCAATCGGCGCCGAAACGGCGGGCAGGCGGATGCCGCCGATCGCGAGATTCGTCGCGGGGTCGCGATTGAACGTCACCAGCTGACTGTAGTCATCCGAGGGGCTCGGCACGAACAGGCTGAGTCGCGGTGCAGAGCGGGGCGCCTGTTGTTGGTTCTCATTGGCCCAGTCGTTGAGGGCGCTCAGCGCCGCGCGCTCGACTGGGCCGTGAACGAGGCTTGGAATGCCGGGCGGGCCGTCGCACGGGTCCAAGGTGAAGCCCGGGGTCGATTTGACGGCGTCGGCCGCCAGATCCGCCAGCCAGCCGCTCTCGATGTGGGTCCCTCCCGCCATTTCCCAGACCCGGATCTGAGAGGAGTCCGGCTGCAGATGAAAAGAGCGGGCGGCGCCCTGGCCGAAGTCCGACAGTCCGTACTCGGACAACAGAATGATTACCGGCACATTCAGGTCGTTGCGCAGCTGGAAGGGGTAGGGCGTATCGATCTCCGGTGTTGCCGGCACTCCGTCGGGAATGGGATCGCCGTAGAGGTCGGCGACCGGCAAGGACAGGTTCCCGTCCACCCCCGAGTCGTTGACCAGGAATCCGTGGTAGACCGGCGAGAGCCGGTGAATGGCGTTGATAAAGGTTGCCAGCCAGGCAGCCGACTGGGAGAACCCGGTGGCCAACACCGTGTGGACGCTGCTCGTCAGATTGCCGAGCGGGCGTGGATCGCCGCTGTCTGGGTGGGCGACGACCCAACCCGCCTGCGCAAAGATGTCATAGGCGAATGACTCGCCCGGGTGGACCAGGCTGGCGTAGCGCGCGCCCGGTCCGACTTCCCAACCCAGGAGCGACTGCACCCCGACGTACTGGGCGGTCACACCGACGTAGGCATAGCCCTGCCGCAGGAGCTCATCGTGCATGTAGAACCAATCCGCCGGCGCATCGGATCCGCCGCTTTCATTGAACCACTCGACCACCACGGTGCCATTGAAGCGTGCAGGGTCGATCGGGCGCCGCACGAGGATCCGGGTCGTGTAGGGCGAGGTGACGCCGGGGTTCAGCATCACGTTCCAGCGGCCGTCCGGCTGCAGATCCGTTGCAGACGTGTAGGTGCGCGCAGTACCCGAGACCAGAAACTCCTGCTCGACATACCCGAGCCTTGCCAGGTTGAGCGTGGTCGCCATGAACGGGAATCCGTGTTGTCCGGGCGGCGGCGCGCTGACGGTTGCCGTGGGCACCGGTGAGGAGTCAGCCGCGGCGGTCGGCAGGGTCAGCCCCGCTGACGCGACGCCAATGAGCGCGGCAGCGAACAGAGATGTCAACCGGTTGGAGGCGTGCATAACAATCTCTCTTTACCAGCTCAAGGTGTCCCGGGGGCCTGACCTGCCGATCGTCCGGTCCGGCACTCAGTCGGGCAGCAACCGCGTCGCAGCGATGGTTCCCGACCCCGTGACCATGGGACCCCCGCTCTCATCGAAGGGATCCGCCGCCGTTGCCGGGAAGAGCGACACCGTATAAGTACCGGTGAAGGCATTCCCCGAGGGCGCGAGCTCGATCAGCATGTGGATGTGGATCAGGAGACCATAGCCGGCGCCGGGCGCCGTCCACGCCATGGCGATGTGGTTCAAGGTGTAGGTCGAATAGCCCACCCGGCGCCACACGCCCTGGCAGACATCACCGGTCTCGGGATCAACTCCCGCAGAGAACATCGTCTCGGTGCCGCCGAGATGAAAGGCCTGCGTTCCGAAGTCCTTGAGAAATCCGCTCACCTGGAACTTCCACAAGCCCACGATCGAGGGACCCTCCTCGGAATCGACGACCCTGATGAAGCCCGTGCCCGAGCGCTCGTCGGGGTGGTAGACCGCGGGCTGGAAGTCGCCGGAATTCGCAGCCTGCGGCGCCGTCTTGTTCAGTCCGTCCATGCAGGCCGCGTTGGCCTGCACGGCGGCCATCAAGCCGAGCAGTCCGAGGCCGAAGACCAGCCTGCCCGGTGTCAGCAATCGCCCGCTTGTTAGCTCAAACATTGGAACTCCTCGTTTAATTGCGCGAATGAGATCGTCCACAATGACAACGAGTCCCCGAACCCCGAAATCGACACCTGAAAACGTCGTGGCGCCGGGACGCGGGCCCGGGCCCTCAGATTGTGGTTGTCAATTCAACCCGGCGGGACTCATATAGACGAGGAGGGGTGCATTCACTGTGCCGGCGGCGGATCCGAAACCATCACTCGTCGAGCGGCTGTTTGCCGAGCATCGCGGCGCGTTGCAGGCATTCATTCGGCGGCGCATCCGCAGCAAGGCCGATGTACCGGACCTGGCTCAGGAGGTGTATCTGCGGATGCTGCGGATCAGCAATCAGGACGCGATCCGCAATCCGGTCCTGTACCTCTACACGGTTGCGAACAATCTGGTGAAGGAACACGCGGTGCTCGAGCGGCGGCACGCGAGCGGTGTCGACATCGAGGAGATCACCTCGCACGAGCAGCTCGAGGTGCTGCCGGCCTTCGACGGCGAGCTCGATGCGGCCCGGCGCGCGGCGCGGCTGCAGGTGGTGCTGAAGCAGTTACGCCCTAAGTGCCAGGCGGCGGTGCTGCTGCGCTTCACGCACGGACTCTCGTATCGCGAGGTGGCAATCCGGCTGGGAGTGTCTCCGCAGATGGCAAGGAAGTACGTGGTGCAGGCGCTCAGTCACTGTCGGCGCCGCATGGCGCGAGGGGGTTGAACGCATGACCTCCCAAGACGAGCAGGTCCGGGCCGCGATCGCCGAACAGGCGAGCGAGTGGTTCGTGGCGAACGACGAGATGCCGCTCAGGACTCAGGATGCCGCCGCTCTGGTCGCCTGGCTCAAGGCTTCCCCCGCGCACATCGAGGAGTTCCTCGGTGTGGCCTCGATTGCGCGTGATCTGCACATGGCTGGCGCGGGTCCCGAGCTCTCCGTAGAAGCTCTCGTGGCACGCGCGCAGGCCGAGGAGTCAGATCCGGTGCGCGCCTTCGGATCCCGAGCGCTGGCTGCGGTGAAGGATACCGCGAGCCGTCGCTGGCGGCCGGTCGCGGTAACCGCGGCCGCGGTTGGTGTGGTGATACTCGGCTCGCTGCTGGTGTGGAGCCTGCGGCCCGTCGCACGGGTCGCAGCCCCTGCCCAAGGCGCGGCGCTGCACTTCGAGACGCGCCACGGGGAGCAACGGACCTACCGTCTGGCGGACAACTCGGTGCTCCACCTCAATACCGACAGCGCCGCCACGGTCCGGTATAGCGAGCAGGAGCGGCTCATCGTACTGACCTCCGGCGAGGCCGAGCTCGAGGTTGCCCATGAGCCGAGGCGCGCCTTGCGGGTATTGGCCGGATCCGCCGCAGTCGTCGATCTCGGCACCGAGTTTGATGTACGACTGGGAGCTGACTCGACCGTAGTGACCGTGGTCGCGGGGCACGTGGCCGTCGTGCCGTCCCCGCTCGCGGGCAGGGGCGGCACGGGCTCGAGTCAGAGCCGTCCGCCGAGCGCAGTGGAGCTCGGCGCCAATCAACAGGTCAGCATAACCGAGGGACGGTGGCCCGCGAGTCCGGTTACGGTCGATGCGAAACACGCCACGGCCTGGCTGCATCGACAGATTGCGTTCGACCACGAGCCGCTCGAGCGTGTCGCCGCGGAATTCAATCGCTACTCGCCGAAGCCGATCGAGATTACCGCGCCCAAGCTACGGGAGCTCGAGGTCAGCGGAACCTTCTCCACCGATGACCCGGAAGAATTCATTGCCTTCCTGCGCAGCCTGGAGGGCGTGCGGGTCGAGGTGACCGCCACGAGGATTCGCGTGTCGCACAAGTAGGCCTTGCCGCGGCGCACAGCGCGGTCTGTTGTTACACTGCAGTCTGGGTACGAGCCCGCCCCAACGATAAGAAGATCGCGCTTCGCTTGCGTCACCCATCGACCGAGATCGCGACCCCGGCGCTCGTAGCTGTTCGTGCGCTGTTGATGGGCGCGTTGCTCACGCTCTCTGTCAGTCCCGTTGCGCTGGCCCAGGCGCCCGTGCCCGCAGCGCTGAGTGCCGACATACCCGCACAGCCACTGGCCGAGGCACTAGAGGTGTTCGCCCGCCAGACCGGCCTGCACATCGTTTATGTATCGAGAGTCGTGCGCAATCAGAGCTCGCACGCCGTGTCGGCCGGAGCGAGCGCCAGCGAGGCACTGGCGCTCCTGCTGCAGGGTACCGGACTCAGCTTCGAGTTCCTCACCAGACACAGCGTGCGCATCCTGGCCGCCATGCCGGGGGCCGTCGTTGAGTCGCCGCCGGCCCCGGACGAGTCTCACCAGAGCCTTCCGGATGTATTGGTGACCGGATCCCGGATCCCGGTGCCTGCCAACATCACCGCCGCCGGTCCGCTGCAGGTGCTGACTGCACGGGATGTGCTGCTGACGGGCTATGCCGATACGGTCGATGTCATGAATGAGTTGCCGCAGATCACCGGCTCGGGCGCGGACTTCGGCAACCATTCGAACCCCTCGGCGGCTGCCGGGGGATTTGCAACGGTGGACCTGCGCGGACTGCAGCCGCAGCGCACGGTCGTTCTCATCAACGGCAGGCGGCTCGGGCTCGGCGACCCGAACACCGCCAATCCGTCTCCGGCACCGGATCTCGATCAGATCCCGGTTGCCATGATCGAGCGTGTGGAAGTGCTGACCGGCGGCGCGTCGTCAACCTACGGCTCGGACGCGATCGCCGGGGTCGTGAATTTCATCCTCAAGGATCACGTGCAGGGCGTGCAGATCGACGCTCAATACGGCTTCGCGGAGCATACCCAGCAGAACGAATACATCCAGGGTGCTGAGGCAGCGGCCGGCACTACACCGCCGAGGGGAACTGGGATCGACGGCTTCAGACGCGACGTGTCGGTGCTCGCAGGCACTGGCTTCCACGACGGCGACGGTCAGGTGACCGGATACTTTATCTATCACGGCCAGAACGCCGTGCCGGGATCCGCCCGGGACTTCTCGGACTGCCCGGCCGTCAGCACGAATGCCCTTACAGGCGTCGTCACTCAGGGCGGATTTACGTGCCTTGCGGACACCCAGTCCAATCTGTTTCTCCCCAATGCGGGCGCGGGAGGTGCCTACTCGGTCGTCGGCAGCCAGTTCGTTCCGTGGCCGGCCGCGGGCTCCCAACCAGCGGCGAATTTCAACTACGCGCCCTACTGGTCTGCGCAGCGTCAGGACACCCGCTACCAGGCGGGCCTGCTCGCTCACGTCGACATCAACCAGACCGTGAAACCCTACGTCGAACTCAGCTTCATGGAGGATCAGACGCGTACCTACATCTCGCCGTCCGGGCTGTTCACGGGCGGTAACAATCTGACCGCCGACGGAGGCTACCTCGTCAACTGCAGCAACCCGCTCCTGAGTGCCCAGGAGGCCTCGCTACTGTGCACGCCGGCCGAGATCGCCGCGGACCGGGCTCAGCCGGGCAGCGCGAGCGCGGATCTGTATATCGGCCGGCGCAATATCGAAGGGGGCGCGCGCCTGTCGAGCTATGAGCACAGAAACTATCGCGCGGTCGCTGGCGTCGACGGCACGCTGGACGATGCGTGGAGCTACGATGCCTACGCGCTCTACTACTACACGTCGCTGCTTCAGGCGGAAGAGAACTACCTGGACAATGTCGAGATCGCCAGGGCGCTGCAGGTGACGACCGATCCAGCGGGTCGCCCCGTGTGCATCAGCGGCGGAAGCTGCGTGCCGTACGACATCTTCACGACTGGCGCAGTCACGGCACAACAGCTGGCCTACCTGTACAGAACCGGGACCGACGGCGGATCGAACTCCGAGCAGATCATCGAAGCGGACGTCACGGGGCAACTCCTGCGTTATGGGCTCATCGCGCCCTGGGCGCATGACGGGGTGGCTTTCAATGCGGGCGCCGAGCATCGCACCGAGACTCTGCGCTTCGCCCCGGGCGCCGCCGAGCTCTCGGGCGACCTGTCCGGTTACGGGCTCCTGGCAGTGGCGATCGACCAGCGAGTGTCCGTCGACGAGGGATTTATGGAGATGCGCGTCCCCATCGCACAGGACCGGCCGCTCGCCAGGGACGTCACGATCGACGCCGGCTACCGCTACTCGACCTACTCGACCGCGGGGGCGACCAATACTTACAAGCTCGATCTGCAATATGCGCCCGTTGCGGATGTGCGGCTGCGCGCCTCCTACGACCGCGTAGTACGCGCTCCGAACCTCATCGAGCTCTATACACCCTTGTCGTACGGCCAATCGCAAACCGTCAGTTCTGATCCGTGCGCGCCCACGGATGGCGGAGCGACGCACGCCGCAGCGAGCCTAGCCCAGTGCATGCACACGGGGGTGAGTGCTGCGCAGTACGGCAACGGGATCGGACCCGCGTTCGGCGGCACGAGCACGATCGCACAGTGCGTCGCCTCTGCCTGCGGTGTGCTCTCCGGGGGTAACCCTGCACTGGCTCCGGAGACCGCGGACACGTGGTCCCTGGGACTGACATTCACGCCCACGGCGCTGACAACCCTCACGGGCAGCGTCGACTACTTCCATATTCGTCTCACGGGCGAGATTGGCTCGGTTCCCGAATCGGTCACGCTGCAGCAGTGTCTCGCCACCGGAGATCCCACCCTATGCAGCCAGATCGTGCGCACACCCGCGGGCGCCTTGTCCGGGGCCACGGTCGCGGGCGGCGGTTACATCCTGGCGAACGCCGTCAACACCGGTAAAGCGCTGGTTTCCGGTATCGACGTGCAGGTGAACGATCGACTGTCGGTCGGTCGCTGGGGCGCGCTCATGGCGGGCCTGACGGGGAGTTGGTTGCAGCACAACGCCTCGACACCCTATCTGACCGCGCCGAGCTACGACTGTGCTGGGCTGTTCGGCGCCTCCTGCCTCAACGGCTCGGTCAATCCGACGTGGCGACACAATCTGCGCGTCACCTGGGAGACACCCTGGGACCTGGAGCTCTCGGCCCAGTGGCGCTTCATCGGAGGCACCGGTTTTGACAACAACTCCGCTCAGCCTGTGCTTAGCAATGCGGAGGAGGGCTTCTACAACCCGCTGCTGACGCACATCCCGAACTACAGCTACTTCGATCTATCGGCCATCTGGGCGGTCACGCGCAACGTGCAGGTCCGCTTCGGAGTCAACAACCTGCTCGACAAGGATCCTCCCTTTGTTCCTCTGGAGGTCTCCCACGCGTCCGGTGCGCTGAATGCCTTGCCTGCTTACGACATCCTGGGGCGGGAGATCTTCATGGCGATCCACGCGACGTTTTGATGCACCACGGTTCGCCTGTCTACCCGTAATAAACCTGAGAAAAACGTTGCATGTCCTTGATTTAATGGCTCCCCGGGTTGGGCTGGTGAAGCAGACGTAAGCACTTGAGCCGCACGGTGTTTCCTCTGTCACCCGTTTTCACCGTACCCCTGCACGTGACCCCCCGTGCGGCGGGCTGGGGTGATGGCAGCCGAGATTCCCTGGGCTTGGGTGATTCAATCGTAAGTCGCACCACCTGAGCGCGGCGGCGCGCCCACTATTCCCCCTAAGTCGGCTGACCGGCCGCGACTCTGCCCATTGAGCGATGTCGGTGTCGAGCTAGGCCACGGAGTTCTTGCTGAGCTGCCGTCGCTTCGGGAATTCGCCGGCGAGCTCGAGGCGGTAAATAGTCATCCGCGACAGCCCGGTGATCTGCATTACATGGCCAATGCGAAGGAATTTCATGTTGATATTTCCCGTGACGTGCCGTTTCGGCGAGGGCGCACGCCTGACGCTCGAACTAAGCATGGGCCCTGTTTGCACGAAATGTCATCAGGGGGTTTGTGGCCAATCTGCGCACATACCTCGCGTGCTTTTTGCCAAGTAGTGGTCGAATCCCCCCAATACTCGGACCGTTTTCAAAGTCGATTTGAATCTCATCAATGAGTTAGGTTGAGCGAAGTGATCTCGAAGCACTGACTCTCGGCCTGTAACGGAGTCGGCGGTTGCGCGTCTCGAAACCGGACTGCCCTGATGGGCAGAGTTCAACGCGTCCGCTCAGCCGTGGCCCCGCCCTCCATCTGTCTCCGGCGAGGTTCAGAACCGCCGCTAACCGAGACTCTCGGCAGCCGTAGGCTAGCGACACAGCCCGTGCGATCAGTTCGGTTGGTGAGCGCGATCGATCCGCCGTGCGCCTCGGCGATCTGCCTCGCAACGAACAAGCCGATTCCGCAACCTTGTGGTTTGGTCGTAAAGAACGGAACGAACAGGTTTTCGACCGCCGCCAGCCCGGATCCTTCATCCAGGATTTGCACTGCGATTGTGTTGTCCGCGCGCACGAGGATCGCGCCGCCGGTCTCGGCGCAGGCATCGGCGGCGTTGCGCAACATGTTGATCAGCGCCTGTTCGACCTGATCCGGATCAATCATCGCGTGCAATTGCGGCGGCAGCTCTAGCTTGATCGCTGCCCGCTGCTCCAGCGCGGCCACGCGTTGCACCAAGCTGACCAGATCCGTATCGCGCTTGCGCGGTGCGGGCAGGCGCGCCACCGATGTGTAAGCCAACGTGAAGCGCCCCAGGGCATCGGCACGCTCGCCGATCAGCCGCAGGCCGCGATCGAGTTCGGCGTCAAGGTCCGGAGACCGCGAGTCGCGCACTACCAGGTCGCGCAGTGTCGCGGCCACCGATTTCATGGGCGTCAGCGAATTATTGACCTCATGGCCGAGCACGCGAATCAGACGATGCCAGGCCAGACGCTCTTCCTCGCGCAGCGCATGGCTGAGGTCGGTGATGGAAACCAGCCGATGGTCCAGGCCGCCTTCCCTGAAGTGTCGCTGTCGAAGCTCGAAGCGTCCGCTACGCGTCGGGAATTCGCGTGTGACGATCGCGGTGAAGTCCTCGGGACGGTCCGCGTGTAGCTGGGGAACCTTTTGCCCGAGCAACTCCTCCGGTGATGCGCCCAGCAGGCGGGCTCCGGCAGGATTGACGAGCTTCAGGCGCTCGTCCCTGTCGAAGGCGAAAATCCCGATGTCCGTGGTTGCGACGATTTTAGCTAGCAGCGCATCAGTCTCCGCTCCGCGCAGGCGTTGCGCCCGGAGCATCTCCGCCAGTGCGTTGATCTCGAAGAGTACGTTGCCGAAGGCGTCGGTGGGATCGGCGAAGACCGAGCGCTGGGCAGTATCGCCCGATCGTATGGCGGCAACGACGTTAGAGGCGGTCTGCAGCGGCCGAATCGTGCGACGTTGCGCGCGTACCGCCAGGAGCACGCTGGCAATTACTGCCGCGGCTCCAAATATCAGGAGTGTGATTGTTCCGAGACCGCGCACGAACACAGCCAAGAGAAAAGCCGCCAGCGACGGCCCGGCGACCAGCACGGCGTCGAGCAACAGACGTGTTTGATAGCTGCGGCGCGGCACTCTAACTGGGCTCGCTCCAGCCGAATTTCTGCAGTCGCCGGTAGAGGGCTGCTCGGCTGACACCCAACTCCTCTGCAGCCTTGAGAATGTTGCCCTGATGGCGCGCGAGGGCCTCGCGGATCATTGCCTGCTCGGCTGCGGCCAGCGTGCGCATCTCGGATCCACCAGCGCCTGCAGCGCTGGCCGAGGCGGACCCCAGACCGAGCTCGTCTGCCTCGAGACAGGAGTGCGCGGACAGGAGAACCGCACGCTCAAGCGCGTGCTCCAGCTCGCGGACGTTGCCGGGCCACGGGTAGGCCTGCAGGGCCCGCTGCGCTCCCGGTGACAAGGAGATCCTGCCGCGACCGAATCGCTCCGCGCCGCCCTCCAGGAACAGCTCTGCCAACGGAATGATGTCTTCGGGGCGGTCCCTGAGCGCCGGTACGCGCAGCTCTACGGTATTAAGCCGGAACAGGAGATCGGTCCGGAATCGGCCTTGTCGCGCGGCCTCATGCACATCGGCGTTGGTGGCCGACACGACTCGCAAGTCGGCGCGCTGGGCGCGCGAGGATCCAACGCGTTCGAATTCTCCCTGCTCGAGCACCCGCAAGAGCTTCGGCTGCTGCGACAGCGGCAAATTGGCGATCTCGTCCAGGAAGAGGGTTCCCCCATCGGCGAGCTCGATCCGGCCGATCCGGTCGGCTTTGGCGTCGGTGAAGGCGCCGCGCACATGGCCAAACAATTCTGACTCCAGCACGGCCTCCGACAGCGCCCCCATGTTGACGTGCACGAAGCTCTGCGCCTGACGCGGTGATCGCTCGTGCAGGCGACGCGCCAGCAGGCCCTTGCCGGTGCCGTTCTCTCCGAGGATAAGAACGGAGCTCGAAGTGGGTGCCACACGATCCAACACCGCCAGCAGCGCTCGCATGGCGGGCGATTCGGCCACGAGCATGGCGGGCGGACCGCGCAGCAGGCGGTTCTCCGCCTCCAGCCGCTCTTGGCGGCGCTGCATGCTCCCCAGCCGCAGCTGGTTGCGCAGCACCGACATGAGCCGCCTGTTGTCCCACGGCTTTTCGATGAAGTCCTGGGCGCCGCTGCGCATTGCCGCAACGGCGAGCTCGATCGAGCCCCAGGCCGTCATCACAATGACGGGCAGATCGGGAGCGACGCGCCGGAGCCCCGCGAGGAGCGCCAGGCCTTCCTCTCCGGAGGTGGTGTCGCCCGAATAGTTCATGTCAACGAGCGCGGCCGCGAACGCTCGTTTCCCGACGACCTCGAGGGCCTCAGCGGGGCTGGAGGAGAAGTGGGCATCCAGCTTCTCCGACTTGAGCAGCAGCCTCAGGGCTTCGCGCACGTCGCCTTGGTCGTCGACGATCAGGATGCAGTCAGTAGGCATCTGTGTCATGCCTGGCGATCATAAGCCCGGTGCAGGCGGGAGTTTCCTATTCCGCCCGCAGCGCCTGCATAGGATCTGCGTGCTCCGCTCGACGCGCAGGCCGCCAGGTCGCAAGCAGCGTCGCGATCCCAACGACCATCGCGACCGTGGAAAGCGTAAGCGGATCGAAGGTCTTCACACGGTAGAGCTGGGATTGGAGCGCTTGCCCCGTCAGCCAGATCAGGGGTATCGCCAGCACCAGGCCGACCCCGGCCGACTTCAGACCCTGCCGAATGACCGAGCGGCGCAGTCCTGCCGGGCTCTCGCCCAGCGCCAGGCGGATCGCGAACTCCTTCTGACGAATTTCCGTCGAGTAGGCCAACACGGCGTACAGACCGACGGCCGCCAGCATCAGAGTGACCGCCGCGAGCAGGCTGAGCGCTC
>DASYYF010000058.1:0-3780 GCA_035934055.1 Steroidobacteraceae bacterium | reverse complement strand
TCGGCGACCGCCGGCATGAGCAGCACGAGGACATGGTGCGCTGGATCGGCGGCGTGTTCGACCCCAAGGGATTCGATCTGAATCGGATCAATCGGGATTGCAAGCGCCCCAAGCGGCGTCGAGGCTGAGCACGTGTCCTTGGGGCGGCCGCCCGAGCCCCAACCCGGGATAACGAGAGCGGCGTCTCACAAGACCGGCGCCCCGCTCGATCCCGCGGCTGCAGGCGCATTCTATTCGGCGTTCTGCACCTGCTCGCGCATCTGCTCGATGACCACCTTCATGTCGACCGCGCTGCGCGTCGTCTCGAGGTCCTGCGACTTCGACGACAGCGTGTTGGCTTCGCGGTTGAGCTCCTGCATGAGGAAGTCGAGCCGGCGGCCGGCCGGCTCGCCGCCGCCGATGACGCGGCGCACTTCGACGACGTGGCCGCTGAGGCGCTCGAGCTCCTCGTCGACATCGAGCCGCTGCAGCAGCAGCGCCAGCTCCTGCTCGAGCCGCTCGTGATCGACGCTGGTGGTGAGCTCGGCGACGCGCGCCTCCAGGCGCGCGCGCATGTGCGACTGCATTTCGGGGAGCCGCGCACGCACGTCCTGCACCAGAGCTTCGAGCGCCGTGCAGCGCTGCTCGAGCAGCTCGCGCAGCCGCTGGCCCTCGCGGGCGCGCGCTGCGGAGAGCTCATCGAGCGTCGCGCCGAACAGCGCGCCGGCGGCCGCGAGCAGCGGCTCGCCGTCGAGTGACTCCTCGCGCAGCACCCCGGGCCAGCGCAGCACGTCGAGCACGTTGACCGTCGCCGGCCCGTGCAGCGAGCGGCTCACGGTCTGCGCCGCGTGCAGCAGCCGCTCGAGCGCGCGCGCATCGACCTCGAAGGCTCCGCCCGTGCCCGACGGGCGGCGGTAGCTCATCGTGCAGTCGACCTTGCCACGGCGCACTTTCTGCGCGAGCCGCGAGCGCAGCTCGCCTTCGGCCGAGCGCAGCTCGTCCGGCAGGCGAAAGCCCGCTTCGAGAAACCGGTGATTCACGCTGCGCAGCTCGCACACCAGCGTGCCCCACTCTCCGGTGGCTTCACGGCGTGCGAAGCCGGTCATGCTCGCGATCATGCGCGCGGGGGTGATATAAGGTCCGGGCAGTCTAACAGATGCGCTGGAATCTTCTTGCGGGTCGAATACGCCGACATCAGCCTGCTGGGCGGGCGCGAAGAGAATCAGGATCGGGTCAGCGCCGCAGTGGCGGAGCACGCGGCGCTCCTGGTCGCGGTCGATGGCATGGGCGGGCACGCCCATGGCGCGCGCGCCGCGCAGGTCACGCAGCAGGTGATCACTGAAGCCTTCTGGCACTCGCCGCAACCGCTGTTCGATCCCCTCGGCTTCCTGCACCTGACGCTCGGGCGTGCGCACGAGGAGGTGGTCAAGCTCGGCACGCAGCTGCCGCTCGAGCAGCGGCCGCGGGCCACCTGTGCGGTATGCCTCATCCAGCAGCACGCCAGCTGGTGGGCGCACGTGGGCGACAGCCGCGTCTACCACGTGCGCCGCGGAGAGCTCGTCTCACGCAGCCGCGACCACAGCCACGTCGAGCTGCTGCTGCGCGAGGGGCTGATCAGCGCCGAGCAGGCGCAGAGCCACCCGATGCGCAACTTCGTCGAATGCTGCCTGGGCGGCGATCCGATCCTGCCGGACATGACTCTCAGCCGCCGCCGCGCGATCGAGTCCGGGGACCTGCTGCTGGTGTGCACCGACGGCTTCTGGGGGCCGCTCAAGGACCCGGAAGTCGCCGGCAGCCTGATGGGCGACGGGCAGCTGCGCGAGCAGCTGCTCGAGCTCGGCTCGCGCGCCGTCAAACGCGCCGGACCCGGGAGCGACAACACCTCGGCGGCGGCGCTGCGCTGGCTCGGAGACTGAAGCGTGGCGAGACCCTCGGGACGCGCGCCCGATGAGCTGCGGCCGGTGCGCTTCACGCGCGCCCACGGCAAGCATGCCGAGGGCTCGGTGCTGGTCGAGTTCGGCGACACGCAGGTGCTGTGCACGGCGAGCGTCGAGGAGACGGTGCCGCCGTTCCTGCGCGGCAAGAACCAGGGCTGGATCACCGCCGAGTACGGCATGGTGCCGCGCGCCACTCATACCCGCACCGCGCGCGAGGCGGCGCGCGGCCGGCAGAGCGGCCGCACCCAGGAGATCCAGCGCCTGATCGGCCGCTCGCTGCGCGCGGTGGCGGACCTGCGCGCGCTCGGCGAGCACACCGTGACGCTCGATTGCGACGTGCTGCAGGCCGACGGCGGCACGCGCACCGCGTCCATCACCGGCGCCTACGTGGCGCTCGCGCAGGCCTGCGAGGCGCTGGTCGCACGGCGGCTGATCGCCGCCAGCCCCTTGCACGGCCAGGTGGCGGCGGTCTCGGTCGGGATCGTGGACGGCGTGCCGGTGCTCGACCTCGACTACGCCGAGGACTCGCAGGCCGAGACCGACATGAACGTCGTCATGAACAACGGCGGCGCCTTCATCGAGATCCAGGGCACGGCGGAGGGCCACGCGTTCCGCCGCCACGAGCTCGATGCGCTCTTGAATCTCGCCGCCACCGGCATCGGCGAGCTGCTCGCGTTGCAGGCGCAGGCGCTCAGCGCGCCGTGACGCGCGCGGTTCTCGCGAGCGCCAACCCGGGGAAGCTGCGCGAGCTCGCGGCGCTCGTGGCGCCGGCGGGGATCGAGCTCCTCTCACAGGCGGCGCTCGGCATCGGCTCGGCGCCCGAGACCGGCACGACCTTCCTCGAGAACGCGCTCCTCAAGGCGCGCCACGCGGCCGCCGCCGCGCGGCTGCCGGCGCTCGCCGACGATTCCGGGCTCGAGGTCGACGCGCTCGGTGGGCGGCCCGGCGTCTGGTCGGCGCGCTTCGCGCACCCGGGCGCGAGTGATGAGGAGAACCTCGCGCGCCTCCTCGCCGAGCTCGCCGGCGTTGCCGAGCCGCGCCGCACCGCGCGCTACCAGTGCGTGGCGGTGTGGGTGCGCAGCGCCGACGACCCCGAGCCGCTCACGGCTACCGGCACGTGGGAGGGCCGCATCGCACTCGGCGCGCGCGGCAGCGGCGGCTTCGGCTACGACCCGGCATTCATCCCGGCGGGCGAGCAGCGCACGGCCGCCGAGCTCTCCGCCGATGAGAAGAACCGAGTGAGCCACCGCGCCCAGGCCCTGCGCGCGCTCGTCGCGGCCCTTAAGTCCCGCGGGCGTATATTCCCGCCCATGAAGCGCGGCAGGCTCTACGTCGTCTCGGCGCCCTCGGGCGCCGGCAAGACCTCGCTCGTGAAGGCGCTGCTCAGGAGCGAGCCGCGCCTGCGCCTCTCGATCTCGCACACCACGCGCACGCGCCGCCCGACCGAGGCGGAGGGGCGCGAGTACCACTTCGTGTCGAAGCCGCAGTTCGCAGAGCTGGTGAAGCGCGACGAGTTCCTCGAGCACGCCCGGGTGTTCGACAACGATTACGGTACTTCGCGCGCCTTCGTCGAATCGCAGCTGGCGCAAGGCGACGACGTACTGCTCGAGATCGACTGGCAGGGCGCGCAGCAGGTGCGCCGCGCGATGCCCGACTGCGTCAGCATCTTCGTCCTGCCGCCGGCGCGCCGGACGCTCGCGGAGCGGCTGGCGCGGCGCGCGACCGACACGGCCGAGGTGATCCGCCGGCGCTTGAGCGACGCGGCCGGCGACATGTCCCACTACGACGAGTTCGACTACGTGGTCGTCAACGACGACTTCGAGAAGGCGGTTTCCGACCTGAAGCGCATCATCGAGGGCCGGGG
>DASYYF010000056.1:0-28958 GCA_035934055.1 Steroidobacteraceae bacterium | reverse complement strand
GGCATCTCGCGCGTGCAGGCGCTGCGCCAGGCGCTCGCCTCCAACCAGACGGCCCTCAAAGCCACCGAGGCGGGCTACGAGGTCGGCACGCGCACCTCGGTCGATCTGCTGAACGCGCGCAAGAATCTGGTGCAGGCGCAGACCAACTACGCCGTGGCGCGCTATGACTACATCCTGAGCGTGCTCACGCTGCGCCTCGCGGCCGGCACGCTCGACCGGCCGGAGCTCGTATCGCTCAACAACTGGCTCACCACCAGCGCCCCGACCTCGCCGGCAGTGGCGACTCCCGAAACCCTGGCGCCGACAGTCCCTCCCCCCCAGGGCACGCCGCCGCCGCAGCCGCAACCGTAGCCGGCAGCGCTCAGGGCCCGGCGGCCGTGGGCGACTCCAGCAACGGCTCGATCAGCCCCAGCAGTTTCGCGAGCGCGCCGCGGCTCGCCTCCACCGAGGCGCGGCCCTGCGCTCCGATACGCTCGCGCGCCGCCGGGTCCGAAAGCAATGCGCTCACGCGCGCGCCGAGCTCCTGCGGGTTGTGCACGATCTCGGCGGCGCCGCGCGCGATGAGGAGCTGCGCCACTTCGGCGCCGTTGAAATTGCAGGGGCCGGTGAGGATCGGCACGCCGAGCGCGGCGGGCTCGAGCAGGTTGTGGCCGCCGACCGGCACCAGGCTCCCGCCGACGAAGGCGACGTCCGCCGCCGCGTAGAACTCGAGCAGCTCGCCGAGCGAATCGAGCAGCAGCACTTCGGCAGCCGCGCCGGCGTACGCGCCGTCGCCGTCCGAGCGGCGCACGAAGCTCACGCCCGCCTGGGCGAGCTGCTGCGCCACCTGCGCGAAGCGCGGCGGGTGCCGCGGCGCTATGACGAGCACGGCGTCGGCGTGCGTGTTGCGCACCTGGCGCTGCGCCTCGAGCACGGCGGCTTCCTCGCCCTCGTGGGTGCTGCCCGCCACCCACAGCGCCTGCCCGGGCGCGTACTGCGACCGCAGCCGCCGGCCGCGCTCGGCGAGACCCTCGGGCAACTCGAAGTCGAACTTGAGATTTCCCGTCACGTGGGTGTTGCCGGCGCCGGCGCCAAGCGCGCGGAAGCGCGCGGCGTCGGCCTCGCCCTGGGCCGCGACGATCGATGCCTGCGAGAGCGCGTCGCGGAACAGCGCGCCGAGACGCCGGTAGCGGCCGAGCGAGCGCTCGGAGATGCGCGCGCTCGCCAGCACCAGCGGCACGCGCCGCCGCCCGCACTCGCGGTAGAGATTCGGCCAGAGCTCGGTCTCGAAGATGACCGCGAGCTGCGGATCGACGCGCTTGAGGAAGCGCCGCACCGCCCCCGGCAGGTCGTAAGGCACGTAGCGCACCTCGGCGATGTTGCCGATGAGCGCACGCGCGCGCGCCGCGCCGGTGGGCGTGAAGGTCGTCACCGTGAGCGGCACACCGGGATAGCGCCGGTAAAGCGCGCCGACCAGGGGCGCACACGCCTGCACCTCCCCGACCGACACGGCATGCACCCACACGCCGCGCGGGGTGCGCCGCGCCCCGAAGCCGAAGCGCTCGCGGAAATTGCGCCAGTAGCTGCGATCACGCACGCCGCGCACCAGCAGCACGACGGAGATGATCGGGGCGGTCAGATAGACGGCGAGGAGGTAGAGGATACGCAACAGGTGAGCCTTCAGACGGCCGGCTGCAACTCGGGAGCGGGGCTGCCCGAGGACTGGCGGTAGCCGTCGAGCAGCCCGTGCCAATCGGTCTCCGCGAAGCGCTCGGGCGGCAATCCCCAGGTGAGTTTCTCGAGCGAGCGGCGCAAGCGCACCAGATTCCCGTCACGCCACAGGCCCGCGCCGCGCAGCTGACAGCGGTCGAAGTCGATGAGATAGACCTGCTCGTCGCTCAGGAGGATGTTGTGCGCGTTGAGGTCGGCGTGGCAGACCCCCAGGTCGTGGAAGCGGCGGATGCACCGTCCGATGGAAATCCAGGTGAGGATCGAGAGCGCGCCGGCGCGCAGGCACTCGGCGAGCGAGCCGACGGTGGCGAGCCGCTCGGTGATGAGGTCCCCGGTGTAGGTGACGCCGGCGGCGCGCTGGTAGCGCGCGGCGATCGGCGCCGGGACCGGCAGTCCCGCGCGATGCAGGCTGTAGGTGATCTGCCACTCGGCGAACGGCCGCGTGTTGTCTTCGCCCCGGTAGGCATAATGGTCGACGGACAGGCGCGCCGCCAGCCCGCCGCGGCGGTAGTGACGCAGCACGTAACGCCTGCCGTCGGCGTTGAGAAAGTAGGCCGCACCCCGCCCGCTCGCGGTGCCTTCGAGCGCCCCGAGCGACTGCCAGTACTTCGGCGTAAACCACTCGACGCTGAAATTGCTCACGCGGGAAGCGTCATATAGCATGGCGCCGCGCGCGAGGGCGCCGCGCTTCACCTCCGGACCGAGTGCCCAGCGTCCGCTCAAAGCTCTGACTCCATCATGCTGCCTCTCGCCGAACCGCCGCGCAGTCTCTGCATCCTCAGGCTGTCGTCGCTCGGTGATACCTGCCACGTGGTGCCGATCGTGCGCACCCTGCAGCAGGCGTGGCCGGCGACGCAGCTCACCTGGATCATCGGGCGCGCCGAAGCGCGCTTGATGACCCTCATCGAGGGCGTCGAGTTTATCACCGTGAATAAGGGCGCAGGGCTTGCCGCGCAGCGGGCGCTGCGCGCGCGGCTGCGCGGCCGCCGCTTCGACGTGCTGCTGCACATGCAGCTGTCGCTGCGCGCGAGCCTCGCGTCGCTGGCAGTGGCGGCGGATGTCAGGCTCGGCTTCGATCGCCGGCGTGCCGGCGAGCTGCAATGGCTGTTCACCAACGCCCGCATTGCCGCGCGCTCGCGCGAGCACGTGCTCGACAGTTTCTTCGGCTTCCCCGCCGCGCTCGGTATCCGCGAGCGGCTGCTGCGCTGGGACGTGCCGCTGCCGGCGGCGGCGCGCGCCTACGCCGAGCGGCTGATACCCGATGCGCAGCCGACCCTCGTCATCAGTCCCTGCTCGCGCCATACGCGGCGCAACTGGGCGCCCGAGCGCTACGCGGCGCTCGCCCGGCACGCCGCCGCGGTGCATCGCATGCGCGTGATACTCGCCGGCGGACCGAGCGAGGCGGAACGGCGCGCCGGGGCGGCGATCGCCGAGGCGGCCGGAGCCGCGGTCCTCGATCAGACGGGCAAGGACACTCTGCCCGAGATGCTGGCGCTGCTCGCGCGTGCCACCGTGCTGGTGAGTCCCGACTCGGGTCCCGTGCACATGGCGACCATGGTCGGCACTCCGGTCATCGGGCTGTACGCGGCGACCAACCCCGCGCGCAGCGGCCCGTACCTCTCGGGGCGCTGGTGCGTGGACGCCTACGCGCGCGCCGCGCGCGCCTTCCGCGGCTGCGAGCCGCAGCAGCTTCCCTGGGGCCACAAGATAGAGGAGCCCGGCGTCATGGACCTCATCCGGCTCGAGGAGGTCGCCGCCCGGATCGATGAGTTGCTAGGATCGCGCACATGAACGACATCCTCGTGCCCGTCTCCCCGGGCGAGCTGCTCGACAAGATCACCATCCTGCGGATCAAGGCGGCGCGCATTCCCGATGCCGCCAAGCTCGCCAACGTGAAAACCGAGCTGGCGCTCCTCGAGTCGACCTGGCGCGACTCGGGCTGCGCCGACCGCGGCCTCGCCCAGGAGGAGCGGGCGCTCGAGCGCGTCAACGCGCAGCTGTGGGACATCGAGGATCGCATCCGCGACAAGGAGGCCAGGCAGACCTTCGACCGGGAGTTCATCGAGCTCGCGCGCGCCGTCTACGTGTCGAACGATGAGCGTGCGGCGATCAAGAAGCGCATCAACACCGAGCTCGGCTCGCGCATCGTCGAGGAAAAATCCTACCAACGGTATCGCTAGGCCGCAGCGTCAGCTGCCGGCACCCTTCAGCCGCTGGTACTCGGCGCGCGCCTGCCGCACCACGGGCAGCTCCGGGTCGGCGCCGCTCCACAGCTCGAGCAGGGACTGATAGGCCTTGAGCGCCTCCCCGGGCTTACCCGCCGCCGCCTCGGCCCGCGCCAGTCCGAGGTGCGCGAGCGGCCAGTAGACGGTGAGCGCGCTGCCACGATTGTCTATGAGGCGCTGAAACTGCGCGGCTGCCTGCGCCGCGGAGCCCAGCTCGAGGTAGGCGACGCCGCGCAGATAGAGCGTCTCGCCGTTCGAGATCTCGCTCAGATCGTAGGGCAGCGCGGCAGTGAGCGCCTCGATGGCACGCTGCGGCTGCCTCTGCGCGAGCGCGATGGCGGCGCGCGCGGCGGGCAGCGACACGGCGTTGTGAAGCGTGTCATCGGGTCTGACGTCGGCGGCGCTCGAGAGCTGCGCGGCGCGCTCGTACTCGCCGAGGCGAGCCAGCGTCAGGGCCGCGTACACTCCCGCCGCCGGGTCGCGGTTCCATTCGAGCGCGCGCGCTACGTCAGCGCGGGCCGCGGGAGCGTCCCCGAGCTCCGCTTCGGCCAGCGACTCGTCGTAGGCGTTGTTGGCGGCATACTCCTGCGCACCGCGCTCGAGGGCCGCCTGGAGCGCCATCCCGTACAGCCGCCGCGCCTGCTTGAGTCTGCCGAGTCCCGTGGTCGCCTGAGCCAGGTAGGCGAGGACCTGCGGATCCTCTTTCGGTTCGGCCGCCGCGATCCCGGCGTCGATCGCGGCCCGGTCGCCGAGCACGTAAGGAAGCCGGGCTGCAGTCATGGCGACCGACGGAGCGCCGTGGTGCTCCGCCGCCGCCCGATCGCAGATCGCCCTGGCCTCGGCGTAGCGGCCGGCGCGCAGGTACGCGTTCGCGAGGGCGCCGTACGCAAACCAGCTGTTGGGATTGAGACGCAATGCCTGCTCGCCCGCGGGGATCGCCTTCTCGTAGAGGCCGGCGATGCCGGCCACGTCGGCGAGGTTGTTGTACGGGATCCAGTCGCGCGGATAGATCTGGGTCCAGAGCTCGTAGGTGCGGATAGCGGCGGCGAAATCGCGGGTGAAATCGACGTAGTAATGAGCGGCGATATAGAGCTTCTCGCGCTCGCTCACGTGCTCGCGCAGCTGAAACGCCCGTGCCATCGCCGAGCGCGACCGGTCGTACTGCCCGAGTATGCGATAGACAGCCGCGAGCCGCGCCCAGGCGATCGCAAACTGCGGATCGAGCTCGACCGCCATCCTGTAGAAGGCGAGGCTCTCCTCCTCCTTGTCCTGCAGGCGGTTCTCGTCGCCCATCGCATAGGCCTTGAGCGCCGAGAGCGACGAGGTTGTCGCCTGCGCAATCGGGGTGTTGAACCTCTCGATGGTCGTCAGCGACTCCCCGAGGCGGCGCCGGAAGGGCGGCAGCATCTCGCCGAGGGCCGGCAACACGTGCTCGCGGCCGCTCGCGCGGCCCTCCTCGTGCGCGACCAACTCGCCGGTGCGGCAGTTGCGCGCATCGAGGCTGAGCGTGTAGGCGTCGCCGCGGGCGACGATCGAGCCGCCGATCGCGACCTTTGCTCCGGCCCGCTGGCATACCTCCCGGTCGAGCGGCGGCACCAGGCGGACCGAGGTCGGGCGCTCCATGAGCCGCAGCGTTGCCCGCAGGTTCGGCTCGTTGAGAACGTTGAAGTGCGGAGACTCGCCGAGCTTCACCTCTACCGCCCGCTTGAGCGTGCTGTCGAACACGGGATCGCCGGTGGTGTTCACGAAGTCCGCCACCAGTACCAGGTCGGCATCGCTCAGAGGGATGCTGCGGGGCCACCGCCAGAGCCACGCGCTCGCCGCTGCGAGCGCGAGGATCAGCACGATGGCGCCGGCGGCCAGTGCGCGCCGCGCGCGGCGGGGCGGCGGCGCGCTCGTCGTCAGGGGAGCCGCCGCGGGCAGCTCACCGGCAACGGTGCCGAGGAAGCGGTACCCGACCCGCGGCAGCGTCTCGATGTAGCGGGGTGACTCCGCCGAGTCCCCGAGCGTCTGGCGCAGTTTTTTCACCGCCGCATTCAGGCCGTTCTCGAGATCGACGAAAGTGGTGCGCGGCCAGAGCCGCGCCTGCAGCTCCTCGCGCGTGACCACCTCGCCAGGCCGGTCGAGCAGCAGCAGCAGGATGTCGAACGCCTGCCCGTGGAGCTTCAGGCGCACTCCCCGCCTGCGGAGGCTCCGCTCGCGGCGATTGACGGCGAAGTCATCGAAGCGCAGGAGCGCGGGAGGCTCTGGCGCGGCCATGGTCCGTCGGGCAGTTGCGAGTGATCCAGGAGTCGCCTGCTGGATTCTAATCCGAGCGGACGAAAATTCACACCGATCAATGAGTTGTCCGATCACCTCGCTTGCAGGTCGATTGCAGCCTGCCTCCATTGCGAGAGCGGCCCGGCGGCGGGGACCCTCCGCTCGCGTCTTCGGAGAATCGCATTACGCCACGAACAACGAGGGAGGTCGCACCCATGACTCGACACCGCTTTGCCGGCCCTTCGGCCGTGATCGTTGCAGCCGCAATCGCGGCACTCTCCCAACCGCTTGCGCAGGCCGGTCCACCCACCGAGGAGACTCACCTCACCCTGGACCAGGCGGGGATTCTCGCGAGCGTCTCGACCAACGGATTCAGCACCGGCGACACCAACGGCTTCCGCGCCAACCTTGGCACCAACGGCCGCACCTGCGCCACCTGCCATGTCCAGGCCGACGCCTGGACCTTCACTCCACGGCACGCGCGCCAGCTCTCATCGACCGATCCGCTCTTTGCTCCCGTCGACGGCTCCGATTGCCCGCCGACGAGCGCCGCGCAGCAACCCGACAGCGCGCAGTCGACGCAGGTTCTCGACTACGGCCTCATCCGGGTCGAGCTCGCGATCCCTTCCGCGGCGGACTTCTTCCTCGCCGGCGCCACCAACCCGGAGGGCTGCCTGAGCGCGCCGGGCTCTGCGGCGGTCGCCGGCAAACTGTTCCTCTTCCGCCGTCCGCTGCCATCGACCAACCTGATCTTCGATTCGGCGATCATGTGGGACGGGCGTGAGAGTCTGCCTCCGGCGACCGAGCCCGTGACGACACAGCCGAACCTCCAGAGCCTCGCCGCGCTGCTCTTCGATCTCGCCGACCAGGCGAACGGCGCAACGACCGGGCACGCGCAGGGAGTCTCGATCGCCGGCACGCCCGCACAGACCGACATCGTGGCCTTCGAAATGAGCCTCTACGCGGCTCAGGCGCTGCTGTTCGAGCCCGGTCAGGGCTTCATCGCCGCGCTCACCGCCGACGGGGCGCACGGCGGCGCGGATTATCTCGAGGACACGGTGGCCCCGGCTTTCTTCATCGGGGTGAACGACCCGCTCAAGCCCGGCTTCGCCAGCGCGAGTTTCGACCTGTTCGCCGCCTGGGAGCCGGCCAGTCCGCAATATCCCTCGCTGTCGCCCGCCGAGCAGGCGGTGGGCCGCGGCGAGGCAATCTTCAACAACACCGTCTTCACGATTCACGACGTGCCGGGGCTCAACAGCGACCCGGCCGACCCCCTCTACAATCCGCAGGATCCGCGCGCAGGCCAGGACCTGCGCGGCGGATGCGCGCTGTGTCACAACAGCCCGAACGTGGGCAACCACTCCACGGCACTGCCACTCAACATCGGCGTCACCCTGGCGCAGCCGCTCAACAACGACGGCTCGGCGAACGAGCTGCTCGACGTCGGGCATCTGCCGGTCTACACGCTGCAGAATGCGGTGACCGGCGCGAGGGTGCGTGTCACCGACCCGGGCAAGGCGCTGCTCAGCGGCCGATGGACCGACATCGGCAAGACCAAGGGTCCGATGCTGCGCGGCCTCGCCGGCCGTGCCCCCTACTTTCACAACGGGTCGGCGCAGGATCTCGCGGCGGTCGTCAGCTTCTACAACAAGCGCTTCAACATCGGCTTCACGCCCGGGCAGATGAGTGACCTCGTCGCGTTCCTGAATGCCCTGTGAGCCTCGCCGGCGCCGCAGAGCCGATCCACCGCCGCTGGCCGGCGGCAGTGCTCGGCCTTGCGGTCGGCGTGCTGGCGATGACGGCGCTCGTCATGCTGCGCGGCGGGTGCGTCCACATCGTATCGGCCAGACCCGACACTCCGGAGGCCGCGGACTCGCGCGTGCTGAGGGATTCGCTCGGCATCTGCCAGGTCACGTTGCCCCCCGGATGGCGGCCGGCGCAGGGCGGCGCGCTCCACGCCGATGGCCCGGAGGGCAGTAGCGCCGAGATACGGCTGGGAGTGGGTGCGGGCACCTGGGAGGACGACAAGGCGGCGGTCAGGCGCTTGTTCGACGAACCGTCGGTCACGGTGCTCGAGGACGATGCCCACGCCCTCGTCCTCGAGATCGGGCCGGCCGCGCAGCGGGGCTATTCGGTCGTGGCGGTGCGACCCGGCAAGGCCAGCTACTGTTGGGTCCGGGTGCGCGCCGGCTCCCTGCGTGTTCCGGCGCGTCTGCTGGCGGACTTCGCCGTCATCGGCGCCTCGGTCGCACCCCTGCCGTAGGGCGCGGCATTTCGGCCCGCTGCGCGACGGTGTTATCGTCCGCGTCCCCGAACCGCAGCCCGGAGCTCCGCCAGTGCCTGCATCCCGATCCCTGCGCGCCATCGCGCTCGCCCTGCTGGGCGCTGCGCTCCTCGGTCCGCTGCCCGGCGCCGCGCTGGCCGGGAGCCGCGCGCCTGGCGCCTACGCCGACCTCGCCTGGCGCATGATCGGACCGCTGCGTGGCGGGCGCACCCGCGCCGTGGCCGGCGTGCCGTCCCAGCCGAATGTCTTCTACATAGGCGCCGTCAACGGCGGCGTATGGAAGACCCGCGACGCGGGCCGCACCTGGCAGGCGGTCTTCGATGAGCAATCGACTCAGTCGATCGGCGCAATCGCGGTCGCGCCCTCCGACCCCAACATCGTCTACGCGGCGAGCGGTGAGGGGCTGCGGCGGCCGGATCTCTCGGTCGGCAACGGCATCTACCGCTCCGCGGACGGAGGGCGCACCTGGACGCACGGCGGCCTCGCCGACGGCCAGCAGATTCCCGAGCTCGCCGTCGACCCGCGCGATCCGAACCGCCTGTTTGCCGCCGTTCTCGGCCACCCCTACGGCCCGAACGCGGAGCGCGGCATCTACCGCTCGCGCGATGGCGGAGCGAGCTGGGAGCGCGTCCTCTACAAGGATGCCGACACCGGCGGCTCCGGGGTCGCGCTCGACCCCGCGCACCCCGATGTGGTGTACGCGGCGCTGTGGCAGTCGCGTCTCGGGCCGTGGGAGGACAAGAACGAGTTCCAGGGCACCAGCGGCGGACTCTTCAAGTCGACCGACGGCGGCACGACCTGGAAGCGCCTGAGCGACGGGCTTCCGGACAATCTCGCCCAGATCAACTTCGCGATCGCGGCGAGCGCGCCGCAGCGCATCTACGCCGTGGCCGCGACCACGGAGCCGGGCGATTACTCCTCGGCGGCCGGGCTCGGCGTGTTTCGCTCCGACGATGCCGGCGAGCACTGGGCGCGGATTACGACGGATCCGCGGGCGTCGCTGCGCATCGGCGGCGGCGATCTGACGGTGGTGCGGGTCGATCCGACCAACGCCGACGTGCTCTACAGCATGGGGATCGTCACCATGAAGTCCGTAGACGGCGGCAGGACCTGGGTGCCGCTGCGCGGCGCGCCGGGCGGAGACGACTACCAGAACATGTGGATCAGCCCCGCGGATTCCCGCATCCTCGCGCTGGTGAGCGACCAGGGCGCCGTCATCACCGTGAACGGCGGCGAGAGCTGGAGCAGCTGGCTCAACCAGCCGACCGCGCAGCTCTATCACGTGAGCGCCACGCCGACCTTCCCGTACCGGGTCTGCTCCGGGCAGCAGGAAAGCGGCTCGGTCTGCATCGCCACCCGCGGCAACGACGGCTCGATCACCGACCGCGACTGGCACCCGGTCGGGGCGATCGAGTACGGCTACGTCGCCCCCGATCCCCTCGATGCGGATGTCATCTACGGCGCCGGCCGCACCGAGGTGTCGAAGTTTCACATCTCCACCGGACAGGTGCAGAACGTCACCCCGGCTCCGGTGCGCGGGCCCGACGTGCGGGCCGACCGCACGCAGCCGCTCATGTTCTCGCCGCTCGACCCGCATGTTCTCTACTACGCGCTCAACCGGCTCTGGAAGACGGGCGACGGCGGCATGACCTGGACGGCAGTCAGCCCCGACCTCGCGCGCGAGGCGGGTGCGGTGCCCGCGAGCGTCGCCACGCAGCACCCTAAGGGCGCCGAGCAGCAGCGCGGCGTCATCTATGCGCTGGGACTCTCGCCGAAGAGCCCGGACACGCTCTGGACCGGCACCGACGACGGCCTGGTCTGGGTGACGCGCGACGGCGGCTCGCACTGGACCAACGTCACGCCGCCCGGGCTCATCCCCTGGAGCAAGGTGACGCAGATCGAGCCGTCACACTTCGACGTCGACACCGCCTATGTCTCGGTGAGCCGCCTGCGGATCGACGATCTGCACCCCTTCATCTACCGCACGCGCGACGGCGGCAGGAGCTGGCAGTCGATTGCGGCGGGGCTCCCGGACGATGCGCCGGTCAACGCGGTGCGCGAGGACCCCGAGCGCCGCGGCCTCCTGTTCGCCGCCACGGAGCAGGCCGTGTGGGTCTCGTACGACGACGGCGGGCACTGGGATTCGCTGCAGCTCAATCTCCCGCACACCTCGATGCGCGACCTGGCTGTCCACGGCGACGATCTGATCGTGGCGACTCACGGCCGCTCTTTCTGGGTGCTCGACGACATCTCGCGCCTGCGCCAGCTCGGCGGCGCTGCGCCGCGCGATGCGGTGCTGTTCCGGCCGGCGGCCGCCTGGCGCGTGCATCGCAGCACCTGGACCGACACACCGATCGCGCCCGATGAGCCGCTCGCAGCCAATCCGCCGGCCGGTGCCGTGCTCGAGTTCTTCCTGCCGCGCGAGGCCAAACACCCCGTGACGCTCGAAGTCCTCGACCGCGCCGGCAAGCTCGTGCGCCGCTACCGCAGCGACGATCCCCCCGAGCCGTCAGCCGACGAGCTCGCGCGCGAGCTGATCCCGGCCTACTGGCTGCGCTCACCGAGCGTGCTGCCCGCGAGTGCCGGGATGCACCGCTGGGTGTGGAACCTGCGCTATGCGGACCCGGTGTCCGCCACCCACGGCTATCCCATCTCGGCCGTGCCGCACGCGACGCCGCGGGAACCGCAAGGGCCGCTCGCGCTGCCCGGCGACTACCTCGTGCGCCTGACGGTCGACGGACGCAGGCTCGAGCAGCCGCTGACGGTGAAGCCCGATCCGCGCGTGCACCTGCCCGAGGGCGCGCTCGCCGATCAGCTGCGGCTCGCGACCGAGCTCGCGGAGCTCCTCACCGAGAGCTCGCAGACGCTCCTCGCCGCACGATCCGAGGAGGCGCAGCTCAAGGCGCTCAAGCCCGGCGGCGCCGCCGCCCAGGCCGTGAGCGGCTACCAGGCGCGGCTCGCGGCGCTCCTGGAATCGAAGGAGGAGAAGACCGAGCCGCCTCAGAAACCGCAGGGCGTGCAGCAGGAGCTGCTGCCCGGCCTGCAGGGTCAGATCGGCGCGCTGTATGCCGAGCTCCTGCGCGGCGATGCGCCGCCGACCGCCGCACAGCTCGCCGCGACGGCCGCGGCGCGCGCTTCGCTCGCGGGTCTCACGGACGGCTGGCGCAAGCTCCAGGGCGAGCTGCCGGATCTCAACCGCCAGCTCAAGGCCGCGGGCCTCGCCGCGGTGCGGGCCGACCTCGCGCCGCCGCGCGATGTCAACGCCGCGGATGAGGATTGAGCGCCGGAACGAGAGGATTGAGCGCCTGAAGGAAGTTCTCGCGACTGGTGCCTCCGCGGGCGCCAGCGCATCATACGAAGATCCACCGGAGAAAGACTGGAGTTAAGCGCATGCGCTTGTTAGCCGCCGTCGTGCTGCTCGCCGCAGCATCCTCTGCCTTCGCCTACACCGCCGACGAGCTCGCCGCGAAAAACGTCGCGGCCAAGGGCGGCGCCGAGAAGCTCGCCGCCATCCGCTCGCTGCGGCTCACCGGAAAGGTGCTGGTCAACGGCGACACGCTGCAGCTCGGCTACGTCGAAATGCTCGAGCGCCCCGACTCGGTTCGCTACGAGGCGACGCTCCAGGGTCTCACGCTCGTCCAGGCCTACGACGGCACGCAGGGCTGGAAGATCAACCCGTTCCAGGGGCGCAAGGACCCGGAGAAGATGTCGGCCGACGACGCCAAGGAGCTCGGCGAGGACGCTGCCGACTTCACCGGCGCACTGGTCGACTACCAGGCCAAGGGCTACCGGCTCGACTATCTCGGCACCGAGGACGTCGACGGCACGGATGCCCACAAGCTGCGCGTCACGCGCCCCAACGGCGACATCACCTACGTATTCCTCGATCCCGACTACTTCCTCGAGATCCGCACCATCAACCGCCGCATCCAGCACGGAATCCCCAAGGAGACCGTCACGGACTACGGCGACTACGAGCAGGTGAACGGGGTCTACTTCGCCTTCTCGCAGTCCTCGGGTCCCAAGGGCTCGAGCGATCGTCAGAAGGTGCAGTTCGACAAGGCGGAAGCCAATACGGCGCTCGACGGCGCTCTGTTCCGCTTCCCGGCGACGCAGCCGGCCACTGCAGCCAGCAAATAACTCAGGGAGAAAGACACCATGCGATTCCGATTCCTGGCGCTGGCCGGCGCGCTCGGTTCCCTTGCCAGTGCTTCTACCGTGGTACAGGCCGACGCGCCGGTGGCCGACTCGGCCGTGATCTCCGGTCTCGGCGCCCGCAATATCGGCTCCGCGGCGATGAGCGGGCGCATTGCGGCGCTCGCCGGCTACAACGACGCCTCCGGCAAGCTGACGCTGTTCGTCGCCGCGGCGAGCGGCGGCGTGTGGAAGTCGACCGACGGCGGCACGGTCTTCAAGCCGGTGTTCGACAAGCAGCCGGTGCAGTCGATCGGTGCGATCGCCGTCGACCCGACCCATCACGAGAACATGTGGGTGGGCAGCGGCGAGTCATGGACGCGTAACAGCGTCTCGGTGGGCGACGGCATCTACAAGTCGACCGACGCCGGCGAGACCTGGACCAACGCCGGTCTCAGGGACTCCGAGCGCATCTCGAAGATCGTCGTCGACCCGCGCTCCTCCGACACCGTCTACGCCTGCGTCCCGGGGAAGCTGTGGAGCGACTCCGCCGACCGCGGGCTCTACAAGACCACCGACGGCGGCAAGAGCTGGCAGCTGATCCTCAAGGGCCCGAACCTCTCGACCGGCTGCGGCAGCGTCGCGATGCAGCCGGGCAGCCCCGACGTGCTGCTCGCGAGCCTGTGGGATTTCCGCCGTAAGGGCTGGACCTTCCGCTCCGGCGGCGACGGTCCCAGGGCGCCCTCCGGCAGCGGCCTCTATCGCAGCAGCGACGGCGGCAAGACCTGGACCGAGCTCACCGTGCAGGCGAACAAAGGCATGCCCGCCAAGCCCTATGGGCGCATCGCCGTCGCCTATGCGCCGAGCGAGCCGCAGACGGTCTATGCCTTCATCGAGTCGACCGACTCGTCCCTCTTCATCTCGCACGACGGCGGGTCGACCTGGGAGCGCGGCGACAAGAGCACCTGGATGGTGTGGCGGCCGTTCTACTTCGCCAACCTGATCGTCGATCCGAAGAATCCCAAGCGCGTATTCAAGACCGACGGCGCCCTGATCCTCAGCGAGGACGGCGGCAAGAGCTTCACCACCGTCGGCGGCTTCAACGGCGCGCACGGCGACGTGCACGACGTGCTCGTCGATCCCGCCAACTCGCAGCACGTCTTCAACGGCGACGACGGCGGCTTGTGGACTTCCTACGACGGCGGCAACAAGTGGTGGAAGTCCGACAACCTGCCGCTCTCGCAGTTCTATCACGTGAGCCTCGACGGCGCCGATCCCTACCGCGTCTACGGCGGCCTGCAGGACAACGGCTCGTGGCGGGGCGACTCGGCCTACCCCGGCGGCATCACCAGCGCGCGCTGGACGGCGTTCTTCGGGGGCGATGGCTTCTGGATGTTTCCCGACCCCTCCGATCCCGACTACGTCTATGCGGAAGCCCAGGGAGGCACCATCGGGCGCGTCAACATGCGTACCCTCGAGACGCGCGACATCCAGCCGAAGCTCGGCGCCGAGGACCTCAAGCTCTACAGGAAGCTGCGCTTCAACTGGAACACTCCTATCGCGCTCTCGCCCAACGATCCGGGCACGATCTACATCGGCTCCCAGTTCCTGTTCCGCTCGCGCGATCACGGCCAGAGCTGGCAGCGCATCTCGCCGGACCTCACCACCAACGACCCCAACGAGCAGAAGCAGGAGCAGTCGGGCGGCGTGACCGTGGACAACTCCGCGGCCGAGATGCACACCACGATCTACTCGATCAGCGAGTCGCCGCTCGCGAAGGACACGATCTGGGTGGGCACCGACGACGGCAACCTGCAGCTCACCCGCGACGGCGGCGCGCACTGGACCAACGTGGTCGGCAACGTGCGCGGTCTGCCGAAGGGCGAATGGGTGAACTGGGTGCAGGCGAGCAGCTTCGACCCGGCCACCGCCTATGCCGCCTTCGACCGGCATACCTTCGGTGACATGGCTCCCTACGTCTACGTGACCCGCGATTTTGGCAAGACCTGGTCGCCGCTGGCGACACCGCAGGACGCCAGGACCGTGCGCGGCTACGCGCACGTCATCAAGGAGGACACTGTCGACAAGTCGCTGCTGTTCCTCGGCACCGAGTTCGGGCTGTGGATCTCGGTGGATGGCGGCAGCCACTGGGGTCAGTTCAAGGGGGGCGACATTCCGGCGGTCGCGGTTCGCGACGTAGCGGTGCAGCCGCGCGACAGCGATCTGGTGCTCGCCACGCACGGCCGCGGCATGTGGATCATCGACGACATTACGCCGCTCCGTCATCTGACGCCGGAGCTGCTCGCGCAGAATATGGCGTTCGTGTCGGCGCGGCCGGTGCAGCAGCGCATCGAGGCCGCCGGTGGTGGGCCGGTCGGAGCTGCCGCCTTCGTCGGCGACGATCCGATGGCCGGCGCCGTCATCACCTACTACCAGCGCACCCGGCACCTCTTCGGCAAGCTCAAGATCGAAGTGCTGGATAGCGGCGGCCACGTGGTGGATGAGCTGCCGGCGAGCATGCGCCGGGGGCTCAACCGCGTGCTGTGGACGATGCACCTGCCGGCGCCGCACGTGCCTCCCGCGGTGCAGGTGGCCTTCGCGGCGACGCAGGGCCCGCGCGTGCTGCCGGGCACGTACACCATCCACATCGAGGACAACGGCAAGACCTACGACACGAAGACCGACGTCGGGCTCGATCGGCGCGTCGCCTGGACCGCGGCCGACCGCAAGGCGCAGTACGAGGCGGCGATGAAGGTCTACACGCTCTTCAACGACGAGACGCAGTTCTTCGCGCAGATCGTCGGGCTCCGCCAGCAGGTCGCAGCAGCCAACAAGGGCCGGCCGGAGAAGGACCCGCTGCACAAGAAGCTCGCCGACTTCGACCAGAAGCTCGACAAGGTCCGCAAGGAGATCGTGGCGACCACGGAGGGCGGCGCGATCACGGGCGAGGAGCGGCTGCGCGAGCACACTGATCAGCTCTATGGCGCCGTCAATTCCTGGGAGGGACCGCCGTCGGCCTATCAGCTCGACAACATCGCGGGGCTGCGCAGCCAGCTCGACGACTCGATGGCCGAATTCTCCGCGTTGACCTCGAAGGAGCTGCCGGCCCTCAACTCGCAGCTCAAGGCCAGGGGCGGACCGGCTCTCACGGTCCCGGCCCCGACGGCGTTCGACGACGAGGACGTGCACGGCGGCGGCGGGCGCGCCGCCGTCGGCCGGCTCGATCCCGACTCCGCTGGCGAGCTCGAGCTGCCGGTGAATCTGCAGCTGTGGAACTGAGCTGACCTGACAGTCCCGGCTCGCGCCGCGCGCTGATCCCGCGCGGCTCGCGGCCGGCACGGCTGTGCCGAGGACGCGCGCGCAAGAAGTTCTGCGACGCGAGGCGCCGGGCCTCGCGGCTCGCCGCGCGAGGGCACGGCGCCCGGGTGGCCTCGGCTATGCCGTCGTGGAAGTCGCTTGCTTCAGCGTGAACTCCGCACTGCAGTAAGGGCACTTCGCCCACCCCGTGTCCCGGATCGGCAGGTACACGCGCGGGTGCGAGTTCCACAGGTACATCTGCGGCATGGGGCAGGACAGCGGCAGGTCCTCCTCCGTCACGCTGTACTGGTTCTGTGCGTTGGGCTGGATGAGCGGCCGTGCAGTGGCGACCATGGAGGGATCTTTCGCTCGCGCTGAATGCGCGTGATGGCGCGGATTATACCCGCCCCGCGGGCGGCTCAGCCGCCATCGCGGCATCCCAGATGCGGGTGACGCCGGCACGCACGGCGCGGAACTCCTCGGGCGGCACCAGCGCCCCCTGGCCGGCGAGCGCGAGGTGGTGGGCGGCGGCGCGGAAGGCGCGGTAGGCGCGCGTGAGCACGTCGACGTCGGCCTGCGGGACGAGATTCGCCGAGGCCACCGATTCGAGCTGGCGGATGGTGTCGGCAAACATCACCACCGCCGGGTAGCGCTCCGCCCAGGCGAGCGCCCAGTACTGCGCCAGGAACTCGATGTCGGCGATGCCGCCGGGATCCTGCTTGATGTCGAAGCGCGCCGCGCCGCCCCTGGAGAGCTCACGGCGCATACGCTCGCGCATGGCGCGCACTTCAGCGCGCAGGCTGTCGCGGCGCACGTGGTGGCACAACGCGTCGAGCCGCACGCGCTCGAACTCGGCGCGCAGCTGCGGCGAGCCGGCGACGCTGCGGGCGTGCAGCAGCGCCTGGTGCTCCCAGGTCCACGCCTCGCGCCGCTGGTACTCGGCAAACGCCTCGATGTTGGTCACCAGCAGCCCTCCCTTGCCGCTCGGTCGCAGCCGCACGTCGACCTCGTAGAGCCGTCCGGCGGCGGAGTGCATGGTGAGCAGGTGCACGATGCGCTGCGCCAGGCGCACGAAGAAAAGCTGGTTGTCGATCGGCGAGGCGGCGCTGGTCTGCTGGCGCTCGCCGTGCGAATCGTGCAGGAACACCAGGTCGAGATCCGAGGAGTAGCCGAGCTCCATGCCGCCGAGCTTGCCGTAGCCGACCGCGCAGATGTTCACCGGCCGGCCGCCGCCGCAGGTCGGGACGCCGAACTGCGCGGTGATCTGCCGCCACGCGAGCTCGAGTGCGCGCTCGATGATGAGCTCGGCGATGTCGGTGAGCCGGTCGCTCACCTGCATGAGCGGCATGGCTCCCGTGAGATCGGCGACCGCCACGCGGAACACCGCTGCGCTCTGGAAATGACGCAGGGCCTCGACCTGGCGCTCGGGATCATCCTCGCCGTGCAGCTGGCCGAGGCGCTGCCCGAGCTCGGCCGCGAGCGAGGCACGGGTCGGCAGCTCGGAGAGGAGCCGCTCGTCGATCAGCTCATCGAGCAGCAGCGGCTGTGCGGCGATCTGCGCCGCGAGGAACTCGCCGTGCCCGACCAGCTCGACGAGGCGCGCCCGCGCCGCCGCGTTCTCGCGCAGCAGCGCAAAGTACGCCGATCGTTTCCCGGTCGCCTCGATGATCGCGAGGATGCGGCGCAGCACCGCCAGCTGCGCGCGGCTCCTCGCCACCTCGGCGAGCAGCACCGGCAGCAAAGCCTGCAGCCGCCTGCGGCCCGCCTCATCGAGCTTGCGCACCAGGCTCGAGGCGCGCAGCTCGAGCAGCAGGCGGGCGGCTTCCGCGCTCTCGGTGAAGCCGGCGGCGCTGAGCGACTCCGCCAGCGCCGCGGTCTCCGCCTCGCTGTCCCAAAAGCGCCCGAGGTCGATCCTGACCGCCGCGTCCGGCTCCGCGCCGCCGCCCAGGATGACCTCGTGGAAGTGCCCGCGCACGCGCTCGCGGTGCCGCGCGAGCTCCGTGAGGAACGCCGGCCAGTCGCTTGCGCCCATGGCGCGAGCCACCCGCTCGCGCGCCGACGGCTCCACCGGCAGCGCGTGCACCTGGGCATCGCCGAGCATCTGCAGCCGGTTCTCGAGGCGGCGCAGGTAGACATACGCGGCGTCGAGCTCGGCGACCGCTTCGGCCGGCAGGATGCGGGTTTCCCCGAGCCGCGCGAGCGCGGTGCGCAACGCCGCGGTCTGCAGGCCCTTGTCGCGCCCGCCGCGCGTGAGCTGCAGCGCCTGCACGATGAACTCGATCTCGCGGATGCCGCCTGGGCCGAGCTTGACGTCGTCGGCGAGCTCGCGCCGCTCGACCTCGCGTCCGATGAGCGCCTTCATCTCCCGCAGGCTCTCGAAGACTCCGTAGTCGAGATAGCGCCGGTAGACGAACGGCCGCACCGCGGCTGCCTCGATCTCGGCGTAGCGCTCCGGGGCGGTGATCGCGCGCGCCTTTATGTAGGCATAGCGCTCCCAGTCGCGGCCGTGCCGCGGCAGGTAGTCCTCGAACGACGCGAAGCTCGAGACCACCGGGCCGGAGTCGCCGAAGGGCCGCAGCCGCAGGTCCACCCGCAGCACGAAGCCCTCCGCGGTCGGCGCCTCGAGCAGCCGCGCGAGCGCCTGCACGAGACGCGTGAAGAATTCCTCGTTGGCGACGCTGCGCTTGCCGTCGGTCTCGCCGTGCTCGGGAAACAGCAGCACCAGATCGACGTCCGAGGAGAAGTTGAGCTCGCGGCCCCCGAGCTTGCCCATGCCGATCACCACGAGCGGCTGCACCTCTGCGCTGGCGGAACGCGGCTCGCCGTAGCGCTCGACGAGCCCGTGACGCGCGTAAGTCAGCGCCGTACGGATCGCCGCATCCGCGAAGGCGCTGAGATCGGCGAGTGTCTCATCGAGATCCGCCCAGCCCGCTAGGTCGCGCCACGCGATGCGCACGAGCTCGCGCCGCCGCCAGCGCCGCAGCGCGCTCTGGGCCTCCCCCTCCGGGGTCGCGGCAGCGAGCACAGGCGCCCGTGCGGCGAGCTCGGCGGGAGCGAGGCGCCGGGTGAGATCGCCACGGGAGATGAGCCCGGCGAGGAGTTGTGGATCGCGCGTCAGGGACTCGGCGACGAAATCGCTCGCCGCCAGCACTCGCGCGAGCGATGCCCGCACCTCGGGGGGAGCGGACGCCAGCGCCGCGCGCGCCCCTGCGTCGACCCCGAGTGACTCCAGGGTGCGCGCCGCCGGGTCAGTTCCAGACATTGCCCCCGAGATCGTGCACAGCTGCGGTGTCGAGCTGGCGGCTCAGGCCCCGGAATCTCGACGAGGCGGTGTAGATCTGCGCGCCGTCGGAGGCGTCGATCGAGCCGGTGTCGCCCTCGATCAGACTGTTGTCGATGTGGACATCGGCGGCGCGCGCCGAGACACCGACCCCCGTCGCGCGGATGCGGCTGTTGGTGATGTGGATCTCGCAGCCGTCCTCGGCGCTCACGCCGTCGCCTTCGAACTGGAGGTTGAGGTTATCGATGTGCAGCAGCCGCGCCCCCTGGCAGACGATCGGCTCGCGCCGCACCTCGAAGGCGGGGCTGCCTGCGCCCGGCTCACGCAGGACGGGCGCCGAGGCCGGAGCGGCGGTTGCGCCGGAGCCCGCCTCGATGCTGTACCCCGGTCCCGCTTCGAGAACCTGTCCGGGCACGGGCCGCGCCTGACCTCCGGGCTGCAGCGCCCTCGAGGCGAATACCTTGGGTGGGGGCGGCGGCGACGGGACCGGAGGCTCGCTCGCCTCACCCGCGGCCTCCGGAGTAGCGGCGGCCGCAGGGGCAGAGGCCGCCTCGGCGGCGGCGCCTGCGCGAGCGGCGGGCCCGGTGCTCGCCGTCGAAGCAGCCGGCGCGGTCGTCGCGCCTTTCCAGGCGGCACCCAAGGCGGCGGGCGCAGCCACGCCGCCGACCAGCTGGTCGGCGCGCACCATGGAGAGCTCGCCCGTGTCCTTGCTGCGCACCGTGAAAGTGCGGCTCTGCGGGTCGGCGGCCACGATCTCCAGGCGGTCGTTGCGCTCGAGGGCCGCGCGGGCCCAGCTCATCTCGTCCTGGCCCTGCCGGCTGCACGCAGCGAGCGCAAGCCACGTCGCAGACAGCGCGGCGAGCAGTGCGCGGGCTTTCACGTCAGCCATGGCGAGCCTCCTTGGAGAGGATCTTCGGAGGGCACGATAAACCAAAAAAACAGGCCCCACGAGGGGGCCTGCTAATGATGCGCGGAATAGGGGGTCTTGTTCCGCGTCTTTGGGGGTGTCGCCCGAGCTGAGAGCTCAGGCACCAGCCCCTAACCGTTATGTAAAGCCTATCGGCTCGTTGTCACGGAATCGATACCTCTTTAGAGAGGGTCCTCACATGTCCATTCCGCCCATGCCGCCCGGGGGTCCGGCATGGCTGTGCTCCTCTTCCTTCGGAGCCTCGGCCACCATGACCTCGGTGGTGAGCAGCAGGCCCGCCACGGAAGCCGCGTTCTGCAGTGCAAGACGCGTCACCTTGGTGGGATCCAGGATCCCCTCCTCGAGCAGATCCCCGAACTTGCCGGTGGCGGCGTTGTAGCCGAAGGCCTTCTCCTTGCCTTCCTTGACCCGGTTGAGGATCACTGCGGCGTCCTCGCCGGCGTTCTCGACGATCTGGCGCAGCGGCTCCTCGATCGAGCGCGACAGGATGCGCACGCCGACCGTCTGGTCCTCGTTCGCGCCCTCGAGCTTCTCGATGGCCTTCTGCGCGCGGATCAGCGCCACACCGCCGCCCGGCACCACGCCCTCTTCGACCGCCGCGCGCGTGGCGTGCAGCGCGTCCTCGACGCGGGCCTTCTTCTCCTTCATCTCGATCTCGGTGGCGGCTCCCACCTTGATCACGGCGACGCCGCCCGAGAGCTTCGCGACGCGCTCCTGCAGCTTCTCCTTGTCGTAGTCGGAGGTGGCCTCCTCGATCTGCTGGCGGATCGACTCGATGCGCGCCTTGATGTCGGCGGGCTTGCCGGCGCCGTCGATGATGGTGGTGTTCTCCTTCTCGACGAGGATCTTCTTCGCCTCGCCGAGGTCGTTCATGGTCGCCTTCTCGAGCGACAGACCGACCTCATCGGAGATCACCGTGCCGCCGGTGAGGGTGGCGATGTCCTGCAGCATGGCCTTGCGGCGGTCGCCGAAGCCCGGCGCCTTGACGCCGGCCACCTTGAGGATGCCGCGGATGTTGTTGACGACCAGGGTCGCCAGCGCCTCGCCCTCGACGTCCTCGGCCACGACCAGCAGCGGCCGGCCGGCCTTCGCGACGCCCTCGAGCAGCGGCAGCAGCTCGCGGATGTTGGAGATCTTCTTGTCGACCAGCAGGATCACCGGCTTCTCGAGCTCGGCGGTCTGGTTCTGCTGGTTGTTTATGAAGTACGGCGAGAGATAGCCGCGGTCGAACTGCATGCCCTCGACTACTTCGAGCTCGTTGGTGAGGCCCGAGCCCTCTTCCACGGTGATGACACCCTCCTTGCCGACCTTCTCCATCGCCTCGGCGATGGTGGTGCCGATCGACTCGTCGGCATTCGCCGAGATGGTGCCGACCTGGGCGATGGCCTTGGAATCCTTGCAGGGCTTGGAGAGCTTCCTCAGCTCCTCGACGGCGGTGATGACCGCCTTGTCGATGCCGCGCTTGATGTCCATCGGGTTGCGGCCCGAGGCGACGGCCTTGAGACCCTCGCGGATGATCGCCTGCGCGAGCACCGTGGCGGTGGTGGTGCCGTCGCCGGCCTCGTCGGAGGTGTTGGACGCGACTTCCTTCACCATCTGCGCGCCCATGTTCTCGAACTTGTCCTTCAGCTCGATCTCCTTCGCGACCGACACGCCGTCCTTGGTGACGGTGGGTGCGCCGAAGCTCTTCTCGAGCACGGCGTTACGGCCCTTGGGACCTAAGGTTGCCTTGACGGCGTTGGCGAGGACGTTCACGCCCCTGAACATGCGGGAGCGTGCGTCGTCGCTGAAGCGGACTTCTTTGGCTGCCATTGTCGTGATTCCTCGTTACTTGCCTTCAATCACGGCCATGACGTCTTCTTCGCGCATGACCACGAGATCTTCGCCGTCGACCTTGACTTCCGTCCCGCTGTACTTGCCGAACAGGATCTTGTCGCCGACCTTCACATCGAGCGGCCGGACCTGGCCGTCCTCGAGAATCTTGCCCTTGCCGACCGCCACGATCTTTCCCTGAACCGGCTTCTCGGCCGCGGTGTCGGGGATCACGATGCCGCCCGGGGAGGTACGCTCCTCTTCCAGGCGCTTCACGATGACGCGGTCATGAAGAGGACGAATCTTCATGGGTGTTCGCTCCTTAAAAACTCTTGATGACTGGATGGGTTATTTGCGCCGGCGGGTCTTATTAGCACTCCCCCGGTGTGGCTGCTAATGATAGGGAGGGACTTCGCGATTTCAAGCCGTCGCAGGAACTTTTTTGGCCCGGAGACGCCTTTTTTTCATTCCTCGGGCGGTCTTCTTCGGGGGATGAACCCCAGTTCCCGCCACTCGTCCAAGGCTTGCGCTATAAAAGGACATATGGCCTCTTTTATTAGACATATTCTTGCTGCCGGGCTACTCGTGGCGGGTGCGTCGGCGGTGGGCGTGCGCGCCGAGCAAGCCTCCTCGCCTGCCGCTCCCGGCGCCGCGGGGCCCTCCAAAGGCCTGAGCAGCGTTCTCGGGTCAATCAAAACCACCGGCGACGACTTCCTTCCGGCGGATGAGGCGTTTCGCTTCGACGCGCTCGCGGGCGGGAGCGACCAGGTGGTGCTCAACTGGGAGATCGCCGAGGGCTACTACCTGTACCGGGCGCGGATCAAGGTCGCCACGGACAGCGCCGCAGCGCAACTCGGCGCACCGCAGTTTCCTCCCGGGCAGTTCAAGACCGACGAGTACTTCGGCCGCCAGGAGATCTACCACCATGAGCTGCGGGTGGCTGTGCCCGTAGCCCGCGCCGCGGGCGGCGCCTTCGCGCTGCCGCTGCAGGTGACCTACCAGGGCTGCGCGGACAAAGGCCTGTGCTACCCCCCGATCACGAAGTCCGTCAGCGTCGCGCTCTCTGCCGGCAGCGGCGCAGGCGGTGTGGGACCGGGCGACGCCGCAGGCGGGACCTCGGAGCAGTCCCGGTTCGCGCAGCTTCTCGGCGGCAACTTCTTCCTGATGATCGGCGGCTTCTACCTCGCCGGGCTCCTCCTCGCCTTCACGCCGTGTGTGCTGCCCATGGTGCCGATCCTCTCGGGGATCATCGCCGGCGGCGGCAGGAAAGCGACCACGGGGCGCGCGTTCGCGCTCTCGCTTACTTACGTGCTCGGCATGGCGCTCACCTACACGGTCGCGGGCATCATCGGGGCGGCCATGGGCCACGAGGTGCAGGCGCTGTTTCAGCAATGGTGGGTGCTGGCGCTGTTCGCCGCGGTCTTCGTGGCTATGGCGCTATCGATGTTCGGCCTCTACACGGTGCAGATGCCGGCCGCGATCCAGGCCCGCATTGCCTACGTCAGCAACCGCCAGTCCGCGGGCACTTTCGGCGGCGTGGCGGTCATGGGCGCTTTGTCGGCGCTCATCGTGACGACCTGCGTGGGTCCGGCGCTGGTCGCTGCGCTCCTCGTCATCGGTCAGACCGGCCAGATCGGCCGCGGAGGAGCGGCGCTTTTCGCCATGAGCATCGGCATGGGGACGCCGCTCCTGGTCGTCGGCGCCTCCGCGGGGAAGCTGCTGCCAAAGGCCGGCGCGTGGATGGACTTCGTCAAGAAGCTGTTCGGGGCGATGATGCTGGCGGTGGCGGCGTGGATGCTTGCGCGCATCGTTCCCGATCGCATCGCGCTGCTCCTGTGGGCCGTGCCGGCGCTGACTCTCGCCTGGCTCTTGTGGTTCGAGCTCAGGACGCGCCCGGGCGTCACGTGGGCGCTGCGCATCGCGGGGCTCGCGGTCGGCCTCTACGGTGTGGCGCTCGCCGCCGGTTCGGCGCTCGGCGGCAGCGATCCCCTGGCGCCGATCCCCGCCCTGGCGCATCAATCGCGGGAGCTGCCGTTCCGCACGGTCCGCACGGTGGCTGATCTCGAGCGCGAGGTGCACGCGGCGAGCGCAGCGAAGCAGGGTGTGCTGCTCGACTTCTCCGCCGACTGGTGCACCTCATGCAAGGAGATGGAGCGTTATACGTTCACCGACCCTAAGGTGCGGGCCGCGCTCGCGCACGTCCTGCTGCTGCGCGCCGATGTGACCGCCGACAACGCCGATGATCGTTCGCTGCTCAAGCACTTCGGAATCGTCGGCCCTCCGACCATCGCTTTCTACGGTCCGGACGGCCAGGAGCGCAGCCAGTACCGCGTGGTCGGGTACATGAAAGCCGACGCCTTCGCCGGCCGGGCTCGCGCCGCGCTGCAATCCGCCCCGTGACGGCGGGGCGCTCGGCCGCTCTGGTCGTGGCGGTCGCCGGAATTCTCGGCGGCTTCGGCACGGCGGGTTTCCTCCTCTCCCGGCATCTCCATCCCGCAAGGCCCGCTCTCGAGGCTGCGCCGCTCAATCCGCAGCCCGCTCCGGCGGCGGCCGCCAACCCCCCGCAGCCCCGGCCCATCCCCGAGCGGCTGCCCGATTTCACCCTTCCCGACTTGAGGGGTGTCTCTCATCGACTCGCGGACTGGCGCGGCCGGCCGCTCGTGGTGAATTTCTGGGCCACATGGTGCGAGCCCTGCCGCCGCGAGATCCCTCTTCTCAAAGCCATACGGCGGGAAAATGCCGTAACTCACCTCGAAATCGTCGGCATCGCACTCGATCATCCGGAAGAAGTGCGGAAATTCGTCGCGAAGCTCGGCATCGACTATCCCGTCCTGGTGGGTGAGAAGGGAGGGCTCGAGGCCGTAAGCGCCTTCGGGGTGGATACGGTGCTCCCCTTCACCGTATTCGCGGACGCCGAAGGTCGAATCGTCACGCTCAAGATCGGGGAGTTGCATCGCGACGAGGCGACGTTCATCCTCGCCCGCTTGGCGGACGCCGGGGCGGGTCGGTTGAGCCTTGCAGCCGCCCGGGAGCAGATCGCCGACGGAATGCGCCGCCTGGCGGTCTCCCGTGCCGTGGCAGGGAGCGACTGAGCACGGTCTTCGAAGATCCCCGCAGATCGCGCCAGAAACTATCCAAATGCCGGCGAGTTGGGGTACATTCGCCGCGCTTGTGTGACCCACACCGATAAGAAGACGCGCCCCCGATGGCCCGAGTGCTGTTGCTGAACGGCCCGAACCTCAATCTGCTCGGCACGCGCGAGCCGGAGATTTACGGCACCGACACGCTCGAGTCCATCGAGAAGCGGGCCGCCGCGCTCGCGCGCGAGGCCGGGCACGAGCTCATCGCCTTCCAAACCAACGCCGAGCACGAGCTCATCGGGCGCATACAGCGCGCCCCGTCCGAAGGCGTCGGATTCGTGATCTTCAACCCCGGCGCCTTCACCCACACGAGCATCGCGCTGCGCGACGCGCTGCTCGGGACGCATCTGCCTTTCATCGAGCTGCACCTTTCCAACACGCAGTCGCGCGAGCCTTTTCGCCGCCATTCCTATTTCTCCGACATCGCCGTCGGTGTCATCGCCGGCTTCGGGGCCTTCGGCTACGAGCTGGCGGTGCGCGCCGCCGCGCAGCGGCTCGCGCGCGGCGCCTGAGCGTCCGACGGCGCTCGTTGAACGACCCTGGGGGGCATGCCCGGCATGGACATCCGAAAAATCAAGAAGCTGATCGAGCTGCTGGAGGAGTCCGGCATCGCCGAGATCGAGATCAAGGAGGGGGAGGAGGCGGTGCGCATCAGCCGCATGGCCGCGCCGGGCACGGGCGCTCAGCCGGCCACGCAGATGGTGCACGCGGCAGCGCCGGCGGCCGCCGTCCCGTCGCGGCTGACCGAGCTGCAGGCGGCTGCCGAGGGGGCCGCCGGCAAGCCCAAACCGAACGAGCATGTCATCACCGCGCCCATGGTCGGCACCTTCTACGCCGCCCCCTCTCCCGGAGCGAAGCCGTTCGTCGAGATCGGCGATGAGGTAAAGGTCGGTCAGGTTCTGTGCGTCATCGAAGCGATGAAGATGATGAACCAGATCGAAGCCGACAAGGCCGGCCGCATCGCCTCCATCATGGCGCGAAACGGCGATCCGGTGGAGTTCGGCCAACCGTTGTTCGTCATCGAATAGCGTCGCCATGATCGAGAAGCTGGTCATCGCCAATCGCGGCGAGATTGCGCTGCGGATCCTGCGGGCGTGCCGCGAGCTCGGCATCAAGACGGTCGCGGTGCATTCCACCGCCGACTACAGCCTGAAGCATGTGCTGCTGGCGGATGAGTCGGTGTGCATCGGTCCGCCCGCATCGGCGGCGAGCTACCTCAACATGCCGGCGATCATCAGCGCCGCGGAGGTGACCGACTCGGTCGCCATCCACCCCGGCTACGGCTTCCTCTCCGAGAACGCGGACTTCGCCGAGCGCGTCGAGAAAAGCGGCTTCGTGTACGTGGGACCCAAAGCCGAGACCATCCGCACCATGGGCGACAAGGTCTCGGCGATCAAGGTCATGAAGTCGCACGGCGTGCCGTGCGTGCCCGGCTCGGACGGCCCGCTCGGCGAGGACCCGGACGAGAACCTGCGGATCGCCCGCGACATCGGCTACCCGGTCATCATCAAGGCCTCGGGCGGCGGCGGCGGGCGCGGCATGCGTGTGGTGCATACCGAAGCCTCGCTCCTCAACGCCATCGGCATCACGCGCGCCGAGGCACGCGCCGCCTTCGGCAACGACCAGGTGTACATGGAGAAATTCCTCGAGCGGCCCCGCCACATCGAGTTCCAGGTGCTCGGCGATGCGCACGGCAACCTCATCCACCTCGGCGAGCGCGATTGCTCGATGCAGCGCCGGCACCAGAAGGTGATCGAGGAGGCACCCGCGCCCGGGATCACCCTCAGGCAGCGCCGCATGATGGGGGATAAGTGCGTCGAGGCCTGCCGCGCGGTCGGCTACCGCAGCGCCGGCACGCTCGAGTTCCTCTACGAGGACGGCGAGTTCTACTTCATCGAGATGAACACCCGCATCCAGGTCGAGCATCCGGTGACCGAGCTCATCACCGGCATCGACCTCGTCAAGGCGCAGCTGCTCATCGCGAGCGGCGAGCGGCTGGCGTACTCGCAGAGCGACGTGCAGATCCGTGGGCACGCCATCGAGTGCCGCATCAACGCCGAGGACCCGAAGACCTTCACGCCCTCGCCGGGGCCGATCCGCCTGTGGCATGCGCCCGGGGGACCGGGCATCCGCGTCGACAGCCACGTGTACTCGGGCTACAACGTTCCGCCCTACTACGACTCGCTCATCGCGAAAGTGATCGCGCACGGCGACAGCCGCGATACCGCCATCGCGCGCATGAAGAATGCACTCGCCGAGATGGTGATCGAGGGCATCAAGACCAACGTCGCCCTGCACCAGGAGATCTTCAACCACGCGGCCTTCCAGAAGGGCGGCACCGATATTCACTACCTCGAGCGGCGGCTCGGGCTGCGGTGAGGGCCGCCTTCCGCGGCGCGCGCGTCCGCCGCGCATAATCCGCCCATGGCCGCGACGGTTTCGGTCTCCTTCGACCTCGGCACCCTCGACCCGGAAGGAGCGGAGAGCGTCTGCTTCGCCTGCGGCGCGGCCGCGGTCACCTTCGTCGACTCGCGCGATTCCCCGGTGCTCGAGCCGGCGCCCGGCGAGGTGCGGCTGTGGCCGGCGACACGGCTGAGCGCCCTGTTCCTCGAGGCAAGCGAGCCGCACACGCTCGCCGGCGCAGTCGCAGCCGGGCTCGGTCTCCCGCCCGGCTCGGTCACCGCCGAGGTGCTGCCCGAGCGCGTCTGGGAGCGCGAGTGGCTCAAGGACTTCCATGCCATGCGCTTCGGCGAGCGGCTCTGGGTCTGTCCGCGGCACGAGCGTGTGAGTGAGCCGAACGCCGTCGTGGTGACTCTCGATCCGGGTCTCGCCTTCGGCAGCGGCACCCATCCGAGCACCGCGCTGTGCCTCACGTATCTCGACGCGCATCTCGCGCGCGGCGCGCGCGCCATAGACTACGGCTGCGGCTCGGGCGTGCTGGCTCTCGCCTGCGCCAGGCTCGGCGCCGCCGAGGTGCACTGCTTCGACATCGACCCCCAGGCGCTCATCGCCACGCGCGACAACGCGCACGGGAACGGCGTCGCCGACGTGATCCGCGTTCACGAGCGCGCCGAGGAGCTGCCCGGCGGGGTCGACGTGCTCCTCGCCAACATCCTCTCGGGGCCTTTGTGCACGCTGGCGCCCGCGTTCGCGGCCCTGGTGCGCCCGGGCGGCGAGGCGGTGCTCGCCGGGCTCATGCGGCACGAGGTGCGTGACGTGACAGCCGCTTACGCCGCGTGGTTTGATGTCGCGGGGGGCGGCGAGAGCGGGGACTGGGCCTGCCTGAGTGCGCGCCGCCGGTAGTAGAGATGTTCACAGTCTGTCCCAAGTGCGCCCTGACGCTGGTCGTGACCGCAGCGGACCTGCGTGTGGCGCAGGGCTACGTGCGCTGCGGCCGCTGCTCGAGCGTCTTCAACGCGCTGGCGCAGCTCTCCGACGAGCGCACCGCAGCGCGCGCCGCGGAGGCTCCGCCTCCGGAGCCCGAGCCGCAAGAGCCCGCGGAGCCGCAGGCTGCGGAGCCGCCGGCCGCACCGCTGGCGCTGCGCGAGGAGGAAGGAACTTCCGAGGACGCGCTCGAATTCAATCCCGAGACGACGGACGCAGCGTCGGTGTTCGTCGCCGCGCAGCCGGACCCGGGGTGGACTGCCGCCACGGGCTCCTTCAAATCTCTGGTGGCCGCCAACCAGGAGCCGGTTACGCCCGTCCCCGGGCCCGGCGCCGCGGGCGAGGACGTCGACGTGGAGCTCGATGCGGCCCTGCTCTCCGACATCGTGCGGAGCGAGCCGCTCGCGCCGAGGCCGACCGGCGCGGCACCGGCGCGCCGCGAGCCCGCGGCTCCCACGGAGCGCGCGCGGCCGATACCGGCCGCGCCGTCCCCGGCAACGGCTGC
>DASYYF010000049.1:0-8761 GCA_035934055.1 Steroidobacteraceae bacterium | reverse complement strand
TGAACGGGCACACCCGGTGCACCCGCCGCCAGTGCGGAGCGTATCAATCGGCCGTGCGCGGGTCACGCGGCTTACCGCCGCGCGCTCATCTCCAGTGCGGCGGGTAGGTGCGCTCGTAGCCGGGGAGCGAGGCGACGCGCTCGAGCCAGCGGCCGAGCGCCGGGTAGTTGACTTCCACCGGCATGAAGCGCGAGGACAGCTCGCGCGCCTCGGGGCGCTCGAGCGCCCGCTTCAGCAGCTGGATGCCCGGGAAGATCACCATGTCGACCGCCGAGCATGCATCGCCCACCACCCACTCGCCCTTCGACAGCCTGCCTTCGATGGTGCGCGCCTCGTTCGCGACCGCGTGCATGGCGCTCGTGACCTCATCCCCGGCGAGATCGCCTTCGTGCTGGAACACCGCGCGCGTGATGGTGCGCAGCTGCGGCTCGATGTAGGCCTGGTACTCGCAGATCACCCGCATGATGACCCCCGCCTCCTCGGGCGTGCGCCCGAAGATCGGCGGCTGCGGGTACTTCAGATCGAGGTAATAAAGAATGGCGAGCGACTCGAAGCACACGTAGTCGCCGTCCTTCAGTACCGGCACGCGGCCGCGCGGATTGAGCGCCAGCATCTCGTGGGACTTGTGCTCCTGCTTGGAGAACTGCAGCAGGTGGCCCGCATAGGGGAGGCGCTTGTACTCGAGCGCGAGCAGCACGCGCCAAGAGTAGGGACTGCCGCTGCCCCAATAGAGGTCGATTGCCATCGGTGCTCCCCGCGCCGCTGCTGCCGGGATTGTATCGACAACGGCCCGGCGCCGAAAATGCACCGAAAATGCGCGGCGGCGGCTGCGCCGGAGGATTTCCATGTACACGACGCTGATCAGGGTCCCCGAGCTCGCCTCGCACCTCGACGACGCGAATCTGGTGGTCATCGACTGCCGCTTCGAGCTCTCCCGCCCCGAATGGGGCGAGCAGGCGTTCGCCGCCGGGCACATCCCCGGCGCGCTCTACGCCCACCTCGATCGCGATCTGTCCGGGCCGCGCACCCCGGGCAGCGGCCGCCATCCCCTGCCCGACCCGGTCGTGCTCGCAGGCACCTTCGGCCGCTTCGGGATCGACGGCGAGGCGCAGGTCGTCGCCTACGATCAGGGCCCGGGCGCCTACGCCGCGCGGCTCTGGTGGCTGCTGCGCTGGCTCGGCCACACCCGCGTTGCGGTGCTCGACGGCGGCTTCGCGGCCTGGGAACGCGCGCGGCAGCCCGTCAGCACCACGGCCGCGGCGCGCCCGCCGCGCCGCTTCGCGGCGCGCGTCAACCGCGGGTGGGCGGTCACGACCGAGGCGATCGCCGCGGCACTCGCCTCGGGCGCCCTGGCGCGCGCCGAGCCGCTGCTCATCGACGCGCGGGGCGCCGACCGCTTCGCGGGCGAGAACGAGACCATCGATCCGGTTGCGGGACATATCCCGGGCGCGCACAACCATCCGTTCGCCGGCAACCTCGACGCGCTCGGGCAGTTCCGCTCTCCCGACGAGCTGCGCCGCGCGTGGACCGCGAGCCTGCGCGGACGGCCGCCGGCTGCGATGGTCGCGATGTGCGGCTCGGGCGTAACCGCCTGCCACAACCTGCTCGCGCTCGAGGTCGCGGGCCTTCCGGGCGCGCGGCTGTACGCCGGCTCGTGGAGCGAATGGATCCGCGACCCGGCGCGCGCGGTGGCGCGCGGACGCGACGCTGTGTGACGCAGCACTCTCGCGGGTCGCACAATTTTGATATAACGCGCTCCGTGGCCGCCGATCCCAAGATCGCCCTCAACGGCAACCGCAAGTTCAACCCCGCGCAGCCCTGGCGGATCGAGGACTCCCTCGATCTCTACAACGTTGCCGCCTGGGGCAAGGGCTACTTCTCGATCAACGACGCCGGCCACGTCGTGGTCCGCCCGGATACGACCGTCGAGCGCGAGATCGACCTGTACGAGGTGGTCGAGGGACTGCAGGCGCGGGACCTGAGCACGCCGGTGGTGGTGCGCTTCTCCGACATCCTCGCGCACCGCCTGAAGCGCCTGCACGACGCTTTCGCCTCCGCGATCGCCGAGAACGATTACCGCAACCGCTACGCCGCGGTGTACCCCATCAAGGTGAACCAGCAGCGCCTGGTGGTCGAGGAGGTCTACCGCTACGGGCGCGAGTACGGCTTCGGGCTCGAGGTGGGCTCCAAGCCGGAGCTGCTGGCCGTCATGGCCATGACCGAGAACGCCCCCGAGCGGCTCATCGTCTGCAACGGCTTCAAGGACGACAGCTACATCGAGGCCGTGACGCTCGCCACCAAGCTCGGCCGCACCATCATCCCGGTGGTCGAGAATTTCGACGAGCTCGGACTGATCCTGAAGCACGCCGCCGCCTACCAGGTGCGCCCGCGCATCGGCGTGCGCGTCAAGCTCTTCAGCGAGGGCTCGGGGCGCTGGAGTGCCTCGGCCGGGGAGAAGTCCAAGTTCGGCCTGTTCATCACCGAGATCCTCGAGATGTTCAACGTGCTGAAGTCGCACGACATGCTCGACTGCCTGCAGCTGGTGCACTGCCACCCCGGCAGCCAGCTGCAGGACATCCGCCGCGTCAAGGACGCCATCAACGAGCTGGCGCATGTGTACGCGGAGCTGAAGCTGATGGGCGCCGGGCTGCAGTACATCGACGTCGGCGGCGGCCTCGGTGTCGACTACGACGGCAGCGGCACCAACTTCGCCTCGTCGATGAACTACACGCTCAACGAGTACGCGAGCGACGTGGTGTACCGCATCGCCAGCGTGTGCAACGCGCGCGACATCCCGCACCCGATGATCGTGAGCGAATCGGGCCGCGCCGTGGCCGCCTACCACAGCGTGCTGATCTTCGATGCGCTCGGCTCCTCGGCGCTCGACAAGTTCCGCGTCACCGGCTACGAGGCCGAGGATTACTCCGGCGACGAGGAGCTGCCGCAGCCGGTCCAGGATCTGTTCGAGGCGTTCCGCGCGGTGAGCGAGCGGCGCCTGGTCGAGTGCTATCACGATGCGCTCACGGCGCGCGAGCAGGTGCTGCAGATGTTCAATCTGGGCCTGCTGTCGCTCGAGTTCCGCGGGCTGGCCGAGCGGCTCTACTGGGCCACCTGCGCCAAGATCCGCGACCAGTGCCGCAAGCTCGAGCGGCTGCCCGAGGAGCTCGACGACCTCGAGTCGATCCTCTCGGACACCTATTTCTGCAACTTCTCGGTATTCCAGTCGCTGCCCGACAGCTGGGCGATCGACCAGCTGTTCCCGATTCTGCCGATCCACCGGCTCGATGAGCGCCCCACCCGGACCGCCGTGCTGGCCGACATCACCTGCGACTCCGACGGCAAGATCGATCACTTCGTCTCCCTGCGCGACGTGAAGCGCACGCTCGAGCTGCACGAGCTCAAGAGCGGCGAGAAGTACTACCTGGCGGCGTTCCTGGTGGGCGCCTACCAGGAGACCCTCGGTGACCTGCACAACCTCTTCGGCGACACCCACGTGGTGCACGTGCGGCTGCACGACGAAGGCGGCTGGTGGATCGAGGAGATCGTCAAGGGCGACACCGCCAACAAGGTGCTCGAGTACATGGAGTACGACGTCGCCGAGCTCTACCCGGCCCTGGCGCGCGACTGCGAGCGCGCCATCCGCGACGGGCGCATGACGCTCGCCGAGAGCCAGGCCCTCAAGCGTTTCTACGAGAGCGAGCTCGACGGCTACGCTTACCTCGAGCCCGCGGGGGCCTGAGCTCCGGGACCGGGTCCCGCGCGCAGCCGGTTCAGCTGCCCCGACCGAGCAGCGTCCGCCGGCTCCTCGTCCGGAATCAACATCCACACCGCGGTGGCGACCAACGAGGCCACCAGCGGCCTGCAGCCAAACCCTCGGGTTTGCGTCCCACGGAAGCCGGGAGTAGCATGACAGCGGCGTTCGTATCCGTCGTGGATGAGTGCGCTTTGTACGAATGTGTTGACTTCATCTCCCGCCCCGCGCCTCTCATCCGTGCGCGAACGCAGGTGCAGGCCGCCGGCCCAAGCGCTGCGCATTGACTGAAACACTGCCGATCGTGTGCCTTGAAGCCTTGACCTGTTTGACTGTTCACGCGGTACATGCGACCGACGCGTGCGGCTCGCCGCTGTCCGCTTTTCAATAGAGAGACTTCCCAGTGACGACGATTTACGTTGGCAATCTGCCCTTCAATGCAACTGAGCAGGACGTGAAGGCCTTGTTCGAGCGCCATGGCAAGGTGGAGTCTGTCAAGCTCATCAACGACAGGGAGACCGGCAAGCCGCGCGGCTTCGGTTTCGTCGACATGGCCCAGAACGAGGCGCAGGCCGCGATCCAGGCCCTCAACGGCTTTCAGATGAACGGCCGTCCGCTGCGCGTCAACGAGGCGCAGGAGCGTCCGCAGCGCCCGCGCCAGGGCGGCGGTCCCTTCCGTCGCTGACGGTCGGCGTCTGCCAGGCCAAGCTGAAAAAAAGAACCCCGCTCGCCGCGGGGTTTTTTTATTTGACGCAAGTCGCCTCAGGTCCGCACCGCGAGCTGCACGGGACACCCATGATCCGCACTGACAACAACAACAAGCGTCTGGCGATCATTGCCGGCGCGCTGCTCGCCGCCGCGTGCGCCACGTACAGCACGCGCCAGGAGACCTCGCAGGCGCTCGACCGCATTCTCGCCGGCGCGCAGCGCTCGGAGGAGAACCGCGCGCGCGATCGCTACCGGCACCCGAAGCAGACCCTGCTGTTCTTCGGCATCCGCCCGGAGATGAGCGTGCTCGAAGTGTGGCCCGAGCCGGGGTGGTACACCGAGGTGCTGGCGCCGCTGCTCGCGGACAAGGGCAAGTATTACGCCGGTGTGATCGCGCCGGATCCGAAGAGCCAGTACATCACGCGGCGCCTCGATGACTTCAGCCGCAAGCTCGCCGCGCACCCGGAGATCTACGGCAAAGTGGCGGTCGTCACCTTTCCGCTCGACGGCTCGGATGTAGTCCCGGCGGGGACGCTCGACATGGTGCTCACCTTCCGCAACATCCATAACTGGATGGGGCGCGATTCCGCGGCCCGGGCCTTCGCCACCATGTATCGCGCCCTGAAGCCGGGCGGCGTGCTCGGCGTGGTCGAGCACCGCGGCAATCCCGCCGTGCCGCAGGACCGACAAGCCAAGAGCGGCTATGTGAACGAGGACTACGCCGTCAAGCTGATCGAGGCGCAGGGCTTCCGGCTCGAGGCAAGCTCGCAGGTGAACGCCAACCCCAGGGACACCAAGGACTACGAGCAGGGCGTGTGGACGCTGCCGCCCACGTACCGCCTGGGCGACAAGGACCGCGACAAGTACGCGGCCATCGGCGAGAGCGACCGCTTCACGCTGAAATTCGTCAAGCCGGGGCGCTGAGCAGGCGGGCGCACAGCCGCGCACGGCCGCGCCCGGGGAGCTGCGGCGCCTGGCCGCCGGATGCGGCCGGCAAGTCCGCGGCGATGCCCTGTGTCGCAGCGGGCGGACAGATTTTCCTGTCGTGCGGCGATCCGTACGCTTGCTCGAATGGCTGAACGACTCGTGATCCCGGGCCGCGAGGAAGTCGACGTCGAGCTTCCGGTCGCACGCCCATGGTGGCAGTTTTCAGCACGCTTCAACGTTGCCGTCTCGCAGAGCGTTCCGGTAGCCCGGATCCACGAGCGGGAATCGGAAGGCGTGATGATGAGGTGGGGTCTTGCGCAGGCCACCGCGAGCGGCACCATCGATTTCACCGGCTGCGGCTCGGTGCGCAGCGATGCTCTCGGGTCCGCCGAAGAGCTGCACGCGATGTGGCTTCGTGGCCAGCGCGGCATCGTGCCTGTAGCGGGCTTTTATCTGTGGCGGCGCGCTCCGGCCGGCCATGCTCAGCCCTACTACGTGCGCATGGTGAACCGGCCGGTGTTCGGTGTAGCTGCGCTCTGGAACCGCGCCGAGGCCGGCGACGAAGTCGTCGAGAGCTGTGCGCTCATCACCGTCGCAGCCAATGCGCTGCTCTCCGGGATCAGCTCTGCGAGCGCGCAGATGCCCGCGATACTCGGGCTCGGGGATTACGACGCGTGGCTCTCGGCGAGCGCCGGGCGGGCGTACCCGCTGCTGCAGCCGTATCCGCACATTCGCATGGTCTGCCACCCGGTCGCGCCCTACGTGAATCATCTGGAGTTCGACGAGCCGAGCCTGATCAGACCGGCTGATCGCTAGCCCCGCCGTCCAAGATCCCGGGGGAACCCCGCACTTCCCGAGGGGTCCAAACGTTTTTCGAGCCAAGGAGGAGAACGAGCTATGGACGCTCCTATGTGGGAACAGATGAAGGGCAAGGTCCGGCAGCAGTGGAATAAGCTCACGGACGAGGACCTGAGGCAGCTCGAGGGCCACGGCGAGCAGCTTGCCGGAAAACTCCAGCAGCGATATGGCATCGCCAAAGAAGAAGCCGAACGGCAGGCAAGAGACTTCCGCAGCCGTAACAACTGGCATTAACCGGCGCGCCGCGCCGCGCGCCTGAGCTGACCAGACGATCCGCGCAGACCGCGGCGCGGTTTTCCGGCGGCGTTCAGATCACGCCGTCGGGTTCCGCGCGCAAACCCGTCGCGCGCGCGCCTGCGGGCGCGCTCGCAGGCTCCGCGCTACCACATCTCTCGCAGGCGCGCCCCGACATCGACCGTGACCTGCTCGCCGGTGCGCTGCAGAGCGTCCCCGCCGGCGCCGAGCGTGCCCCGGAAGGTGACGGCGTCGAGCGTCTTCAGCACCTTCTCGGTCATGAAGCGGCTGCGGCCGCCGTAGACGTGGGCGTCACCCTGGCGCGACTGCTGGGTGAGATAGAACTTGAGCGGCATGACGAGCGCCAGGTCGTTCTGGGCGCGCGTCAGGGCGACGTACAGCAGCCGCCGCTCCTCTTCGATGAGCTCAGGCTTGCCGGTGGCGAACTCCGAGGGGAAGCTGCCGTCCACCACGTTGAGGACGTAGACCGTGTCCCACTCCATGCCCTTGGCCGAGTGGATGGTCGAGAGCACCAGATAATCCTCCTCGAGGGCCGGTTGGCCGGCGAGATCGCTGGTGGCGTGCGGCGGATCGAGCGTCAGCTCGGTGATGAAGCGCTCGCGGGACGGGTACTGTCCCGAGAGGTGCTCGAGCTGATCGAGATCCCCGAGACGCGTGTGAAAGTGCTCGTAGATGCGCTCGAAGTGCCGCTGGTACCACTCGCGCACCTGGTGCACCTGGCCGACCCACTGCAGCTGCGGATCGCAGAGCGCCTGCATCAGCTCGATGAGCCGCTTCCAGTCCATCTCGTGGGTCTGAGGCGGCCTGAAGGTCCGGAGGGACTCGAAGGCATATCCGCCGGCCTCCAGGTGCTCGATCGCCGCGCTCGCGTTGACCGGGCCCATGCCCGGCAGCAGCTGCAGCACGCGGAAGGCGGCCAGCGTGTTGCGCGGGTTGTCGGCCCAGCGCAGCACCGACAGCAGGTCCTTGACGTGCGCCGCCTCTAGGAACTTGAGTCCGCCGTACTTGACGAACGGGATCTTGCGCCTGGCAAGCTCGACTTCGAGCACGTCGCTGTGGCTGGCGCTTCTGAACAGGACCGCCTGGCGCTTCAGCGGCACGTTCGCCTCGCGCCGCCGCAGCACCTCGCCGCAGACGTACTCGGCCTGCGTCTGCAGCTCGTCGACGGTGACCGCGCGCGGCCGCGCGCCCGGGCCGCGGACCGACAGCAGGTACTTGCGTTGCTGGCGGGGCGCCTCGCCCATCACCGCGTTGGCCACGTCGAGCATCTGCTGGGTCGAGCGGTAGTTCTGCGCGAGCGCCACCACCTCGGCGCGCGGCTTGAAGCGCTCGGCAAACCCGAGGATGTTCTCGACGGCGGCGGCCCGGAACGAATAGATCGCCTGCGCATCGTCGCCCACCACCGTGAGCCCGGAGCCGTCGGGTTTGATGCCGTGCAGGATCTCCGCCTGCAGCCGGTTGGTATCCTGATACTCGTCCACCAGCACGTGGTCGAAGTGCGCGCCGACGTGCTGTGCCAGCCGCGGCTCGCCCATCATGCCGTGCCAGTAGAGCAGCAGGTCGTCGTAGTCGAGCAGATGGGCATGCTGCTTCTGCTCGACGTAGCCGCGGAACAGCGCGGTCAGCTCCGTCTCCCACTGCAGGCACCACGGATAGTGCCGCTCGAGGGTCTCCTTGAGCGGCGCGCGCGTATTCACGCGATTCGAATAGATCGCAAGGCAGGTGTCCTTGCGCGGAAAGCGCTGGTCGCGGGCGGCGAGCCCGAGCTCGGCGCGCAGACTGTCCATGAGGTCGGCGGAGTCGCCGCGATCGATGACGCTGAAGTGCGGATCGAGCTGCAGGTGGCCCGCGTAATGGCGCAGCAGCCGGTTGCCGATCGAATGGAAGGTGCCGGCCCAGGCGAGGCGCTGCGAGATCGTGGCGCTCACGCCGCCCATCGACTCCTTCAGGGCCTGCTTGGTGATTTCGTGGGCGCGGCGGCGCATCTCGTGGGCGGCGCGGCGCGTGAAGGTCAGCATCAGGATGCGCGCCGGATCGACCCCGTGGATCACCAGGTGCGCCACGCGGTGCGCCAGAGTGTCGGTCTTGCCGGTGCCGGCCCCGGCGAGGATCAGGAGCGGCCCGGAGGCGAAACCCTTCTCGGGCAGCGGCTCGCCGTGCGTCACCGCCTTGCGCTGCGCGGCGTTGAGCTTGTCCAGATGCGCGGTGGTGGCCATGGGCGCGCCGACTATACCCGTGGCCGCGAGCGGCTGGCGACCGACG
>DASYYF010000008.1:0-203215 GCA_035934055.1 Steroidobacteraceae bacterium | reverse complement strand
GGCGGCGGCTCCCGGCGCGGCGCGCGGCGGCAACGGCCATGGCGCGAGTGCGGCGCTCGAGGCGCACGTGGCGGCCGCCGCGGCGCGCGGGCGGGTGGCCACGTCCCCTGCGATCCGCCGCCGCGCCCACGAGGCGGGTATCGACCTGCGTCAGGTGGCGGGCTCAGGTCCCAGCGGCCGCATCGTTTCGAAGGACCTCGACGCCTTCGTGGCGCGCAGCGCGCAGGGGCAGCCGGTGCCGCTGCGGCCCGCGCCGCGGGCGGTTCCGGCGGCGAAGCGGGAGCCGCGGACGCCGGGCGCCACCGAAGAGATCAAGGTGATAGGCCTGCGCCGCCTCATCGCGCAGCGCCTGACCGAGGCGAAGCGCAACATTCCCCACTTCGCCTATGTCGAGGAGCTCGACATCACCGAGCTCGAGTCGCTGCGGGCGCATCTCAACAGCAAGCTCGAGCGCGGCGCGCCGGGCCTCACGTACCTGCCGTTTCTGGCGCTGGCGCTGGTGCGCGTGCTGAAGGACTTCCCGCAATGCAACGCGCACTACGACGCGGAGCGCGGTGTGATCGTGCGCCACGCGGCGGTGCACCTCGGCGTCGCGACCCAGACCCCGGAGGGGCTCAAGGTGCCGGTGGTGCACGATGCGCAGAAGCGCTCGCTGTGGGAGCTCGCGGCCGAGATGCGCCGCGTGAGCGAGGCCGCGCGCACCAACAAGGCGACGCGCGAGGAGCTCGCCGGCTCGACCATCACCATCACCAGCCTCGGCAAGCTCGGCGGCATCGCCAGTACGCCGATCATCAATGCGCCGGAGGTGGCGATCATCGGCGTGAACCGCGCCGTCGAGCGCCCGGCGGTCTTCGAGCGGGCGATCGCGATCCGCCTCACGATGAACCTGTCCTCGTCCTTCGACCACCGCTTCGTCGACGGCTACGACGCGGCGGCGATGATCCAGGCGCTGAAAGAGTGCCTCGAGCATCCGGCGACGATCTTCATCGGCGGTTGATTCGCGCCGGCGTGCGGCGGCTGTGCGCCGCGTGCGCGGCGCTCCCTGCGTCGGTCAGCGCCGCCGCAGCGCAGCAGGGGCCGCAACCGGCCCGCGGCGGGCACGGACGACTGAGGGAGAGCGGATGAAGCGCGCGCGGTACGGCATGGCGACCGTTCTGATAACGCTCCTCTGCGGGTGCGGCGGCGGCGGCGGGGCCGGCGGTCCGGCGCCGTTCCCCTACAGCTCGACGACGCTGGTGCAGCTCTCGAAGACGCCCACCTTCGCCGCCGGCTGCGACGGCGTGGCGGCGGACGGAACGCTCTATACCGACACCGCCGTCGAGCCCTCGTTCGTCGTCAATCCGGCCAACCCCATGAACCTGATCGCCGGCTGGCAGCAGAACCGCTGGTCGACGGGCGGCGCGCAGGGGCTGAATCTCGCCGCCTCCTTCGACGGTGGTGCGAGCTGGACGCTGTCGAATGCGGCGTTCTCGCGCTGCACCGGCGGCGGTGCCGGCAACGCCGGCGATTACGCGCGCGCGAGCGATGTGTGGCTCACGGCCTCACCCGGCGGCGTCGTGTACGCGCTGTCCCTGTCCTTCACCGGCGGCGCACTCCTCGGTGGATCATCGAGCGCCATGCTGGTCGCGCAGTCGCAGGACGGGGGCCTCAGCTGGAGCGCGCCCGCCGCGCTCATCGCGGACGGCGAGCAGTTCTTCGACGACAAGGGCTCGATCACCGCCGATCCCACCGACTCGAATTACGTCTACGCGGTATGGGACCGCCTCAGCGGCCCGTCGGCCGGGCCGAGCTACCTGGCCGTCACCGCCGACGCCGGCAGCACCTGGGCGGCGGCGACCAGCATCTATGACCCGGGCAGCGCCAATCAGACCCTCGGCAACCAGATCGTGGTGCTTCCCACGGGCGTGGTGCTCGATGTCTTCACCGAGCTCGACACGGGCGCGAACGGGCAGACTGCGGCGTTCGCGCGCCTGATGCAGTCGAGCGATCACGGCACGACCTGGTCGGGCCCGATCACGATCGCCGGACTCGAGCCGGTCGGCACGACCGATCCGCACACCGGCCGGGGCGTACGGGACGGTGCCGACCTCGTCTCGGTGAGCGTAGGACCCGGTGGCGTCGTCTACGTCGCCTGGCAGGACGCGCGCTTCGCGGGCGGCACCCACGATGGAATCGCGCTCACCTACTCCTCCGACGGCGGCACGAGCTGGGCGGCGCCGGTCGAGGTGAACGGGGACCCTGCGGTGCCGGCGTTCACTCCCACCGTGCACGTGGAGGCGAGCGGCGTCATCGCGGTGACTTACTACGATCTGCGCAATGACGCGTTGGCGCCGTTCGACTCGCTGCTCGCCGATGCCTGGATGGTGACCTCGAGCGACGGGATCAGCTTCCATGAGACGCACCTCTCGGGACCCTTCAATATGGAGCTCGCGCCGGACTCGGGCGGACTGTTCGTCGGCGACTACGAGGCACTCTCGAGCGTGACCGGCTCGCTGCCGCTCTACGCGCAGACCGACGCCGGCGGCGGGATCCGCAGCGATGCCTTCATGGCGTTCCCGACCGCCACGGCATCGGCGCACGCCGCGATCGCCAGATCCATGGGAGAGTTTCGGGCGCTCCCGGCGCCGGCGGGCCTCGCGCTCACGCCCGCCGCACGGCAACGGATCGCGCAGCGCATCGAGGCGCGGCGCGTGGGGCGGCGGCGCGAGCCGTAGCCGCTACAGGTGGTGGTCGGTCGGGCCCGCGTATCTCTTCTCGCCCGCCGTCACCGCAAGCTTCAGGCGGTTCTGCCACGGCGGCAGCGGGCAGGTCGCAAACTCGTTGAGCGCGCACGGCGGGTTGTACGCCTTGTTGAAGTCGACCGGCACCGTGGCGCCCGTCGGTGTCGGGATGTAGAGGAAACGGCCGGCCCCGTAAGTCTCGTGGCCGCTGGTGGCATCCGCGAACATGATGAAGAGCTCGGTATCGCCGGGCTCCTCGAGCACCGTGTCGAGGCGCCATTCGCGGCCGTTCTTGCTGAAGACCACCGCGCCCGGAGACTCCATCTCGAGCTCCATGCCGAGGATGTTCATGATCCTGATGTGATGCGCCGGCTGGTAGCGCTCGAAGCGCGCGTTGGCGACCCAGTCGGTGCTCACCGGAAAGTACTCGAGGCCGCGGAAGCCGGTGCGATGGGGGTTGTCGAGGTCGCGGACGCGCACGCCGAGATTGCCGGCGCGCTCGATGATGTGGAAGCGCAGCGCTCCGCAGCCGAGCACCGTGGGATGGCCGCTCGTGTCGGGGGCGAGATCGATCGTCGTCACCGGCTGACCGTCATGGGTGACGCCGCTCCCCGGGCGGGCGACGAAGCGCACCCGATGAGCGCTCAGCACGAACGAGCCCGCCGTGTCGGCGAGCGCGGCATTGTCGAGGAGCAGCGCGTTGCCGGGGCCGCGGCCGAAAGTGTTCTCGCCCTCCTTGAGCCAGAAGAGTGCGGCGAGCGTGAGCCAGCCGTCGTCGCTCGTCAGGCTGTCGACCCGCTCGCTGCGCCAGCGGGCGATCGCGGCCTGCTCGCTCGCGAGCGCCGCTCCCTCCGGTCCGCTCGCCCCGCCCGCCGCGGGCCAGAGGGACACCGCCAACGCAAGCCACGCGAAGTCCCCGAGTCTCACCGTCATGCAGCCTCCCGGATGCTCAAGGCCGCCCATGATGCCATCACGGCTCGCGGCCGAGGATCTCCTCGCGTACGTCGGCGATCTCGCGGGCGCGGGACGGGGGTGCGTGCTCGCAGCGTTCGCGCCGCGGGCAGCGGGCGCTGCGCGGGCAGATGATGCGCGCAGGTGAGCTGAGCGCATCGCCGATCCAGGCGATGTTGAGCACGTTGGCGACCGTGTCGAGCGCCTGGGCGGCATCCTTCGGAATGCGCGCTTCGCCGCGCCGGTGCAGGCACTCGCGCAGGATCGACTCGACGGTCGCCACGCTGTCGACGCCGTTGGCATCGAGCGCGGGCGCGAGGTCGACGCCGACCGAGAGCACGTGCGGGTTGCCGGCCATGTCGCGCACGCGCAGCGAGTGGCAGCAGTACAGGAACGACTGCCCGCCATCGCGCAGCACCGAGACCTGCGAGCCCGACTCGCCGTGTTGCCCGTCGATCATGCGGAACACCGCCCAGTTGGGGCACGGATCGCTCACCTGCGCGAGGTTGCCCCAGGGGAGAGGAATGCCGTTGCCGCGGTAGACCGCGCGCAGGTACCCGGGCGGATAGGCGTCGAAGAAATGCCAGTAGGGGTAAGGCGAGACCTTGGTCATGCGCCGCATCACCACCGCGGGGGTGAGCTCGAGCTTCTCGCCGGCCTGCACCCGGTAGCGCTCACGCGCCAGGAAGCGGCGGAACGGCACCCGCGGGGCGAGCAGCGCGCCCGCGAAGAAGCTGCATTCGAAATCCCGCCAGGCGTGCAGCACGTCCTGGGGCTCAAGTCCCGCGGCGCCCGAGCCGCCCTCGGGGCTGCCGCCCATCTCCCCGCCGGTGGCGTGCGGGGACTTCAGGCCGTCGCCCCCGTGCAGCACCTTGTGAGCGATGTGCGCGGCGAGATCGAACTTGAGCCGTGCCGGGTCCGACTGCAGCGCCCGGTTCGCGTACACCACCCCGGGGGCCTCGAAGAACGAGCGCACCATGCTGCGTACTTCGCGATCCTTGTCGCGCGCGAGCACCGGCTTTCTGTCGAACCAGCGGATCTCGAGCCCGTGGCGCTTCGCGAGGCGCATCAGCTCCTCGACGCCGAGCGGGAAGCGCCGCTCGCCGACGCTCTCCGCCGCGCGCTCCAGATCGGGGAAGTCGTTGCGCGACATCTCCTGGTGCGAGCGGATGAGAAGGTGTGCGAACTGCCGCCCGCTCGTGCCGGTCTGCGCCAGGAGCTCCGGGATCGCCGCCTGCAGCAGGGTCTTCGAGAAGAGGAAGGCCGGCTCGAAGGGTATGCGCGCCGCACCGCCCGCGGTGCCTGCCGCGGCCGCCGGCTCGGGCTCGGCGCTCTCGTCGAGGAACCAGGCGGGCGACCGCTGGAAAACCGCCGCCAGGAGCCCGAGGAGCGCGGGGGAGGGCATGCGCTTGCCGCTCTCGATCATGCTGAGGTAGGACACCGAGGGCGCAGGTCCGGCGTTGCGCTGAATACAGCGCACCGAGAGTTCCTCGAGCGTGAGTCCGTTGCGCTTGCGCAGCGAGCGCAGCTTGGTGCCGAGGAAATGTCCGCGGCGCATCAGTTCCGGCATATGTCAGATAAGGACGGAGCGGGGCCGGTTGGCCCGTGTGAAATTAACAGTGTGAAGTTTCCTTAGTCAAATTCCCTTCGAGCCCGTGTATGCTGGCCACCATGCAGGGCAGCGCAGCACCGGAGCGGGCCTATTCCCGCGAGCCGACCGGCCCCAGGGTCGAGATCCTGGGCGCGAAGATCGAGCGCTCGGAGGAGGCGCTGACGCCGCTCGCGCTGCAGCTGCTCGCGAGCCTGCACCGGCGCTTCAATGCGCGGCGGCTCGAGCTGCTCGCCGAGCGCGCACGGCGCCAGGCCGAGTTCGACGCCGGCGCCCTGCCGCAGTTTCCCGCCGGCACCGCCGCGGTGCGGGCCGGGGACTGGCGCATCGCGCCCGTGCCGCAGGACCTCCTCGACCGGCGCGTCGAAATCACCGGTCCCGTCGATCGCAAGATGATCATCAATGCGCTGAATGCGCCGGTGAACGCCTTCATGGCGGATTTCGAGGATTCGCTTGCGCCGACCTGGGAGAACGTGATCCGCGGCCAGGTGAACCTCGCCGACGCGATTCGCCGCACCATCAGCTTCGAGGACGCCTCGACCGGCAAGGTCTATCGGCTCGCCGAGCGCACCGCCACGCTCATCGTGCGCCCGCGCGGCTGGCACCTGCCGGAGAAGCACGTGCGCATCGGCGGCGAGGCGGTTTCGGGCGCGCTGTTCGATTTCGCGCTGTTTCTCGCCAACAACCACGAGGCGCTCGCCGCGCGCGGCACCGGCCCCTACCTGTACCTCCCGAAGATCGAGAGCCACCTCGAGGCGCGGCTCTGGAACGACGTGTTCCTCGCCGCCCAGGACGCGCTCGCCATGCCGCGCGGGACCATCAAGGCGACGGTCCTCATCGAGACCATCCTCGCCGCCTTCGAGATGGACGAGATCCTCTACGAGCTGCGCGAGCATTCCGCCGGGCTCAACTGCGGCCGCTGGGACTACATCTTCAGCTTCATCAAGAAGTTCCGGAACCGGCCGGATTTCCTGCTGCCGGACCGCGCCAGCGTCACCATGGAGCGGCCCTTCCTCAAGTCCTACGTCGACCTCCTCATCCGCACCTGTCACCGCCGCGGCGCGCACGCGATCGGTGGCATGGCGGCGCAGATACCGATCCGCGACGACCCGGCGGCCAACGAAGCGGCCATGGCGCGCGTGCGCGCCGACAAGCTGCGCGAGGCGCGCGCCGGGCACGACGGTACCTGGATTGCGCATCCGGGGCTCGCGGTGATCGCGCGCGAGCCCTTCGACGCGGTGCTGCGCGGCCCCAACCAGCTCGCGGTGCTGCGCGAGGACGTGCAGGTCACGGCGGCCGACCTGGTGGCCGTCCCCGCGGGCGCGATCACCGAGGAGGGCCTGCGCAACTGCATCCGCGTCGGCGTGCAATATCTCGAGTCCTGGCTGCGCGGCAACGGCTGCGTGCCGCTCTACAACCTCATGGAGGACGCGGCCACCGCCGAGATCTGCCGCGCGCAGCTGTGGCAATGCCTGCGCCACGGTGCGCGCACCAGCGACGGCGCGCAGGTGACGGTCGAGCGCTTCGACGAGCTGCTCGATGCCGAGCTCGAGCGCATCCACGGCGAGGTGGGACCGCAGCGCCTCGCCCAGGGTGTGTTCCCGACCGCCGCGCGGCTCTTCGAGCGGATGATCAAGTCCGAGACCTTCGACGAGTTCCTGACCCTGCCCGCGTATGAGCTCCTGAGCTGAGGCCGACCCGTAACGGAGATGTGATCCCATGAGCGACAGCACCATCACGAGCCTGCCCCGAAGCCTGCCGACCGCCGAGGAGCTGCGCCGCAGCTGGCGCGACAGTCCCCGCTGGCGCGGCGTGGAGCGCGGCTACGACGCCGCCGACGTGGTGCGCCTGCGCGGCACGATTCCCGTCGAGCACTCGATCGCGCGGCTCACCGCCGAGAAGCTGTGGCGCTACCTCAGCGAGAAGCCCCTGGTGAACGCGCTCGGCGCGCTCACCGGCAACCAGGCCATGCAGCAGGTGAAGGCGGGGCTCGATGCGATCTACCTCTCCGGCTGGCAGGTGGCGGGCGATGCCAATCTCGCCGGCGAGATGTACCCCGACCAGTCGCTCTACCCGGCGGACTCCGTGCCCGCGGTGGTGCGCCGGATCAACAACACCCTGCGCCGCGCGGACGAGATCCATCACGCCGAGGGCGATGACTCCATCGACTGGCTGAAGCCGATCGTCGCCGATGCCGAGGCCGGCTTCGGCGGCGTGCTGAACGCCTTCGAGCTCATGAAGCAGATGATCGACGCGGGCGCAGCCGGCGTGCATTTCGAGGACCAGCTGTCCTCCGCCAAGAAGTGCGGCCACATGGGCGGCAAGGTGCTGGTGCCGACCCAGGAGGCGATCGCCAAGCTCGTGGCCGCGCGCCTCGCGGCCGACGTGTGCAACGTGCCCACGATCCTCGTGGCGCGCACCGATGCCGAGGGCGCGACGCTCCTCACCTCGGATGTCGATGAGCGCGACCGGCCCTTCATCGACGCGGGCAAGGGGCGCACTGCCGAAGGGTTCTTCAGCGTGAAGGCGGGCCTCGCCGCGGCGATCGCGCGCGGCTGCGCCTACGCGCCGTACGCGGACCTCGTGTGGTGCGAGACGGCCAAGCCCGATATCGAGGAGGCACGCGAGTTCGCGGAAGGCATACACGCGCATTACCCGGGCAAGCTGCTCGCCTACAACTGCTCGCCGTCCTTCAACTGGAGAAAGAGGCTCGACGACGCGACCATCGCGAAGTTCCAGCGCGAGCTTGCGGCCATGGGCTATCGCTTCCAGTTCATCACGCTGGCCGGCTTCCATGCGCTCAACTACTCGATGTTCGACCTGGCGCGCGCCTACAAGGCGCAGCAGATGACCGCGTACGTCGCCCTGCAGCAGGCGGAGTTCGCCGCCGAGAGCGCCGGCTACACGGCCACCAAGCACCAGCGCGAGGTCGGCGCCGGCTACTTCGACGCGGTCACCCAGACCGTGAGCGGCGGACAGTCCTCGATCACGGCGCTCGCCGGCAGCACCGAGGAACAGCAGTTCGTTTCCGCGAAGCCACGGCTCGAGAGGGCGGTGTAAGCGTCAGAAGCCGAACGACACGTCGAGCGACAGCAGGCTCTGGTCGCCGCCGGGGGTGCTGAAGCCCAGGTACTCGAGGCGCACCGACTCCGCACCGAGCCGGTACTGGACTCCGGCACCGTAGGCGAGGCGGGTCGACGTGCCCGCGGCAACCACGGGTACCCCGAAGCCCGCGGGACACGAGGGGTTCGATGGGCAGATTCCAGTGTCGCTGATGTCGAGGCGCATGCGCGCCACGCCCAGCTTGCCGTAGAAGTCGAGGTTGGGCAGAGGCTGCGGCAGGTAGCCGTTGGCGAAGGCCGCCGCGGCGTATGCGCCGGCTCTTTGCGCACTGTAGCCCGCAACTCTCTCGCGGTTCCCGAGGTTCACGTAGTCGAGTTCCGCCGCGAGCATCTGCGCCGGCCGCCACCCGAAAAACAGCTTCCAGCCGAGCGGATGCTGCAACACCCCGACCGGAGCGAGCGATTGCCTTACGGTGGCATAGCCGAGGCCCGTGCCAAGGTACAGATCGAGCGGCTCCGCGGCGGCGATCGAGGTCAGCGCCGCAAGGCAGGCACCGGACAACCAGGCGATTCGCATACCGCCGCCTCTCGGAAAGCGATTGAGTCGCCTGGCTGGCCGCGGCGCGCTACTTCGCCGTCGGCATGGTGAATTCGGGGCCCCCGGGCGTCGCTTCCGGCCAGCGCTCCATGATGGACTTCTGCCTGGTGTAGAAGCGCACCCCTTCCTCGCCGTAGGCATGGGTGTCGCCGTACAGGCTCCCCTTCCACCCGCCGAAGCCATGCCACGCCATCGGCACGGGGATCGGCACGTTGATGCCCACCATGCCGACCTGGATGCGCCGGCCGAACTCGCGCGCCACGTGCCCGTCGCGGGTGTAGCAGGCGACGCCGTTGGCGAGCGGGTGCGAATTGACGAGCTCGACCGCGGCGGCGAAGTCCGGCACGCGCACGCATACGAGCACGGGGCCGAAGATCTCCTCCTGGTAGATGCGCATCTCGCGCGTCACCCGGTCGAAGAGCGTCGGGCCGAGCCAGAAGCCGCCCTCCTGGCCGGCGATGGTGAAGGGGCGGCCGCTCGCGGCGTCGATGCGGCCGTCGACCACGAGCTCGGCGCCCGCCGCGGCGCCGTCGGCGATGTAGCCGCGGATGCGCTCGAGCGCCTGTGCATTGATCACCGGGCCCATCTCCGCCCGCGGCTCCATGCCGTCGCCGACGCGCAGCGCCCGCGCGCGCCCGGCGAGCGCCGGGACCAGCCGGTCGGCAACCCCGCCGACCAGTACCGCGACCGAGATCGCCATGCAGCGCTCGCCGGCCGAGCCGTAGGCCGCGCCGATCAGCGCATCGACCGCCTGGTCGAGGTCGGCGTCCGGCATCACCACCATGTGATTCTTGGCGCCGCCGAGCGCCTGCACCCGCTTGCCGGACTGCGCGCCGCGCGTATAGATCGAATGCGCGATCGGCGAGGAGCCGACGAAGCTCACCGCCTTGACGTCGGGATCGCCGAGCAGCGCGTCGACCGCCTCCTTGTCGCCCTGCACGACGTTGAACACGCCGGGCGGCAGTCCCGCCTCGCCGAGGAGCTGCGCCATCACCAGCGACGCCGAGGGGTCGCGCTCGCTCGGCTTCAGCACGAAGCTGTTGCCGCAGGCGATGGCGAGCGGAAACATCCAGCACGGCACCATGCACGGGAAGTTGAAGGGCGTGATTCCGGCGACGACCCCGAGCGGCTGGCGCAGAGTCCAGTTGTCGATGCCGGTGGAGACCTGATCGGTGAAGGCGCCCTTCAGGAGCTGCGGTATGCCGCACGCGAACTCGACGATCTCGATGCCGCGCGTCACCTCGCCCTGCGCGTCCGCGAACACCTTGCCGTGCTCGCCGGTGATGAGCGCCGCGAGCGCGTCGCGCCGCTCGTTGAGGAGCTGCAGGAAACGCGCCAGCACGCGCGCCCGCCGCACCGGCGGCGTGTCCGCCCAGGCGGGCCACGCGCCGCGCGCGCTCGCCACGGCGGCCCGGACCTCCCCGGCCGTGCCGAGGGCGACGCGGCGCGTCACCTGGCCGGTGGCGGGGTTGAATACCTCGAGCTGCCGGCCCGTGCCGCGCACGCTCCGCCCGCCGATCCAGTGCGGCACTGAGTCGATCGCGGCGGCGGCGGGCAGAGCGGGAACGGCCATGGCGCACGATCATAGACCAGGGGGTGTGCCTTGCGCATACTCGCGCCGTCCATGACGACGCAGGCGCTGTTTCCGACGCTGGTTTACACCGGCGGCCTGCGCGGCCGGGGCTGGCAGGCGCTCAACGCACGCCTGCTGCGCGAGTGCCGGCAGCTGCGTGCGGACGATGCGGCCGGACGGCGCTGGTCGGCCCGCAACTACCCCGGCGGCTACACTTCCTATGCTTCGGCGAACCGCATGCACCGGCTCTCGCCGACCTTCGCGACTCTGGCGCGCGCACTCGATGCGCGCGTGGCGCGCTTCGCCCGCACGCTGGCCTTCGACCTCACCGGACGCGCGCTGGCGATGACCGATTGCTGGGTGAACATCATGGGGCGCGGCGCCGCGCACGGCGCGCACCTCCATCCGCTCTCGACCATCAGCGGCACCTACTATGTCGCGACGCCGCCGCGAGCGGCCGGACTGAAGCTCGAGGACCCGCGCCTCGAGCGCTACATGGCCGCGCCTCCACGCCTCGCGAGCGCGCGCCGCGCGCGGGCGCCGTGGGTGCTCGTGCGGGCACGCACGGGCGGAGTCGTGTTGTTCGAGAGCTGGCTGCGGCATGAGGTGCCCGCCAACGAGTCGGGCGCGGAGCGTGTCAGCATCAGCTTCAACTACAGTTGGTTTTAGCACCGCGCCGGGCGGGCGCCTCCGGTCAACCCCCGCAGGCAGGACGCGTTCCACCAGAGGAGGGCCTCGCGAGCGCGCCCTGCGCGGATTCAGGCGCGGTTCAGCGTCCGCCGCCCAAGGTCGGAAACCAAGGAGACCTCATCATGCGCAACCTCATCCATGGTCTCGTCGCCGCCTCGCTCCTGGCGATGCTTCCCATCGCGGCGCAGGCCGGTGTGTTCGTCTCGGTCACCATCGCGCCGCCGGCGCTGCCGGTCTACTACCAGCCGCCGATCCCGGGACCGGGGTACATCTGGACGCCCGGCTACTGGGCCTGGGACGACGGCTACTACTGGGTGCCGGGGACCTGGGTGATCGCGCCGGTTGGCCTGCTGTGGACGCCCGGGTACTGGGGTTGGGTGGACGGCGCCTACTTCTGGCACGACGGCTACTGGGGTCCGCACGTCGGTTTCTACGGCGGCGTAAATTACGGCTTCGGCTATGGCGGCGAGGGCTTCGTCGGCGGCGAGTGGCGCGGCGATCACCTCTACTACAACCGCGCCGTCACCAACATCAGCAATACCCGCATCACCACTGTGTACAACCGCACGGTGGTGAACAGCGGCCCGGTCAGTCACGTGAGCTACAACGGCGGCGCGGGTGGCATCGCCGCGCGGCCCGGCACGGCAGAGCTTGCCGCGGAGCACGAGCGTCACCAGGCGCCCCTGCAGGTGCAGACCGAGCATCGGACCATGGCTGCGCACGACAACGCCATGCGCGCCTCGGTGAATGGCGGCAGACCCTCGATTGCGGCGACGCCGCGCGCGGGCGTGTTCACCGGCCGGGGTGTGGTCGCGGCGAGCGGGGCGGGGTCAGCCCCCAGGGGCGCCGGCAACCGCGGCGAGAGCACGCGCTATGCGCAGGAGCGCGGCGGCCGCTCGCCATCCGAGCAAACCCGCGGCGGGTCCTTCCCGCAGCCGGCTCACGGCAACTCGTTCGAGGCGCCGCGCGGGGCCTCCGGGCAGCCGCGCAGCTTTCAGCCCCAGCCGCAGCGCGCGCAGCCCCAGCCGCAGCGCGCGCAGCCCCAGCCGCAACGCGTGCAGCCCCAGCCGCAGCGCGTGCAGCCCCAGCCGCAACGCGTGCAGCCCCAGCCGCGCGGAAATGAACCGCGCGGGAATCCGCAGCCCGAGCAGCGCCCGCAGCCTGAGGAGCGTCCCCAGCGCGACGACCGTCCGCAGCAGCACCAGGCGCGTGCCTTTGAGGCGCGGCCGCAGCAGCTGATGTCGCGTGCGCAGGCGCGGCCGCAGTGGATGGCGCCGCAGACGCGCACGGCGCGGCCGCAGTGGATGGCGCCGCAGACGCGCATGGCGCAGGCGCCTCAGCGTCAGGAGCCTCCGGCCCGCGGCGGCGAGCCGCGTGGCGATCACCGGGGTTGAGCCTGCGCCGATTGCCGAGCCGCGGCCGGCGGCCCGAGGGAGCGACAGGGACGTCGCGACCCCGGGCAATTCAGATTACCGCACGCAGCCACCGCGCGATGTCGGCGATCTCCTGGGGACAGACGCTGTGCGGCATCGTGTACGTATGCCATTCCACCGGGTAGCCCGCCGCCTCGAGCGCGCTGCGTGCCTGCTCGCCGAGCGCCGGCGCGATGATCGGATCCTGCAGGCCGTGCGCGAGGAAGATGGGAGTCGACTGATTTGCCGCGCTGCGCTCGGCCGCGAGGCGCCCGGCGAGCAGCAGATAGCAGGACAGCCCCATGATCCCGGCGAGCTTCTCGCCGTAGCGGGCGCCGGCGAACAGCGCGAGCCCCCCGCCCTGGGAGAAGCCGGCGAGCACGATGCGTCCGCTCGCGATGCCCCGGGAGTTCTCGCGGCGGATCAGGGCCTCTACCGCCGCCTGTGAGGCGCGGATGCCGGCCTCGTCCTCGGGGCCGCGTCGCTCGAGGCTCACGATGTCGTACCAGGCCCGCATGGCAAAGCCGCCGTTCAGCGTGACCGGCCGGATGGGGGCATGCGGAAACACGAAGCGCAGCGCGCGCTCGCCGGGGCGGACCAGCTCGGGCACGATGGGCTCGAAATCATGACCATCCGCGCCGAGTCCATGCAGCCAGATCACCGCCGCCGTCGGATTGGCACCCGTCTCGACCTCGACCGCCTCGCGTGACACCGACGACTCCTGACTCCCTGCGCGCCCGAGTGCGGCATGTTAGAGCACGGCGGGCGCACACGGTACCGAACACGCAGGGCGCGCCATGAACGCGCGCCGCCGGCACCGGCGCCGCTGGCGTCTGTGGCCTGGGGCAGGCACCCGGCGGCGCTGGCTGCGGGCGTTCCGCCGTGCGCCGCGGCTCCTCCAGGCCGGAATCCTGCTGGCCGCGGCGGCGCTGCTGGCGCTCGCCGTCAACGGCGTGTACCAGCTGGTCCGCAAGCCCACCGAGCTCTTCTTCCCCGTGAGCGGCGCGCTCTACAAGACGCCCGCGGAGACCTGGCGCGATTACGCGCCGCTCTTCCGCCGCTATTCGACCGCGACCGTCGCGCCCGAGCTGCTCGCCGCGCTCGCCCAGGTGGAGGGATCGGGCAATCCGCTGGTGCGCACCTACTGGCGCTGGTCGTGGGCGCCGAGGCTCTCCGAGGTGTACCGCCCCGCCTCGAGCGCCGTCGGTATGTACCAGATCACCGACGGCACCTTCGACGTGGCGCGGCACTACTGCATCCACCACCACGTGCTGACGCGCGAGGGCCGGTGGAACGACTTCGGCTCGTGCTGGCTCAACGGGCTGTACCTGCGCGTCCTGCCGGGCGATGCCGTGGAGCTCACCGCGGCCTACCTCGACCTCGAGGTCGGCGCGATCCTGGCGCAGCGCCGCGCCCGCGCCTCGCCCGCCGAGCTCCGCCACGTCGCGGCCATCGTGCATCTGTGCGGCGCCGGTGCGGCGCAAGCCTATGTGCGGCGCGGCCTGCGCTTCAGCGAGGGCGAGCGCTGCGGCGACCACGACCCGCGGGCCTACCTGGCGCGCGTCGATGCCATGTACGCGGTATTCGAGCGCCTGGCGGCCGCCGACGCCCCTCAGTGATGGTGGCCGCCGGCCCCGTGCACGTGCCCGTGCGTGAGCTCTTCCTCGGTCGCGGCGCGGACCGCCGTAATCTCGACGTCGAAGGTGAGATTCTGCCCGGCGAGCGGGTGGTTGCCGTCGAGCGTGATCATGTCGCCGGCAATGTGCGTAACGGTCACCGCCTGGTGACCCGCCTGCAGACGCAATCCGACTCTCAGGTCGGCGATGCCCTTCAGGGCGCGCCGCGGCACTTTCTGCACCAGGGCACGGTCGTACTCGCCGTAGCCTTCGGCGGCGGGAACGCGCACCTTGAGGCGGTCGCCGACGTTCTTGCCCGCGAGCTCGCGCTCGAGCCCGGGAATTATGTTGCCGTGCCCGTGCAGATAGGCGAGGGGCTCGCCGCCGGCCGAGCTGTCGATCACCTTGTCGGTATCGTCCTTGAGCGTGTAATGAATGGTAACGACGTCGTTATGCGCGATGGCCATGGTGCGTCCGGCGCGAAAAGCTGCGCAAGCGGGCCGCGCAGAATACCATTAGCGGCCGGCTCCTACCGCCCGCCCATGCGGGCGCGGGCTCGAATGTGAAAGGCCGCCATGAGACTCGCCCGATTGCTGTTCGTAGCCGCTGCGGCCGTGATGACGACACTCGCGGCCGCCGCCACCAAGGAAGCAGGAACCACCCCAATGGCCCCCGACAACCCGTTCGCGCACCCGAGCGCGCTGCCCTTCGAGATACCGCCTTTCGACAGGATCCGCGACGCCGATTACGCGCCTGCCTTCGAGGCCGGCATGCGCGAGCAGCTGAAAGAGGTGGGGAGAATCGCGCATGACCCGAAGCCGGCGAACTTCGAGAACACGATCGTCGCCCTGGAGCGCTCCGGGCGGCTGCTCGACCGGGTCGCGACGGTGTTCTTCAACCTCAACTCCTGCAACACCGATCCCAAGATGGAGGAGATCGACACCGCGATGGCGCCGAAGCTTGCCGCCCACCACGACGCGATCTTCCTCGATGCGGCGCTGTGGGCGCGCGTCGACGCGCTCTACGGGAGGCGCGAGAGCCTGAAGCTCGATCCCGAATCGCTGCAGCTGCTGGCGCGCTACCACACCCAGTTCGTGCGCGCCGGCGCGCAGCTCTCGGCCGCGGATCAGAAGCGGCTGCGGGCGATCAACGAGGAGATCTCGACGCTCACCACGCGTTTCCGGCAGAACGTGCTGAAAGCCACCGCCGACGGCGCCGTGGTGGTCGACAAGGTCGCGGATCTCGACGGCCTCACCCCGGTGCAGATCGGTGCGGCGGCGCAGGCGGCCGCCGACCGGGGACTGAAGGACAAGTGGGTCATCGCGCTGCAGAACACCACCAACCAGCCGATGCTCGCGAGCCTCACCAACCGCGACCTGCGCGAGCGCATCTACCGCGCCTCCGTCGGGCGCGGCCTCGCCGGGGCGACCGACAACCGCGAGGTGATCGCGCAGCTGGTGAAGCTGCGCGCCGAGCGCGCCAGGCTCCTCGGCTATCCCGATCACGCCGCCTACGTGCTCGAGGACGAGTCCGCCGGCACCCCCGCGGCGGTCGCCGACATGATCCGGCAGGTGGCCCCGGCGGCGCTCAAGCGCGCGCGCGAGGAGGCCGCCGAGATCCAGAAGCTGATCGACAGCCAGGCGGCCGCGCGCGGGGTGCCGTCGTTCACGCTGCAGCCCTGGGACTGGTTCTTCTATTCGGAGCAGGTGCGCAAGGCGCACTACGACTTCGACCAGGCGCAGGTGGCGCCGTACTTCGAGCTCGAGCGCGTGATGCGCGACGGCCTGTTCTACGCCGCGCACGAGCTCTACGGCCTGAGCTTCAAGGAGCGCAAGGACCTGCCGGTCTATCAGCCCGACGTGCGCGTGTTCGAGGTCTCGGACGCCGACGGCCGGCCGCTCGCGCTCTTCATCGCCGACTACTTTGCGCGCGACAACAAGCAGGGCGGGGCGTGGATGAGCAGCTACGTGTCGCAGTCGAAGCTGCTCGGCCAGCGGCCCGTGGTCGCCAACCACCTCAACATCCCCAAGCCCCAGGCGGGGCAGCCGGTGCTGCTGACCTTCGACGAGGTCACGGGGATGTTCCACGAGTTCGGCCACGCCATTCACGGCATGCTCTCGAACGTGCGCTATCCGCTGCTGTCCGGTACCTCCGTGCCGCGCGACTTCGTCGAGTACCCGTCGCAGTACAACGAGATGTGGGCGCGCGAGCCCAGGGTGGTCGCCCACTATGCGCACGATTACCGCAGCGGCGCTGCGATGCCGCCGGAGCTTCTCGCCAAGGTGCTGGCGGCGCAGAAGTTCAACCAGGGCTACGCGACGCTCGAGTACGTCGAGGCGGCGCAGATCGACCTCGCCTGGCACCTGATCGATGCGGCCCAGGCGCCGGCGGCCGCGGCGGTGCCGGGATTCGAGGCGGCGGCGCTCAGGGACGCCGGCCTCGAGTACGCGCCCATCCAGCCGCGCTATCACTCGGACTACTTCTCGCACATCTTTGCCGGCGGCTACTCCGCCGGCTACTACGCCTACCTCTGGAGCGAGGTGCTGGCGCGCGACACCGGCCAGTGGTTCCACGCCCACGGCGGCCTGACGCGCGAGAACGGCGACACGCTGCGCCGCATGGTGCTGTCGCGCGGGCGCACCGAGGACCCGCAGGTGCTGTTCCGCAACTTCTACGGGCGAGCGCCCGACATCGCCCCGCTGCTCGAGTACCGCGGGCTCGCGGGCGGGGGCTGAGGCTGAGGCGCCCCCATCTTCAGGGAGCGCCCGCGCGGCGCGCGCGGTCTATGCCGGCGACGAGGTGGCGGAAACATTCGAGCATCGGCAGCGTGAGGCCGAGGGCCGCCGCGCGCTCGAGGGCGTAGCCGAGCGTCTCGTTCACCTCGAGGGGCCGCCCGGCGAGCAGGTCCTGGAGCGAGGACATGCGGTGCTGCGGCGCGCTCGAGCGGTACTCGCCTCCCTTGCTCACGATCGTCTCGACGGCGGCGCTCTCGGGCAGCGAGCACAGGCTCGCCGCAGGCAGCACCGCCCGGTCGCTCAAGGGGATGCCGAGCGCACCCGCGAGCGCCCCGACGTCGCGCACCAGCCGCACCAGCACGAGCGCCGCATCGGGATCGGAAAGGTATTTCCAGGTCTCCGCGCGCGTGGTCACCGAGAGGGCCATGAGCCCTACCCAGCCGCAGAACTTCGACCACTCGAGCGTCACGATTTCGCGCGTGGCTGCGGCGCGCACTCCCGAAGCGTCGATGGTCGCGGCGAGATCGCGGGCGCGGACGCTCTCGCTGCCGTCGAGCTCGCCGATCATGATGTTCACGTTGCGGGTGAAGAGTACTTCCCCGCCGGGGAGCAGCTCGCCGCTCGTGTCGGCGAGTGCGCCGAGCACGCGCGCAGCGCCGAAGGCCTGCGCCAGCAGCTCGTTCTTCAGCGGTCCGTTCTGGATCGAGAGCGTGACGCCGAACTCGACGTCCTCGAGCGCCGCAAGCGCCTCCGCCGTGCCGGGCGTCTTGGTCGCGACGATGAGCGCGCCGGCGCTCGCGAGCGATGCGGGATTGCGCACCGTTTGCACGGGAGTCGTGAACTCGGCCAGCCCGCGGATCGTGAGGCCGTGCCGCTCGAGCGCGTCGGCGCGCGCTCCGCGCGCCAGCATGGCGACCCGGTGCCCGGCACGCGCGAGGTGCGCCCCCACGATCGAGCCCATGGCGCCGGCGCCGAGGATCGCGAAATCGAACTCGCTCACGAGCGTGGCGCGCCGCCGGCTACAACGCCTCGGCAATGTCCTGCATGAGGCCCAGGTCCCGCGGCCTGGTCTCGGGCGGATAGCGCTTGAGCACCCGGCCATCGCGGGAGATGAGGAACTTCTCGAAATTCCAGCCGATGTCGCCGGCGATGCCGGTCTCGGGCGAGGTGAGGAAGGCGTACAGGGGGTGGCGGCCGGCGCCGTTCACTTCGAGCTTGGCGCTCATCGGGAAGCTCACCCCGTAGCTCGCCTGGCAGAAGGCGGCGATCTCGGCCTCGCTGCCCGGCTCCTGCGCGCCGAACTGGTTGCAGGGGAAGCCGACCACGGCGAAGCGCTCGGCGCTGAGCTCGCGATGCAGCTCCTCGAGCGCGGCATATTGCGGGGTGAGTCCACAGCGGCTCGCCACGTTGACCGCCAGCGTGACGTGGCCGCGCAGTGCGCCGAGGAGGTCCGGCGTGCCATCGATCCTGCACACCGCGATGTCGTAAAAGCCGCTCATGCACCGCTCCGGGATGGCCGGCGAGCCGGGAGCTTTTACGATACACCACCCGCGGGCTTAACATCCGCGGGAGCGAGTCCGCGAGGAGACACATCCATGGCTTCCGAGCTCAGCAAGGCCGAGACCGCCAAGGTGCTCGACACTCTCGATCGCATCCTCGAGCTCGAGCTTGCGGGGCTGGTGCGCTACCTGCACTACAGCTTCATGATCTTCGGGCACAACCGCATCCCGATCGTCGCCTGGCTGCGCAGTCAGGCGGACGAGTCGCAGACGCACGCCGTCGCCGCCGGCGAGCACATCACCAACCTCGGCGGCCACCCCTCGCTCCGTATCGGCTCGCTGCTGGAGACCCACAAGCACAACGTCGACGAGATCCTGCGCGAGGCGCTGGCGCACGAGGAGGAGGGGCTCGCCGAGTATCGCAAGCTCCTCGAGCAGGTGAGCGGCCGCAGCATCATGCTCGAGGAGTACGCGCGCACGCAGATCGCCGCCGAGGAGGCGCACCTCGCCGACATCGGCAAGATGATCCGCAAGCCGGGCTCGATCGCCTGAAGCGGCGGACCGTGAGGCCGGAAAGCGCGCCCGCCGCGCGCCGCTGCTCTAGGAGCTCGGTTGCGGGGCGGGGGGCGGATCCGCCGCCGCGCCCGGCGCCGGCAGCGCGAAGGCCTCCACCGGGTGGCCCGCCTCGATCCAGGCCTCGAGCCCGCCCCTGAGCGGGCGCACCTGCCGAAAGCCATGGTTCATCAGGAGCCGCGCCACCCTGGCCGCGGACGCCTCGTTCGGGCAGCTGCAGTAGAGAATGATCTCGCGATCGCGCGGCAGCTCGCTCAGGTGCCGCGCCGCATCCTGCACCGGCACGTGCACCGCGCCCGGGATCCGGCGCCGCTCGAGCGTTTGCGCGGTCGGCGAGCGGACGTCGACGATGACGGGCGCCGCGCCCTCGTCCATCTGCCGGCGCAGCTCCGCGACGCTGATACGCGCCATGTCGAGCGCCGCGAGGAAGCGCCGCCGTTCCCACCACCGGTAGGCGATGTAGGCGGCGAGCAGCACGAGCAGCATGAGCGCGGCGGTGCCGCCGACCTGGGCCGCCTGCGGGAGCAGCCGTTCGATCTGCGTGCGCAGCAGCGCGCCCGCCGCCAGCGCCGTGCCCGTCCACAGCCCGGCTCCGAGCGTGCTGAAGACGATGAACCGCGGAAGCTGCATGCGCGTCGCCCCGGCGAGCGGCGGCGCGATGAGCGCGAGCCCGGGCACGAACTTGGCGAACAGCAGCGCCCCGGCGCCCCAGCGCTCGAACGCGCTCTGCGTCTGGCTCACGCAGGAATCAGGCGAGAGCGAGACGCGGCACAGGAGGCTCATGACGCGGCCTCCGTAGCGGCGGCCCGCCGTATACCAGGTGCTGTCCGCCATCACACAGGCGGCGACCGCGAGCGCATAGAGGGCGGGTCCGGACAGCCTGCCGCTCGCCGCCACTGCGCCGGCGACCAGAAGTGTGGGCACGACCGGCACGGGCAGCCCGAGCTGCTGCAGCAGCACGTTGAGGAATACGACGCCGAGACCGATGGGGCTGCGCACCGGCCGATCTTGCGCCGCACGTTGCCGGGCGACAAGAACACCGACGGGCCAGCCGCCGGTCCCCCGAACGGTCGAACGGTGGGAGGGTCAGGTCGGGAAGTGCGCGAAGAGGGCGGTGACCGCGGCGTCGATCTTCTGCTCGGCGTCTGCTCCCATGGCGCCGTAGAGGTTCTGATCGACCGAGGCGTGCCAGAGCGCCTCTCGAGTCCGCGCATCGTAGAGGTCGATGCCGATCATTCCCTCGCGGTAGACGTACGGACCGTCCCAGCCCCACGGCCCCCAGGGGCCGCCCCAGCCCCAGTAGCCGAAGCCGTAGCCGTACCCCCACGGCCCATAGGGGTAGGGGCCGAAGCCCGGATCGACGACGAGGTGCGAGCCGATCCCGTAGCCGACGAGGCAGTCGGGGTTCTCTTTCGTCAGCTGCACGCCGAGCGCCTGCATATGGGAGGCGATCGCGGCGCGCAGGCGGCTCTCGTTCACGGGATTGGCCACCGTGTCCCGCATCGGGTTATCGGTCTGGAAGGCGCCGGCGAAGGCAAACGTATGACACTGCCCGGGGTGAAAGGCGGTCCGGTTCACGTCGGATCTCACCTGCAGCGCGCACCCCGACAAGGCGGCGGCCATGAAGCCCAGGAACGCACTGCGAAGAATCCGTCTGCTCATGTTCCTCAACCTCGAGGCGCGCGGACAGCCGCTGCCGCGCATTCGCTCAACGTGCGCGCCGGCCTTCCGTTGACAGAGCATGCACCCCACCCCCCGAGGACAGCAACGGTCCCGGGCGCGGGCCAGCGGTCCGCAGAAGGGTTATCTAAGGGATTGATTCGAGGGGATAATGTCACCATGTCACGACCGCCCAAAGCGTTCATCTCCTGGAGCTCCGGCAAGGACAGCGCCTACGCTCTTTACGAGGCCCGCACGAGAGGGCTTGCCGATGTCGCCGGTGCGATCACCACGCTGAGCGAAGCCTACGACCGGGTCGCGATGCACGGCGTGCGCTCGAGTCTCCTCGACCGCCAGATTGCCGCGCTCGCTCTTGCGTCGCAGCGGGTGCTGTTGCCGAGCCCCTGCTCGAACGAGGTCTACGAGGCGCGCTTCGGCGCGGCCTGCGAGCGTCTGAAGGATCAGGGCGTGCGGCACATCGTGTTCGGGGATCTCTTCCTCGAGGACATCCGCGCCTACCGCGAGCGGCAGCTCGACGCTCTCGGGATGAGCGGGATCTTTCCCCTGTGGCGGCGCGATACGGCGCAGCTCGCGCGCGCCATGATCGCGAGCGGGCTCGTCGCGCATCTGGCGTGCATCGACCCGAAGCGCCTCGACCGCTCCTTTGCCGGAAGGCGTTTCGACGCCCGGCTTCTCGAGGATCTGCCGCGCGATGTCGATCCGTGCGGCGAGAACGGCGAGTTTCACACCGTCGTATCGGCCGGGCCCGTGTTCGCGGCGCCGATCGCCGTGCGGGTGGGCGAAGTCGTGGAGCGCGACGGGTTCGTGTTCGCCGACGTGCTGGCCGAGTAGTTGATTGGGAACGCGCGGCTCGATGCGCGACCGCGGCGATCACCCCGGCAGCCGAGCACTCCGCTGTAAGGCCGGCGCAGGGGTTCTCGCCGACTGCGCACCAGGGAGCGATCCCGTCGGCCGGAGCGCACGCGTGAGCCGCGCAAGGCCGAGGCCCGCGAGCGCGAGCAGCGTCAGCTCGTCGACTCCGCCGCCGCCGCCCTTGCCGCCGGTGGGAGGCGGAGCGGCCTGCACGACGAGCGCCACGTTCTCCGTCGCGGAGCCGGCCGCGTTGGTGCACTCCATGGTGTAGGTGCTCGTTCCGACGGCGGTCGGCGTGACGCTCGTGGAGCCGCTGACCGCACTCGAGCTGAAGCCCGCAGTTGCGGTGCAGGTGTTGATGCTGGCGGCGTTCCAGGTGAGCGTCGCCGACTGACCGAGGGTGATGGTCGTCGGCGAGACGCTCATATTGGGCCAGGCCAGCGCCGGCCCCGCCTGAATGAAGCCGTAGCCGGTCGCGAGATCCGGCGAAGGATTGACCATGGGTACGGCGGTGAAGCGGATGGCTGTGTAGATGTCACCCGGCGTGATGCTGGAATTTGCCTGCAGCATGAGTGCCGCGAGGCCCGCGGCGTGCGGCGCCGCGGCGGACGTACCGAAATAGTTCGGGTAGCTCGCGCTGTTGGCACACTCCGCAACGGTCGAGGGGTCCTGGATAGGCGGAATGGCACTCGCCAGCGTGAACCCGAAGAACGTCGTGTTGACGCCGTCCGGGCCGACGAAGTCGGGCTTCTGCCGTACCACGGGCGTCGCGAGTCGATTTCCTGAGGTGTCGAAGAGGATCGGCGCGCCGCCCAACGAGGAGTAGGGCTCGAGCACCGCCGGCGTCATTCCGCAGAGCGGTGTCTGATAGAAGCGCGCCGCGCCCACTGCGGCCGCGCCTGCCGCTCCCGGGTGACCCTGGATGGTCGGGTTATCGGTGGGCGGAAAGTTGACGATGGTGCTGCCTGCGCCGTCGTCCTCCCAGGCGACCTTGATGCGTCCGGGTGGCGCGCTGCCGCTGGCGAGACCCACGCTGATGGAGACAGTCGTGTTGTCCGTGGTGTTGCCGCTCGCGCTGGCGGGGTTGGCGACGATGAGGACCTGCACCGGGTCCGTTCCCTTCGCATTCGGGCCCGTGCAGGTCATCGCCACGCTGTTGTCGTTGACGACCGTAATGCCCGTGCCCGAAGGCACGCTCACACAGAGATCGATCTCGCTGCTCGCGCCGGGGCTGCCCGCGGAGCCGGTGACGTACGGCTGGTCCCACTCCACGATGGCCGCGATGAACTGGCCCGGAGCGATCGCCCGGACATTGATGTTCAGCGCGGGAGCGCTGGTCTTACCCGATTGGTCGAAGTTGAGCAGCATCTCGCCCGCCTGTGCGCCGCTTCCCGCGAGGCTGAAGCTCGGCGCCGTGTTGTCGTAGGCGAGATTGCTGTCGTTGCCGGCGGCGGAGAAGTAGGCGGCTCCGTGCGATGCGACCGTGTCGACGGCCTGAGACAGCGGGCCGTCCTGGAAGAAGGGCTCGTCGAAGTAGCCGACGTCGTCGACGATGACCTTGGCGCCGGCGTTGGCGAGCGCCACGATGCCGTTGGCGAAGTCCGCCTCGGAGTTGTCGGCCGTGTAAAAGGCGAGCGCCGCGCCGGGGGCCACGGCATGCACGATCTGCAGCATGGCGCGCCCTTCGTCCGTGAACGGGCCCTGCAGCGGCTGACCGTAGCTCATGCAGTTCTGGCTCCCGGCTGTGGGGTACGTGCCCCCCGCCTCTTCGAGCACGTTGACACCAGCGGGCAGGGCCCCGGTCGATACGTCCGTCTGGGCATCGACGTTGAAGCCGTTCTGCGCGTAGCCGGTTCCGTTGGGGAGCGTCGGCGGCAGGTTGTTGGCGGCGTACACGGCATAGCAGTTGTAGCTGACGGACAGGACGCCGACGGTGACGCCCGAGCCATCGAGGCCCGCTTCATTGCTGCGCAAGCCAGCCGTGTCCTGGGCGAAGTCCCCCTGCGTCGCAACCACCGCGCGTGCGCGCGAGAGCGCGGCCCGCAGCGAGGTGACCTCGGCGCGTGCGGCCGCGGCGTCGATGGCGCTCACGGGCAGCCAGCCGCCGACGTCGTTGCGGAACACCGCGGGGTGTTCGAGCCCAAGGCCGACGAGCGCATCCTTCAGACGCTGCGGGTCGCCGCGCGTCACGGCATCGACCGCCACCAGGGGCTGGGCGCCCGGGCTGCGCTGCATGAAGCGCGCGGCAGGGCTCAACGAGTGGAGATCCTCGAGCATGCGATCGGGACGGGCGAGACTTGCGTGACGGGTCAGGTCGGCCAGCGCCGCATCGAGCTTGCCGCCGATGCCGCTCGCAAGCTGCGCGGCGCTGCGGCCGCCGAAGCCCAAGAGCGGCGCGCTGCCCGCCTGCACCGCCGGATGCCTCAGGACGGGCTGCGGGGGAGAGGTCGCGGAGGCGACCATCATTCCAAGCAGCGCCGCCACGGCGGCGCCTGCGTGTTGTGATGACATCGAGTGGGCTCCCTGAACTTCGGGTCGAGGCTCGGACTTACTTATAGCCGATCGGTTCGCACAAAGCAGTCACCCCGGACGGACGGCGCGCCGCGCGCTCCGGGCGGACGGTCAGTGAAATGCCTGCCATGTGTCGCCAGTTGGCGGCAGTTCAGGCCCGGCCCGCGCGGCGGCCCGCTAGTTGTGGACGGGCGCGCCGCTCTTGAGCTGCGGGCGCCGCCGCTGCAGCAACGCGTAACCGCCGATGCCGAGCCACACGACGTTGAGGGCCGCGGAAGGGTACGCGCCGTTCCAGCCGCTGTTCACCACGAAGCCGATCGCTCCGAAGATGTTCATGAGGTGGTAGCTGCGCGAGTCGCCCTGGAGCTTGCCGGCCGAGAGCAGCGCGTATGCCGAGATGATGAGGGCGGCGCCGATCCAGCCGGCCACTTCGATGGCGAGTTTCATGGAGACTCTGTCCTGTGCTGCGGGCGATCGTGAGGAAGCCGGCACTTTACCGGTTCCGCGGCCGCCCGGCTCGCAGCCGTGAGAGGCGTGTCGTGACTCACAAACCCGCCGCGCCCGCCTGGAGCGCGCGATCGGCTGAGCCCTCGCGCTCGCTGATCAAGACATGCGTTGCCTGCGGGCGGCGCCGTTGTTTCGAGGCCGGATCGGGTGCGGATGCGGTCTGGACCTCGGGGCGCTATGATCCGTGCGCGTCAGCACCCCTCAAATCAAACGGGAGTCGTGTCATGCGTGTTCCGTTTCCCGCCGTGTTGCTAACCCTGGGTCTGTTCGGCGTGGCATCCGCGGCGCAAGCCGTCGAATCGAAGGCCGCGATAACCACGGCGCAATCCGTGGACGCGGTCTGGCAGAAGATCGGCGATTTCTGCGGCATTGCGAATTGGCATCCCGCCGTGGCCAAGTGCGAGCTGTCGATCGACAAGAAGGAGCGCACGCTGACTCTGAAGGGCGGCGGCACGATCGTCGAGCGCCTGGCGCGCTGGAGCGATAAGACGCACTCGTATACCTACAAGATCGTGAGCAGCCCGCTGCCGGTCGACAATTACGTCGCGACGATCCACGTGGCGCCGGCGAAGTCGGGCGCGGGCTCGGTAATCTCCTGGCGCGGCCACTACACTGCCAAGGGTGCGAGCGACGCCGACGCCAAGAAGGCAATCGACGGAGTCTACGATGCCGGCCTGAAGTCTCTGGCCGGCAACTGACCGCCGCTTCAGGCCGGACGGGCTGCCTGCCGGTGGCGGCTCACGGCGCTGCCGTCGTCGCGCTTCAGGCTGCGGAACACGAGTGTCGAGACGATGGTCGCGGCGCCGAGCACCACCAGCGCCTCGTGGATGCCGTGCAGCAGCTCGCCCGGGGCGGTGTGGAAACGGTCGGGAACGAACAGCGCCGTCACCAGCGAAGCCACCGCGACCGCGAAGCTGATGGAAAGCTGCTGGCCGGTGCTGGCGATGGTGCTGGCATCGCTCGCCGCGCCAGCGCTCACGTCGGCGTACGCGAGCGTGTTCATGCTGGTGTACTGGATCGAGGAGAGCAGGCCGAAGGCGGACACCTGCAGCACGATGAGCCAGACCGGGGTCGCCGCTCCGATGGTCGCGAACAGCAGGATCAGCGCTCCGAGCGTCGCCGTGTTGGAAACCAGCACCGCGCGGTAGCCGAAGCGCGCCAGGATTCGCGGCATGATGATCTTGAGGCCCATGGCGGCGAAGGCCTGCGACATCATGATGAGGCCCGACTGGATCGGCGTGTAGTCGAGACCCACCTGGAACAGCAGCGGCAGCAGGAACGGGATGCCGCTGATGCTGATGCGCGTGAAGAACCCGCCGCTCACGGCGGCCCGGAAGGTGCGGATACGGAACAGCGCCAGGTCGAGCAGCGGGTGCAGCGCGCGCGCGGCGTGCACTCCGTAGGCGGCGAGCAGCGCGAGCGACAGCGCGAGCAGCGCGGCAATCACCGCGCTGCCGAGGCGATGCTCGCCGAACACCTCGAGGACGTATGACAGCAGCGCAATTCCGGAGCCGAACAGCACGAGGCCGGTGAGATCGAGCGGTGGGGTGTCCGTCTCGCGATAGTCCGGCAGATAGCGCTCGACCAGATAGAGCCCGGCGATGCCGATCGGTACGTTGATGAAGAAGATGACGCTCCAGTGCGCGAGCCCGGTGATCAGGCCGCCGGCGAGCGGACCGAGCAGCGGACCGAGAAGGCTCGGGACCGCGACGAAGCTCATGGCGCGCACCAGCTCGGATTTGCCGAAGGCGCGCACCAGCGTGAGCCGTCCGACCGGCACCATCATGGCGCCGCCGCACCCCTGCAGCACGCGGAACGCGACCAGCAGGTGGAGGTTGCGCGCCAGCCCGCACAGCAGCGAGCCGGCGGTGAAGAGCCCGATCGCCACCGCGAACACGCGCCGTGTTCCGAAGCGGTTCGCCATCCAGCCGCTGACCGGAATGAACACCGCGAGACTCAGGGTGTAGGTCGCGAGCACCGCCTTCATGCTGAGCGGCGCGACGCCGAGCGCGCGCGCGATGCCCGGGACCGCGGTGTTGAGGATGGTCGTGTCGAGCGACTGCATGAAGAAGGCCACGGCCACCAGCCAGGGCAACAGCCGGCGGGTGATGTCGGGATGCGCCGCGAGCTCGGCTCCCGGGGGTCTCATGCGTGTCGAGGGTGGTTGCAGTCGCGGGCGATTGTAAGCGACCCGGCGCTGCGGCGCGGGGCGCCGGCCCTCACTTGAACTTCAGGAGGTCCTTGAGCTGATCCTGCAGCTTCTGCTGCAGCTCCTCCTTGTGCTTCTCGATCTGCTGTTGCACTCCGGCCCTGGCAAGCGCCTCCAGATCGGGGCGGACCGTGGGGCTCGTCAAGGTCCCCGCGATGGTGAGGGGTACGTCGGCCAGGGTTCCGGCCGCCGCACCCGCGGCTCCCTTGTAGACCGTGGCTTTCACCCGCAGGTCGATCGCCTCGGTAGCCAGGTTCGCCGTTCCCTGTCCCGTCACCCGCAGATTCTGCGAGGCGATGCTCAGGTCGTGGGTCGAGGCGACGCCGTTGACCACGTCGGCGGAGGCCTTGAAGGTATCGAATCGCGTACGGCCGCTGCCCTGGCCGGAGGGCAGCGACTGCTTCTGAATCAGAGACAGCGCGCGGTTGATCTCGAACCAAAGATCGACGCCTTCGATGGCGCCGTCGTCGATGCTGGCGGCGGCGCGGCCATTCAGCGACTTGAGCAGCGCGTCGCTGGTGCCGCCCCGCGTGGTGAGATTGCTGGTGATGGTGCCGCGCCCCGAGAGGCGCCGCGACTTGAGGAAGTCACGGGCGAGCGCGGCAACGTCGACGCCGCTCATGCTCTGCTTGAGGCTCATCGCCGGCACGGCGCCGCGTCCGTCGAGGGTGATGTCGCCCGTATAGTTCCCGCCGTAGAGCTTTGCGGTGGCGGGAGCGATGTGCGTCACACCACCCCTGGCGGCGACGCCGGCGTGCAGCTGCGTGAGACTGACACCCGCCACGGTGGCGCTGCCGACGGTGAGCGTGCCGTTCATCAGCAGGCCCTCGAGTGCACCGCCCGGCAGCTGCGCGGGCTGCGACGACGGCGCAGCCTGCTCGGGACTGCGGTAGCGATCGAGGTCGATGCGATCGAGCGCCAGGTCGAAGCCGATCGCGCGAGTGTCGAGATCGGTCAGCGCCGCGTTGCCGTGCAGCGCAGAATCATCGAGGTGCACGTCGAGGTCGCTCCCGCGCAGCGCATTGCCGCCGTAGGCGAGGTTGCCACTGGCGGCGAGCGTGGCCAGTGCCCTGGGATCGCGGGTCCGCGGCAAGGTGACGCCGAACTGCGCGAGCAGCTCGCGGGGCGAGAGCGGGGCGAGCTTGAAAGCCGCCCTGACGCCCGGTGCGTCCAGGATGCGGCTGGCCTCGAGGCTTCCGGTGAGATGCGCGGCGCCGAGCTGTGCGCTGAAGTCGGGCGCGTGCAGCGTCTGCTGAGCGGCGTCGACGCTCAGCTCGGGCGTCGAGAAGCTCCACGGCACCGGGGCCGCTCCCGGCCCGGTGCTCAAGCTGCCGCCGAGCTGCAGCCGCGCGAGGCGATACCGGCTCTTCGCCACATCCGGTGTGAGCTCGAACTGCCCGGCAAGTGAGATCGCACGCGGCGCGGCCGCGAGACTGAAGCGCAGCTTGACCGGTGCCGGCTCGCCCGGGGTCACGCGGCCGACTTCGAGGTTCACCTTCTCGAACGCCAGACCCTGGTAGCTCACGCGGCTGTCGCTGATCGCGACGCCGGCGAGCTCGCGCAGCGCTCCCGCGCCCGGGCCCGGCGCAGGCGCGGGGGAGGGAGCTGCGGCGCCGAACCCCTGCCAGTTGCCCTGGCCCGCGGCATTCCTCTGCAGGCGCAAATCGAGCCCGTCGATGTCCAGGCGTCCGATCTGCAACTGCCTGCGCAGCAACGGCAGCAGCCTCACCCGCAGCGCCGCATGCCGGACCGCCGCGAACGGCTCGGCACCGAACCCGGGTGGATTGCCGAGGCTCGCCGGACCGAGCTCGAGCGCCACCCACGGAAACACCGAGAGCCGGATGTCGCCCGCAAGCGCGAGCTCGCGCCCGGTGGACGCCTCGACCGCTTTTGCGATGCGATCCTTGTAGTCGTTCGGATTGATCAGCAGCCGTGCCGCAAGGAGCACGACGACCAGCAGAGCGACGATGCCGCCGAACCCGATCGCGACGAATTTGAGTACGCGCACGGCTAACCCCGGACCCCGACTGAGGAAAATCCTTGCACGCTCCGTCGTGCGCAACCATCGGTACTTACCGTCGTCGGGGGTGGACGGGGTCGGGCCTCATCGGCGCAGAGCTGCGCGAGCGTCAGACGCGCGGATATACTGCGCGCCGTCCTGCCTGCGGAGAGCTCCCATGTGCGACAAGGACTCGATGGACGACATGCTTCAGTATCAGCTGAAGTCGACACAACTGTCGCGGCGGCGTTTCGGAGCCTTCACGCTCGGCGCGGGCATGGCGTCGCTCCTGCCCGCGGGCGCAGGCGCGGCCTGGATCGAGGAGGCCGAGGTCGACATCAGGACTCCGGACGGCACGGCGGACGCGTACTTCGTGCATCCCGGAGAGGGCAAGCACCCGGGCGTGCTGATGTGGCCGGACATCTTCGGCCTGCGGCCCGCTTTCCGGCAGATGGGGCGGCGGCTGGCCGAGGCAGGCTATGCGGTGCTGGTCCCGAATCCCTTCTACCGGACGAAGCGGGCGCCCACGGCGCCCGAGAACCCGGACTTCAACGACCCGCCGACGCGGGCGGCGCTATTGGCGCTCATGAGCTCCCTCAACCCCGAGGCAGTCGTGACCGATGCCAGGGCCTTCGTCGGCTGGCTCGACTCGCAGCCCGCGGTCGATCGCAAGCGGCGGATGGGCGTCATGGGCTACTGCATGAGCGGCCCGTACACGCTGCGCACGGCGGCGGCGCTGCCTGAGCGCATCGGCGCCGCGGCGTCCTTTCATGGCGGTGGGCTGGTCACCGACAAGCCGGACAGCCCGCAGCTGCTGGCGCCGAAGATCAAGGCCGACGTTCTGATCGCCATCGCGGAAAGCGACGACAAGCGCCAGCCCGCGGACAAGACGGTGCTGCGCGCGGCGTTTGAGAAGGCAGGAGTGCCGGCCGAGATCGAGGTGTACGCCGGGACGATACACGGCTGGTGCCCGCCCGACTCGCGCGTCTACAACGACGAGCAGGCGGAGAAAGCCTGGAGCCGCATGCTCGCGCACTTCAGGACGGTGCTGGCCGGGCACCCCGCGAAGGCGGCTTAGCCGGGGAGACGCGGATTCGCGCTCAGCGGCTTCCGGCGCCGATGGGCGGCGTTATGTCGTGCACCGTATCATCCAGGAAGGTGTCATGTGCCGGCCGTTTCGGCGGGCGGGCCGCTGCAGTGAGGCTCGAGTAGCTCAACCAGCAAAAAAGGCACACGGCCAGACCGGAGAGAAAGAGAAGCAGGTATCCCAACGCTGTCAGTACCACTGGGGAGACCCTCGCACCACCCATTCGGTATAGGCGGAAAGTGTCTCGCTTAGGCCGTTCCGTGTTCCGCGTCTTAGATCACAAGAGACGACGAATTGTGGGCGCGCCCGGCTCGCGCGCATCTGCAGCATGAGCGGCGCTGTCGCGCAAACACGCAACACGAGCTCATCGCGCTTCACTTAATGCGCTGGGCGCGTCGGTTACGGTGCGCATCGATTGACGGGGGCGGGGTAGCCCGGGCCTCCGTTAAATTGCAACCCACACGAAGAGAAACAGCGAGTTGTTGTCGTGGGCCGAGTGGCCGAAGCCGTCGTAATTACTGGTCCCGCCATTGAAGCGCGTGTAATCGATGTACTGCAGGCCGACCCGCAGGTTCAGGAACGGACGGTTGAAAGAATCGGCTTTGCCGAACGGGATGCACTCGAGCTGAAGAACATAGCCGCTGCTGTCGGGGCTGCCGTTGCTGCTGCCAAACCACGGTGAGGAGGCATAAAAGAGCAGGTTAGGGGTGCCGGCGGTGTTGAAGTAGGCGACCGTGAGCGAGTAAGTCTGCCGGTACGCATACTGACCGCTGATGTTCAGGGTATCGAGGTGGTTGGCAACGGCGTCGGAGCCGCCGAGTGCGGTGGCGGCGAACAGCCGCTGCTGCTCCTCAATGTAGCTCGCATTGAAATCGAAGGTGTGCGGACCGCCGTCGGAAAACTGGTACGTCGCGTCATAGCCGATGTCGGTGTAATTATCCGTGCCCACCGCCCGCTCGTTGGGCGACTGCGCGTGCGCCGAGAATCCGATGATGCCCAGGGAGGCATAGTGCGCGCCGAAAGTGCGCTGCAGGGCTGCGCGCCAGTACGGGGCGGTGCCGTCGATGGCATGTTCGGCTGCCGGGCTTGGGATTCCGACATCCTCCTGTACCCGGTCGGACATCTTTCGGTAACCGCCCGCTTCGAGATAGACGAGGTCGTCGATGAGCGTGTACGCGGTGGCGCCGAGCGATTGAGTCGCGAAAGTACCCTGGAGCTGCAGAAACGGCGCGGGCCCGTTGGCCAAGCGCGTCACCGGGACCGGAAACTGCCACGCAGGCGTCGAGTTCCAGGGATCCTGCACGGTCGGAAAGTTGTTCAGCGACAGGCCGAGCAGGGCGGACACCCCGCCGGCCGTGAAGTCCTGCGCGTAACGTGCGTCCAGCAGCTGCAGCGAGGTGTGGCGCGCGATGCCGTCGTAGCTCACCTGCGCGAAGGCGCCGATGTGAGGCGCGATCTTGCCGGCGAAGTAAGCGTCGACCTGGTCGATGGCAAGGTTGTCGTTGGTCGAAAAGTGCGGCGTAGCCGGCTGATTCGCCGCCGTGTGCGTGAAGGAGTCGATCATGTCGGCCGATAACGGGATGGTCTCCTGGCTGCCGAGGGCGTACGCGTGGAGCTTGAAGTAGCGTCCGTAGGGCGTCAGCGCCGGGCCGAAGGCCAGCGTGTGGCAGGTCGCGCACGGCAAGTCCATGGCTCGCGAAAAGGCGGGCACCGACCACGCGGGCACCGCAGGCAGCAGGGCAAGCGTCCCTGCTATAGCGCCTGACCAGCGTGCGCGCGCCGGCCGCAGACTTCCCTCTGTTTCCCCTCGTCCACGCATTTCTCACCCCGCGGGATACGACCGTTGAAACGACACAGGCGTTTGTGTCCGGGCTCCGCGCCAGGGTTCAACGGCGCCATGCGGCGGCGCTCGCGCGAACGCGCACATTGAACCGCAGGCATCGAAAGGCCCCACCTACCGGTAACGTCGCGGTGTCGCCGGCGGGCGCGGCGCGGCATCGTCGCCATACTGCAGGGGGCGTAGCTTGTCCGCAGAGCCGTCGCAGCTCGATTTCCGGTTGCGCCAGTTGCCGCTGGTTACGCTGTACCTCAGCGAGCGCTGCAACTCGCGCTGCGTCAGCTGCGACTACTGGCGCAACGGCCGGGCCGAGGTCGACCTCGCCGCGGTCGAGGCCCTGCTGCCGGACCTGGCCGAGCTGCAGACCAGGGTTGCACTCATATCGGGCGGCGAGCCGCTCCTGAACCCTGAGTGGCCGCAGATCGCGCAGCTGCTGCGCGCCAACGGGCTGAGGCTGTGGCTGCTGACGTCGGGCCTGTCGCTCGCCAAGCACGCGCGCCGGGCCGCCTCCCTGTTCGACGCGATCACGGTGTCCCTGGACGGGACCGATCGCCCCACCTACCGCACAATTCGCGGCGTCGATGCCTTCGAGAAGGTCTGCGAGGGGGTGCGCTCCGCGGCGGCGCTCGGAGCGCGGCTCGGCCTGCGCGTCACCGTGCAACGCGCCAACTATCGCCAGCTGCCGCAGTTCGTCGCGCTGGCGCGCGAGCTCGGCGCACAGCAGCTGTCGTATGTCGCGGTGGACGTCGCCAACAGCCATGCATTCGGCCGCGATGGCGATTTTGTCTCCGACCTGGCTCTGCAACCGCCCGACCTGCCGGTTCTCGAGCGGATCATCGACGACATGGAGCGCGGCTGCGCGGCGGATTTTCACTCCGGGCTGATAGCCGACAGTCCGCGCAAGCTGCGGCGCATCCACCGGTATTTCGCCGCCGTTTGCGGCCTGGCCGGCTACCCCCCGGTCCACTGCAACGTATTCGAGTATTCGGCGGTCATCGGTGCGACGGGCCGCGTAAGCCCCTGCTTCTTCATCTCCGGGCCGCAGCCGCGCGGGCCGGCCCGCCTCGCGCAGGCGCTCAACAGCGAGGAGATGATCGCGGTGCGGGACCAAATCCGCTCGGGAGCACGGGCCGAATGCTCCCGCTGCGTGTGCTCGCTGTGGCGCGAGCCGCAGGAGCGGCAGGCCGCTGACTTTCTCATGCGGTGAGCGAATGCTCGATCTGACGCAACCGCAGGCCCTGCACACCGCCGCCCATCCGCTGCGGCCGCCCGGCTTTCCGCTCTTGACGCGGCTCATCGGCAGGGGCATGGGCTGGGCGTACCGGCTGACGGGCAGAGACCGCTACGATGACTTCCGTCTCGAGCGCGTGCTCGGCCTGCCATTCATCGTCACACCGAGCGTCTTCAACCCGAAGCTGCCGCGCACCGGCGCATTTCTGGCCGCTCATCTCGACGAGCGGGTCATCGCGCCCGATGCACAGGTGCTCGATATGGGCACCGGTTCGGGAGTCTGTGCGGTGCATGCCGCGCGCCGTGCGCGGCGGGTGGTCGCCGTCGACATAAACCCCGCGGCAGTGCGCTGCGCGGCCATCAACGTGTCGTTGAACGGGGTGGAGCAGCGGGTCGAGGTTCGTCATGGCGATCTGTTCGCGCCGGTGGCCGGCGAGCGGTTCGATCTGATCCTGTTCAATCCGCCGTTCCTGCGCGGGCCGCCGCGCGACGATCGCGATCGCGCCTGGCGCTCCGTCGACGTGGCCGAGCGTTTTGCCGCCGGCCTGCGCGATCATCTCGCTCCCGGGGGCGCGGCATTGGTGGTGCTGTCGAGCTTCGGCGGCGCGGCGGCGTTTCTCGAGGAGTTTCGCAGGCAGCGACTCGCGGTTGCCGTGCTGGCTGCGCGGCGGTTTCTCACCGAGCGCATTGCAATCCTCAGGCTCGAGCCCTCAGAGCGGAGTACGCAGTGAGCGCAACGCCTCTCAGCGGGGCGCTCTCGGCGCAGATCGCGGCGCGCCCGACGCACCGCACCAGGATCGTTCTCTACAACCCGCGCGCGGTCTTCTTCACCATGCCGCTCGCCCTGCTCGCGATCGGCTCGGAGCTCGATCCCGCGCTCTATGAGGTCGTGATCATCGACGGGCGCCTCGAAGCCGATCCGGAGCGCGCGCTCGCCGCCGCCCTGCCCGGAGCGCTGTGCCTCGGAGTCACGGTGCTCACCGGCGCGCCGATCTCGGATGCACTGGATATCTCGCGCGCCGCGAAGCGGCTGCGGCCGGAGCTGCCGGTGGTTTGGGGAGGGTGGCACCCGTCCATGTTTGCGCGCGAATGTCTGGCCGAGCCCTCGGTGGACATCACGGTACGCGGCCAGGGCGAGGAGACCTTCGTCGACATCGTGCGCCGGCTGGGAGAGGGACGGTCGCTTGAGGGCTGCCTCGGCTGCAGCGTGCGGCTCGCCGACGGCACCATCGTCGAGAACCCGCCGCGGCCGCTCGCTCCGGTCGAGGGCTTCCGGGCCCACGACTACGGGCTCATTCCCGTCGAGCGCTACTTCGAGCTCAAGGGCAAGCGGCAGCTCGATTACATCTCCTCGCAGGGCTGTAATTTCCGTTGCGCCTTCTGCTCGGATCCCTTCGTTTATGGACGCAAGTGGGTCGGGCTCGAGCCCACGCGCATGGCGCTGAGGTTGAAGGAGCTCTGGGACCGCTACCACTTCGATGACGTCAACTTCCAGGACGAGACCTTCTTTACCCGCGCGCATCGCATCCGCGCCTTCGCCGAGCAGCTGATCGACGTGGGCCTGAAAATCTCCTGGGCGGCGACCATGCGCGCCGATCAGGGAGTGCGGCTGCCGGATGAAGTGTGGGCCCTCTGCAGGCGATCGGGCCTGCGGCGCCTGCTGGTAGGAGTCGAATCCGGCTCCGACGACATGCTCAGGCGCATTCGCAAGGACATCCGGATCGAGCAGGTATTTCAGACCGCCGGGCGCATGCTCGAGTACGGCATCGCTGGTCATTTTCCGTTCATCGTGGGCTTTCCCGAAGAGAATGACGAGAGCATTCGCGCGACGCTCGAGTGTGCCAAGCGCCTGCGCGCGCTGAGCCCGGGCTTTCAGACCCCGATCTACTACTTCAAGCCCTATCCCGGCAGCGAGCTGGTGCGCGAGGCGGTGGCGCGCGGCTTCCGCCTGCCGCAGACACTCGAAGCATGGTCGGAGTTCGACTACGTGGCGGGACTGCCGGGCCCGTGGGTCTCGGCGGAGAAATTCCGTCTGGTCGAGCGCTTCAAGTTTTTCCAGGAGCTTGCCTGGAAGCGCGTTTCGCTCGGCATGCGACTGCTGCAGCAGCTGGCGCGCTACCGGTGCAGCCGGGACGATTATCGCTGGCCGGTTGAGATGCTGCTGCGGCGCTGGCTGGTCCCCGCGGAGCGGCTCTCATGAGCGCTACGCCGCGCATCCTGCTCATCAACCCGACGATTACCGGCAGGCGCCACGCACGCTTTCCGCTCGCGGTGCTGAGTCTGACGACCGCTCTCGAGGGCCGCTACGCGCCGATCATTCTCGACGGCAACATCGACCGTGACTTCGTTTCCACGGCCGTGCGGATCATTCGCGAGGGCGGTATCGCCGCTGCGGGCGTCACGGTGATGGGCGGCCCGCAGCTGCTGTCGGCAATCGCAGTCTCGAAGGCGATACGCGCGAGTGCGCCCGCGTTGCCTGTCATCTGGGGAGGGGCCTTCCCGACGGTTTGCCCGGAAGCGACCGTGCGGGCGCCCTACGTCGACTACGCGGTCAGGAGTCAGGGGGAAGAGACCCTGAAGGAGCTGCTCGAGGCGCTGCTGGCGGGCGCGCACGAGGCCTTGCCGGCGATCCGCGGGCTCAGCTGGACTGGCGACGACGGGTGCATCGTGCACAACCCCGAACGGGTGTTTTCCGCTGCCAGCCTCGACCGGATGCTGCCCTACGACAGACTGGACAATCCGCGCCAATACCTCACCAGGACCTATCTCGGCGCCCGCACCGCCGGCTATCAGGCCGCCCTCGGTTGCCGCTTCCGCTGCACCTTCTGCGGTGTGGCCGCGATGTTCCGCGGCAAGACGGCCCTGCCGCCGGCGGCGCGCCTCGAGCAGGACCTCACGTTCCTGCAAGACAGGCTCGGTGTGGACGCGATCCAGTTCTACGACCATAACTTCTTCGATCGCGAAGTCGACATGGTGCCGCTGCTCGAGGTCATGGCGCGGCTCGAGATGCCGTGGTGGTGCTTTGCGCGCTCGGATGCGCTCGCGAACCTCTCGGAGCGCACCTGGTCGCTGGTGCGCAAGAGCCGCCTGCGCATGGCTTACATCGGCGCGGAATCTCCCAGCGACTGGCTGCTGCACGATATCCGCAAGGGTACGCGCTCCGATCAGACGCTCGCGGCGATCGAGCAATGCCGCAGCCACGGCGTGATTCCGGAGCTGTCTTTCATGCTGGCACCGCCCCAGGACCCGGAGGGCGAGACCGAACGGACCTTCGAGTTCATCCGCACGATCAAGCGGCTGCACCCCGCCACGGAGGTCATGATCTATATCTATACGCCGCTGCCGCTGCGCCGCGACAACACTAACGCCGCCGCAGCGCGTGCGGCGGCGACGCTGCGGGATGCAAGCGGACAGCCGGTGGAATTTCCGGGCACGGCCGACGAGTGGGCCGACCCGCAATGGATTCGTTACTGGTGTCACAAGGACGCACCGTGGCTGTCGGCGCGGCTGCGCAGACGCATCGTCGATTTCACGACCGTGCTCGGTTGCCGGTTCCCCACCATCATGGACGTGCGCGCTTCCTCGTGGGGCAAGGCGGCGCTGCGCGGACTGGCCTCGTGGCGCTATCGCTATCAGCGTTACGACAACCCTTGGGAGCTACGAGTGTCGCGCAAGCTGATCCGCCAGTGGGATCCGCGCGTCCTGAGCCTATGACCGCCGCTCCGCCTGAACGGCTGCACGTGGTGCAGCTTGGCTTCTTCAACGACCCGGCACGGCGCGGACCGGACGAGTTGCTGGAAGCTTGGCCAAGCCTGGCGGACGTGGCGGAGGCTGCAACGCAGGGGCAGGTGCGCGTCTCCGTGGTGCAGGCGTGTGCGCGCGTCGAGGTGCTCGAGAGGGCGGGCGTGCGCTATCACTTCCTGCCCTTTGGCGAGGCGTCCGGGGACCACGGCCTCGGCCCGCTCATCGAGCTCTTGCGGGGGCTGCGCCCGCATCTGTTGCACGTCCATGGCCTCGACTTCCCGCGGCAGGTACTGGCGCTGGCAAGGCTGGTACCGGGCGCCCCGATCATCCTGCAGGATCACGCCAGCCGCCCGCCGGCCTTTTGGCGTCGTGCGCTTCTGCGGCGCGCGTTCGCAGCCGCCGGCGGCGTCGCCTTCTGCGCCGCGGAGCAGGCCCGGCCGTTCGTCGCGGCAGGGATTCTCACTCCCCGCACGCCGATATACCCGATTCCCGAATCCACGAGCCGCTTCCTACCCGGGGACCGCGAGGCGGCACGCGAGACGAGCGGCCTCGCGGGCGATCCGGCGCTCCTGTGGGTCGGGCACCTCGATGCCAACAAGGACCCGCTGACGATTCTGGACGCCGTCAGCGCAGCCGCGCAGGCACTTCCCGGAATGCGGTTGCATTGCTGCTTCGGCGTCGCCCCCCTGCGCGACGCGGTCGAGGCGCGCATCGCGCGCGACCCGCAGCTGCGCGGCCGTGTGCAGCTGTGGGGCAGGGTTGCGCACCTGCAGGTCGAACAGCTCATGCGGGCCGCCGACTTGTTCGTGCTCGGCAGCCATCGCGAGGGCAGCGGCTATGCCCTGATCGAAGCCCTGGCGTGCGGACTGCCGCCGCTGGTGACCGATATCCCGTCGTTTCGCGCCCTGACCGGGGCCGGCGCCATAGGGCATCTGTGGCCCTGCGGCGATGCCGGGGCGCTGGACGCGGCTTTGCGGGTGGCTGCGCGATGGGATCGCGATCGTGCGCGGCAGACCGTGCGTGCGCACTTCGAGCGCGAGCTGTCCTTTGCGGCCCTCGGCGCAAAGCTCGCCGCCATGTACCGGGAGGTCGCCGCGCGCGAGCACCACCGCGCATTCGGATCATCCGGCTGCATCCCGGGCAGCGTGTCCGCGTAGGCTGCCCGTGCGGTTGGTCGCCGAGATCTGGCAGGTGCTCACGCCGCGGCAGCGGCGCGCGGTGCTGGCCATGCAGGGGGTCTCGCTGCTGATGGCTGCGTCGACCGCGGGCGGAATCGCGGCGATTGCGCCGTTCTTCGCGGTGCTGGGCAAGCCCGCTCTGATCGGCGAGAACGTCTGGCTGCACCGGCTGTATGCCGCCGGGGGGTTCTCCGGACCGCAGACTTTCATGCTGGCGCTGGGCGCGGGTTTCGTCGCGATGGTGCTGCTGGCGAATCTCATCGCCGTGCTCGGCACCCTGGCGATGCGCCGCCTGGCGCTGCGGATCGGCAACGAGCTGCAAACCACGCTGTTTACGGAATATCTCTCGCGGCCGTATGCCTTCCACTGCGCGCGCAACAGCACGCTGCTCCTCAACAACGTGCTCTACGAGACCATGCGCCTCACCGACGGCGTCCTCGAGAACGGCTTCACTCTGGTGACGTCGCTTGCGACTGCCGCGTTGATCATCGCCTCCGTCGTAATGCTCAATGCCGTGGCTGCGCTCGTCATGGTCGGCGTGCTCGCGGGCGGGTACACGCTGATCTACCTCACCCTGCGGGAGCAGCTGCTGCGTGCCGGACAGACCCAGTCGCGCTGCGCGGCTGAGCAGGTGCAGGTCGTCGTCGAGGCCCTCGGCGCGATCAAGGAGATCATGGTGCTGCGGGTGCAGGGCTTCTTCGCCCGGCGGTTCGAGGGAGCCAGCCGCGAATTCCTGCGTGCGGCCGCCCACACTCAGCTCGTCGGGCAAAGCCCCCGGCACCTGATGGAGTGCGTGGCTGCGGCCGGGCTGGTGAGCCTGGCACTCGTCCTGGGCGCAAGCGGGGGGGTCGGCGGCTGGCTCGGGCCGCTGACGTTCCTGGCGTTCGCCGCCTACCGTCTGTTGCCGACGTTGCAGCAGGTTTTTGCGGCAGTGGTCCGAATACGCGCCGACAGCGCAGCAGTCGGGCTGATAGGCGCTGACCTGCGCCGTGCGCGCGCCGCCGGGTGGCGGCGTGCGGCGCCGGACTTCCCGGACGCAGCTACCGGCTGGGCGCAGCGCCCGCAGCGCGAGATTTGCATCAAGGAGCTGTCGTACAGGTATGGACCCGAGCGGCCCTGGGCGCTGCAGGGAGTGTCCCTGCGGATTCCGGCCCGGGCGACGGCAGGACTCGTCGGCGCCAACGGCTCGGGCAAGAGCACGCTGATCGACCTGCTCGCCGGGCTGCTGCTGCCGAGCTCAGGCAGCATCGAAATCGATGGCTGCCCGCTCGATGCGGACAATCGCGTGGCCTGGCAGGCGCGGCTTGCCTACGTGCCACAGCAGATCTTTCTCCTCGATGCGAGCGTCGCGCAGAACATCGCGCTCGGGGTTGCGCCCGAGGAAGTCGACGAGGCGCGGCTGCGCGAGGCGGCGAGGCTCGCCCAGCTCGAGGATTTCGTACTGAAGCTGCCGAAGGGCTACCGCCAGCCGATCGGCGAGCACGGGGTGACGCTGAGCGGCGGCCAGCGGCAGCGGATCGGCATCGCGCGGGCGCTGTACCGCCAGGCAGCGGTGCTGTTGCTCGACGAGCCGACCAATTCGCTCGACGGGCTCACCGAGCAGGAACTGGTCGCCACACTCGGACGACTGCGCGGCCGCCACACCATCGTACTGATCGCCCATCGTATGAGCACCGTGCGCGCCTGCGATGTGATCTTCGAGCTCGCCGCAGGCAGGCTCTGCGGCTCCGGCACCTACGAGGCGCTGCTGAAAGACTCGCCCGGCTTCAAGCGCATGGCCGGAGTCCGCTGAGGATGGCGACGGCGCGGCGGAGAGCACTCGCCCTCGCGGCGCCGCCGCCCGACCCCTTCGGCGAGCATCGCCGCGCTGCCTGGTGCGAGCGGCGCCAATTGCTCGGCGCCCACTTCGAGTTCGAGGCCGACAGCCGGGCGCTGCTCGAAATCGTCCGCGCTGCCTACGGAGGGCTGCCGGCGCACCGTCTGAAGCAGCGCGCACCGCGGCTTCGGGTGAGGCTCGCGCTCGGCGGGCGAAGCTCGCGAGTCCAGGCGGCGGGGCGCGTCGAGCCGCCACCGGTGAGAGCGCTTTCGGGCGCCGGAATTCTCTGCGGCGCGGTCGGGGCGCCCAGTTTCGTCGCGTTGAGCCCGCAACAACGGGCCGCACTGATCGTCGTCGGCGCCGAGATGCTCCGCTGTCCCTATCACCTGCGCTACGAGCTGCTCGAGTTCGCGGTGTACGTGCTGGCGGCGCGCAGCCAGGGACTGATGCCGCTGCACGCCGGTTGCGTGGGATATCGGGGCGCGGGTGTGCTCCTCATCGGTGCGAGCGGCGCGGGCAAGTCGACGCTGGTTTTGCATGGCGCACTCGCGGGTCTCGAGCTCCTTGCGGAGGACAGCGTGCTGGTGAGGCCCGCGGACCTGCGCGCCACCGGCGTCGCGAGCTTCCTTCACCTGCGGCGCGACGCCCTGCGCTTTCTCGATGCCGCAAGCCGCCGCGCCGTGGTGCGCGGCGCACGCGTCATCCGCCGCCGCAGCGGCGTCGAGAAGCTCGAGATCGACCTGCGCCGTGCGCCATATCGGCTTGCCGCCGCGCCTCTTGAGATCCGCGCCGTGGTGTTTCTCTCCGCGGCGCGGCGCAGCAGCCGCGCGCTGCTCGAGCCGGTGACGCGGGCCGTCGCGCTCAGGCGCCTGGCGGCGACTCAACGCTATGCCGCGATGCAGCCCGGCTGGCAAGTCTTCCGCAAAGGGGTCGCGACGCTGCCGGCGTACCAGCTGTACCGGGGCGAGCATCCGCGCGAGGCGGCCGCGAGGCTGCGTGCGCTGCTCATCCGATGAGCGTCTGCGGCACCAGGGCGCCGGCGGAATCCGGGGTGAGCAGGAAGTACTGGGATTTGCCGCTCACCGTCTCGCCGAAGCCCAGGATCTCGCCGCGGTCGTTGATGGCGGCCGCCTCCGCCGATCGATAGTCTTCCGGCGTGAGGTCGCAGGCTCCCGTGCTGACGCTCCACAGGAAGAGATGGCGCCGGTCGTGCCCGGCGGGTTGGTAGAATCCGACGACCTGCGTGGAAGAATTTATGCCGACCGCATAGCTGGGCCGGCTCACGATCACGGTGGCGACGCCATTCCTGAATACGGCCGCGGTCGTTTTGCCGTTCGAGTACGTGCCTCCAGCCGCCTCGCCCGGGTCGTTGATTGCATAGACAAACCCGCTCAGATACTGAGCAGCGCCGCCGCTGAGAACATAGCCGCGCTCGCCCGTGCGACGCCACTGGCCGGTGAGCACGCGCCGGGTGAAGCTCACAGAGCGGTTGCCGATGATGGCGCCGCCGGCATTGATGCCCAGTGCCGCCGTGTTGGTTCCGCGCACAGGCAGCCTTGAATAGACGCCATCAGACCAGAGCCATCCTGTTACTCTGCGACTCGAGGTATGGTCATAGCCAACCACCTGTCCCCGGCGGTTGATTCCGATGGCAGCGCCGCCGAGGTCCGTCGGATCTGCCAGTGCCAGGACGGTGAAACGGCCGCGGTCGTAGATGAACCAGCGCGACGGCAGCTCGCCGGCAGAGGTGTGGACGGTGCCGACGATCGCGCCGGAGTCATTCATGCCGAACACCCGCGGGCGGTCGAAGCCGGGGCTCGGAACACCGGGTGGGACGCCCAGATCGGTGAGCACCCCCTCTGACCACACCGCGAGCGACACCGAGCCGTCGGAGTTGGCAATTCCGCCGGCGACCGCGCCGCCGTTGCTCAGGGCCTCGCCGCCGGTGCTCGAGAAAGGGATGAAAGGCAGTGGGGTTACGGCGTAGCGCACCAGCGAGAACCTTTTGCCCGAACTCAGAGACTTACCTACGTCGACACCCAGGTGTCCATGGCGGAGCTTGAGTGGTGCACCCGGGCCGTCCGTCAGAGAGCACGCGCGCGCCGCCCGAGGCGTTCGCGGGGAGCCACAAGCTGCAGCAGAAGCCTCCACAGGCCCTGCTGTCCGTTGACTGTTATCCGCGGCAGCCGGAAGGGGTCGTCGGACGCCCGCGCCACTCCCGGCAGGACCGTGACTGCCGACAAGTACCCGCAGCGCCGCACCAGGTCGACCGTCTCGGCGCTGAAGTGCCCGAAGGGGTAGGCAAAATGCTCGACCGGTACGCCGAAGCTTCGGCGCAGCGCCGCGCGGCTCTCCGCGATCTCGTACTGCGCCGCGTCCCTCGGCAGGTCGCGCAACCGCGCGTGCGAGCACGAGTGCGAGCCCAGCTCCATGCCGGCGGCCAACCACTGCTCGATCTGCTCGTGGCTCATGAGCGATTTCGTTTCCTGCAGATGCTCCGCGTCCCAGCGGTTGTATGTGCCGACGGCGCCGCTGACGACGTAGCAGGTCGCGCTGAAGCCATACCGCTTGAGGAGCGGCGCCGCGGTCGTGAGGGTATCCGCGTAGCCATCGTCAAACGTGAGCACGACGCGCGCGCGCGCCGTGGTCTCGCGCAGCCCCGCAATGCCCTCGCTGGTGGAGACGCCTCGAAGACCGAGCCGGCGCAACGTCCACAGCTGCCGCTCGAATTTCTCCGGGCTGACATACAGCAGCTTGAAGGGCGCGTCCTCGGGCGCCCGGGCGACGTTGTGATAGCAGAGAATCGGAAGGGCCGACATGATCCCTAGGATATTACCGGCCGCCTGGGCAAGCACGGAGTGGGCGTCTTGAGGAGCGCAAGCGCCGGCCGGCATGCCCTGCTGGAGCACGCGGCGCGCCGGCTGCAATCGCTGGTCGATCGCGGCCGCCGCTCCGACGGCTTGTTGCAGTCCGCTCAGACGTGGGAAGCGCAATATGCCGCAGGCAGATGGGACTGCCTGGCGCAGCTCTCCGAGCTGGCCCGCTTCAGCATACTGGCGGGCTACATATGGCAGCTGAAGCCGGGCGGCGCAGTGTTGGACGTGGGATGTGGCCAGGGAGTCCTGCTGGGCAGGCTCCCGGGCTCTGCTTATGCGCGGTATCTCGGAATCGACGTGGCGGACAGCGCAATTGCCGTAGCACGACAGCAGCAGAACGAGCGCGGCACATTCCTCGCGGTGGACTGTGAGAATTACTCGCCCGCGGAGCGGTTTGACGTCATCGTCTTCAACGAGGTGCTGTGCTGCCTGCGCGATCCGCTGCGCGCCGTTGAGCGATATGCGCGCTCCCTGAACCCCGGCGGCCTTCTGTTGGTGTCCATGTGCACGGCGGCGCGAGGCAGCGCCACGATCCTCTGGCGGCTCAAGCGGGTGTATGCGACCGTCGATGAGGTTCGCGCAGTCCACAGCGGCCGGAAGGTGTCCTGGGTATGCACTGCCCTGCGCCCCGAGCAGAGCGGTAGCCGGGATTGAGCCGGATGCGGTACGCGAACCGCACGCCGCTCGTGTCGGTGGTGCTGCCGGCCTTCAATCGACTGCGATTTCTCCGGCCGGCAATCGAGTCGGTATACGCCCAGACGCTCACCGACTGGGAGCTGATAGTCGCCGACGATGGCTCGGGGCCCGAGACCCGGCAATATCTGCAGTCCCTCGCGAATGAACCGCGCGTAACGGTGGTCTGGCTGACGCACAGCGGCAAGCCCTCGACGGTCCGCAATGCGGCTCTGCTGAAGGCGGTCGGGAAATACGTCGCCTTCCTCGACTCCGACGATCTGTGGTCGCCCCGCAAGCTCGAGCGGCAGGTCGAGACACTCCTGGCCCGGCGCAACTGCCGCTGGTGCTACACGGCGTTCCTGCGGATCGACGCGGGCGGAAATGTCCTGCCGGAGGAGGCGCGGCGACCCTGGGTACCTTACCAGGGCGACATTTTCGAGCATGTCGTGACTGCCCGCGCGTCGATCAGGACTCCCAGCGTGCTGGCAACACGCGAGCTGATCACCGAGGCGGGCGGATTCGATGAGGAGATGCTGTCTGCGGAGGACTATGACCTGTGGCTGCGGCTGGCCCTCTGCAGCGAGGTCGCAATCGTCGACGAGCCGCTCGTGCATGTGCGGCTTCATGATGAGAACCACACCCGCGAATGGCAGCGCGCTTTCGTGGGCCGGGATCGCTCGCTCAACCGACGCCAGCAGCTCGTCGACCGCAGGCGGCGATCGCTGTTGCGCGAGGAGCGCATGAGGAATGCGCTGCAACTCGCCGCGACCCACGCAGAGCTGGGCGCGCGGCGCTGCATGCTCGGCGCGTTATGGGAGAGCCTGCCGTACTCCTGGACCTATCCGCAGTGGTGGCTGGGCGGCATGAAGACGGTGCTGCGCCCGCACCTGCCGCGCCGCGTGCTCGAGCTCTATCGGCAACGCCGGCCGGGTGCGTCAGGTCCGCAGGCCCTGTCACGCATCAGGCGGTTCCGACGGCCACGGTGAAGGTTTGCAGAAAGTGGAAATCCGGACGCGCCAGCGCAAACCCGGGATGCTCCGGGTCGCACAGCTCCGTGAGGCTCTGGTAGTCGGCAGCCGGCAGGTATGGCCGCAGCCGCTCGCCCCAGGTCCCGCGAAATATCGCCTCGAGGAGATAGGCTTCATCCGCGGCACGCAGCGGTGCGATGCGCTCGATCAGATACGTGTGTACACAGATTTCGCGGAGCGCCGCGCGTCGCAACAGGCCGACGATGGCGCGCACGGCGGTCAATTCCTGCTCCTCGAGTCCGTAGCGTTCCAGGTAATAACGGCGCACGGCCTCGTGAGTCAGCCGCTCGAGCCGCGCGTCCCAGGCGAAATACATCTCCGGCAGCAGCGCGCTCTGACCGAGCGCCAGGCGGCCCCCGGCGGCCAGCAGCGGCCTGAGCTGCGCCAGCGCGGCGTCCGGATCGCGCACATGGTTTACGGTATTGACCGCCCAGATCAGATCGAAGCGGCCCGCGGCGAAAGGGGGCCTGAGGAGATCCGCCTGCACGACGCCCGCCCGGTCGCAAAGCGACCTGCGGGCGGCGGAAACGTGCGCCGTCGAGAGGTCCAGGCCGATTACCCGCCCCTGCGCTCCCGCGGCGGCCGCCAGCCATCGGAGCGCTTCCCCCGTGCCGCAGCCGGCATCGAGAACGCGACTGCCGGGCTCGATCGCGAGATCGGCAACGGCCTGCCAGAGCTCCGGCTCCGCGAAGGCGCTGAAGAGCCGCAGCTTGCGCGCGTAATCACGGGCAGCGGTATCGCCGAGCAGCCCGGACGGATTCCGCCGCTCTTGGCCCAATGTCGCAGTGCCCAACCGGCTCCCCTCCGACCCCCACACGTTCCGGATCCCGTGAGTGGCCGCCACCGGTGCGCGGGGTTCAAAGAGGCTCCGCGCTCGTTCCGCGGAGTGCGGCTATGAGCGCATTTACCGGAGTCGAGCTCGGAAACGAGAAGTACCCGGCGCTCACCGGCATCCGTGCGCTCGGCGCGAGCGTCGTGTTCTTCGAACACCTTCCCGTGTGGCCGGATACGCACGTCACCTTGAATGTCATGGCGTTCTTCTACGTGCTCAGCGGCTTTCTGATCGTACGCATCTACTACGAGCGAGCGCAGCCGCGGTTGCGCTGGCTGGCGAAGTATTTCATCAACCGCTTCGCGCGCATCTATCCGGTGTATTTCCTGCTGCTCAGCATCGCGGTTCTTCTGCACCATGATTTCCGCGTCAGTGTGCTGCTCGAGAACTACACGCTCACACACGCGCTGTTTCACGGCAGCACGCCTATCATTCAGCCGAGCTGGTCACTCACTGTCGAGGAATGCTTCTATTTCCTGGCGCCGGCTTTCATGCTGCTCGCTCGCCGCTACGGCTTCCTGGTGCCGTTCGCCGCCGGCTGGCTGCTGCTGTTGATGGCGCTCGGTGTCTCGACGCTGGGTTTCTCTTTTCTCGGCACGCCCCTCTTCGTCCTGACGACCACCTTCTTCGGTCACTTCGTCGAGTTCTTCGCGGGAGTCTACCTGGCGCTCGCCGTGATGCGCGCGGAGAAGCGCGGCGGTCTCGCGGTCGCGGGAAACCTGCGTACGCTGGCTGGTCTCGCCGGCGTGGCGGCGGCAGTGCTCGCCTCGGTGATCATCTATCGGCACACCCCTGTCAACTTCTTCGCGATCGTGCTCACCAACAACTTCCTGATCCCGCTGCCGATCGGCCTGCTGTACTGGGGACTGCTGCGCGAGGACACCGCTCTGGCGCGCTTTCTGGGGGCGCCCACCTGCGGGCTCCTCGGACGCGGGTCCTACTCTTTCTACCTGCTGCACACGCTCGTCATAGATTACGTCAGCCTGCCGCTGCTGCTGCCACTCTGCGGTTCGCGCCCTCTCTGTGTACTGCTAACCTTCCTGGTGACGTGGCTGGCCGCGGTGGCGTTGTTCGTCTACTTCGAGGAACCCATCAACCTCCTGATACGCCGCCGCTCCAAATCCAAGGATCGCTCCGTGGGCATGCAGGCGACGCTCTTTCAGGTGGCGCAGCACCGCTTACCGGCGCACACGGGCGTTTGAGGGCCGTCAGCGCTTGCGCATGACGATCAGGAAGTGATCGCCCATCCCGCGCAGCAGCGGCCAGCCGGCCGCGCGCCGGTCGAGGCGCCACAGTCGCGCGTGCCATTGCGCGTGTCTCTCGCGGACGCCGATGAGATAGGGGGGCGGCACGAACACGCACAGACCCCGGTAGTGCGTGAGGTCGAAGAGCTCCCTGAACGGCCGATAGAACTCCCGCGGGGTGTAATACCGCGTCCAGACGGTGCGCCCGTTCAGTCTCACCGGCGCCTGGCCGCGGGCGTAACGTACTTTCACCCGCGCCCAGCGTCCGCGCAGCAGGTAGTGGGCTACTTCCCAGGGGCAGACGCGGCCGATGACGCTGAAGACCAGGCTGCCGCCGCGTTTGAGGAGCCGTCCGCACTGCTGCGCCACCTCATCGAGATCGGGTACGCAATTGAGAGCGCCGAGGTCGGAGTAAGCGCCGTCGTACGCTTCCGTCTCCGGCACGCGCTGGAGCTCGTGCGCACCGACATGGAGCGCGAGCAGCCTGTCCGTCAGTCGCTCGCGTGCGGCCCGATCCGCGGTGCGGCGAACCATCTCGGCCGACCAGTCGGTCGCCGTAATGTGGTGACCGGCCCGCGCCATCCGCACCGCATCGAGGCCCGTGCCGCAACCGAGATCCAGCAGCCGGCTTCCCGGTGCGAAAACCGCGTCCAGCCAGCGCCACATCTCCGCGCGCATGTCGCGGATCGCGGCGTTGTTGCCGCGGTCGCCGTCGTAATCCGCGGCGACGCTGTCGAAGGCCTCGCGGGTCTCGTGGAGCCGCGACAGCATGCTCGGTGCGGCTTGGGAGGAGTTGCCGGGCGCCTTCATGGGCGGTCACGCAGCTCCAGCGGACCGCTTTATAGGAGCGTGCGCCTGTCGTATGTTGCACACCTCTCGAGCTGGTCCGGGAATCACGCCCGCAAGATGCGAATAGCACTGGTAGTGCCGGGGGGCGTCGACCGATCCGGAGAGTTCCGGGTCATCCCGGCACTGATCGCATTGCTCGCCCGGTTGTCGCGCGAGCATGAGGTGCATGTATTCGCTCTCGCTCAGGAGCCGCGGCGCGGGGAATGGCAGCTCGCCGGCGCACACATCCACAACATCGGTCGGCCGCTCACGCGGGCGCGCGCCTTCGGCGCCATACTGGCCGGGCACCGGGCCGCGCGCTTCGAGCTGGTCCACGCGATCTGGTCCGGCTCCTGCGGGCTGGTTGCGGTAGCCGCAGGTGCGCTGCTGCGCATTCCGACGCTGGTACATGTGGCGGGCGGCGAGCTCGTTGCGCTCCCGGACATCGGTTACGGCGGTCTGCTCCGATGGCGTGGCCGGGTACGCGAACGCCTGACGCTGCGCGCAGCCTCGTGCGTCACCGCCGCCAGCGGCCCCGTGGTGGCGGCCATCGCGGCGTTCGGGGTGAGGGCGCAGCGCGTGCCGCTCGGTGTAGATCTCACCGTCTGGCCGCCGCGCGAGCCGGTGCGGCGGAATACGCACGCGGCCGCCAGGCTGATCCATGTAGGCAGCCTCAATCGTGTCAAAGACCAGCCGACCCTGCTGCGCGCGGCAGGCGAGTTGGCGCGCGAGGGCGTCGCCTTTCACCTGGATATCGTCGGCGAGGATACGCTCGGCGGCGAGGTGCAGCGGCTTGCCGGGCAGCTGGGCCTCGCCACGCGGGTGAGCTTCCACGGCTTCCTGCCGCAGCGGCTGCTGCGGCCGCTGGTCGAGGCTGCGGATCTCATGATCGTGTCCTCGCGGCACGAGGCCGGCCCGCTGGTCGTGCTCGAGGCCGCGGCGGCCGGCGTTCCCACCGTCGGCAGCGCGGTCGGCCACATCGCAGAATGGGCGCCGGACGCCGCGATCGCGGTGCCGGCCGCCGAGCCGCAGAGCCTGGCGCGCGCTATCGTACGGGTGCTTGCCGACGAGGAGCTGCGTCTGCGTCTGGCCCGCGAGGCATTGAAGCGTGCGACCCTGGAGGATGCCGACCATACCGCACGGGCCTTTCAAGACGTCTATGCCCGCCTGACGGACCCGGCGCGCTGACCGAAACTATGCCTCATCCGGGTGCCGCGAGCAGCGCCGCGCGAACGGGTTGCAGTGTCGCATGCCGTGCCTGCCGCGAGAGTATCCAATGCACCATGCGTTTGCCCTGTGAGAGCTGCGACCAACGCCCGCCGGAGATTCTCGGCTCCGTCTTCGCCAGCGCCTTGCGTCTCTGTAGTGTCTCGCGGTCGGGCACTGCCCGCGACACCGCGTACGCGAGCATTTCCCCGGGCGAGCGCGCCCACGCGATTCCCGGGAATGCTGTGATCCAAAGGTGCGAGAGCGAGGCCTCCGCAAGCGTTCTGCGACAGTAGACGCGCTTCAAGGCCCAGTGACAGTCCGCGGCCGCCTGCCTCAGCAGCCGCTCCGGCACGCACCCGTAGTAACGATTCGCGAGGGCCAGCGGAGGGAATGCCCACCACAGGCTCCGGTCGCCGGTTCGCCCGGCCTGCAGCGACAACTCCTTCCAGTCCGCGGCGCTCATGACGGCTGCCAGGCGGACGATGTCGTGCAGCTGCAGCAGTCGTACCCCACGGAAGACCAGTGCGCCGGCGGTGTGCAGGAGCAGATGCATAAGGAGTGCCGATTTCGAGGGGTAGGAGTTGAAGCCGGGCTGAGGCGACTCAGGGAACACGATGGCGGTCACGTCGAGAGCGGGGCACGGCAGAGCCTCGGCGACGCGGCAATGCAGCTCGACCTTGATACCGTTGTCGACATCCTCGCCGAGTGCCGCGGCCTCACGGTCATCGTCGCGGGCGAACTCCCGGTTCTTCCAGGTCCGATCCGCCTCAGTGAAACCGAGCGCGGCGAGGAGCTCGGCAAACCGCGCCGACTGCTCTTCACGGACCAGCAGGTCGATATCAGCCATGGGCCGCTCGCCCGGCGCGTAGATGCCGAGCGCGTGCAGCGCCGCGCCTTTCAGGGGTACCACGGGAATCGCGGCTTCGCGTGCCCGGTCACCGATGAGCTGCAGCAGCTGCTCGATACGCAGGAAACGCCGCTCGGTGTGCACAGTCTGCGCCTCGAGGAACCGGTTCCACGACTCCGGTCCCTGCCAGCGCAGAGTGCGGGCGAGCAAGGGCGATACGCCATGAATCGCCGCGACCGCCCGGGCGACCGCCCACTCCGCCTCGGACCATTCCGGCGCTTTCGTACCGGGCCGGCCGAGCTCGGTGGCCAACCGCTCGGTCGTCTCCGCCAGTGTCCGCTGCAGCGCCTCGAGTGAGCGCCGCCCCGGGTTATCGGCAATCCAGTCGCCAACGCAGGCTGCCGCCGCGTCGCTCGAAGGATGATGCTGCGTTCGGGTGCGCATAGCCTGCCGCTCCGCCCCCCGCTCGCTAAGCCGTCGCCTGTCGGGCGCCGTTGCGATGCTCTCGCTCACTCGAGAGCAGGGCACTCCAGCGCCGGTTCAGCAGCCGCCGGCCCCGCCGATACTCGGCGGCGTGCGCCGGCCCATTCCGAGCCTCGAGCGCTATCCGATCGTGCAACAGATCCCTGATCGCGCGGTAGAACTCCGAGGTGTAGGTGCCATGAAACATCATGGCCAGATCGCCGCTGTCGCGCCAATGCGTCTTGCGCCCGAGGTCCGCCCGCACCAGTTCGTAGAATCGGGTGCCGGGGAGGGGATAGGAGACGCTGACACCGACATCGTCGGGCAAGGTGGTTTCCAGCAGCTCGCGCGTCGCCAGGATGTCGGGCAGGTCCTCGCCGAGATAGCCGAGCTGAATGAAGAAGCCAACCCGGATACCCACCGCTCTGAGTCGCGCGCGCGCGGTGGCAATTTCGCTGACGCTGGTGCCCTTGTTCATGGCGTCGAGCACGCGCTGGCTGCCGCTCTCCGCGCCTATCCAGGCCTCGCGACAACCCGCCTCGCGCAGGGCGAGTGCCATGCGCTCGCTCAGCAGGTCGGCGCGCGTCTGAATCGTGAACGGGACCGCGCCATCTTCGGCACGCAACACGCGAGTGAACTCTTCGACCCAATCGACACGAAAGCCGAAGATGTCATCGGCAAACCAGACATGGTCGGGATGGAAGGTGCGCTTGAGATGCGCCATCTCGTTCGCCACGAGCGCGGGTGGCCGCTGACGATACTGGTTTCCCCAGATCGGCTTGGCGCACCAGGCGCAGCGGAACGAACAGCCGCGAGAGGCAGCCATGTTGAGGCTGAAGTAGCCGTGAGCGTCGGTCCAGGTGCGGCGGTAAGCCTCGATGTCGACCAGGTCCCAGGCGGGCCGCTCGTCTGACTCGTCCGCCGGGGCCGCGCGCATGCGGCTCACCGAGCACACCTTGCCGTCGAGCAGATGAGCAATGCCGCTCAGACCCTCGGCAAGCACCCCGGGAGCGGCATCCGGACAGCCGTCGAGACGGCGCAGCACGGCCTCGAGCGCGGACAGCCCCTCGCCGAGGAGAACCAGGTCGGCACCCGCCCGCAGATAGGCCTCGGGCCCATCGCTCGCATCCGCGCCGGCGGCAACGACGCGAGCGCCCGAACGACGCGCGATCGCGATCATCTCGCAGGCCGCAGCACGCATCTTCTCGAGGCACATCTTGCTCAGGAAGTTGAAGTTGTCCTCGTAAAGGAGCACGAGGCGCGGCCTGGTGGCCGCAAGCTTCTGCCGGTAGTCGTCGGTGCCTTCCGACAGCATGGCGTCGAACAGTGCCACCTCGTGGCCGGAGCGCCGCAGCAGCGAGGCCACGTGCAGCGTTGCGAGCGGCGGATAGGGCTTGGCCCGCTCGCGCTGCTTCGGGTCGAGCCGCAGAAAATAGCTGTGTCCGAGGAGAATCGAGAGCATCGACCGCAAGCGCTCCACACGGCGTGTCGAAAGATGCCAACCGCAGAGGACACGCCACTACCCCGTAAGTGCGGTCGCGGCTGAGCTTGGTTCAACGCGGGCCCGAGCGGGGAACGCCGCTGCAGGCGCTGCCTGAACCGAGCTGAGCCTGCCGCCGCACCTGCCGGCCGCTGTGCTGCCGAGGGTGGGAGTTGTCATGCGTGTGCGCGGACTGCACGCGCCGTTTGACATGGGCGCGTGCGCGAAGGTCCCCAAGGGGAGAGTTTGATGGTTATCAAACTTGCCCTCCGGGAGGCCCTGTAGAGGGGCTCAACGGACGCAAGTTAGACGCTCATCAAACATTGCGGAAAAGGAGACCCCGGCGCGCCGCCTCGGGCTTGCACAAACCACCCCGAATGGCGTCGTCAGGCTCGAGGGGTTCGTCGGGGATGTGGACGCGCTCGAGGTCGTCGGCAACGACCCGGAGGGGGCTCGATGAGCCTTCGGGTTAGATGGTCGGGGTGACAGGATTTGAACCTGCGACTCCTACGTCCCGAACGTAGTGCTCTACCAGGCTGAGCTACACCCCGGCTCAAGGTCCCGCGCGGCGCGCGCCGGCAGCGGGGGCGCGCAGTCTACTGAAGCGGACCTAAGCCTTCAAATGCCGCCGCGCGACCCCTGCCGCGCGGCGGCCCGCAGTCCCTCAGAAAAACTCCCCGACGGCTGCCGCGGGGGCGTTCGCCGGGGCTTCGCCGCCGGCCGCGGCCGCGGCCGCGCGCCGCGGCTCCGGGATGTCGTCCCCGGCGGCGCTCCTGTGCACCCAGATCCTGCCGAGGTGCATCACCAGGATCGGGTGCTCGGTGGCGCGGATGTTGCTGATCACGTTCCCCGGGACTGCCACCACGTCCGCTACCTTGCCGGCCTCGAGCGTGCCGACATCGGCGTCGATGCCGAGGAGCTTGGCGTCGTCGCGCGTGCCGGAGAGCAGGGCCTGTGCGGGGGTCATCCCGAGGTTCACGTAGAGACCGAACTCCTGGCCGTTCATGCCGTGCGGGTAGACGCCGGCGTCGGTGCCGAGCGCGATCGGCACGCCGACCTTGAGCGCCGTCTTGAACATGTTGCCGTGGGCCGCCGCTGCGGCGCGCGCCTTGGCGGCGATCACCGGCGGATAGGTATCCGCCTCCTTCAGCACCCACTCGACGGTGATGCGGGTCGGCACGAGCACCACGCCCTTGGCCTTCATGAGTTTCAGCGTGTCCTCGGTGAGAAAGCTGCCGTGCTCGATCGAATCGACGCCGGCCTCGATGGCGAGGCGCGCCGCGGCGTCGCCGTGGCAGTGCGCGGCGACTTTGCGCCGCCAGGCATGCGCCTCGGAGATGATGGCCTTCATCTCCTCGAGCGTGAGCTGCGGCACGTCGACCGGATCGGACTCCGACAGCACGCCGCCGCTCGCGGCGATCTTGATGACGTCCGCACCCCACTTCATCTGGTAGCGCACCGCCTGGCGGCACTCCTCCGGCCCGCTGCAGATTCCCTGGATCGGGCCCTCGGGGTGCACCCGGTCGGGAGGGTAGGAGGCCTCATCGAAATGTCCGCCCGGCGAGCCGATGCCGTGGGCGGACACGAGCATGCGCGGGCCCTCGGTGATGCCGGCGTTGATCGCGTTGCGGAGGCTGATGTCCTCGAAGTCTCCGGCGCCCACGTTGCGTACGGTGGTGAATCCGGCCTCGAGAGTGCGCCTGGCGTAGAGGGCCCCGTAGAGCACCTGCTCGGCGGGGAAGCGCATCAGGTCGTGGTAGCGCATGAGGTAGTAGTTCTTCTCGAACTGCATCGTGACGTGGGTGTGCGCGTCGATGAAGCCGGGGAGCAGCGTCGCGTCGCCGAGATCGATCACGCGCGCACCCGCCGGGATGTTGGCCGCCCCGACCGACACGATGCGCTCACCCTGCACCACGACCACGCCGCCGTCCTTGAGCGCGCTGCCCGTGGCATCGAAGATGCGGGCCGCCTTGAGCACGACGGTCTCGGCGGGCGGCGTCTGCGCCACGGCCTGCGCAGAGAGCGCGGTCGCGAGGGCCGCCGCAACGGCGGGCAGGGCGCCGGAAATTCTCGGTGCTTTCATGTTGTCTCCGTTGGGTTTTCAGGTCGTGTGCTCGACCGCGAAGTCCGCGAGCGCGGCGAGACCGTTCTTATAAGAGGAGTCGGGCAGGGCGCTGAGCGCGCGCAGCGCCGCGTCCGCCTCGCCGCGCGCGAGGCGCGCCGCGTAGTCGAGCCCGCCGGTGGACTCGATCGCGTCGACGACGGCCCCGAGCTGGCCGCGGCCGCCGTTCCTGATCGCCTCGCGGATCGCGGCGCGCTGGACCTCGTTGCCGTTTCTCAACGCATGGATCAGCGGCAGCGTCGGCTTGCCCTCGGCAAGATCGTCGCCGAGGTTCTTGCCGCGCTCGGCCGGGCTCGAGCGGTAGTCGAGCACGTCGTCGACCAGCTGGTAGGCGGTGCCGAGATGGCGGCCGAAAGCGGCGAGCGCCGCGCGCCGTTCGCGGGATGAGTCCGCGAGCACCGCGGCGACTTCCGCGCCGGCCTGGAACAGGCGCGCGGTCTTGCGGTAGATGACCTCGAGATAGCGCTGCTCGGTCGTGTCGGGATCGTGCGCGTTCATCAGCTGCAGCACTTCGCCTTCGGCGATCACGTTGGTCGCCTCGGCCATGATCTCCATCACCGGCTGCGAGGCGAGCGCCGCCATCATCTGGAAGGCGCGCGAGTAGACGAAGTCCCCGACCAGGACGCTCGCCTGGTTGCCGAATACCTCGTTGGCGGTGTAGCGGCCGCGGCGGAGCGAGGAGCCGTCGACGACGTCATCGTGCAGCAGCGTCGCCGTATGGATGAACTCGATGAAGGCCGCCGCCTCGACGTGCGCGCCGCCCCGCTGGCCGCAGCCACGCCCGGCGAGAACCACGAGGAGCGGGCGCAGCCGTTTGCCCCCGCCCGCGATGATGTGGTCGGCGACGCGGTCGACGAGCGGTACGGCGCTCTTGAGGCGCGCGCGAATGACCTGGTCCACGGAGTCGAGGTCCGCCTGCACCAGGGCGCGAATCTCAGCCAGGGTCATGGGTGAAGACGTTCCTCGCGCGGCCGCCGCGGGCACTTAAGGGCGGCCGGCGCATCCTAGCCGACCTCAGCCGTCGAGGAGAACATCGGGAACCTCCGGTAGACTCGATAAGTCCTCGCCGGACTTGAGGAAATGGTCGTTTGACCGGGAGGGGCCCGGTCAGTAGAATGCGCGGCCTTTCTTCGGGCCCTTCCTCTTTTATTTACCACTATGTACGCAGTCATCGCCACGGGCGGCAAGCAGTATCGTGTGACGAAAGACGGCGTGCTGCGCGTCGAGAAGCTCGACGCGGAGCCGGGCGCCACCGTCGAGTTCGGCGAAGTGCTCCTGGTGGGTGAGGGGGCGGACGTCAAGGTGGGCAAGCCCACGCTCAGGGGCGGCAAGGTGCTCGCCACCGTCGTGCGCCACGGCAAGGGCGCCAAAGTGTCGGTCGTGAAGTTCAAGCGCCGCAAGCACTATCTGCGGCAGAAGAGCCACCGGCAGCTCTACACCGAAGTGAAGGTCACGGAAATCCAGGCGGGTTAGGCCATGGCACACAAAAAGGCAGGCGGCAGTACCAAGAACGGGCGCGACTCCCACTCCAAGCGGCTGGGAGTGAAGCGCTTCGGCGGCGAGCAGGTGCTGGCCGGCAACATCATCGTGCGCCAGCGCGGCACGCCGGTGCGTGCGGGCTCGAACGTCGGCGTCGGCACGGACCACACCCTGTTCGCGAAGGTCACCGGCAAGGTGCAGTTCCAGAAGAAGGGCGCCGAGCAGCGCATGTACGTGAGCGTGCTGCCCGAGCCCGAGAAGGCCTGAGCGGCGGCCGTCAGGCGGCTAAGCATTCGAGCGAAGCCCCGGCCTCAGCGCCGGGGTTTTCATTTGGGGTTCCAGCGATGAAATTCGTCGACGAGGCCCGGGCGCGGGTACAGGCCGGCAGCGGCGGACGCGGCAGCACCAGCTTCCGCCGCGAGAAGTTCGTGCCCTTCGGGGGGCCGGACGGCGGGGATGGCGGCCACGGCGGCAGCGTCTATCTGCGTGCGGCGAGCGGCATCAATACGCTGGCCGATTTTCGCATCGAGCGCACCTTCAAGGCCGCGCACGGCGAGCCGGGAAGCTCGAACGACTGCACCGGGCGCGGCGGTGCGGATCTGCACGTGCCGGTGCCGATCGGCACGGTGGTGCGGGATGCCGACACGCACGAGGAGCTCGGGGATCTCACCCGGGACGGCGAGGAGTTGCTGGTGGCGCGCGGCGGCAAGGGCGGCTGGGGCAACCAGCGCTTCAAGTCGAGCACCAACCGCTCACCGCGACAGTTCGGCCCCGGCCTCCCGGGCGAGAAGCGCACGCTCGAGCTCGAGCTCAAAGTGATCGCGGATGTGGGGCTCCTCGGGCTCCCCAATGCCGGCAAATCCACGCTCATCCGCGCGGTGTCCGCGGCGCGTCCCAAGGTGGCCGACTACCCCTTCACGACGCTGCACCCGAATCTCGGCGTGGTTGCGGTGGGGGAGCATCGCAGTTTCGTCATGGCCGACATCCCCGGTCTCATCGAGGGAGCGGCGGAAGGGGCCGGGCTCGGGCACCGGTTCCTGAAGCACCTGCAGCGCACGCGCCTGCTCCTGCACCTGGTGGATATCGCGCCGGTCGACCCCGAAGCCGACCCGGTTCGCGATGCGCGCGCCATCGTGGCGGAGCTCAGGAAGTTCAGTCGCGAGCTTGCGGCGAAGCCGCGCTGGCTGGTGCTCAACAAGCGCGACCTGCTGCCGGATGAAGAGGCGCAGCGGCGGGCGCGCGCAATCGTGCGCCAGCTCCGCTATCGCGGCCCGCGCTTCCTGATCTCAGGGGCGACGGGCGCCGGAACGCAAGAGCTCTGCGAGGCGGTTATGAGGCTTTTGGAGGAGGCCGATCGCGCGGCACGCGAGCGCGCATCATCTCCAGCAGGAACTGTCGCCGGGCGGCGGGCCGCAACTTGAGCGGCGTCGGGACGACGGGGGCCGGGATCCGGGTCTTGTCGTTCGCGTTCATCGCAGCCTCATTGCATCGCGCGGATACGGGCCGACAGACGGCTCTTGTGCCGGGCGGCCTTGTTCCGGTGGATGATCTGCTTACCGACGAGCGTATCGATGACCGGGACGGCTTCCTTGTAGGTGTTCTGGGCGGCCACCTTGTCACCCGTGCCGATGGCCGCGGTCACCTTGCGGACGGCGGTGCGCATGCGGGAGCGCAGGGCAACGTTGCGCGCGCGGTGCTTTTCGGCCTGGCGGGCTGCCTTTTCGGCGGACTTGGTATTGGCCACTCAATCTCCGTTATCGGTACGTCCCCCGGTGGCGGGGGCCGCTAGTCTGCGTACCCCATGGGGCCTTGTCAACGCAAACGGCGCCTCGCCGCCCGGGCGCTTCACATAAACTACGCCGCGGCCCGCCGCGGCGGCGCCCGATTGACTTAGTCCTTCCGTCTCAGTGACTTAAGGAGTTCATGGAGCTCATTCGCGGACCGGTCGATCTGCCGCGCCGGCACGAGGGATGCGCGGTGACGATCGGCACCTACGACGGCCTGCATCTCGGGCATCAGGCGCTCGTCGCGCGGCTGCGCAGCCACGCCGAGCGGCTCGCCCAGCCGGCGGTCATGCTGACCTTCGAGCCCATGCCGCGGGAGTTCCTCTCGCCCGCAGACCCTCCGGCGCGGCTCACGACTTTCCGCGAGCGCTGGCGGATCCTCTCGAGGCCGGGTCTCGATTACCTCTGGCTGCTGCGCTTCGGCGAGGCTTTGCGTAACCTCTCGGCCGAGGACTTCGCGCAGCTTCTGGTGCGCCGGCTGCGCGCGAGCGTGGTGGTCGTGGGACATGATTTCCGCTTCGCCCGCAAGGGCGAGGCCACCGCGGCGGCGCTCGCGGCGGCGGGGGAGCGCCTCGGCTTCGCCGTCGATGTGGTGCCTGCGGTGACGGTGGCCGGGGAGCGTGTCTCGAGCAGCGGAGTCCGCGCGGCGCTCGCGGCGGCCGACTTTGCGCGCGCCGAGCGCTGGCTCGGCCGGCCGTACTCGATGCGCGGCCGGGTGATCGGGGGTAAGCGGCTCGGAAGGGATCTCGGATTTCCCACCGCGAACCTGGCGCTCGGGCGGCGGCGCGCCCCGGTCGCAGGCATCTTCGCCGTGCAGGTGCGCGGTGTGGCGGGCGCGGCGCTCCCCGGGGTCGCGAGCCTCGGTACGCGGCCCACGATCGGCGGGGGCGAGGCGCTGCTCGAGGCACATGTGTTCGATTTCAGCGACGATCTCTACGGGCGCGAGATCGAGGTGGAGTTCGCCGCGAAGCTGCGCGACGAGCAGCGCTTTGCGACGCTCGAGGCGCTCACGGCGCAGATGCACCGCGATGCCGCGGATGCGCGCCGCATCCTGAACGCCTGAAGCGGATTGCCTGAACGGATGGCCATGGCCGATTACAAGCACACGATCAACCTGCCGCGGACCGAATTCCCCATGAAGGCGGACCTCGCCCAGCGCGAGCCCGCCATGGCGCGCGCCTGGGACGAGCGCGGCACTTACGCCAGGCTGCGCGAGATCGCGCGCGGCCGGCCGCGCTTCGTGCTGCACGACGGGCCGCCGTACGCGAACGGTGCGATCCACATCGGCCATGCCGTCAACAAGATCCTCAAGGACATCGTGGTCAAGTCGCGCTCGCTCGACGGCTTCGACTCGCCCTACATCCCCGGCTGGGACTGCCACGGCCTGCCGATCGAGCTGCAGGTGGAGAAGAAGCACGGGCGCCCCGGCGTAAAGCTCGACGCACAGGCCTTTCGCGCCGCCTGCCGCGCCTACGCCGCCGAGCAGCTCGAGCTGCAGCGCACCGACTTCAAGCGGCTCGGAGTTCTCGGCGACTGGGACCATCCCTACATGACCATGTCGCCGCGCTACGAGGCGCAGCAGCTGCGGGCCTTCGGCCGCATCATCGAGAACGGCCACCTCTATAAGGGGGTGAAGCCGGTGCACTGGTGTATCGACTGCCGCTCGGCGCTCGCCGAGGCGGAAGTCGAGTACGAGGAGAAGTCCTCTCCGGCCATCGACGTCGCCTTCCGCGTGAGCGACAACGCCGACCTGGCGCGGCGCGTCTCGCTCGGGCTCGGGCAGCTCGGCGGCGCGCCCGTCGACGTCGTCATCTGGACCACCACGCCGTGGACGCTGCCGGCCAACCAGGCGGTGGCGCTGCACGCCGGGTTCCGCTACGCGCTGATCGAGGCCGAGAAGGACGGCGAGCGGCGCCGGTTGATCATCGCCGCGGAGCTCGCCGCTGCGTGCCTCGAGCGCTTTCGCATGAGAGCCGGCGCCGTGCTCGCCGAGGTTGCGGGCCGCGATCTCGAGGGGCTCGAGCTCGAGCACCCGTTTCAGGACCGCCAGGTGCCGGCGGTGCTCGGCGAGCACGTGACGCTCGATGCGGGCACCGGCGCCGTGCACACCGCGCCCGGACACGGCCAGGAAGACTTCGTCGTTGGCCAGCGCTACGGGCTGCCGGTGACGAACCCGGTGGGGAACGACGGACGCTTTCTCGCGGACACGCCGCTGGTCGCGGGACTCAGGGTGGACGAGGCCAACCCGGTGATCATCGCCGCGCTCGCCGAGCGCGGCCGGCTGGTGCACCAGGAGAAGGTGCTGCACAGCTATCCCGTTTGCTGGCGCCACAAGACCCCGGTCATCTTCCGCGCGACGCCGCAGTGGTTCATCAGCATGGAACGCGCCGCATTGCGCGAGCACACGCTGCGCGACATCCCCGGCGTCCAGTGGACGCCGGCGTGGGGTGAGCCGCGCATCACCGGCATGATCGAGAGCCGGCCGGACTGGTGCATCTCGCGCCAGCGCACCTGGGGCGTGCCGATTCCGCTCTTCGTCCACCGGGAGTCGGGCGAGCTGCACCCCCGCACCCAGGAGCTCATCGAGGCCGCCGCCGCGCGCGTCGAGCGCGGCGGCATCGATGCCTGGTTCGCGCTCGCACCCAGCGAGCTCCTCGGGGCGGAGGCCGGGCACTACGACAAGGTCACGGACGTCATGGACGTCTGGGCCGACTCGGGACTGTCGTTCGAGTGCGTGGGCGCCGAGCGGCCCGAGATCGCCGCTCCCGTCGACCTCTATCTCGAGGGCTCGGATCAGCACCGCGGCTGGTTCCACAGCTCGCTGCTCATGTCGGAGGCGCTCTACGGGCGAGCGCCGTACCGGGGCGTGCTGACGCACGGTTTCACGGTGGACGAGAAGGGGCGCAAGCAGTCGAAGTCGCTCGGCAACGTGATCGCCCCGCAGCGCGTGATGAACAGCCTCGGCGCCGACGTGCTGCGGCTGTGGGTCTCGGCGACCGACTACGCCAACGAGATGAGCGTGTCGGATGAGATCCTGAGGCGCATGGCGGACTCCTACCGGCGCATGCGCAACACGCTGCGCTTCCTCCTCGGCAATCTCCACGGGTTCGATCCGCTGCGCGACGCGCTGCCGCTCGATGAGCTCGTGGCGCTGGACGCTTACGCGCTCGCGCGCACGCGCGCGCTGCAGCTGGAGGTCCTCGATGCCTACCGGCGCTACGCCTTCCATCTCATCTATCAGAAGGTGCACAACTTCTGCAGCGTGGACCTCGGCGGCTTCTATCTCGACGTGCTCAAGGACCGCCTGTATACGACCCCGGCTCACGGCCGTGCGCGCCGCTCGGCCCAGACCGCGATGATCCACATCGCCGAATGCATGGTGCGCTGGCTCGCGCCGATCCTGTCGTTCACGACGGAGGAGGTCTGGCGCCATCTTCCCGGCGAGCGGGCCGAGTCCGTGTTCCACGTCACCTGGCACGCGCCGCCCGAGGTGCCGCCGGGCGCCGTCGACTGGGACGCGCTCATCGAGCTGCGCACCGACGTGACGCGCGAGCTCGAGAAGCTGCGCGATGCGGGCGCCATCGGCGCGCCGCTCGACGCCCGGATCGACGTGTACTGCCTGCCCGGGGAGTACCGGCGCTTTGCGGCGCTCGGCTCCGAGCTGCGCTTCCTCTTCATCACCTCCGAGGCAGTCGTGCACGAGATCGCGGCACCGCCGGACGGCGCGGTAGCGACGCTGAATCTGCCGGGCGTGTGGATCGCGGCCGCGGCGAACAGCGATCCCAAGTGCGTGCGCTGCTGGCAGCGGCGGCCGGACGTCGGAACGCACACGCACCATCCGCAGCTGTGCGGGCGCTGCATCGTGAACCTCGCCATGCCGGGCGAAGAGCGGCGTTACGTATGAGCACCGCCTCGCTCCCCGCCGCCGCGAGCGGCTGGCGCTGGCTGCCGCTCACGCTGGCCGTGATCGTGGCGGACCAGGCGTCCAAGGCCTGGATGCTGCAGCACTTCGTCCTCTTCCAGCGGGTGCAGGTGCTGCCGGTCCTCGACGTCATCCTGACCTACAACCCCGGCGCGGCCTTCAGCATGCTTGCCGATGCCGCCGGCTGGCAGCGCTGGATGTTCATCGTTCTGGCGCTCGGCGTGAGCGTGGCGCTCATCGTGTGGCTGCGGCGCCTTGCGGCTGCGACCCAAGGTCTCATCGCCTGCGGACTCGCGCTCATCGTAGGCGGCGCGCTCGGCAACATGCTCGACCGGTTGCGGCTCGGCCATGTGATCGACTTCATCCATGCCCACTGGGGGGCGCACTACTTCCCGGCCTTCAACGTCGCCGACTCGGCGATCACGGTGGGCGCGGGCCTGCTGCTGCTCGATTCCTGGCTCGAGACGCGCCGCGGCCGGGGGAGCGGCTGATGCAGGTGCTGCTCGCCAACCCGCGCGGTTTCTGCGCCGGGGTCGACCGCGCGATCGACATCGTCGAGCGGGCGCTCGAGCTCTTCGGTCCCCCGATCTACGTGCGCCACGAGGTGGTCCACAACCGCCACGTGGTCGAGCGGCTGCGCGCGCTTGGAGCCGTGTTCGTCGACGAGCTGGCCGAGGTGCCCTCGGGCTGCACCGTGGTCTTCTCCGCGCACGGGGTATCGAGCGCCGTCGAGCAGGAGGCGCACGGCCGCCGCCTCACGGTGTTCAACGCCACTTGTCCGCTGGTCACCAAGGTGCACATGGAGGTGCAGCGCTATGCGCGCGAGGGGCGCGACGTGATCCTCATCGGCCACGCCGGGCATCCGGAGGTGGAAGGCACGATGGGCCGGTTCGACGAGTCCTTCGGCGGGCGCATCCACCTGGTGGAGGACCTCGAGGACGTCGCATCCCTCGCGGTGCGCGACGGGCGCGAGCTCGCCCTGGTCACCCAGACGACCCTCTCGGTGGACGACACCGCCGAGATCGTCGCGGCGCTCAAGGCGCGGTTCCCCGGGCTCGCCACGCCGCGCCACGAGGACATCTGCTACGCCACGCAGAATCGCCAGGACGCCGTCAAGAAGCTGCTGGAGCAATGCGACGTGCTGCTGGTCGTCGGCTCGCGCACCAGCTCGAACTCCAACCGCCTGCGTGAGCTCGCCGACCGCGCCGGCGTTGCCGGCTATCTGGTGGACGGGCCGGACGATCTGCGCGCGGAGTGGTTTGCAGGCAAGCGCGCCGTCGGCGTGACGGCGGGTGCCTCGGCTCCGGAGCTCCTGGTACAGCAAGTGGTCGCGCGCCTCTCGGAATGGGGCGGGCAGGGGGGCCGGGAAGTGATCGGGCGCGAGGAGCGGGTGTTCTTCACGCTGCCGCGCGAGCTCAGGCGCGGCGATGCGCCCGAGCGCACCGACCCGGCCAGCCGCTGAGGCTCTCTGCCGCGCGGCCCCGTCGCCGCGCCGCGACTCTCCGCGGCGATCCGCGTTCCCGCATCCCCGGCGGCCGGAACCGCCTTGCGTCCGCGCGCCACCTACGAGTCGGGCAACAACCTATCAGCGGGACTCTCCTATGGACGCGCGTCATCCGATCCTGGTCAGATTACTCAGGATTCTTGCGGCTGCCCTTATGGCGACCGCCTTTACGGCCTGCGGCGGCTACGGCAGCGGTTACAACGGCGGCGGTGGCGGCGGAGGCATGTGCGGCGGGACCTACCAACCGGTGTGCCCGCCTCCGACGGTCTCAGTCACCGCCCCGACGGCGGGTGCGACCGTGAGCGGAATGGTGGCGATTACCGCCACCGCGACCGCCTCTGCCACCTACAGCCTTACCATCGTCAGCGTTAAGTTCTTCGTGGACGGGACGCTGGTCGGGACCGCGACGGCTTCCCCCTACACGGTCAACTGGGACAGCACCAAGGCCACCAACGGCAGCCACTCGCTTACCGCCACGGCGACCGACAGCAAGAATGACACCGCAACTTCCACGCCGCCGGTCATGGTCACCGTGACGGGGGGCATGGCGGCGGTGGCGATGTCGCCCGCGCAGATCTTCCCCACCCCGAGCTCCAAGGCCCTAGGGATGGCGCGGATCAGCGTCGAGTCGGGCACGGGCGCCGTGAGCGGCAGCGTCAGCCTGAGCGGCATGAGCGCGCGGACGGTGACCATCAATCAGGGCTTTGCGGGCTCGACCGGGGACGCCGTGATCACTCTTGCGCCGCGTGCGGGCAGCGCGAGTGAGTTCGTCGTGCCCGCGAATGTCACGCTCAGCCCCGAGCAGGCCGGCGCGCTCGCGCAGGGCCGGCTCTACGTCATCGCGACCTCCGCCGCCAACCCCAATGGCGAGATTCGCGGGCAGCTCGCTCCCGACACCGTGCGCGTGAGCTTCTCCGAGCTCAGCGCCACGCCTGAGGCGGCCGCGCTCGGCATGCGCGGCACCGGGCTCGCCGCGACCACGGTCGACACGCGCGCCGGGACTCTGACCGTGCACGTCGACACCGCTGGTGTCGAGGATGCGACGGCCGCCCGGGTGCTGAGCGGCGCGGGGACCCCGCTGGCCGAGCTCGCCCGCAGCCCGGTCGACGTGGGTCACTTCTCGACCGAGCTCGCCCGCATCAGCGCGGCCGACGTCGCGAGCTTCGAGGCGGGCAAGCTGTTCGTGACGGTCGAGGCCTCGGCGACGCCCGCGGGTGCGGTCCGCGGAGCGATCAGCCCGGACGCAGCGACCGCCGGCAATTGACCGCCGGCCAAGACCGACCGAAGGAAGAGTCCCCCCCTGGCCGGCCCGTGTACGGATGCACGGGCCGGTTCTTTTTTTCAGCGACTCTTCAACGCTCCTGGTAGACCGACTTCCTGAGCTTCCAGCGCTTGTGCGACCACGGCCAGTCGGGCGGTGCCGCACGGATCTGCTCCTCGACGAGGCGCGCATAGCGCTCGGTGAGCGCGCCAGGCGACATGGCACGCCCCGCGGCGGCGAGCGGCAGGAACTCCATCTCGTAGTAGCCGCGCGCCCGGCGGCGCATGGCGATGAAGAACACGGGGAAGCGCGTGACCCGCGCGATCTCCTCGGGACCCATGTAGAAGGCGGTGTCGCGGTTCAGGAACCGCGTCCAGTACTTGCGCTCGCTCCTGGTCGGTTCCTGGTCGGCGACCATGGCGACGGCGCGCGTGACGCCCTGGCGCTTCAGGATGTCGGGCAGCAGCTCCTGCGCCGGCACCAGGCGGCTGCCGAAGCGGGTGCGGAGCTTGCCCATCTCGCGCTCGGCCCACTGGTTCACGAGCGGCTTGTAGGCCGCATCGAGGGGGTAGCCGAGCTCGAGCGACAGGGCGAGCAGCATCCATTCCCAGTTGCACTGATGCGCGGCGACCAGCAGCACCGACTGGCCCTGGGCGAGGAGCGAGCGCGGCTCCTCGAGGTTCACGATCCGTACGCGGCGGCGGATCTGCGCCGGCGTCAGCGCCGCGCCCTTGACGAGCTCAGCCAGCATCTGCGCGAAGCCGAGGCAGAAGCCGCGCCGCACCGTGCGCAGCTGCTCCTCGGTGAAGTCCGGGAAGGCCCTGGCGAGGCTGTCGTGGATCAGCTTTGCGCGGTAAGGCACCACGCGGTAGGCGAGCCAGCCAACCGCACCGGTGATGCCGTAGAGCGCCGCGAGCGGCACGCGCGACAGCGCCCGCACCCACCAGGCAGGGCGTCCGGCGAGCATGCGCCGTCAGCTGATCGGGCGCGGCCGCGATGCCGGCTCGGCCGGTGGCGGCTGCGGCACCAGCACGCGCCCCATCCTGGGTGCGAGCCAGCGCTCGAGGTCGTCGATGAGGGTGAACGCCGCCGGCACGACCACCAGCGTGAGCGCCGTCGAGGTGATGAGCCCGCCGATTACCGCGACCGCCATCGGTGCGCGGAACGCCTTGTCGCCGCCCAGGCCCAGCGCGACCGGGAGCATGCCGGCCACCATGGCGACCGTCGTCATGACGATCGGCCGGGCGCGCTTGTGGCCGGCCTCGACGATGGCGGTCAGCCGGTCCTTGCCGGCGCGCATCTCCTCGATCGCAAAATCGACCAGCAGGATCGAGTTCTTCGCCACGATGCCCATCAGCATCAGAAAGCCGATCATCACCGAGAGCGACAGTGAGTTGCCGGTTACCGCAAGCGCGATCACCGCGCCGCCGATGGACAGCGGCAACGCCAACAGAATGGTGATCGGCTGCAGCACGCGTGCGAACAGCAGCACCAGCACCGCGAACACCATCAGGACGCCCGTGATCATCGCCAGCAGGAAGTTGGCGAACAGCTCGTTCATGTACTTGGCGTCGCCTTGATCGACGCGGCGCACGCCGCGCGGCAGGTGCGACAGCGTGGGCAACGCGTCGATCTTGGCTTGCGCGGTGCCGGTGGTCGCGCCGTTGTCGAGGTCGGCCTCGATCATCAGCCGGCGGCTCTGGTTGTAGCGGCGCACGCGCGTCGGCCCCTGTCCGAAGCTGATGTCGGCGACCTCCTTGAGCGGCACGCTGCCGCCGCCGGCCGTCGGCACCGGCAGGTTCTCGAGCGTCGCGAGGTCCTTGCGGGTGTTCTCCAGGAGACTCACGCGGATCGGTATCTGGCGGTCGGAGAGCGAGAACTTGGCGCTGTTCTGGTCGAGGTCGCCGATGGTCGCGATGCGGATCGTGGCGCTGATGCTCGCCACCGTGACGCCGAGCTGTGAAGCCAGATCGAGGTGCGGGCGCACCAGGATCTCGGGGCTCGGCAGATCATTGTCGATGCGCGCGTTGCGCACCACGGACAGCGAGCGCATCTCGTCGACCACCTTGCGGGCGGTCGTGTAGGTGAGCTGCGGGTCGTCGCCGGTGATGTAGAAGACGATGTCGCTGCCGCCGTTGCCGCGGTAGAAGTGCACCTGGGCGTCGGGGATCGCGCTCAGGAGCTTGAGCACCCGGTCCTCGAACTCGCGCTGGGTCACCTGGCGCTGCTTGGCGGGCACCAGCGCGATATCGAGCTCGGCGCTGCGGATCCCTTCGTCGTTGTTGCCGATCGACTCGACCACGTCGGCGACCTCGGGCTGCCTGGCGATGATGCGGTAGGCGGCCGCCGAGGCCGCCGAGGTTTCCTCGAGCTGCACTCCCGGCGGCAGCTCGATGTGCAGAAACGAGGAGCCGAGGTCGTCTTCCGGCACGAAGGACTTGGGGATCAGCGCGAGTCCTACCACCGACAGCACGAAGAACGCCGCGCCGGCGGCCACCGTCTTCCACCGATGCTGCGCGCACCAGCTGAGCACTCTCAGGTACCAGCGCATCACCGGCCCGTCGGTGTGGTGAGGCATGGAGTCGGAGCGCAGCGTGTAAGCGGCGATCACCGGGGTGATGAGCCGCGCCACCAGCAGCGAGAAGAACACCGCGGCGGCGACCGTCAGGCCGAACTGGATGAAATACTGCCCGGTGATGCCGCCCATGAAGCTCACCGGCAGGAACACCGCGATGATGGTCGAGGAGGTCGCGACCACCGCGAGCCCGATCTGGTCGGCGGCATCGAGCGCAGCCTGGAAGCCGCTCTTGCCCATGCGCATGTGCCGCACGATGTTCTCGATCTCGACGATCGCATCGTCCACCAGCACCCCGGCGACCAGCGACAGCGCCAGCAGGCTCACGTTGTTGAGCGTGAAGCCCATCCACTGCATGAAGGCGAAGGTCGGGATGGCCGACAACGGAATGGCGAGCGCCGAGATCAGCGTCGCGCGCATGTCGCGCAGGAACAGCCACACCACCAGCACGGCGAGCAGCGACCCTTCGATGAAGGCACTGAGCGCCGAATGGTAGGTTTCCTTGGTGTAGTCCACGGTGGTGAAGACCTGGGTCATCTTCACCTCGGGGTTCTCCTTGCGGATCTTGGCGAGCTCCTCCTGCACGCCGTCATAGACGTTGACGTCGGAGGATCCCTTGGTCTTGACCACGCCGAAGGTGGTGGCCGGGCGTCCGTTGAGACGCGCAATGGTGCGGATCTCGCCGACGCTGTCGCGCACTTCGGCGAGGTCGGAAAGGCGCGCAAAGCGTCCGCCGGGCAGCATGATCTGCGTTTCGCCGAGGGCCGCCGCGGTGCGCGCTCCGCCGAGCACGCGGATCGCCTGCTCGCCCCCGCCGAGCTCGGCGCGGCCGCCGGGCGAGTCGAGGTTGAGGTTGCGCAGCTGCTCGTTGACCTGCACGGCGGTGATGCCGAGCGCCTGCATGCGCGCCGGATCGAGCTCGACGCGGATCTCGCGGTTGACGCCGCCGCCGCGGTTCACCTGCGCCACGCCCGGCACGCCGAGCAGCCGCTTGGTGATCGTGTTGTCGACGAACCACGACAGCTCCTCCTCGGTGAGCGCGCTCGAGCTGACGGCGAAATAGACGATGGCGTTGCCGTCGGCGTCGACCCGCTGCACCACCGGCTCGAGGATCGACTGCGGCAGCTGCGAGCGCACCTTGTACACGGCGTCGCGCACGTCGGCGACCGCGCGGTCGATCGGCGTGCCGATGTTGAACTGGATCGCGATGTTGGCTTCGCCCTCCGGCGCCCAGGAGGTGATGTTGTCGATGTTGCCGATGCCGGCGACCGCGCCCTCGACTTTCTGGATGACCTGGGTCTCGAGCTCCTGCGGCGAGGCGCCCGGCTGATCGATGGTGACGGTCACCACCGGGAAGGTGATGTCCGGATTCAGCGTGACCGGCAGCCGCATGAACGCCGCGATGCCCATGAAGAAGAGCACCACGAACAGCATCACCGGCGGCAGTGGATGCCGGATCGCCCAGGCGGAGATGTTTCTCATGGCGGAGGCGTGAGCTGATCCGCGGCGGTGGTCTTCACCGCTTCGCCTTCGCGCAGGAAGCCGCCCGCGGTCTTCACGACCTGCTCATTGCCGCTCAGGCCCGAGGCGATGACCACGCCGTCGTCGGATGTATCGGCGACCCGCACCGCGTGCCGTATCGCATGACCCTGGCCGTCGACCATGAACACGTAGCTGCCCTCGCCGTCGGAAAACACGGCCGTCTTCGGCAGGACCGGACGCCGTGCCTTGGCGACGGTCACTTCGGCGCGGGCGAAGGCTCCGGGGCGCAGCGCCGGATCGGGCTGCAGCTGGATGCGGATGTCGCCGAGGCGGGTCTGCGGGTCGATGATCGCGCCGAGCAGCCGCACCTTGCCCTCGAACGGGCGCGACAGTCCGGTGAGGTATACCGTCGCGGCCTGCCCGACTTTCACCTGGGCGAGATCCTGCTCGGCGATCTGGCCGCGCATCTCGACCTCGCCCCCGCTCGCCACGCGGAACAGGGCATCGCCGCCGGGGCTTGCGATCATGCCGACCTCGGCGCGGCGGGTCAGGACCGTGCCGGCGAACGGCGCGACGATGCGCGTACGGTTGAGCCGCGCCTGCGCCTCGGCGAGCTGGGCCGACGCCACCTTGACGCTGGCCGCATCCGTCACCGCCGTGGCGCGCCGCTTCTCGATGTCTTCCGCCGAGAGCGCGCCGGCGGCCTGGACCCCGAGCGCGCGCTTGTACTCGGCGGCTGAAAGAGCCGCCTGCGCCTGTGCCTGCTCGAGCGAGGCCTCGAGCCGGTTCGCCTGCGGGACGAGGACGGAATCATCGAGGCGTGCGAGGAGCTGACCCTTCTGCACATGGTCGCCGGGTTCGACGTATACGCCGACGACGCGCGCCGTATCGCCCTCGTTGGCGATCGGCATGTCGTAGCGGGCAGCAATGGCCCCGGTAAAGCTCACGTTTCCGGTGACCTCTTTCACGACCGGGGTCACGACCGTGACCAGCGGCACCTCCTCCTGGTGCATGAGGGGTGTCACATGGGGCTTGCGGCCCATCAGCAGGAAGGACGCGGAAGCGAGGAGGAGCGCGCCCAGCACCACGCCGGCGGGCAGCAGCCACTTGCGCAGAAGCGCGCCCTTTTCCGGTCGGACGTCGGACGCCGGGGGCCGATCGAAGCCGCCACGGTCGCGGCCGATCCAGGTGACCTGGTCGTCCTCGGAGTGACTGCCGATTTGTTCCGGGATAGTGCCCACGGAGATTCCTTTGTAAACCGTCCCTTTAGAACCAGCGCCTTGCGCCGAAGTTTAATCGTGACGAAAAGTAATTCCCGCCCTAAAACGCCCAAGGGACGCCCCCGGGCGACGGGCCGAGGGGCGCGCAGGATAGCAGGATCGGCGTAGCCAACCAGAGACAGGTGGCGCCGGCTTCCGGGGAGGCTTATGTATTGAATGCTGCCATGGAAGGGGCAGCTCGATGCAAAGCAGGAGGACGCCATGATCGAACCTGCCGCGGTGCGCCGCTTCCGCACCACCCTGATCGGTAGCACTGACGACTCGGCCGGCTGGAGATACCGCAAGGCGCGGGAATTCCCCTGGGATGCGAGGAACGTGGAGAGCGCAAAGTCGCTGCGGCGGCTGCGCAGAGCGCTGAGCGAGCTGTCCCCCGACAACGAGCTCTGGGGCAGGTACGCGGCAGTCTGGAGCGAGGCGACGGACGACGATCGTCTTCGGTTCGTGGAAATCGAGCACGAGATGCTGCACTCCTATGGGTTCTCGTACCGCGGCGCCTCGGGAAGCGCGGAGAGATTTCTGCTCGAGCTCGTGAGCGCCCTGGAGCTCGAATCACCAGCCTTCGCGCCGACTGCCCGGATGAATTAGGGACTGTGCGCCCGCGGACTGCGACGACGTGGTTACGCCCGCACTAACCTGGGCGCAGTCCATGCGCAGCGTTCCCGAGCATGGTGGTGCTGGTGTCACCGTTCCGTTGACGGTGGGCGGGAGATGGTGCCGGGAATAGGATTCGAACCTACGACCCGCGCATTACGAATGCGCTGCTCTACCAACTGAGCTATCCCGGCCCCGGGAGGCCGACAATTCTACAAAAAAGGCCGGGGCCTACTGCTTTTTCCGCAGGCGGATCACGAGATCGATGCCCGCGACCTCGGTGCCGGGGGGAGGCGGGGGCAGGCGGCTGAACTCGACCTCGGGCACCGGAACGTCGATCAGCGCGCCGCTCGTGAGATCGTGAAAGTGGTAATGGGGATCGACGTTGGAATCGAACCAGGCGCGCGCGCCGTCGACCGAGAGCTGGCGGATGAGGCCGTGCGAGGCAAAGAGATTCAGCGTGTTGTACACGGTGGCCTTGGATACGCGGGTGCCGTTGCCGCGCAGCTGGGCCAGGATCTGCTCGGCGGAGAGGTGCTGCGGTGCCGAGAGCAGCACGGATGCGATCCGCACGCGCTGCGCCGTGGGGCGGATCCCGCAGGCCGAGAGGCGGCTCTCGCAGCGATTCGGGCCGGCCGGGCCGGCGGCTTCCGTGTTCATCATCGCCGCATTATAGGCACGCGGGGCCTCAAGTCAAAAATAATCTCTTAGATTTCAGGATGTTGGAGCGCCAGCCAGCTTTCCCTCGAGATGCTTCGCGAGCTCGGCGATGGTCGGGAAGTCGAAGAGCTCGGTGAGATCGATCTGGCCGGGGTAGAGCCGGTCGATCTGCTCATGGATCTCGATGAGCTTGAGCGAGCTCGCGCCCACCTCGAAGAGGTTGTCGTTCACATCGACTCGCTTGCCCTCGAGCGCCGCGTCGCAGATTGTCTTCAACTGCTCCTCGAGCTCGCTGCGCTCGCGGTGGGCGGGTCCGCGCTGCGCCGCGCGCAGCGCCGCGAGCTCGGCGAGGTCCGCGTCGAACTCGCCGTCGACATAGCTCTCCTCGAGCAGGTGCCGCTGGACCTTGCCGCTCGTGGTCTTGGGGATGCGCTTGACGGGAATCACCTCGGCGACCTCGAGCCCGGCCTGCTCGTTGATGAGCCGCGACACCTGAGTCGCCAGCGGCAGGAAGTCGGCCATCGCGCCGCGATGCAGGACGAACACCACCAGCTGCTCGATCTCGGCGCCGCGCCGCCGCACGCCGGAGGCGACTACCTTGCCGAGCTCGAGGCCGGGCGCGCGCTGGGCCAGGCCCTCGAGGTCGTGCGGGTAGTAGTTCTGGCCGTTCACGAAGATGATTTCCTTGGCGCGTCCCGAGATGTAGAGCTCGCCCGCGTGCACGAGTCCGAGATCTCCGGTGCGCAGCCAGCCATCGGCCGTGAAGGCGGCGGCATTGGCCGCCGGGTCCTCGTAATAGCCGCGCGTCACGTTCTCGCCCGTCATGTGCACGTGGCCGATGCGGTCTTCCGGCAGCTCCCGGTCGTCGTCGCCGGCGATGCGCACGCGGGTGTAGGGAATCGCCTTGCCCTCGCTCACGAGCTTCAAGGCGTGCGGGTCGCCCGCCGCCACCGGCTCCACCGGGTCGCCGGGGTTGAGGCGGTGACGGTTCAGCGTGAGGGTCTTCATCGGCGCGCCGACCGGCGGGAAGCTCACCGCGAGCGAGGCCTCCGCGAGCCCGTACACCGGGTACATGGAGTTGCGGCCGAGGCGTGCGGGCTCGAGCCGCGTGAGGAACTCCTCGCACAGCTCGACCGAGATCGGCTCGGCGCCGTTGAAGATGAGGCGCACCGCCGAGAGGTCCAGTCCCTCGACCGGCCGATCGCCGAGCACCTTCAGGTAGTGCTTGTAGCCGAAATTCGGCGAGCACAGGATCGAGGCGCGAATCCGCGAGGCGAGCGTGAGCCACAGCAGCGGGCGGCGGATGAAGAGCTCGGTCGGCATGAGGTGCGAATGCACCCGGTTCGCGAACATGACGAGGTGAAAGCCGATCAGGCCCATGTCATGGGTGAGCGGCATCCACGAGAGGCTCACGTCGTTCTCGTTGAAGCCGGCCGCCTCGGTCGAGCCGCGCCAGTTGGCGATGATGTTGCGGTGGGTGAGCACCACGCCCTTCGGCTCGCTGGTCGAGCCCGAGGAGAACTGGATGAAGGCGACGTCGTCGGGCTCGGCGCGCTGGATGGTGCCGGCGCGCGAGATGTCGTCGAGATCGTCGACCAGGAAGGTGCGCTTGCGCAGGCTCTCGAACAGCTGCGTCTCGCCGGCCTCGGCCGCGAACGCGCCGATGCGCTCGAGCGAGCGGCGCTCGGTGTACAGGAACGGCGACCCGAGCCGGCGCGCGATCCGCAGCACCTTGTGGCGGTGCTCGTCGCTGATGCCGAGCGCCACGGGCACGGGCACGATGCCGCCGAGGATCGCCGCCCAGAACACGTCGATGAACTGCTCGTTGTTGCCGAGGAACAGGATCAGCTTGTCGCCGCGGCGCGCGCCGATGCGCTGCAGGTGATAAAGGATGCCGAGCGCGCGCTCGTAGAGCTCGGCCGCCGAAACGCTGCGCGACTCGTTCTCGCCCTCGAGATAGGTGATGCTGCGCGGGAAGGCGCGATTCGCCTCGAGCACCTCGGTCAACGTCGTGGCCTTGATCATCTGCGGGGCACCAACCTCATGTGGAGCGGATGACGCGTGCGCAGGTTGATCTGCGCCTCGAGCTCGAGCGGCTTGTCCGGCACGTACACCAGGCGGTAGCGGCGCGCCACCTTGTAGAGATGCACGAGCATCTCGTAGAGCGCGAAGGTCTCGCCGATGCAGTGACGCGGGCCGGCGGCGAAGGGCATGTAGGCGAAGCGCGGCCGCTCGGCCTCGTGCTCGGGGGCGAAGCGCTCCGGGGAGAACCGGTCGGGCTCCTTCCAGAAGCGCGGGTGCCGGTGCAGCAGGTACAGCGGCAGCAGCACGTTGGTGCCGGCGGGCACCGCGAAGCCGCCGAGCACGTCGGCGGCGATCGTGCGCCGCGACAGGAGCCAGCCCGGCGGATAGAGCCGCAGCGCCTCGTTCACGACCTGGCTCGTCCAGGCGAGCGCCTCCATCTCGGCGAGGCTCGGCGCCGCGAGCTCCGGCGCCGCATCGAGCTCGGCATGCAGCCGGGCCTCCGCCTCGGGGTGCTGCGCGAGCAGATACCAGGTCCAGTTGAGCCCGCTCGCCGTGGTCTCGTGCCCGGCCACGATGAGCGTCATGATCTCGTCGATGAGCTCGCGCTCGCCCATCGGCGCGCCGGTCTCCTTGTCGCGCGCCGCCATCAGCATCGCCACGTAGTCGAAGTGCTCCTCGGGCTCGGCCCGGCGCCGCTCGATGAGCTGCGCCACCAGCTTGGTGAGCGAGCGGAACTTGAAGGCGAACTGCAGATCGCGGCTCTGCTCCCGGGTCACCACCGCGAAGGGATTGCCGCCGAGCTGCTCGGTGAGGCGGTCGAGGTCGCGCCCGAAGATCGAGCGCAGCACGATGTCGAGCGTGAGCTCGCTCATCTCGTCGGTGAGATTCACGAGCTCGCCGCGCCGTGCGAGATCCTCCCAGCGGGCGATGCGCCGATCGTTGGCCGCGGCGATCAGCTGCGCGAATCCGCCGAGCACGCGGCGGTGGAACAGCGGCTGCATCATGTAGCGCTGGCGCTTCCACAGCCCGCCTTCGCTGGTCATGATGCCCTTGCCGAGCAGGATCCTGACGCGATCCAGCCCGAGGCCCTTGGTGTAATTGCGGTGGTTCGAGACCAGCACCCGCTTCACGTCGTCCGGATGATGGATGACATAGGTATAAGATCGGCGTGCCGGGACGAACACGCGATAAGTGTCGCCGTGGCGCGCAAACAATTCGATCATGCGCTCCAGCGAATCGTCGGTGGAGCCCACGTCGAATTGCGGCCCGGCTTCGGGAGGAAGAGTTTTCGCGGACGCGGCGGCGGTCATGCAAGCTGTTGAAAGCCAAACCTTAATCTTATATCACTCGGACCTGCGCGGTCAGTGGCCGGAAGCGGCCGCGCGCGCGTTCGCACGCGGGTTGCCGTATGCGAAGCGTCTCGAGGTCGCCGCCCGCGCAGCCGCTGCGCCCGCGACGCTCGCCGGCGTGGCGCTCGCCGTGCGCGCGCTCACCGAGGTCACGGGCGCGACGGTCGCGCCCGGCGAGCTCGCCTTTCCGGATGGCGGCAAGCCGCGGCTCGCACGCACGGCGGCTGCCGCGGCAGAGGCGCCCGACTTCAGCATCAGTCATTCCGGCCCCTGGGTGGGATGCGCGGCGGTGGCGCACGGGCTCGTCGGCTTCGACGTCGAGCTCGGCACCGGGGCGCGTCTCGAGGCCTGGGCGGCGCGCGAGGCGGCGCTCAAGGCCTGCGGCGCGCGCCTCGAGGAGGCGCGCGAGGTCGAGCTCACCGAGGGTGGCGCGCTCTGCCGCGGCGCGAGGCTCGCGGCGTTGCCGCTCGAGCTCTTTGCCGGCGCCGCGGCCTGCGTCATGACGAGCCTGCCCGTGGGGCGCCTCGCAGCGCGCGCGCTCACCCTCGCGGAGCTGTTCGCGTCATGAGCGACGGCGACGACGGAGGTTTGCGCAATACCCTGTATCGCACCGCGACCCGCTCGAGCCGGCGCATGACCCCCCTGCGCCGCGCCCTGTATGCGGTAGCGGCACCCCTCGGGGTGGCCCTCATCCGGGCGTGGTGGCGCACCTGCCGCGTGGTGCGCGTCGAGGGGGAGGAGCACCTCGCGGCGGCACTCGCGCGCGCGCCCTCGCTCATTCCCTGCTACTGGCACCAGCACCAGCTCTTCTGCGGAAAGTTTCTCATCGAGCAGCGCGCCCGGGGCCTCACGCCGGGGTGGCTCATCAGCCCGTCGGTCGACGGCGAGCTCGGCGCCATGATGGTGCGGCGCTTCGGCGGCGCGGTGATCCGCGGCTCCTCGACCCACACCGGCGCGCGGGCGCTGCGCGACTACTACCAGGCGCTCACCCGCGACGCCGTCTCCCCCGTCATCACGCCCGATGGCCCGCGCGGGCCACGCTTCAGGTTCAAGCCCGGCGCGCTGCTGCTCGCGCAGATGTCGCAGCGTCCGATCCTGCCGATGGCGTATGCGGCCTCGCGCGCCTGGCTGGTGAAGTGGGACAGGTTCGTCATTCCCGTGCCGTTTCTCGCGCGCATCGCCATCGCGATCGGGGCGCCGCGCTACGTCCCGCGGGTCACGGATGCCGCCGGGCTCGAGCGGCTGCAGGGGGAGATGGAGCGGGAGTTGCGCCGGCTGTATGGAGCGGCGCGGGATGCGCTCGTGAGGCGTGCGTGAGCCCGGTAGGGACGCAGCTCGCGCCCCCGCAGGCAGCGCGGCTGCCGCCGCTGGTCATGCGCTGCGGCGCCTTCGGGGACATGGTGCTGCTCACCGTGCTGCTCGAGCAGCTGTATGCGCGCTTCAAGGCCCCGGTGGACGTGATCGCCTCGGGTCCCTGGTCCGAGCCGCTGCTCGCCGGGCATCCGGCCGTCGGACGGATGTTCATCCTGCGCAGCCGCCGCACGCCTTACTGGCTGAGCCCGAGCCAGCGGCGGCTGGTGGCGTGGCTCAGGGCGCGGGGCGCCGGCCCCACGTGGTTCTGCGATCGCGGCGAAGGCCGCGCGCTGCTCGCGCGCGGCGCAATACCTGCCCCTTACATCTGCGACTCGAGCGCATACCCGTTTCTCGAAGGGGAGAATTTCGCGGACCGGTACCTGCGCCTCGGTGCGATGACCCCGGCAGCCTTCAGCGGGCTCCTGCCGCCCGCGGTGGAAGGCGTGGCGCGCGCGGCGCATCTCGTGGTTTCCGAGGCCGCCAGGCTTGAGCTCGACAGCTGGCTCGCGGGCCGCGGACTCGCGGGGCGGGCCTACATGGTCATCCACCCGGGAAGCCGCCACGTCGCGCGGCGGCGGCTGCGGTCGCGCGCGGGAGCCGCCAAATACTGGCCGGAGGAGCGCTGGGCGCAGGTGGTGCGTGCCGTGCGTGCGCGCTGCCCGGGGCAGGCGATCATCTTCTCGGGGATGGGAGCCGAGAGCTCCTTCATCGCCGACGTTCTGCGGCTCGCGCGCATAGGCGATGCGCTGAACGCCGCAAACGACTTGCCGGTGACGCGACTCCTGGCGCTGCTCGAGCGCGCCAGCACCCTCATCGCCGTGGACACGGGGCCCGCGCACGCGGCGGCGGCGCTCGGCTGTCCCACCGTGGCGCTCTTCGGGCACATCGATCCCTGGCTCTACCGCCCCGGAGGCGCGACGACTCCTGCCGTCACGCTCACGGGCACGGTCGAGGGCAAACCGAACATCCTCGGCATCGAGGCCGAACGGGTGATCGGCGCGTGGGAAGATCTCACGGCGGCGCACGCCGCGCGCGCGGGGCGAAGATTCTGTTAACTGACAACCCTTGTCTCAACAGAGCTTTACCTTGTAATCCTGTTTCAGTGTGCGAGAATCTTACGTAACCCTCGGAAAACGGCACTGAATCACTGTTTCCGTGACGGGGTATCAAGTCTGCGACGTAACATTTGAATTAGGCTGCGTCGGTTCAGCAATGGGAGGTCACGGATAATGGCGATTCCGCCTCCGCCGGATAAGCCACAGGACTTCACCGCGTCCGACATCCTTTCTGCCGACGCCTGGACAGGCCGGCACACCAGGCCCGCTCTCGGACTCGACGTCGCCTGCACCAAGATTGCGGTCGACTTCCAGAACATGCGCCGCGACGACGTGGACGCCTGCATACGGCGCAACCTCGAGCTGCTGCGCGGCGCGACCGGCTGCGACTGCGCCTTTCTCGCCGCGCTCCATCCCGACGATGCCGTGATCCATGACGTGCAGGGCGCACGCAGCGCCTTCGCGCAGTGCAAGCCCGAGGGGCTCGCGAGCCTCTCTCTCGAGGGCTTTCCGTGGCTGAAGGGGCGGCTCGACCACCTGCGCCTCTCGGAGCTGCGCGATACGAGCTCCCCGCGCAAGGAGCAGGCCGCGGAAGCCGCCAAGCTGGCGGATCTGCAGATCGGCTCGGCGCTGCTCATCGCTTTCCGCGTCCAGGACAAGCCCGCCGGCATCCTCGGGCTCGCGCACACGCTGCCGCGCGGGGCGTGGGACGTGAACCTGCAGCTGCTCATGAAGCTGATCGGCACGAGCCTGGCCACCGGTCTCGAGCGCATCCGCACCGAGGCGCGGCTCGCCAAGCTCGAGGAGCGCACCAATCTGTTCCAGGCCGCCGCCAACGACGGCCTGTGGGACTTCGACGTCGAGAGCAACGAAGTCTTCTTCTCGCCGCGCTGGAAGGCCATGCTCGGCTACGCGGACGAGGACATGCGCGGCTCACCCGACTGGCGCAGCCTGGTGCATCCGGACGACCTGGCGCGCGTGCAGACCGCGATCCGCGATCACGTCGCGGGCAAGACCCCGATCTTCGAGAGCACCCACCGCATGCGCCACCGCAACGGCGAGTGGCGCTGGGTGATCAGCCGCGCCACCGCCCGCGTCGACAAGCACGGGCGGCTCCTGCGCCTGGTCGGCGTCGAGCTCGACATCACCGAGCGCAAGCTTTACGAGGAGGCGCTGTTCCGCGAGAAGGAGAGCGCGCAGATCACCCTGCAGTCCATCGGCGACGGCGTCATCACCACCGATGCCAACTCGACCATCGATTACATCAACCCGGTGGCCGAGGAGCTCACCGGCTGGCGTCTCGAGGACGCGATGGGCCGGCCCGTGGAGGAGATCTTCCGCGCCTTCCACGAAGAGACCTGCGAGCCGCTCGAGAATCCGCTCACCGTCTCGATCCGCCGCATCCGCCCGATCAAGTCGGTGCGGCCGATGCTGCTCATCCGCCGCGACGGCAACGAGCTCTACGTCGAGAGCACCGCGGCGCCGATCCGCGACGGCCAGGGGCACGTCGCCGGCGGCGTGCTGGTGTTCCACGACGTCAGCGAGTCGCGCGAGCTCAACCGGCGCCTCTCCTACCACGCCAGCCACGATTTGCTGACGGGCCTCGTCAACCGCCGCGAGTTCGAGAGCCGCCTCGAGCGGGCGCTGAAGAGCGCCAAGGCGCGCGAGGCCTCCTACGCTCTCTGCCACCTCGACATCGACCAGTTCAAGATCGTCAACGACACCTGCGGTCACTCGGCGGGCGACGCGCTCCTCGGGCAGGTGGGGGCGCTGCTGAAGTCCAAGGTGCGCTGGCGCGACACGCTCTCGCGCCTCGGCGGCGACGAGTTCGGCATTCTTCTCGAGAGCTGCTCGCTCGACGAGGCCATGCGCACCGCGGAGACGCTGCGCGAGGCGGTGCGCAACTTCCGCTTCACCTGGGAGGACCGCCTCTTCCGGCTTGGCGCCTCGATCGGCGTCGTGCCGATCACCGCCGAGAACGAGGACGTGGCCTCGATCCTGTCCGCGGCCGGCAGCGCCTGTACCGCGGCCAAGGAAGGCGGGCGCAATCGCGTCCACAGCTTCGCCGAGAACGACATCGAGCTGATGCGCCGCCGGCGCGAGATGCAGTGGGCGGCGCGCATCAACGCGGCGCTGGAAGAGGGGCGCTTCGAGCTGTATCGCATGGCGATCCAGCCGCTGCAGCGCGTCGAGACCGGCGCGCACTACGAGCTGCTGCTGCGCCTGAAGGACGAGACCGGGCGCATCGTGGCGCCGAACGACTTCATCGCCGCGGCCGAGCGCTACGGCATCACCCCGGCGATCGACCGCTGGGTGATCGAGAACGCCTTCCGCTGGCTGGTATCCGAGGCGGACGAGCGGCAGAACCTCCTGCAGTGCTCGATCAATCTCTCCGGCCAGAGCCTCGGCGACGACAAGTTCCTGCCGTTCGTCATCGAGCAGCTGCGCCATAGCGGGCTCGATGCCTCGAAGATCTGCTTCGAGATCACCGAGACCGCGGCGGTCGCCAGCTTCTCCCAGGCCAACCGCTTCATCCAGGCGCTCAAGCAGCAGGGCTGCAAGTTCGCACTCGATGATTTCGGCACCGGGCTTTCCTCGTTCGGCTACCTCAAGCACTTCCCGGTCGATTTCCTCAAGATCGACGGCAGCTTCGTGCGGGAGATCCTGCGCGATCCCATCGACCGCGAGATGGTGCGCTCGATCAACGAGATCGGGCACCTCACCGGCAAGCAGACCATCGCCGAGTTCGCCGAGAACGCCGAGATCATCCAGATGCTCACCAGCCTCGGCGTCGACTACGCGCAGGGCTACGGCGTCGCGCAGCCGCAGCGCGTCCTCAAGTCCGCAGTCGCCTGAGGCTCATCGCGGGTCGGCCGGTCAGGGGCGGCCGGCGCTCACTTCGCAGCCGCAGCCGGCGCGAAGAAATAATAGTCGGCGGTGTAGGGGATCCAGGTCTCGGCATTCGGCTTCGACGGGTCGCACTTCCCGCCCGGCGGCGGCTGTCCGCCCCTGGTGTGCACGCGCTGAATGCTGGTGACGCGCTCGAGCGCCCCCTTGCCCGAATGGCTCACGACGGTCAGGAGGAGCCAGGGAATCGAGCTCGCGTCCGGCGAGGCGGCCTTGGCGACTGCCTTGCCGGTCACCGCGCTCCCGTCGATGTGCTTCCACGAGGGCCCCGCGGAATGGTGGCCGATCAGCGCGCCCGTCGTATCGCGCAGCTGCGCCTCGGGCGCCTTGAGCGTCCACTGCGGCTTGCCGTCGTCTCCCTTGCCGCAGGTGTAGATCTGCGAGCCCGCGGCATGCGCCACCAACACGACCTGCTCGCCGGCCGGTGCCTTGATGGCGTCCGGCACGTCGGGGCGGCTCGCGGACTGGGCGATGGAGAGACCAAGCAGGGCGGTCAACGGGATCATGGCCACATCCTACTATGACCTGCGGTAAGTGAGCCGCAGCCACAGTGTGCGTGCGTTCAGGAGATAGAAGGATTCGCTGCCGAATTCGCTGGCGCTGACCGGCGGGCGCTGATTGGTGAGATTGGTGCCCTCGGCGGCAAGCTCGTAGTGCCCGAAGCGATACCCGAGGGTGGCGTCGAGCCGCGCGTAGCCGCCGACGGGCGCGATGTTCTCCTCGTCGAGGAAGCGCCGGCCGACGTAGGTCGCGACCAGCGTCGAGTCGAAGCCCCGCGGCGGCTGGTAGAGCATTCCGAACGAGGCGAGATGCCTGGGCGACAGCGGCAGCCCCTTGCCCGCCACGCTCACATAGTTGCCCGAGCCGATATCGAAGAACTGGTACTGCGTGAAGCGGGCGTCGTGCCAGGCGTAATTGACCGTCAGTGCCAGGTCCCCGGTGAGGGCGTAGCGCGTTTCGAGCTCGACGCCGTCGAGCCGCTCGCCCGCGGCGTTCGTGAGGAAGCCCGACTCCGTCGCCACCACGAGGTTGTCGAAGTCCAGGCGGAACGCTTCCGCCTGCCAGGTGAGCCGCCCGTCGGCCGCGACGCCCTTGAGGCCCGCCTCGTAGCTCCTGGCGGTTTCAGGGAGCAGCACCGCCGGCTGATAGTCGGGACCGAAATCGAGCGCCGAGGGTTTGAAGGCATTGCGGAAGTCCGCGTAGAGCATCAGCTCATCGCGGCCGGCGCTCCAGGCGCGGTAGCTGACGCCGGCGGCTTCGGTGGGGCGGGTGACGTCGCGGCTGGCGCTCTCCGCCGCGTACTGCCCGGTGGGGGTGAGGGGCGGCAGCGCGAGGTCGCTCGAGAGCTTGTTCTCTGCGGTCTCGTTGAGGCGCACGCCGAGCAGCAGGTCCCAGCGGGCGTCGGGCTTGTAGTCCAGCTGCGCGTACTGTCCGGCGAACAAGCGCTTGTCCGCTACGAATCCCACCTCGTTCACCGGCAGCACCGTGGTCGGCGGCGGCAGCACCGAGCCATCCAGCGGCACCGTGTAAGCGCCGTTGGCGTTCAGCGTGACCTGCCGGCCGTAGCCGTAGAGCAGATCCGCGCCGACCAGCAGCGTCACCTCCTCCTCGAGCTCGCTCGCGAGATGCGTGTCGAAGTAGCCGTCGAGGATGGAGCGATTCTGGTTCTGCGTGTCGGCTGCGCCACTCAGATCCGGATGCAGGAACGCACGGATGTCGTCCACGTGCGAGCGCGAGAAGGAAGCCAGGGTTTCCCACGCGCCCCAGGGGGTCGGCCGCGTGTAGTCGAGCGCGAGCTGGTAGTTGTCCTCATCGAGAGCTGCGTCCGCGGGATTGAAATTGGCGTTGATCGGCGCGAGGGCGGTGAGCGCGCCGCCTTCGCGGACGACCGGGCTCGGCGGTACGTCGCGGACGACGCTCAGGTTCGCATCGATCCGCAGCTGACCGGTGCCGAGGTCGAGCGCGCCGCGATAGAGCAGCCGCCCGTCGGAGAGCTTCTCGCGCCCGTCGGCGAACCCGAGAGTCTCACCATCCGCCGCGAAGGATTGTCGGTAGCCGCCGGACTGCGGCAGGGAAAAGGCGGCGGCGCCGCGCAGCGAGCCGTAGCTGCCGAAGGCCACCGAGGCCTCATCCGACGCCTCGCCCGCCGGGTAGTGCAGTACCTGCACCACGCCGGCGAAGGAGGTGGCGCCGTACATGACGGGAGCCGCGCCCTTCAGGACCTCGATTCGCTCGACGTCGTTCAGGTTGAGAGTCGTGATCGCGGGATTGAATGCGCCTCCCCAGGGCACCTGGTCCATGACCAGGAGGAAGGCGTCGAACTCATGCAGTCCCCAGAACGAGGGTACCGAGCTCGAGGGACCGGCATCGCCGCCCGCGGGCGCCTCGACGCCCGCTACCAGGCTCAGGGCCGACGCCATGTCCCAGGAATCGCGCGCGCGCAGCTCCGCCCCCGGGACGCGGGAGATTGCCGCCGGAACCTGATCGATGGGCTCGGGAATCCGCGTCGCCGTAATCGTGACTTCGCTCAGGGAGGAGTTCCCGGGCGCGGCAAGCGCCGGGCCGGCCTGGTCGGCCGCCGCAGCTTCGTCGGCGCCGGCAGCATGGGCCGTCGTCGCCCCCAACGACATGGCGAGCAGCCCGAGCAGTCTCACGGGGCGCCGAACGCCAACCGCATCGACAGGTCGACAGCCCGCACGTGCTTGGTGATTGAGCCGACCGATATGCAGTCGACGCCGGTCTCCGCGATCGCGCGCACCGACTCGAGCGACACGCTCCCCGAGGCCTCGAGCTGCACGGGGCGGCCGCGCGCGCGGTTGAGCGCAACCGCGGCGCGCAGGTCCGGGTGCGTGAACTCATCGAGCATCACGACGTCGGGCGCCGCCGCGAGCGCCTCCTCGAGCTCGGCGAGCGACTCGACCTCGACCTCGACCTCGAGGCCGGGCGCATGGCCGCGCGCGGCGCGGATCGCGCCCGCGAGCGAGCCAGCGGCGGCGATGTGGTTCTCCTTGATGAGAATGCGGTCGTAGAGGCCCATGCGGTGGTTGCGGCCGCCGCCGCACAGCACCGCGTACTTCTGTGCGCTGCGCATTCCGGGGATGGTCTTGCGGGTGTCGAGGATGGTGCAGCCGGTGCCGGCCACGGCGTCGACGAAGCGCCGCGTCGCCGTCGCGGTCGCCGACAGCAGCTGCAGGAAGTTGAGCGCGGTGCGCTCGCCGGTCAGCACCGCCCGGGCGCTGCCGGCGATGTCGAACACGACCTGATTGGCGGCGATCGGCTCGCCGTCGCTCGCGTGCCAGAGGAGCTGCACGTGCGGGTCGAGATGACGGAAGGTCGCATCGACCCACGGCCGGCCGGCGAGCACCGCGCTCTCGCGCGTGATCACGCTGCCCCGTACCCGCTGCCCCGCGGGTACCAGCGCCGCCGTCACGTCGCCGCTGCCGATGTCCTCGCGCAGCGCCGCCTCGACCTGGCCGGCGAGATCGCGCGGAGGCTCCGGCATGACCCCTATTTGCCGATGAAGGGCAGGAGGTGCGTCGCGCCCGCCATGCACATGATCATCGGGATCGACAGCACGAAGTTGATGCGCGAGGCCATGCCCGCGGTCTTGCGCGCTTTGGCCTTCTGCTCATCGGTGGCCGCGACGATGCCGAGAATCTTCTTCTGGTTCGGCCAGATCAGCACCCAGACATTGAACAGCATGATGGTGCCGAGCCAGGCCCCCGTGCCGATCGTGTGGAGGTAGTAAGGCGAGTGCCCGCCCGGATCCGCCACTGCGCCGAAGGTAAAGGCGCTGAGAAAGCTCGCGCCGAGAAGCCACGCCCCGCCGAGCCAGGTGGCCACCGCGCCCCAGCGGAACCAGAACAGCGCCCGGGGAGCCACGTACTTGGTGATGCCGGCGCCGCCGGGTCCGCCCTTGTCGGCGGCCGCGTCGGCGAGCGCCGGCGTCTGGGCGACGTTGAAGTAATAGAGGAGGCCGATCCAGAACACGCCCGCGACGATGTGGAACCAGCGCGCGAGTCCCGCCTGATTGAATTCGGTACCGCCGATCAGCAGCGACAGGATCACGGCAATGACGATGCCGAGAATCAGGGAGTGGCGGTGGTTGTTGAGGGGATTCATTGCTTCGGTCTCCAAGTTGTTGTTTCAATTGACCTGGGCAGCGAGCTGCAGCGTTGAAGAATAGGCGAGGCCCCCCCATAATTCAACGCATGCGGGACCGAGCACCGCCCGAGCGTCCGCCCTCACCGTGCATCAATGTCTGCTCCCTGGACGAGCGGGGATACTGCATCGGATGCCTGCGAACGGGGGCGGAGATCGGCCGATGGCTCGCCATGAGCGCGCAGGAGCAGTGGCGCCTGATCGCGGAGCTCGAGGAGCGCCGCAGGCAACAGAGGTAGTTACGATGGACATGGTCGAGAGAATCAAGACGGAGCTGGGCTCGAGCCCGGTGGTGCTGTTCATGAAGGGCACGCCGGACTTCCCGCAGTGCGGGTTTTCCGCGCAGACGGTCGCCGCGCTGCGTGCCGTGGGCGCCAACTTCCGTTACGTGAATATCTTCGAGGAGCCGGAGATGCGCGAGGCGCTCAAGCGCTTCTCCAACTGGCCGACTTATCCGCAGCTGTACGTGAAAGGCGAGCTGATCGGCGGCTGCGACATCGCGCTCGAGATGCTGCGCAGCGGCGAGCTGAAGAAGCTCATGGCCGAGGCGGGCGCGGCGCAGTAATCGCCTCCTCGAGCGGCACCTCCTCGCCCGCCGCATCGTCCGCCGGGGCGTTGAGCCAGCCGAGCGCGGCGGCGCGCGCGCGCGCGCCCTCGAAGCTCTCGCGCAGCCGGTTGCATACCAGGCAGAAGATATCGGCGCTGCGCTCGGCGTCGTAGCGCGCGTTGTGCGCGCTGCCCGCATCCCACTCGAGTCCTGCGACGGTCAGCGCCTTGGCGAGCACCGTCTGGCCGAACGCCGCGCCCGCGAGCGTCGCCGTGTCGAAGCACGAGAAGGGATGAAAGGGGTTGCGCTTGACGTCGGCACGCGCCACCGCAGCATTGAGAAATGCGAGGTCGAAGGCGGCGTTGTGCCCGACCAGGATGGCGCGGCGGCAGCCGCAGGCGCGCACTGCATGGCGCACCTCGCGGAAGATCCGCTGCAGCGCGTCGCGCTCGGGGATCGCGGGGCGCAGCGGGTGATGCGGATCGATGCCCGTCACGGAGAGCGAAGCCGGGTCGAGGCGTGCGCCGGCGAAGGGCTGCACGTGATAGTTGTGAGTCGCACCGCGCCGCAGCGTGCCGTCGGCGTCGATGTCGATGAGCACTGCGGCGATCTCGAGCAGCGCATCGGTGGCGGCATGGAATCCGCCGCTCTCCACGTCGACGGCCACCGGCAGGTAGCCGCGGAAGCGGCGCGCCATGAGTGCGGCGGCCGCAGGCGGCGGGGGCGGCGGGGGCGTGGGCGCCTCGGCGGCGCTCATGGCGCGGGCCGTGCCGGCGGCGGCGCCAGGCGCCAGGCGATGCGCTCGCCGGCGCGCAGCGGCACGAGCTGATCCGCGCCGAACGGATAGTGGCCCGGCACTTCCCAGGGCTCGCGCACCAGGGTGAGGGTTGCCGCGTTGTGCGGCAGGCCGTAGAAGTCGGCGCCGTGCAGCGCTGCGAACCCCTCGAGCTTGTCGAGGGCTCCGGCGGCTTCGAAGGCCTCGGCATAGAGCTCGATGCCGGCGTGCGCCGAGAAGATGCCGGCGCAGCCGCAGGCCGTCTCCTTGGCGCGGCGCGCGTGCGGCGCGCTGTCGGTGCCGAGGAAGAAGCGCGCGCTGCCGCGCGTCACCGCGGCGAGCAGCGCCGCGCGGTCCGCCTCGGCCTTCAGCACCGGGGCGCAGTAATGGTGCGGGCGGATCCCGCCCGCGAACAGCGCATTGCGATTCATCAGCAGATGCTGCGGCGTCACGGTCGCCGCCACGCCCGCGCGCGCCCCGAGGACGAAGTCCACCGCTGCGCGGGTCGTGATGTGCTCGAACACGATGCGCAGCTGCGGCAGACGCTCGGCGAGCGGCGCGAGCGTGCGCTCGATGAAACGCGCTTCGCGGTCGAAGACGTCGACGGCGGGGTCGGTGACCTCGCCGTGCACCTGGAGCACCACCCCGAGCGCGGCCATGCGCTCGAGCACCGGCATGATGTGCCGGATGTCGGTTACGCCGCTGTCGGAATGAGTGGTCGCGCCGGCCGGATAGAGCTTGCAGCCGAAGATGCAGCCGCTCGAGCGCGCGCGCTCGACCTCGGCGGCCGGCGTGTCATCGGTGAGATAGAGAGTCATCAGCGGCTCGAAGGCGAGGTCCGCCGGCAGGGCCGCGAGGATGCGCCGGCGGTAATCGAGCGCCTGCGCGGTGGTGGTCACCGCGGGCTTCAGGTTCGGCATGACGATGGCGCGCGCGAAGCGCGCGGCGGTGAAGGGCAGCAGCGCGGCGAGCTCTGCCCCATCGCGCAGGTGCAGGTGCCAGTCGTCGGGCCGGCGGATGGTGAGCGCCGTCACGCGGGCCGCTCCAGTGCCGCGAGCACGTTCTGCCCGAGGATGAGCTCGAGTGCGAAGCGCACGCCGAAGCCGGTGACGTCGGTGGCGACGTGCGCGAGGCCGCCGCTGCGCGTCGCGGAGGACAGATCGACGTGCACCCAGGCGCTGTCGCGCGGCACGAAGCGCGCGAGGAAGCGCGTCGCCAGGATGTGATCCCCCTTGCCGTCCACGGCGCACTGCTGGATGTCGGCCACCTTGCTCTCGAGATCGGCGTCGTAGTCGGGCTCGTTGGGGAAGTTCCACACGCGCTCGCCGCTCACGCGGCCGGCGTCGAGGAGCGCGGCGGCGAGCTGCGGGCGGTTGGTGAACACGCCGCTCATGCGCTCGGTGAGCGAGTACACGCAGGCGCCGGTGAGCGTCGCGAAGTCCATCATGAAGCGCGGCCGCGTGCGCCCCGCGAGGGCCAGCGTGTCGGCCAGCACCATGCGGCCCTCGGCGTCGGTATGGATCACCTGGATGGTGACGCCGTTGGCGGCGCGCACGACCTCCTGCGGCCGGTAGGCCCCGGGTCCTATGCGATTCTCCGTGATCGCGAGCCAGGCGTCCGCGGCGAGCGGCGCGCGCAGCTCGGCGAGCGCGATGAGCGTCGCGAGCGCCACCGCGCTGCCCGACATGTCGGTGTGCATGTCGAGCATCGAGCGGTGCGTCTTCAGGTTCACTCCGCCGGTGTCGAAGAGGATTCCCTTGCCGATCAGCGCGATGTCCGGCCGGGCCGTGCGATGGCGCGCGGGCCGGTACCTGAGGTGCGCAATGCCGGCGCCGCGCTCGCCGTTGCCGCCGGCCACCGCGAGGAAGGCCCCGGCGCCCGCACGGCGGAGGGAGCGCTCGTCGAGCCAGCGGAGCGAGAGTCCATGCGTGCGCGCAAGGCGCGCGATGCCACGGGCGTAGCTGCGTGCATCGAGGATGTTGGGAGGGAGCGCGGTCAGCCAGCGGGCGAGGTTGGTGCCGCGCGCCGCCGCGGCGGCATAGCGCACGTCGAGCCCGTCCGCGTCGGCGAGCAGCACGCGGCGCAGCGGCCGCTCCTCGCGCACGCTCGCGCGATAGCTCGGCAGTGCAAACGCATGGGCGAGGGCGGCCGCCAGCAGCGCCTCGAGCGAGCCGCGCGCGGCGGCGCCGGAGGAACCCGGAGCGGCGAGGGCGATGCTCGCCGGGCTGCGCGCGGCCGCTTCCTTCAGCATGCGTCCGGCGAGCGACAGGCGCTCGAAGGGGCTGGCGTCGGCCGCGAGGTAGCCGAGCACGGCGAGCGTCTGGCGGCGATTGCCGAGCACCGTGGTGCGCACCGCCCCGGCGCGCGGCGGCAAGCGCGTGTTGAGCTCGCGCCAGCGCGCGCTGTCGGGCAGGCGGGCGAAGGCCCGCGGATGCACCGACGGCGGCACCATGGCAAAGAGTGCGTCGGGGTCCGCGGACTCGAGACTCGTGATGCGCGCGCTGGTGATCACCGGAGGCCGCGCCGTCGGCAGCACGGCGGCGCGCAGCGCGGCGCCTGGCAGCGCGGCGGACGCCCTGGGACTCACTTGCTTTACCTGCCGGCGCTAGCCATCATTACTTACTCATTCTATCGCGAACGCGGCACAAGACGCCTGCGACGAAGAGCCGCGGCCGCGCCGTCGGACTCGCCCACATGACCGAACCGCCCAAGCTGGAAGACCTGGATCCCGTCGAGACGCGCGAGTGGCTCGAATCCATCGACTCGGTGCTGAAGACCCACGGCCCGGAGCGTGCGCACTTCCTGCTCGAGCGGCTCATCGACTACGCGCGCCGCAGCGGCGCCTACCTGCCGTTCAAGCCCAACACCGCCTACGTCAACAGCATCCCGAGCGGGCGCGAGCCGGAGTACCCGGGCAACCGCGCGCTCGAGCGGCGCATCGAGGCGTACATTCGCTGGAACGCGCTCGCGATGGTGCTGCTCGCCAACCGGAAGTCCTCCGAGTACGGCGGGCATCTGGCGAGCTACGCCTCGTCGGCGACCCTCTACGAGGTCGGCTTCAATCATTTCTGGCGTGCGCCCTCCGAGCAGCATCCGGGCGATCTGGTGTTCATCCAGGGACATTCCTCACCGGGCATCTACGCGCGCGCGTTTCTCGAGGGCCGGCTGACGGAAGAGCAGCTGCGCCACTTCCGCCAGGAAGCCGGCGGCCGCGGCGTCGGACTCCCGTCCTATCCGCACCCGTGGCTGATGCCGGATTTCTGGCAGTTCCCGACGGTGTCGATGGGCTTGGGTCCCATGATGGCGATGTTCCAGGCGCACTTCACCCGCTATCTCGAGCACCGCGGCCTGGTGAAACCCTCCGACCAGAAGGTGTGGGCGTTTCTCGGCGACGGCGAGATGGACGAGCCCGAGGCGATGGGCGCGCTCACCATGCCGGTGCGCGAGGGCCTCGACAACCTCATCTTCGTCATCAACTGCAACCTGCAGCGCCTCGACGGTCCGGTGCGCGGCAACGGCAAGATCATCCAGGAGCTCGAGGCGGCCTTCCTCGGCGCCGGCTGGAACGTCATCAAGGTGCTGTGGGGCTCGCGCTGGGATCCGCTGCTGGCGCGCGACTACAAGGGGATCCTGCGCCGCGTGATGGAGGAGACCGTCGACGGCGAATACCAGAATTTCAAGGCCAAGGGCGGCGCCTTCACCCGCGAGCACTTCTTCGGCAAGGATCCCGAGCTCAAGGCGATGGTCGCCAACATGTCGGACGACGAGATCTGGCGGTTGAACCGCGGCGGACACGATCCGCTCAAGGTGTACGCCGCCTACGCCGCGGCGGTTGCCAGCAAGGGCATGCCGACGGTGATTTTCGCCAAGACCGTCAAGGGCTTCGGGCTCGGCAAGGGCGGCGAGGGGCAGATGATCGCCCATCAGCAGAAGAAGATGGGCGAAGAGGACCTCAAGGTGTTCCGCGACCGTTTCAACATCCCGGTCGCCGACGAGGAGCTCGCGCAGCTGCCGTTCCGCAGGCCCGCGGAGAATTCCGAGGAGGCGGGCTACCTGCGCGAGAAGCGCGCGGCGCTCGGCGGCTACCTGCCGCAGCGGCGCCACGATGCGCCGCCGCTCGTGATCCCGATGCTCGAGGCCTTCTCCTCGATCCTCGAGGGCACCGGCGAGCGCGAGATCTCGACGACCATGGCGTTCGTGCGCGTCCTCACGATCCTCCTCAAGGACAAGAACATCGGCCGCAACATCGTGCCGATCGTGCCCGACGAGGCGCGCACCTTCGGCATGGAGGGCCTGTTCCGGCAGATCGGCATCTACTCCTCCGTCGGCCAGCTGTACACGCCGCAGGATGCCGAGACTCTCATGTCCTACCGCGAGGACAAGAAGGGACAGATGCTCGAGGAAGGCATCAACGAGGCGGGGTCGCTGTGCTCGTGGATCGCCGCCGGCACTGCTTACAGCAATCACGGCATCAACATGGTGCCGTTCTACATCTTTTATTCGATGTTCGGCTTCCAGCGGGTCGGGGATTTCATCTGGGCCGCGGGCGACATCCAGGCGCGCGGGTTCCTGCTGGGCGCCACCGCGGGCCGCACCACGCTGGCCGGCGAGGGCCTGCAGCATCAGGACGGCCACAGCCAGCTGGTCGCCAGTACCGTGCCGAACTGCCTCGCCTACGATCCAACCTACGCCTACGAGCTGGCCGTCATCGTCCACGACGGGCTGCGGCGCATGTATGCCGAGCGCGAGAGCATCTTCTACTACCTCACCGTGATGAACGAGAACTATGCGCACCCGCCGATGCCTCCGGGAGTGGAGCGCGGGATCCTCAACGGCGCGTATCTCCTGCAGATCGGCGGCCGCGGCAAGGTGCGCGCGACGTTGCTCGGCTCCGGCACCATCCTGCGCGAGTGCCTGGCGGCCGCGAAGATTCTCGAGGACGACTACGGGATTCCCGCCGACGTACTCTCGGTCACGAGCTTCAGCGAGCTGCGGCGCGAGGCGCTCGAGTGCGAGCGCTGGAACCTGCTGCATCCGGACCGGGCGCCGCGCGTGCCGTACATCCGGGCGCTGCTGAAAGACCGCGAGGGCCCGGTGATCGCCGCGACCGACTACATGCGCACGGTGCCCGATCAGATCCGCCAGTGGGTCGCGGGCCGTTACGTCACGCTCGGCACCGACGGCTTCGGCCGCTCCGACTCGCGCGCCGCGCTGCGCAGTTTCTTCGAGGTGGATCGCAACCATATCGTGGTCGCGGCGCTCAAGGCGCTGGCCGACGAAAAGCGCGTGGACGGCAAGACGGTGAGCGGAGCGATCAAGGCGCTCGGTGTCGATCCGGAGCGTCCGGCCCCGTGGAGAGTCTGAGGGCGCCCCTCCCATGAGCGCGGCCCCGCTGCTGGAAGTGCGCGTGCCCGACATGGGCAGCTTCAAGGACGTCGCCATCATCGAGGTGCTGGTGAAGCCCGGCGAGAGTGTCGAGGTCGATACACCCCTCGTCACGCTCGAGTCGGAAAAGGCCACGATGGATGTGCCCTCGACCGCCGGAGGCGTCATCGAGAAGGTGCACGTGGCGAAAGGCGGCACCGTCTCGACGGGCGATCTGATCGCCACCGTGCGAGGCGCCGCGGCCGGCGAGGCGCCGAGCGCGGCTGCCAGGTCCGCGGCGGCAGCGGCGCCGCCGGCGCCGCCGGCACCGAAGCCCGCAGCCCCGGCTGCACCCGCTCCGTCCCCGTCCGCCGCACCCGCGGCCAGGCCGCCTCCGTCCCCGTCCACACCGGCCCCTGCCGCCGCTGGCGGCGAGCGTCCGGTCAAGCTCGTGCCCTTCTCGCAGCTTGGGACCCCGACGTCGTTCCGTCCCGACCTGCCGGCCATCGACGAGCCCGGATTCTCACGTGCGCACGCCGGCCCCTCGGTGCGCAGCTTCGCCCGCGAGCTCGGCGTCGACCTGGTACGCGTAAAGGGCACGGGCTTCAAGGGCCGCATCACGCATGAGGACGTCAAGGCCTTCGTGAAGGGCGCACTCCTGGCGCCCGCAGCCGCGGCGCCGGCGGCCGGGGCGCAGGCGGCGCTGCCGGCGCTTCCCGTGGTCGATTACTCGCAGTTCGGGCCCGTCGAGACGCAGCCGCTCACCCGCATCCAGAAGATCTCGGGGCCGCGCCTGCAGGCTGCCTGGGTCAACATTCCGCACGTCACCCAATTCGACGAGGCCGACATCACCGAGCTCGAGGAGCTGCGCGCGAGCTTGAAGGACAAGGCGCAGGCGGCCGGCGTCAAGCTGACGCCGCTCGCCTTCATCATGCGCGCCTGCGTCAAGACGCTGCTCGAGTTCCCGCGCTTCAATTCCGCGCTCGATGCCGAGGGCGCCAATCTCATCGTGCGCAGGTTCATCCACATGGGGTTCGCGGCCGATACGCCCAACGGACTCGTGGTGCCGGTGGTGCGCGATGCGCACCGCAAGGACGTCTACGAGCTCGCGCGGCAGCTCGCGCAGCTCTCCGACAAGGCGCGCTCCGGCAAGCTCCCGCCGCTCGACATGCAGGGAGGCTGCTTCACCATCTCGAGCCTCGGCGGCGTCGGCGGCACTGCCTTCACACCCATCATCAACCCGCCCGAGGTGGCGATCCTCGGAGTCTCGCGCTCCACCATGCGGCCGGTATACCGCGGCTCGGGCTTCGTGCCGCGCCTGATGTTGCCCTTGTCGCTCTCCTACGATCACCGCGTGATCGACGGCGCGATGGCCGCGCGCTTCACCACCTATCTCGCCCAGACGCTGGCCGAGCCGCGCTCGCTCCTCGAGGCGGTGCTGTGAGCCGCGTCGAGCTGCTGGTTCCCGATCTCGGGAGCTTCAGCGACGTGGACATCGTTGACGTGCTGGTGAAACCCGGCGACCTGGTCGCCGTCGACACGCCGCTCGTCACGCTCGAGACCGACAAGGCCTCGATGGACGTGCCCTCGACCGCGGCCGGCACGCTGACCGAGGTGCTGGTGAAGCGCGGCGACAAGGTGTCGAAGGGCTCGGTTCTCGCGCGCCTCGATACGGCCGCCGCCGCCGCGGCGCCGGCCGCGCGTGCACCGGCGCCGGCGGCACCGCCCGCGCCCGCTGCGCGCATCGAGGCCGCGGGCGACACGGTGCGCATGCCCTCGCAGAAAGGCGGCCCGGCCGCGCGCGCCGGCGCCGACTACAACAGCTCGACCGAGCTGCTGGTGTTCGGGTCCGGGCCGGGAGGCTACACGGCGGCGTTCCGCGCCGCCGACTTAGGCCTGAAGGTGACCCTGGTCGAGCGCTGGCCGGAGCTCGGCGGCGTGTGCCTCAATGTCGGCTGCATTCCGTCCAAGGCACTGCTGCACGCCGCCAAGGTGATCGAGGACGCCGATGAGATGAGCGAGCGCGGCATCGCGTTCTCGGCTCCCGACATCAACCTCGCGAAGCTGCGCGACTGGAAGACCTCGGTGGTGCGCAAGCTCACGGGCGGACTGCGGGTGCTCGCGCGGCAACGCAAAGTGGAGGTCGTGCAGGGGAGCGGTCGCTTCGTCGGCCCGAACGTGCTCGAGGTCATGGGCACGAGCGGCTCGCAGCGCATCCGCTTCGAGCAGTGCGTGATCGCCGCCGGGTCGGAGCCCATCGGGCTGCCGGGGCTGCCGGCCGATCCGCGCATCCTCGATTCGACCGACGCGCTCGAGCTGCCGGAGTTCTCCGGCGGCCTGCTGGTGATCGGCGGCGGCATCATCGGCCTCGAGATGGCCTGCGTGTTCGATGCGCTCGGCACGCGCGTCAGCGTGGTCGAGCTCACTGCGCAGCTCATGCCCGGCTGCGATCCGGACCTGGTACGCCCGCTCGAGCGGCGCATCCGCGCGCGCTACCAGCAGATCCTGCTCGGCACCAGGGTGTCCGCCGTCGAAGCCAGGTCCGAGGGACTGCGGGTGAGCTTCGCGGGCGAGAAAGCGCCGGCGCCGCAGATCTTCGACCGGGTGCTGGTGGCGGTCGGGCGTGCGCCGAACGGCCACAGCGTCGGCGCCGAGCTCGCCGGGGTGAAGGTATCCGAGCGCGGCTTCATCCCGGTCGACCGGCAGATGCGCACCAACGTCCCGCATATTTTCGCGATCGGCGACATCGCCGGGCCGCCGATGCTGGCGCACAAGGCGATGCACGAGGGCAAGGTGGCCGCGGAAGTCGCCGCCGGTCACAAACGCGCCTTCGATGCCCGGGCGATTCCGTCCGTGGCCTACACCGATCCGGAAATCGCCTGGGCCGGGCTCACGGAGACCGAGGCGAAGGAAAAGGGCATCGGCTACGCCAAGGGCAGCTTTCCCTGGGTGGCGAACGGCCGCTCGCTGTCGCTCGGGCGCGAGGAGGGATTCACCAAGCTGCTGTTCGATCCGGAGACTCATCGCGTGCTCGGCGGCGGCATCGTCGGCACGAACGCGGGCGAGCTGATCAGCGAGGTTGCGCTCGCGGTCGAGACCGGTTGCGACGCCGCCGACATCGGCCTCACGATTCATCCGCATCCGACCCTGACGGAGACCGTGGCCGGAGCGGCCGAGGCGTTCGAAGGGACGCTGACGGATCTCTATCTGCCGAAGAAGAAGTAATCGGCACGCGCGGGTGCGCCGGCGCTCTGCGGGTTCACGCCGGCTCCATCACCTTCGCCGCCGGCCTCAGCTGCAGGTACTCGGCCACCGAAATGATTCGCTGCGCGCGCGTGTCCCACAGAATGCATCGCAGAGCGCCGAGGACCTGGGTCAACCTCAGCCGGGTGACGCGCGGAAACAGATGCTGGTATTCGTCGTGGCACTCGACCAGCCGGTAGTTCGGAATGCCGGGCGCGAGGTGATGCACGTGGTGGTAGCCGATATTGACCGTAAACCAGTTGAGCCAGCCGGGCAGCACGAGGAAGCTCGTGCCTTCGATCGCTCCCGTATCGAGGTCCCAGTCGGCGTTGCCGCTCGCATAGGAGTGCTCGAAGTTGTGCTGCACCGTGAATAGCACGATGCCGACGCCGCCGGCAATCGAGACGCTGAGAAGATAGATGGAGAAAAAGCGCGCCGTGCCGCACGCCCAGCACATCAACCCCCAGATGCCGAGCAGCACGAGGTTGTTCCACAGCATGTGCCGGTACTCGCGCTGCGAGGCCCAGTAGCGCGTCCGGTAGCTCGCGGCGTGCGCCCGCAACGGCACCCGGGGCTGCGCCAGCTTCCGCCTTGCCATGTGGACCAGCAGGCCGGTGCTGCCCTTCATCCAGGTGAAGCGCGGGTTGAAAATGAGGTAGACGAAGCCCGCGAGCGGGGCGGCCACGACGCTGCACTTGCTGCGGTACATGCGCTGCTGCCCGCGGCTCAAGGCAGTGTACTCATCCACCGACAGCGTCGTGTACGGTCCGCGGTAGCGGTCCCAATTGCCATTGTGCGTGTGGTGGTAGTGGTGATGCTGCGCCCACACGTATTGGGGCATTCCCGACACGACGCCGAGGAGAAACCCCGCCGCGCGATTGAGCCCGCGGCTGCGAAACAGACTCCCATGGCCGCATTCGTGCATCAGGCCAAACACGCGCACGGTAAACAGGATGATGAGCAGCGCGGGGATCACGGCGAGCCAGGCAGACAGTCCGGCGCTCCACACGGCAGCCCACCAAAGCAGCGCAAGCGGAATCAGAGTCGTGAAGACCTGGGTCAATCCCTTGACGTCATCGGACCTGGCGTAGCGACCGACCATGGCGCATTTCTCGCGCCGCAAACACTCGTGCGACACCACGATAGAAGACTTACCCCCGTCCCGGATTCTCTAGCTCTCGTCAGCAGCCGCCGAGTAGCAGACTCCGGCGGAGCGCCGCCAGTATGCGCCACGCGAGCCGTGGGGCGCCAGTTTCCCCATCGATCCTGCGCCGATCGCCGGCACAGCGCGTCCAGTCCGGTTCCCGAGCGCGCGGAACTGTTTTTCGGCGAGCCCTTTCGATCTTGCGGCGCACGCCGATACACAGCGTTACAGATGTTTGAACCCGCCGTGCGCACTCCCTGTCGAAATTGACGACGGCGGCGAATCGCCGTCGGGCGGACGGTGACATACTCCGCGAACGAGGAGGTTGCCATGACTTCGATGCCGCTCAGGCCGACGCGCAGTCGGGCAAGGACGCCCCGACCCGCCCGAGTCGCCTGCGCGCACAGGTCGCCTGCCTCGAGGGACCTGACTACAGCGTGAGATGAAAATGGCCGTTCGGCGGGTGTCCCCTCCAGGCTCTGCACCGGATTGCGGAATGCCGCTGCGACCGGTCTCGTCCCGGCCGGCCCGCGGGAGGATGCGCGCACCGCGGCTCGTGTTGGCGGTGGCGTCAGCGGCCTGTCAGCTGGCCCACCCTGCAGCCGGCGCTGCGACCGGTGGCTACGCTGCAGTGGTCCGGCAGGCGGCGCCCAGCGTCGTCACGGTTCTCGTCGAAGAGCAGGGGGAAAGTGCCGGACAACGTGCCGTAGAAAGGGCGACCGGCGACACTCAATACAACGACATGCGCACGTTCATCCGCCGCATGCTCTCCGGACCTCATAACACCAATTCAGCGCCGGGCGAAGGCGGAGCTGCGCTCGGCTCGGGGTTCATCATCCGCGCAGAGGGCCTCATCGTCACCAATCGCCACGTCGTCGAGGGCGCTCGGACCGTGCGCGTGAAGCTGGCGGACGATCGAGTGATTCCCGCCGAGGTAGTCGGCGCCGATGCGATCACCGATATTGCGCTGCTGAGAGTGCGGGCAGGCCGCTTGCCGGCGCTGCGCCTGGAATCCTCGGACAAGGTCTCGGTAGGCGATCCTGTCATAGCCATCGGCAATCCGTTCGGTCTCGGTCAGACAGTCACCGCCGGCGTTCTCTCGGCGCGCGCGCGCTCGCTCGAACAGGACCCGTATATCGATTTCCTGCAGACCGATGCGGCCATCAATTTTGGAAACTCGGGAGGCCCCCTGCTATCGACGGACGGAACGGTCGTCGGCGTCACTTCGGCGATCCTCTCGCCGAGTGGAGGGTCAGTGGGTCTCGGGTTCGCAATTCCGGCGGAAACGGTCGCGTCGGTTGTCGCCGAGCTCGAGGCGCACGGGCGGGTGAGCCGGGGCTATCTCGGCATCGAAGTGCAAGCGATGACACCGGCGCTGGCCGAGGCCCTTCTCGGGCGGGATTCTCCTGCGGGCGCACTGATCACGGCTGTGGCGCCGCAAGGACCGTCTGCAGGGACGCTGCTGGCCGGCGACATATTGCTGAGCATCGGCTCCACGCCCGTCACGTTCGCCACTCTGGGAAAAGTCCTGGTGCGGCTGACGCCAGGCACGACCGTGGAGGCATCCGTGGTGCGAGCAGGTGTCGAGCACTCCATGGCGTTGACGGTCGGTCAACTCCCGGATCCACCCGCCGATCCGCTGCATGCCGGCGGTCGAGATACCTGGGTGCCGAGCCTCGGGCTCGGCGTGGCCAATTCGACGGCCGAGATTCGCCTGGCGCTCAAGGCGCAGGACGAGGTCAGCGGCTTGATCGTGACGCAGCTGCGCCCGAATGGTGCGGGAGCGCTGGCCGGCTTGAAGATCGGCGACCTCATCACCCATGCCGGATCCGAGCGGCTGCAGGACGTCACGGATCTGGCGACGGTCGGCGAGCCATCGGCCAAGCTTCCGTTGCTTCTTCGCGTCGTCCGCGATGGTTCTCCCGGCTTCATCGCCGTAACCGGCGGCGACGAGACCGCTCCTCCCTAGACACCGCGCCTGTCAGCCGGGCCGCAGGCTTGCTCCGGGCTAGCGGCGCCTGGCCACGCGTCGTATGGCCTTGCCGAGCGAGCCGGCGGACCTGGCGCGCTTCGCCGGCGCCGGCTGGGTCTTGTGCCGGTACTCGCACAGGTCGCGGATGATGCAGGTCGGGCATCTGGGTGCGCGCGCCGTGCACACATAGCGGCCGTGCAGGATCAGCCAGTGGTGCGCGTCCTTGCGGAACTCGGCCGGCGTATCGGCGACCAGGCCCTCCTCGACCTCGCGCGGTGTCTTGCCCGGCGCGAGCCCGGTGCGGTTGGCGACGCGGAAAATATGCGTGTCGACCGCGATCTCGGGCTGGCCGAACACCATGTTGAGAATGATGCTGGCGGTCTTCCTGCCGACGCCCGGCAGCGCCTCGAGCGCGGTCCGGTCGGAGGGCACCTCGCCGCCGTGCTGCTCCACGATCTGCCGCGCGAGCGCGACCAGGTTCGCCGCCTTGGTGTTGTAGAGACCGACGCTGCGGATGTAGGGCTTCACTCCCTCGACGCCGAGCGCCGCGACGGCTGCCGGCGTGTTGGCGATGGGAAACAGCACGCTCGTGGCGGCGTTCACGCTCTTGTCGGTGGTGTGCGCCGAGAGCATCACGGCGACCAGCAGCTCGAACGGCGAGCCGTGGACGAGCTCGGTCGTGGGCGAGGGATTCGCGGCCCGAAGCCGGCGAAAAATGGCGGCGCGCGTGGCAGGTCGCACGGCCGTCGGCCTAGCTCGCCGCCTGCTTGCGCGTCGCGAGGAGCTCGGCGCGCTGCCCGGCGCGCTGTGCGAGGCGCGCGCCGTGGGCGGCGTAGCGTGCGCGGTTGTCGGGGCGTTCGGGGGCCGGAGGAGCCGCCGGGAGGCTCGCGCGCGTCACCATCGTGATGCAGTCGACCGGGCAGGGCGCGACACACAGCTCGCAGCCGGTGCACAGCGCAAGCGCCACGGTATGCATCTGCCTGGCAGCGCCCACGATCGCATCGACCGGGCAGGGTGGCAGGCAGCGGGCGCAGCCGATGCAGGCCTCCTCGTCGATCTGAGCTACCAGCTCGGGCCCCTCGAGGCCGTTGGCGGGGTTGAGGGTAAGGGGCGCGCGCCCGAGCAGTCTGGCGAGCGCGCCGATGGTGGCCGCGCCTCCGGGCGGGCACTGATTGATCTCGGCGAGCCCGGCGGCGATGGCCTCGGCATAGGGCTGGCAGCCGCCGTATCCGCAGCGCGTGCACTGCGTCTGCGGCAGCAGGGCGTCGATATCGTGCGCGCTGACCATGTTCGCCGGCCGGCTGCCCGGGTCAGGGCTCGCCACCTCAGGTGATCTTCATGCCGGGCGCCGCGCCGCTGTCCGGCGCGAGCAGATAGAGACCCGGGCCCTCGCCGCTCGCCGCCAGCACCATGCCCTCCGAGACGCCGAACTTCATCTTGCGGGCGGCGAGGTTGGCAACCATCACGGTCAGGCGGCCCTCGAGCGCCGCCGGCTCGTAGGCCGACTTGATGCCCGCGAACACGGTGCGCTGCCCGGTTCCCAGATCGAGCGTGAGCTTCAGCAGCTTGTCGGCGCCGGCGACCGCCTCGGCGCGCACGATCCGCGCCACGCGCAGGTCGATGCGGCGAAACTCGTCGATGGAGATGCTCGCCGGCCCGGCAGGGCCGGCCGTGGGCGCAGCGCTTGCCGCGGAGGCGCTCGCGGCGGTCGCCGTCCCGGCGGCCCTGCCGCCCGCAGGCGCTGCCGCCCCGGACTCGAACAGCGCCTCGAGCTGCCGGGGCTCGACGCGTGTCATGAGGTGCTCGTACGCGTTGACGCGCTCGGGCAGAACCGTGGCGTCGCCCCAGCGGAACGGCCGCTCGAGCCCGAAGAGCTGCCGCGCGACGCGCTCGGCGACCGCCGGCAGCACCGGCGCCAGCAGCACGCTGAGGAGCTTGAAGCCGGCGAGCGCGCGCGAGCAGACGTCCTGCAGCTCCGGGGCGCGCGCGGGATCGCGCGCCAGCACCCAGGGCTGCCGCGCGTCGAATTCCTGGTTGATGTGGTCGGCGACCCCCATGATGTCGCGCATGGCCTTGCCGAACTCGCGGCTCTCGTAGCTCTCCTGAACCTGCGCTGCCTGCGCCGCGGCCCGTGCGGTGAGCTGTCCGGTGTCGCCGCTGTAGCGCAGCGCGCCGCCGAAGTGCCGGGTGATGAAGCCGGCCGCGCGGCTCGCGATGTTGACGTACTTGCCGACGAGGTCGCTGTTGGCGCGCGAGAGGAAGTCGTCGGGATTGAAATCGAGATCCTCGACGCTGGCGTTGAGCTTGGCGGCGATGTAATAGCGCAGCCACTCGGCATTCATGCCGACGTCGAGATAGCGCAGCGGGCTGATGCCCGTGCCGCGCGACTTCGACATCTTCTCGCCCGAGACGGTGATGAAGCCGTGCACGTACACGTGGTTCGGCACCTTGTACGGCGGGCCCGCGAACTTCAGCATCGCCGGCCAGAATAGCGTGTGGAAATAGATGATGTCCTTGCCGATGAAGTGGATCTGCTCGGTGTCGGGGGCGGCCAGGAACTCCTCGAAGCCGCGCGCCTCGCCCCTGGCGCGCGCCCTGCCGGTGGTGAAGTAGCTCTGCAGCGCCGCGAGATAGCCGATCGGCGCGTCGAGCCACACGTAGAAGTACTTCCCCGGCGCATCCGGGATCGGGATGCCGAAGTAGGGGGCGTCGCGCGAGATGTCCCAGTCGCTCAAGCGCCGGTCGCCGCGCCCGGAGAGCCACTCGCGCGCCTTGTTGGCGACCTGCGGCTGCAGCCGCCCGGGGGCCGCGAGCCACGACTCGAGGAACGCGACGCACTTCGGATCCGACAGCCGGAAGAAGAAGTGCTCCGAGCTCCTCAGCACCGGCTTCGCGCCCGAGAGCGCCGAGTAGGGGTTGACGAGGTCGATGGGTGCGTAGACGGTGCCGCACACTTCGCAGGCGTCGCCGAACTGGTCCGGCGAGTGGCAGTTGGGGCATTCGCCCTTGATATAGCGGTCCGGCAGGAACATACCCTTGACCGGGTCGAAGAACTGCTCGACGTCCTTCTTATATATGAGCCCGGCGGCCTTCAGGCGCGCGTACACGTCCTGCGACAGGCGGGTGTTCTCGGGCGAGTCCGTCGAATACCAGTGGTCGAAGCTCAAGTGAAAGCCGGCGAGATAACGCGGGCGCCCGGCGGCGATGCGCGCCACCAGCTGCTGCGGCGTCACGCCCTCGGCTTCCGCCTTGAGCATGATCGGTGCGCCGTGCGCGTCGTCGGCGCACACGAAATGCACCTGATGCCCCTGCAGACGCTGGAAGCGCACCCAGATGTCCGCCTGGATGTACTCCATGATGTGCCCGATGTGGAACGGGCCGTTGGCGTAGGGGAGCGCCGTAGTGACGAAGATCCGCCGGGTCATCCGGGTAGTTTACCGTCCCGGCGCGGCGCTTGCCGGGGAGGCCAGCTAAGCTTCGCGGAACTCCTCGAACCTCGCCTTGTTGATGGCCTTCTTGTAGGCCTCCTTGCCGGTGATCTGCCGCGAATCGAGCAGCTGTTGGATCGCCGCGTCCATGGTGCGCATGCCGAACTGGCCGCCGGTCTGCATGGCGTTATCGAGCTGGTCGAGCTTGCCCTGGCGGATGAGGTTGGCGGCCGCCGGAGTGTTGACCAGGATCTCGAGCGCCGCGACGCGGCCCTGGCGGTCGGCGCGCTGCAGCAGCTGCTGCGAGACCACGCCGCGCAGCGAGGTCGACAGCATGGTGCGCACGTGCGACTGCTTGTCGGAGGGGAACACGTTCACCATGCGGTCGACGGTGGCCGCCGCGCCGTTGGTGTGCAGCGTGCCCATGACGAGAATGCCCATCTCGGCGGCGGTGACCGCGATGCTCATGGTCTCGAGGTCGCGCAACTCGCCCACCAGGACGACGTCCGGGTCCTCGCGCAGCGCGGAGTGGACCGCGGCCGCGAAGCTCGGGCTGTGGACCCCGATCTCGCGCTGGCTGATGAGGCAGCTCTTCCTCTCGTGCACGAACTCGATCGGGTCCTCGACGGTGAGGATATGGCCCTGCACGCGCCGGTTGATGTCGTCGATCATGGCGGCGAGCGTGGTGGACTTGCCCGAGCCGGTCTTGCCGGTGACGAGGATCAGCCCGCTGTTGGCGCGGCACAGCTGGCGGACCGCCTCCGGGAGCTTGAGCTCATCGAGCGTCAGGGCTGTGGAGGGGATCGCCCGGAACACGCCGCCCATGCCGTTGAGCTGCCGCATCACGTTGACGCGGAAGCGGCCCTTGCCCTCGAGCGTATAGGCGAAGTCGGCGCCGTCCTTCTTCTCGAAGCGCTCGACGGCGGTCTTGGGCATGATCTCGTAGAGCGCCGTCTTGACGAAGTCGACGCCGAGCTTGTCGGGCCTGAGGGGATTCAGGTCGCCGTACACGCGGATGCGCGGCGGGTCGCCGGCGATGAAGTGCAGGTCCGAGCCGCGCTTCTCGAGGATCTCGCTCAGGTATGAGTCGATCTGCGCCATGGCTCTTTCAGGGGGCCGAGCCGGACGCGGCCGCCGGCGGGGCGCTGTCCATCTTCGGCAGCATGCTCGTGTCGGTCACGAACTTCTGGAAGTTGCGCTTCTCGGTGGCGTAGTTGTAGGCGTCGTCGGGATCGACGCTGTGCGCATTGATCGCGGCGAGCAGCGCCTGGTCGAGCAGCTGCATGCCGAGGTCGCGGCCCATCTGCAGCTGACTGGGGATCTGGTGGGTCTGGTCGGTCTGGATGAGCTTGGCGATCGCCTTGGTCATCATCAGGATCTCGCACACGGCGCGGCGGCCGTGCCCGTCGGCGGTCTTCACCAACACCTGGGTCACGACCGCGAGCAGGCTCTGCGCCAGGAAGCTCTTGGTCTGCTCGCGCTCCTCGACCGGCAGGGCGTCGATGATGCGATCGATGGTCTTGACCGCGCCGGTGGTGTGCAGCGTGCCGAGCACCAGATGGCCGGTCTCGGCCGCGGTCATCGCCATCGAGATCGTCTCGGCGTCGCGCAGCTCGCCGACCAGGATCACGTCCGGGTCCTCGCGCATGGCCGCGCGCACCCCTTCGGCGAAGCTCGGGATGTGGGTGCCGAGCTCGCGCTGGATGACCTGGCTCTGCTTGCTCGTGTGCACGAACTCGATCGGATCCTCGAGGCTGATGATGTTGAGCTTACGCGTCGAGTTCAGGTGATCGATCATCGCGGCGAGCGTGGTCGACTTGCCGGTGCCGGTGGAGCCGGTGACCAGCACCATGCCCTGATGGAAGTCGCACAGCCTGGTGACGATCGGCGGCAGATTCAGGCTGGCGAGCGTCGGCACGGTCGAGGGGATGGCGCGGAAGGTGGCGCCGACCCCGGTATCCTTGCGATAGACGTTGACGCGGAAGCGGCCTCCCTCGGCGGACACGTAGGAGAAGTCGAGGTCGTTCCCCCTGGCGAAATGCTCGTTCTGCGAGTTGGTGAGAATCTCGCCGATGTAGCCCTCGAGCTCCCCGGGACGCAGGTCGCGGAACTTGATCGGCAGCAGGTCGCCATGCATGCGCAGCATCGGCGGCACGCCGACCGCCAGGTGCACGTCCGAGCACCCCTGCTGCGTGCCGAGCTTCAGGAACGCATCTATACGCGCCACACGAGCACTCCGGCCAGGAAACTCCTGATCCTGTTTAGCCCGCGGCGGGCCGCAGGATCAACGGCTTGAAGCGGGAAATTTGACGTAACGCACGAAGTTTTTCAATTGGCGGGCGGCGCCCGCGGCGCCGCCCGCAGGCCGATCTTGCGCAGCTGTCGCACCCGCGGGCAAAAGACGCGGCTTTTGCCCGCTTTCCGGCTTGGCCGGCCGGGGCCGCCGCGGGCGCTCACCCAAGTGTGCGCTGGTTAACGGAACCGCTCGAGCGCGGCCCGCAGCTCGTCCATCGTCTGGAAGCGCTTGTTCTTGTCGACCGCCATCGCCTTCATCACCAGGTCCGAGAGCCCCGGCGGCAGGCCGGGATTGAGATCCTGCGGCACGCGCGCTTTGCCCTGCACGTGCTGGTACATGACCGACATGTGATCGCCGCGCGAGTAGGGCGGCACGCCGGTCGTCATCTCGTAGAGCATCACACCGAGCGCGTAGATGTCGGCACGCTCATCGACTTTCTTGCCGAGGATCTGCTCCGGCGCCATGTACTTCGGGGAGCCGATGACGTAGCCCGTCTTGGTGAGCTGCGTGTCGCCCTCGCGCTGCGCCGCCGCGACGCCGAAGTCCACGATCTTCAGCAGCCCCTCCTGGTTGATGAGCACGTTGGCGGGCTTCAGGTCGCGATGCACGATGCCCTGCTGGTGCGCCACGGTCATGCCGGTGCAGATGTCGATGCCGAACTGCACGGCGCGCTTGAGCTCGACCGGCTTCTCGTTCACGACCTCGCTGCCGAGCGTGTGCGAGGGGAAGTACTCCATCGAGATGGCGTAGTTCCCCTGGATGTAGAGGAAGTCGTAGATGCGGATGACGTTCTTGTGGGTGATCTTGCGCGAGTAGCGCAGCTCATGGACGAAGCGCTTCATCACTTCCTCGTCCTGCGAGACGTTCGGGTTGAGGAACTTGAGAATGAGGCGCTCATCGACCACCGTGTCCTCCATCAGCAGCACGGTGCCGAAGGCGCCGCGCCCGATGCGATCGATGTACTTGTAGCGGCCCTCGATGATCTCGCCCGGCTTGAGCGTCTGGATGTCGAGCCGCGCGGCGGCGGCAGCCGCGGCCTCGGCCTGGCGCCGCGCCTGGTCGTCGATCACCACCGTGCGGGTGGGCTCGGGGGCGGCCGCCGGCGGGGGCCGCGCGCCGCCGTGCGCCGGGGCGGGCATGGTGGGCGGCAGCGCTGCGGCGCCCGGCACGCTCGGCGCCAGCGTGGTGATGCCGGCGATGCGGTTGTCGAGCTCGGTGACCGCGGCCGCGGCCATGCGCGAGATGGTCTGATCCTGCGAGCCGGCCTGCGCCTGCAGCTCCTTGCGCACCAGGTCGGCTTGGGCTTCATCGGCCACTTTGGAGAGCGCCTGCATCGCCTCGATGCGGATCTCGCGCTCGGGACGCGCCACGAGCGGCAGCAGCTGATCCACCACCTTGGCGTCGCCGAGCTTGCCGAGCGCGCGCACCACGATCGGCATGGCCTTGCCGTGGCTGCCGGTATGCAGCATTTCCATGAGGCGCGGCACGGCGCGCTTGCTGCCGATCTCGGCGAGCGCGTCCACCGCGCGCTCGCTCACCCACCAGTCGCTGTCGCGCGTGGCCTGGATGAGCGAGTCGACCGCACGCTCGTCCTTGGTCTGATTGAGGATCTCGATGGCGGCGCGGCGGATGTCCTCGTCCTTGTCGCGCACCAGCGCGAGGACCGCGTCGATCACCTTCGGGCCGCCGATCTTGCCGAGCGCGTCCGCGGCGCGGCTGCGCACCCACCAGTCGCTGTCCTTGAGCGCCTCCAGCAGGTACTTGACCGACTTGGCGTCGCCGACTTCGTTCAGCACCTCGACCGCCGCGCGCCGCGCGTTCTCGTTCTCGTCCTTGAGCACGGGGATCAGGTGGCGGATCGTCTCCGGGTGGTTGGCCTTGATGAGGACGTCGACGGCCTTGTTGAGCACGTCGATTTCCGGGTCGCGCAGCAGCGCGCTCACCCGCTCGACGTCGATGGGGCCGTCCATGCGCTGCAGCGCCGAGAGCGTCGCGCCGCGGATCAGCTTGTTGGAGTCCTTGAGCAGGCCCTGCAGCGTGCTCTGCACCTCCGGGGTGTTGAAGCGGCCGAGGGTGTTGATGATGTGCACGCGTGCGATCGGGTCCTTGCCCTGTACGCGGCCGATCAGCTCGGGCAGCGCGCTCTTGTCGGCGATCTCGGCGATGATGCGGAACAGGGCCGCCTTCTCGTTGGGCTCCTGCGCGTAGGCCGCGGTGAGCAGCTCACGCACCGAGAAACGGGATTTCTGCGCCATGATGACGTCGAGCAGGGCCGGCTTGGAGATCCCCTGGGTGTTGAGCGCGTCGAGCAGCAGGTGCGCCGGGTAGTTGCGGTTGCTGGTGAGTGCCCAGGAGATGGCCGAGATGACGCGCGGGCTGCCCTCGATCAGCCCCTGCATGAACTGGGGAAAGGTCTTTTGATTGACAAGCGTCGCGAGCACCTCGACCAGGGCCACGGTCGCAGCCTTGTCGGCCTCCGGGAGCGCCGCGAATATGGACTCGATGGCAGCGGGGCCGACCTGTTTCAGCGCCGCCACCGCCTTCTGCGTAGCGGGGCTCGCCGGATCGCTCGAGGTGCGGATCTCGTGGATCAGCCGGTCGGCGCGCAGGTTGGAGAAAAAGCTCATGCGGCGATTCCGCCCGGCAACCCCCCCGGCGGGGCCCCGCACCCGGCGCGCCGGCAAAACAACCCCGGTGCGGTTGGGCGGCCGCCGAGGGGTCCGTTGTGGGGCGCAGATGTAATCAAGCGAACATAGCGACGGCGCAGCAATTATGCCACAGGCCTGCAAGCGGCCCGGTTGATACAATTCCCGCCCTGGTCCGCCGGACTCTTTCCCACATGACCCCTGAATCCCCCCAGAACGCCGTGCGCGCTGCGCTCGATGCCTACATCGACCCTTACCTCGGGGAGTCGCTCGGCTCCGCGCAGGCGGTGCGCGCAGTGCGGGCCGACGGCGCGGGTTACCACGCGCACATCGTCCTCGGTTATCCGGTCGGCGGCTATCGGGAAGAGCTCGCCGCCGGCCTCGCGGCCGCGCTCGCCGCGGCAGGGATCCACGCGCCGCTGGCCATCGAGCTCGAGGCCGCGATCGGCACCCACGCGGTACAGCGCGGTTTGAAGCCGCTCGGTGAGATCAGGAACATCGTGGCCGTGGCCTCCGGAAAAGGGGGCGTCGGCAAGTCCACCGTGGCGGTCAATCTGGCGCTCGCCTGGGCTGCCCAGGGCGCACGGGTCGGGATACTGGACGCCGATATCTACGGACCGAGCCAGCCATTGATGCTGGGGCTCGCGGCGCAGCGGCCGGCATCGGCCGACGGCAAGCACCTGACGCCGCTCGTGGCCCACGGTGTGAGCGCCATGTCGATCGGCTTCCTTGTCGATGCCGAGCAGCCGATGGTCTGGCGCGGGCCGATGGTCACGCAGGCGCTCACCCAGCTGCTCGGCGAGACCCAGTGGGGAGCGCTCGACTATCTGGTGGTCGACCTGCCGCCCGGCACCGGGGATATCCAGCTGACGCTCGCCCAGCGCGTGCCGGTCGCGGGCGCCGTGATCGTGACCACGCCGCAGGACATAGCCCTCGCCGACGCGCGCAAGGGACTCAAGATGTTCGAGAAGGTCGCCGTGCCGGTGCTCGGCGTGGTCGAGAACATGAGCGTGCACATCTGTCCGCAGTGCGGACATACCGACCACATATTCGGCGCCGGCGGCGGGGCGCGCATGGCCGCGCAGTACGGGGTGAAGCTCCTCGGCGAGCTGCCGCTCGACTCCCGCATCCGCGAGGAGGCCGACGGCGGGCGGCCGACCGTGATCGCCGCTCCCGACTCGCCGCGCGCGCGCTGCTACCTCGAGATGGCGCGCCGCACCGCCGCCGCGCTTGCGGTGCGTGCGCGCGATCGCAGCAGCGTATTCCCGAAGATCGTCATCGAAGAAACCTGATGCAGCCAGGCCAGTCGGAAGCAGCTGGTTTGCTCGAGACGCCCAGCCGCTCTTCGGTGTACACGGGCATCCTGCCGTGCCAGAAAATCAGCGAGATGGTGGCAAACGCAGAGATTGCTCCGGCAGGAATCCTGTCCGACATTCTCCCGGATCAGGTGCAACCGGCCAGCATCGACCTGCGGCTTGGGGACTACGCCTACCCCGTCGACGCCAGCTTTTTGCCCGGGCAGGGTGCCAAAGTCCTGGAAAAGATGGGGGAACTAGATGCCGACTTCCGCAGCTTCGGTATGGACCTCAGAAAGGGTGCCGTCCTCGAGAAAGGCCGCGTATACGTGGTGCCTCTTCTCGAATCGATCCGCCTGAAGAGCGAAGTCGCGGCTTTCGCCAATCCCAAGAGCTCGACCGGCCGTCTGGACATTCTCACTCGCCTGATTGCCGACGAGGCCACGCTATTCGATCAGGTCAGGGAAGGGTATCAGGGCCAACTGTACCTGGAGGTGGCTCCGCGGAGTTTCAGCGTAGTCGTCAGAACGGGGACCCGGCTGAATCAACTGCGGTTCCGTCGAACCCGGGGCGAAGCCCCCAGAGCCATCACCTCGGCCGACTGGAGACAACTACTGAGCGAAGGACAGATTTCCGACGCCGCCCAGGTAAGCGACAGGACCGGCTACCTGCCGTTCTCGATCGATTTGCTTGGTTCGGGCGAGGATGGCTGCCTGATCGGCTGGCGCGCGAAGAAGCACGCCAAGCGCGTCGACCTCGACAGACGAGACTATGACCCGTTCGACTTCTGGGAGCCCATTCAATTTCATCGCCGGGCCTCGCTGGTACTGGACCCCGACGAGTTCTACATCCTGATGACCAAGGAACCAATCGCAGTGCCGCCTGATTTTGCGGCCGAGATGCTGCCGTACGATACGCGTGCGGGCGAATTCCGCGTGCACTACGCGGGATTCTTCGATCCCGGTTTCGGCTGGGATCCGCTCACGAAAAAGGCCGGAAGCAGCCGGGGTGTTCTGGAAGTGCGCTCGCACGAAGTGCCGTTCGTTCTCGAGGACGGCCAGCGGGTCGGCTGGCTGCGTTATGAGCGCATGGCAGAGCGGCCCCACACACTCTACGGCCGCGAGATCGGATCGCACTATCAGGGACAGGACCTGAAGCTCGCAAAACAGTTCAAGACAAGCTGAGAGTCCTGCGCCGCAGCCCGTGAGCCGCCTCATCGCCACGCGAAGCTGCGGATCTCCATGGTCCACTGCACGTCGTCGCCCTTGGTCTGCTCGACCTTCATCGGCACGTAGCCTTGCTGCGGCGCGCACCAGAAGCGCGTGATGCGCGGCGAGCCGGTCTTCTGCGCGCGGTAGACCACCGTCGCAATCGTGCCCATGGGCGTCTGTAGCGCGGCTTCGCCGTCGCGCGCGAACTGATACTCGCGCGTGCCGCTCGCGTCGATCAGGCGGAAGCTGCTCGGAGTGCGGCCGGCGAGCAGCTCGACCATCAGGGCGAGCTGCACCGAGCCGTCGTCCTGCACGCCCGGCGCGAGCGGCTGGTCCACCCGGGCGCCCTCCAGCGTGCCGGTGACCCGGGCGGCGTGCCAGTCGTAGCTCAGGTCGGTGGATTTGTCGTGGTCGCCGCCGAGGGAGCGAAAGGAGAGCGGCTGCGCTCCGGCGGCCGTCACGCGCACGACGCTGATCTGGCGCGGCGGAAAGATCCCGGAAGCCAGCCGGCCGAGGCCGCGCGGCGCGCTGCTCGAGGTGAAGGTCCAGGTGTCGCCGGTCTGCTCGAGCTTCAGATCCGAGACCGCCACCCTCATGCCGTGCCAGATGCCGGCGTAGCTCGCCTGGTAGGGCCTGAGCTCGTCGCTCCCGGCCGCGCTCGTCACGGCAGCGGCCGCGAGCGCGAGGAGCGCCAGCGCGCCGCGCGAGCGCACCGGCCGGCCGGCCCCGGCCGCTTCACGGCGCAGCCGCAGCACGGAAGTCCTCCACCAGCGGGGCCGCGAGCCGCCGCCCGTCGAGCCACGCGGCGCCCTCGCGCCAGGCGAGGCGCCCGTCGGCGAACCAGCCGATGACGCGGGGATAGATCACGTGCTCGGTGGCGAGCACGCGCGCGGCGAGCGTCGCCTCGGTGTCGGCGGGCTCGACCGCGACCTGCGATTGCAGCACCACCGGCCCCGCATCGAGCTCCGGCGTCACGAAATGAACGCTCGCGCCATGCACGGCATCGCCCGCGGCGAGCACGCGGCGATGGGTGTCGAGCCCGCGGTATTTCGGCAGCAGCGAGGGATGGATGTTGAACATGCGGCCGAGGTAGCGTGCCACGAATTGCCCCGACAGTACGCGCATGAAGCCGGCGAGCGCCACCGCGTCCGGGCGGTGCCGCTCGAGCGCAGCGGCGAGCTCGCGCTCGAACACCGGCCGCTCGCCCCGATGCACGAGTGCCGCGGTCTCGAGGCCGCGCGCGCGCGCCGCGTCGAGTCCGCCGGCGCCGCCACGATCGGCGATCACGACCACGACTCGCGCGGCGAGGGCGCCGCCCGCGCAGGCGCTCGCCAGCGCCTCCATGTTGGAGCCGCGCCCGGAGATGAGTATGGCAAGCCTGAGCGGCGCGGCGGTGCTCATTCGCGGATGTACACGCCGCGCCCGCCGGCGCGCACCTCGCCGATGATGCGGGCGCTCTCGCCCTGGGCGGCGAGCAGCGCGACCGCGGCGGCGGCGCGTTCCGCGGGCACCACGGCCACCATGCCGATGCCGCAGTTGAAGGTGCGGTACATCTCGGCCGCGTCGATGTTGCCGGCGCGCTGCAGCCAGTCGAACACCGGGTCGCGGTGCCAGCGGCTCCGCTCGAGCACGGCCTCGAGCCCCGCGGGCAGCACGCGCGGAATATTGCCGGTGAGGCCCCCGCCGGTGATGTGCGCCAGCGCGTGTACCGGTAGCGCGCGCAGCAGGGCCAGCAGCGGCTTCACGTAGATGCGCGTCGGCGCGAGCAGCCGCTCGAACAGTGCGCGCCCCTCGAGCATCGTCGCGGAAGTGGCGCCCGCCGCCGACACGAGCTTGCGGATGAGCGAGTAGCCGTTGGAATGCGCTCCGGAGGAGGCGAGGCCGATGACGGCGTCGCCGGCCGCGGTGCGCGTACCGTCGATGATCGCGTCCTTCTCGACCACGCCGACGCAGAATCCGGCGAGGTCGTAGTCCTCGCCGTGGTACATGCCGGGCATCTCCGCGGTCTCCCCGCCCACCAGCGCCGCGCCGGCCTGCACGCAGCCCTCGACGATGCCGCGCACGACGGCCTCGGCGACCTCGACGCGCAGCTTTCCGGTGGCGTAGTAGTCGAGAAAGAACAGCGGCTCGGCGCCCTGCACCACCACGTCGTTGGCGCACATGGCCACCAGGTCGATGCCGATGGTGTCGTGCCTGCCCGAGTCGATCGCGAGGCGCAGCTTGGTACCGACGCCGTCGGTGCCCGCGACCAGCACCGGCTGCCGGTACCCCGCCGGCAGCTCGACCAGCGCGCCGAAGCCGCCGATGCCGGCGAGCACCTCGCGGCGCTGCGCCCGCCGCACCAGCGGCTTGATGCGCTCGACCAACTCGTCGCCGGCGTCGATGTCGACGCCGGCATCACGATAGGTAATGCCAGGACGCTCAGTCATAAGATTTGCGGCCGCCGTCGGACAGGTGGCGCGTATGCTATTGTACATTCCGTCCACCGCCCGCGTGTGCGATCCGGACGATGTCGCAACCCTACCCAAGATCAACTGCCGCCAAGGCGCGCGTGCGTGGAGCCCGCGCGGCCCTCATCGCGCTCCTCGGCGCACTGCCGCTCAGCGCATGGGGGCTGCGGCCGGTGCGGATTTACGAAGTCGACCTCGGCGAGCGGTCCGCCACCGCAGTTCAGAGCGCCATGCGGCAGGCGCTGGTGCGCGCCACGGGACGGCGCGAGTCCGCCGACGATCCGGCGCTCGCCGGCGTGATCGCCGACGCCGCCAGGTACGTACAGAGCTATGCGACCGGTCCGCGCGGCGAGCCGCAGGTGGTATTCGACGCCGCGGCGGTCGCGCATGCCATCGACACGGCCGGCCGCAGCGTCTGGGACCGCGAGCGTCCCTTCACGCTGGTCGTGCTGTACCCGCCGCCCGGACGCAGCGACGCCGACGCGGCGCGCGCCGAGCTCGAGCGCACCGCCACCGAGCGCGGGCTGCCGATCAGCGTGATCCCGCTGACCGTGGTCGACGGCGGCGGTAACACGCTCGGCGGCGAGGCCCTGCTGCAGTCGGCGCAGCGCTACGGCGGCGATGAGGTGCTGGTGGGGCGGGCGGACGCGGCGGGCGTGGCCGCCGGGCAGCTGCAGTGGACGCTGTACACGCGCGCGCTGAGCGCGAGCTGGACGGGCCCGCTGAGCGCCGGCATCGATCACGCGGTCGATCTGCTGGCTCCGCCGCCGGGGACGGCGGGCAGCCCCGAGGCCGCCGCGCGTGTGCGCATCGAGGGCGTGGCCGGGCTCGCCGATTACGCAGCGGTCGAGCGGCTGCTGCAGAGCATTCCCGGCGTGCGCCGCGCGGATGTGGCCGAGGTCGACTCCGCCGGCGTCACCTTCGAGGTGGATATGCGGGGCGGCTCTGCCGCCCTCGAGCACGAGCTCTCGGGCTCGCCGCGCATGGTCCGCAACACTTCCGCCGGCGCGCCGCTCGTGTACCGCTATCAGCCACAGGGCTGAGGCCGCGCCGGCGGCTCTCTCACCGCGCTGCAGCGTGCGCCACCTTCCCAACCTCATCTGCCTGGTCCGCATCGCGCTCGTCTGGCCGATCGCCGCGGCGCTCGCCGCCCGCGCGATGCCGACGGCGCTCGCACTGTTCGTGGCGGCGGCGGTCTCCGACGGCCTCGACGGCTACCTCGCCAAGCGTTTCAACTGGACCTCCGAGCTCGGCAAGATCCTCGATCCGCTCGCCGACAAGCTGCTGCTGGTGACGGTGTTCGTCGAGTCGGCGTGGCTCGGGCTCATTCCCTGGTGGCTGACGGCGGCGGTGGTGGCGCGCGATGTGATGATCGGGCTCGGCGCGCTGGTCTACCGCCTCTGGTTCGGCCCGCTGCGCGGCCGTCCGACCCTCCTGAGCAAGATCAATACCGCGCTGCAGCTTCTCTACGTGACGCTGGTCATGCTCAATGCCGCAGGCGGCCTGCCGCCCGGGGAGGTGCTCGACGCCGCGGCGGCGCTCACCCTCGCGACCACGGTGCTCTCGGGGCTGCACTACGTCGCAACCTTCACGCGCCGGGTCTGGACACCGGCGCGCCCTGCCTAGGCGCATGCAACAGCTGCCACTCGGTGTGCGGCTGCCGGACCGCGCGCTGTTCGAGAGCTTTCTGCCGGGACGCAATGCCGAGGCGCTGGCCGCCGCGCGCGCCATCGCCCGCGGCGAGGCGCATGGCGCCGCGTGGCTCAGCGGACCGGGCGGCGCCGGCAAGACCCACCTGCTGCAGGCGATCTGCGCCGCCGCCAGCGAGGGGCTGCGCGCCGGGTACGTGCCGCTCAAGCAGGTCGCGCATCTCGGCGTCGAGGTGCTCGACGGGCTCGCGCAGCTCGAGTGCCTGTGCCTCGACGACCTCGATCACGTGGCCGGCGAGCTCGCCTGGGAGCGGCGGCTGTTCGGCCTGCTGCGCGAGAGCGAGGAGGCGGGCGGCGCGCTCGTCATGGCAGCCCGGACGCCGCCGGCACTGCTGTCGTGGGCGCTGCCGGACCTCGGCTCGCGCTGCGCGGCGGGCGCGGTGTTCGCGCTGCGCGCGCTCGATGAGGCCGAGCAGCACGCGGCGCTCGAGCTGCGCGCGCGTCTGCGGGGCCTCGAGCTCCCCGAGGAGACCTGGCAGTGGCTGCGGCGGCGCTATCCGCGCGACATGCGGCGCCTCTACGAGCTGCTCGACACTCTGGACGAGGCCGCGCTCGCCGCGCAGCGCCGCCTCACCGTGCCGTTCATTCGCGACGTGCTGCTGCGCCGCGCGACGCTGCCGCCGCACTGAGCTGCACCGCCAGCCGCGCGACTCTGCGGCCGAGCGTCTGGGCGAGCGACTGCTCCTCGGCCGTGAGCAACGGCGCGCGCTCGTCGCGGCCGACGTGGGAAGCGCCGTAAGGAGTTCCGCCGCTCGCCGTCTCGTTGAGCGCGCGCTCGGTGTAGGGCAGGCCGACGAGATACATGCCGTGATGCAACAGCGGCAGCATCATCGATACGAGCGTGGTCTCCTGGCCGCCGTGCAGCGTCTGCGTCGAGGTGAAGACGCCCGCCGGCTTGCCGGCGAGCTCGCCGGAGAGCCACAGGCTCGAGGTGCCGTCGAGAAAATACTTGAGGGGCGCCGCCATGTTGCCAAAGCGCGTCGGGCTCCCCAGCACCAGTCCCGCCGTCTCGCGCAGATCGTCGAGAGTCGCGTAGGGCGGCCCGCTTGCGGGCACGGCGCGCGGCGGGGTCTCGCTCGCCGCCGCGACCGGCGGCACGGTGCGCAGCCGCGCGCTCGCGCCGGGGACCGACTCGACTCCCCGGCAGACGTGCCGGGCAAGCTCGGCGGTGGCGCCGCCGCGGGAGTAGTAGAGCACGAGGATCTCTGACATGTTGGAACGAGTCTCCGCGGGCGATTGTCACTTAGCTCAAGTAGTATTACGAGTTTCTGCCGCTGGGGGATGCAAGCTGGGCGTGATCTGCAAGAAGTGCGTAGTGGGCGGGCGTGTCCAGGGGGTCTTCTACCGCGCCACCGCGGCGCGCCGTGCGCAGGAGCTCGGCATCCGCGGGCACGCCCGCAACCTGCCGGACGGACGCGTGGAGGTGTTGGCGTGCGGCGACAGCGCGGCGGTGGAGACCTTCGTGGGCTGGCTGTGGATCGGCTCGTCCGCCTCCAAGGTGACCTCGGTCGAGGCCAGTGACGCACCGGTGAGCGCGCCGCTCCCGGCCGGGTTTCATACCGTATGAGCGAGATCGGGATGCGCAAGCGCGGACTGCTGCTGCTGATTCTGCTCGCCGGTGCCGCAATCGGAGGCGCCAGTGCGCCTTCGGGTGCGCAGCCCGCGGCGCCGCCGACGCCGTTACCCGGGTCGGTCTCTCCGCCGGCGCAGGAGCAACCGGGCGCGCAGCCGGTGCCGGAGCAGCCGACGGCGACCCCGCCCGCGGCTCCTGCGCCTCAGCCCGCGGCAACGGAGGCGCCGGCGGCCGCCGGGACCCCGGCGGCTGCCCAGCCGGCCGCGCCGGCGCCGAAGCCGGGATTCTTCCATCGCCATCTCAAGGGACAGGCGTGGGTCGCCGCGGCCAATCCGCTCGCGGTCCAGGCGGGGCTCGAGATTCTTGCCAAGGGCGGCAGCGCCGTCGATGCCGCGGTCGCGGTGCAGACCATGCTCGGACTGGTCGAGCCGCAGAGCTCCGGCATCTCTGGCGGCGCCTTCCTCATGTACTACGACGCGCGCAGCCGCGAGGTGAGCGCGCTCGATGGGCGCGAGAAGGCGCCGGCCGCTGCGCCCGCCAACATGTTCCTCGATGAGCACGGCAAGCCCCTGCCGTTCCTCGAGGCGGTGCGCAGCGGCCGCTCCACCGGCGTGCCGGGCGTGATCGCCATGCTGTACGCGGCGCATGCGAAGTTCGGCACGATGCGCTGGAAGGCGCTGTTCGAGCCGGCGATCCGCGCCGCCTCGCAGGGCTTTCGGGTGCCGGCGCGGCTGGCGATGTTTCTCGGCGAGGGGTCGCCGTTTCCGCCGACCAACGAGATCCGCATGCTGTTCTCGCGGCCGGACGGCGAGCCGCTCGAGGCCGACGACGTGTTCAAGAATCCCGAGTACGCCAAGACCCTCGAGCGCATCGCGCGCGAGGGCCCGCGCGGGCTCTATGCGGGCCCGATCGCGCGCGCCCTCGTGAACGCGACGCACCAGGAGCCGCTGCCCGGGACGATGACGCTGCAGGACCTGGCCTCCTACCGCCCCGAGTGGGATGCGCCGCTGTGCCGGCCCTTCCGTCACTACTCGGTGTGCGCGCCGCCGCCGCCCGCCGGCGGCGTCTCGCTGCTCGAGCTGCTCGGCATGCTCGACAAGACCGACATCGCCGGCCGCGGCCCGGACGATCCCGAGGCCTGGTTCCTGTTCGCGCAGGCGAGCCGTCTCGCCTACGCCGATCGCGACCGCTACGTCGCCGATCCGCACTTCGTCGCCGTGCCGGTCGAGCGGCTGCTCGATCCCGCGTACCTGCGGCTGCGCGCCCAGCTGATCGGCGAGCACGCGGGCCCCGCGCCGTTGCCGGGCGAGATCGCGGTGCCGCGCGGCCGGGATGCCACCACGGAGTCACAGGGGACGAGCCACTTCGTCGTGGTGGACGCGGACGGCAACGTCGTATGCACGACCACCACCATCGAGTCGGTATTCGGCTCGGGGCGAGCCGTCGGCGGCTTCGTGCTCAACAACCAGCTCACGGATTTCTCCTTCACCCCGAGCGACGCAGGGCAGCCCGTGGCCAACGCGGTGCACGGGGGCAAGCGTCCGCGCTCGTCGATGGCGCCGGTCATCGTGCTCGATCACGACGGCAATTTCGTCGCCGCGCTCGGCTCGCCGGGCGGCTCCGCGATCACCGAATACAATGCCAAGGCGCTCGTCGGGCTGCTCGCCTGGAAGCTCACCATCAAGAAGGCGATCGAGCTGCCGAATCTGATCGCGCGCGGCGACAGCTTCACCGGCGAGCTCGCCAAGTTCACGCCCGAAGTGCTCGCGGGCTTGCGCGAGCGCGGCATGCTGCTGAAGATCGGCCGCGCCGAGAACTCGGGGCTGCAAGGCATCGAGCGCCTTCCCGACGGCACCTACGAGGGAGCGGCGGATTCACGCCGCGAGGGCCTGGCGAGCATGCTGGCGCCGCGGCCGGCGAAAGCGAAGCACGCGGCCGCTGGCAAATAGGTGCACTATCCGCTAACGCGCGGTCGCGGTCGCCGGGAAGCCCAGGTCGTCCGCGCCGTTCCAGCGCCGCCATGCCGTGAGCACGCGGTCGGGGTAGTCGCGCTTTCCCGGGCTGCCGTTGTAGCGCGCGAGCGCCTTGCGTACGTCGTTGTGCTCGTAGCCGAGGTAGTAGCGCAGGATCGCGCACCCCATATGCACGTTCGGTGCGACGCGCACCAGCTCGTAACGGCGCATCCCGAGCCGCTCGGGCCAGAAGGGCATCACCTGCATGAGGCCCACCGCTCCGGCCGAGGAGACGGCCCAGCGATCGAAGCGGCTCTCGACGGCGATCAGCGCCATGACGAGGCCCGGCGGCAGCCGCGCCTCGCCCGGGCGGTGCGTCTCGCAATAGACCTGCTTCAGGATCTCGAGCCGCTCGGCGCGATCCTTCACGATGGGGCGCAGCCGGGGCTCCATGAGCGTGTACCAGACGGCCGAATCGTAGTGATCGGTGAAGCACTGCGCCTGGGCGATGGCGTGCGCGACCACCTCGCGCAGCGCCGGATCGAGCTGCTGATCGGCGCGCGCGCATTCGCCGCCGAGGGCGAGCGCTCCCACGAGCAGCAGAGCGCGCAGTGCGCCCGCCGCGCGCCGGCAGCGCCCGAGGGCCGCACCGCCAAGCCGCACCGCCTCAGCCCAGGCGCGAGCGCATGAAGCTGAGCGCCCGGTCAGCCGGAAACTCCTGGCTCTCGCTGTCGCGGCGGTGCCGGTACTCGAGCTTGCCGGCCTCGAGCCCGCGTTCCGCCACCACCAGGCGGTGCGGAATGCCGAGGAGCTCCGCGTCGGCGAATTTGACGCCGGGGCGGGCGTCGCGGTCATCGAGCAATACTTCGATCCCGGCGTCGGTGAGCTCGGCGTACAGGCGGTCGGTGGCGGCGCGGACACGGTCGGATTTCTGCAGGTTGAGCGGAACCAGCACCACCTGAAAGGGCGCGATCGGGTCCGGCCAGATGATGCCGCGCTCATCGTGATTCTGCTCGATCGCGGCGGCAACGATGCGCGTCACACCAATGCCGTAACAGCCCATGTAGAGCGCGGTCTCCCGCCCGCCCTCATCGAGGACCAGGGCCTTCATCGGCTCGCTGTACTTGCGCCCGAGCTGGAAGATGTGACCGACCTCGATGCCGCGCGCGATCCTGAGGCGCCCGTGCCCCGAGGGGCTCGGATCGCCCTCCACGACCTTGCGCAGGTCGGCCGGCGTGGCGCCGGGCACGTCGCGGTCCCAGTTGACGCCGGTCAGATGCAGGTCCTTCTCGTTGGCGCCGCACACGAAGTCCGCGAGCGCGAGCGCCGCGTGATCGGCGTAGATGCGGCACTTGAGCCCGACGAGACCGACGTAGCCCGGCTCGGTGCCCGTCGCCGCGCGCACCCGCTCGGCGCCCGCAAGCTGCAGCGGGCTGGCCACGCCCGGCAGCTTGTGCGCCTTGAGTGCGTTCAGCTCGTGGTCGCCGCGCACGGCGAGGGCCACGACGGCGCCGTCCGTGCCCTCCACGATGAGCGTCTTCACGCAGTGCGCGGGCTCCACCTCGAGGAAGCGCGCCAGGTCCTCGATAGTGCGTGCCCCCGGCGTCGCCACCTTGCGCAGTTCCTCGCGCCCGGCCGGGCGCGGCTCGGCGGGCGGGAGCGCTGCGGCCACCTCGAGGTTCGCCGCGTAGTCGTCGGCATCCGAGAAGACGATCGCGTCCTCGCCCGAGGCGGCGAGCACGTGGAACTCCTGGCTGACGTCGCCGCCGATCGCGCCCGAATCGGCGCGCACCGCGCGGAACGTGAGCCCGGTGCGCGTGAAGATGCGCGTGTAGGCGTCGTACATGGCGCGATAGCCCTGGCGCAGCGACTCCTCGTCGAGGTGGAACGAGTAGGCGTCCTTCATGATGAACTCGCGGGCGCGCATGACTCCGAAGCGCGGCCGCACCTCGTCGCGGAACTTGGTCTGGATCTGGTAGAAGTTCACCGGCAGCTGCCGGTAGCTCTTCAACTCGCGCCGGACGATGTCGGTGATCACTTCCTCATGGGTCGGGCCGGCCACGAAATCACGCTGGTGGCGGTCCTTGATGCGCAGCAGCTCCGGCCCGTACTGAGTCCAGCGTCCCGACTCCTGCCACAGCTCCGCCGGCTGCACCACCGGCATCACCAGCTCGAGCGCCCCGGCGCGGTTCATCTCCTCGCGGATGATGCGCTCGACCTTCTGCAGCACCCGCAGACCGAGCGGCAGCCAGCTGTACAGGCCCGCCGCCAGGCGGCGGATGAGCCCCGCGCGCAGCATGAGCTGATGACTCACGACCTCCGCTTCGGCGGGGGTCTCCTTCAGGGTGTTGATCGGGTATTGCGAGAGGCGCATCGCGCTGGGTCTGTGTTCCGGGGCCAAAAACAAGGAGTTGGCATCTTAGCAGGAGGCCCCTGATAAGATGCCCGCCGATTGGTCTCGAGCCCGCCCACCGAGAGCTGAACGCCGTGGAGACTCAAACCCAGCCCCAGGCCCGACCCCGGAGCCGGGCGATCTACCTGCTGCCGAATCTGCTGACCACCGGGTGCCTGTTCTCGGGTTTCTACGCGGTGGTGGCGGCGATCGACAAGCACTTTGCGCCGGCCGGCATGGCGGTGTTCGCCGCCATGATCTTCGACACCCTCGACGGGCGCATCGCGCGCCTCACGCACACCGAGAGCACCTTCGGCAAGGAGTACGACAGTCTCGCCGACATGGTGGCATTCGGGCTCGCCCCGGCGATCGTCGCGTACCAGTGGGGCGTGGTGCGCATCATGGAGTTCGGCCACTACTGGGGGCGCTTCGGCTGGCTGGCCTGCTTCTTCTACGCGGTGGCGGCCGCGCTGCGGCTCGCGCGCTTCAACGCGCGGGCGGCGACCGCCGACAAACGCTACTTCGAGGGCCTGCCGAGCCCCTCGGCCGCGGCGATCGTGGCGGCCTTCGTCTGGTTCTTCAGCGAGTGGCAGGGGCACGAGCCGGGGCTCACCGGGCTGATCGCCGCGTTCGTGGTGACCGCGACGGCGGGCACGCTGATGGTGAGCCGCTTCGGCTACCCGAGCTTCAAGCAGTTCGATCTCGACCGCCGCATCAGGTTCGTCTACATGGCGCTCGTGCCGCTGTTCTTCGTCGCGATCGCGATCGACCCGCCGACCATGCTGCTGGCGATGTTCGGCATCTATGCGCTGTCGGCACCGCTGCTGTGGGTCGGGCGGCGCATCCGGCGCGCGGTGCGCGGTGCGCCGGCCGCGACCGGCTGAGGGCGCGAGCGTGACGAGCGGGCGGCGCGAGGAGTACCTCGAGGCGATCGGCATCGAGCTGTGGGTGCCGCGCAGGCGGTCCGCGGCGCCGGCGCCGCTCGCGGAGGCGGCGGGCCTGGCGCCTGCGGCTGCGCGCGAGGAGTCCGCCGCCGACGCGTCAGCGCTCTGGCGGGCGCTGCGCGCGGAAGTGCTCCACTGCACGCGCTGTCCGCTGCATCTCACGCGTACCCAGGGGGTGCTCGGCGTGGGCCCGGAGCGCTCCGACTGGCTGGTGATCGGCGAGGCCCCGGGGGCGGAGGAGGACCGGCGCGGCGAGCCGTTCGTGGGTGCGGCGGGGCAGCTGCTCGATGCGATGCTGCGCGCCATCGGGCTCGACCGCACCAGGAACGTCTACATTGCCAACGTGCTGAAGAGCCGGCCGCCCGGCAACCGCGATCCGAAGCCGGAGGAGGTGGCCGCCTGCCTGCCGTACCTCGTGCGGCAGATCGCCCTGCTGCGGCCGAAGATCATGCTGGCGGTCGGACGGATCGCGGCGCAGAGCCTGCTCGGCACGGATGCGCCCCTCGGGCGGCTGCGGGGCCGCGTCCACTATTTCGGCGAGCTGAATACACCGCTGGTCGTGACGTATCATCCCGCCTACCTGCTGCGCACGCCCGGCGACAAGCGCAAGGCCTGGGAGGATCTCAAGTTTGCCCGCAACCTGTACCAACAGCTCGCACAGGGCGCCGTGACCGATGGCCACCGCCCCTGAGTTGTTCGGCTCGGCGCCCGAGGCGATCCGCGCGATGCGCGATGCCGACGTGCCCGAGGTCGTCGCGATCGAGCGCTCCTCGTACCAGTTTCCCTGGAGCGAGGGGATCTTCCGCGATTGCCTGCGGGTCGGGTACACCTGCCGCGTGGCGGCACTCGGGCGGCAGGTCGCCGGCTACGGCGTGATGAGCGTCGGCGCGGGCGAGGCGCACATACTCAACCTGTGCGTCGGCGAGCCGTTCCGCTGCCGCGGCCTGGGGAGGCGGCTGCTGACGCTGCTGGTCGAACGGGCCGCGGCCGCCGGCATGAAAGAGGCGTTTCTCGAAGTGCGTCCGTCCAACACCGCGGCCATCCGGCTCTACCTGGCGCACGGCTTCGAGCAGGTCGGGACGCGGCGCGGCTACTACCAGGCGGTCGGCGGGCGCGAGGACGCGGCCGTGCTGCGGCTCGGGCTCCGTGTCTCGCGCGCCCGCTCCAGCTGAGCGCCGGCAGTAATCGTCATGGCTGATCTCGCTGCCGAAATCCGTCGGCGACGGACCTTCGCCATCATTTCGCACCCCGACGCCGGCAAGACCACCCTCACCGAGAAGCTGCTGCTGTTCGGCGGCGCGATCCAGATGGCGGGCACGGTCAAGGGCCGCAAGGCCGCCCGCCACGCCACCTCCGACTGGATGCGGCTCGAGCAGCAGCGCGGCATCTCGGTGACCTCCTCGGTAATGCAGTTCCCGTACCGCGAGTGCATCGTGAACCTGCTCGATACCCCGGGGCACGAGGATTTCTCCGAGGACACCTACCGCACGCTCACCGCGGTGGACTCCGCGCTCATGGTCATCGACTGCGCCAAGGGGGTCGAGGAGCGCACCATCAAGCTGATGGAGGTCTGCCGGCTGCGCGACACGCCGATCATGACCTTCATCAACAAGCTCGATCGCGACGGGCGCAGCCCCATCGAGCTGCTGGATGAGATCGAGAGCGTGCTGCGCATCGGCACGGCGCCCGTCACCTGGCCGATCGGCATGGGGCGGGAGCTGCGCGGCATCTATCACCTCGCCGAGGACCGCATCTACGCCTACGAGGCCGGGGAGCGCGGGCGGGTCGGCGAGAACCGTACCATCGACGGGCTCGCGAGCGCGGCCGCGCGCGAGTTTCTCGGCGAGCTCGCCGCGCCCTTCGCGGAGGAGATCGAGCTGGTGAAGGGCGCCACCGAGGCCTTCGACCGGGAGGCCTATCGCGCCGGGCAGCAGACGCCGGTGTTCTTCGGCTCCGCCATCAACAACTTCGGCGTCGAGGAGTTGCTGACAGCGTTCGTGACGCACGCCCCGGGGCCGCTGCCGCGCGCGGCGCGCGAGCGCACCGTGGAGCCGGGCGAGCCCGCGCTCGCCGGCTTCGTCTTCAAGATCCAGGCCAACATGGATCCCGCGCATCGCGACCGCATCGCGTTCCTGCGGCTGTGCGCCGGCAAGTACACGCGCGGCATGCGCCTCTATCACGTGCGCCTCGGCAAGGAGGTGCGGGTCGCCGACGCGCTCACCTTCATGGCGGCCGAGCGCGCCCAGGCCGAGGAGGCCTGCGCCGGAGACATCATCGGACTGCACAACTACGGCACCATCAACATCGGCGACAGCTTCAGCCAGGGCGAGCGGCTCTCCTTCACCGGCGTGCCGAGCTTCGCACCGGAAATCTTCCGCCGCGCGGTGCTCAAGGATCCGCTGCGCGCCAAGGCGCTGCAGAAGGGTCTCTCGCAGCTGTGCGAGGAGGGGGCGACGCAGCTCTTCCGGCCGCTGCGCAGCAACGAGCTGATCCTCGGCGCGGTCGGGCAGCTGCAGTTCGAAGTGGTGGCCTTTCGCCTCGCGGACGAGTATGGCGTGCAGTGCGTGTTCGAGCCGGTCACGGTGTACACCGCGCGCTGGGTCGACAGCACCGATGCGCAGCGCCTCGGGGAGTTCCGCGCCCGCGCCCACGAGCACCTGGCGCTCGATCACGCCGGTGCGCTCGTGTATCTCGCGCCGTCGCGCGTCAACCTCGAGCTGACGATCGAGCGCTGGCCGGGGATCGCCTTCCACGAGACCCGCGAGCACGGCCGTTGATCCGGCGGAAATTGCCCGCGGCAGTTTCGGCGGACTTCGGCTTCGTGGCCGCCGGCAAGAAGCGTCGTTTGCCGGCTGCGCCGCGCCGGCCGCACGCCGGGCCTTCCGGGGGATGGCGCCGCCCGGCCTTTTGTGCGACATAGTCGCCACGACAGGGAGGCTCCATGAACGATGTCCCCGCGGTCGCCGCCCCGCTCCTGCAGCGCGAGATCCTCATCAACCGGCTGTACGAGGCTTCCGAGCTCGAGCACAACCTCATGTGCACGTACCTCTACGCGGCCTTCAGCCTGAAGGACGGCGAGGGCGAGGGTCTGAATGCCGAAGAGGCGGCGGCGGTCAAGCGCTGGCGCCAGGTGCTGCTCGGCGTCGCGATCGAGGAGATGGGCCACCTCGCGGCGGTGTGGAACATCACCTCGGCGCTCGGGGGGAGCCCGCGCTTCGGCCGCACGAACTTTCCGCTGGATCCCGGCCTCCTCCCGGCGAGCATCACGGTGAAGCTCGCGCCGTTCGACGCCAACACGCTCCAGCACTTCGTGTTCCTCGAGCGGCCGCGGGACTCCGCCGAGCCCGAGGGTGCGGGCTTTGCCTGCGAGCGGGCGTATGTACGCGGCACAGAGCGGCCGCACCTCACCCCGATGGGCCGCGACTACGACACCGTGGGTGACTTCTATGCGCAGCTCGGCGAGGGGCTGCAGGCCTTCGTCCGGCACTATGGCGAGGCGGTCGCTTTCGTCGGCGACCGCGCGCTGCAGCTCTCGCCCGCAGAGGTGAATCTCACCGGCGCCCAGCCGGTCATCTGCCTGAAGACCGCGCTCGCGGCGTTTACCGCGATCGTCCAGCAGGGGGAGGGCGCGCCGCGCGACTCGACGGACTCCCACTACCAGAAGTTCCTCGCCATCCGCGCGGAGCTGCGCGCGCTGAAGGACAAGAACCCGGCCTTCGCGCCCGCCTTCCCGGCCGCCACCAATCCGGTCCTGCGCCGGCCGCCGCGCCCGGAGGGGCGGGTGTGGCTCGAGAACCCGGACGCCTTCGCGACCGTCGACCTCGCCAACGCCTGCTACGCGCTCATGCTCCGGCTGCTCGGCTACGCGTACGGCGTGCGGGGACCGAGCGCGGAGAAGTCACTCAGCGTCGACCTCGCCATCGGCCTGATGCAGGCGCTGGCGCCGCTCGCCGGGCGCGCGGCGCGCCTGCCTGCCGGGCCTTCGAATCCGCAGTGCAACGCCGGCGTCACGTTCATCACCCTGAGGGACCCGAGCCCGCTGCCGCCGGGACCGGCGGCGCGGCGCGTGTTCATCGAGCGCTTCGGGCAGCTCGCCGAGGCCGCGGCGCTCGTGCGGGCGAGCGGCGATCCCCGCGCGGCCGCGGCGGCCGCGCAGCTCACGGCGCTCGCCGAGCGCGCGCGCGGCGGGTTCGATCTCGGTGCGCATCCGGCCCCGGCCGCGGCGGCGGCCGCGCCGCTCGCGGTGGATCCTGCGCCCGCTGCGCCCGGTCCGCTTCGCCCGTCCGCCGCGCAGGTCGCGGACGGCATCGAGCGGGTGAGCGGCGAGAGGCTCGAGCTCAGCTTCGAGGCGAAGCGCTGCATCCATTCGCGCTTCTGCGTGACCTGGGCGCCGCAGGTATTTCTCGCCAACGTGAAGGGCCCGTGGATCCATCCGGACGCCATGCCCGTCGAGCGCCTCGTCGAGGTGGCGCACGCCTGCCCGTCGGGGGCCATCCGTTACCGCCGGCTCGACGGCCGGCCGGACGAGTCCGCGCCGCCGGTCAACCTCGCCACCGTGCGCGAGGCCGGGCCTTACGCCTTCCGCGCGCAGCTCGTGATCGACGGCGCGCCGGCCGGCTTTCGCGCGACGCTGTGCCGCTGCGGCGCCTCGAAGAACAAGCCCTACTGCGATGGCTCGCACCACGAGATCGGCTTCAGCGCGACGGGCGAGCCGCCGGGCGGCACGACCGACATGCTGCCGGTGCGCGACGGGGCGCTGCGGATCGACCCGCAGCCCAACGGACCGCTGCGGGTGCGCGGCAATCTCGAGATCGTGAGCGGCACGGGGCGCGTGGTGGCGCGGGTCGGGTCCGCAACGCTGTGCCGCTGCGGCGGCAGCGCCAGCAAGCCCTTCTGCGACGGAACCCACGCGAAGATCGGGTTCAGGTCTTAGATCGCGACCCGCAGCCGGCGCACCGCGCGCGTGAATTCCTCGATGTCGCGCGCGCGCGTCGCGGGCTCGGGCGCACCGTAGCGCAGCCGCGCATACCCCGAGAGCAGGGCGTATGCGCCATCGGCCGCCGCCGGGTGCCGCCCGCGCAGCGCCTGCGCGTAGTCGAGCGGCCCCTGGTGCGGGGCGCGGACGAGACCGGTGCGCGCGAGCTTGCGGCACAGCCGCGCGTAGGCCCGCGCCAGCGGGTCGGGGCGCGCGCAGCGCGCCGCGCCTCTCATGTGCCAGGAGACGAGCGCGAGCCACGCGAGGAGCGCGCTCACGAACGCCCAGCCGAGCGCCCAGGCGTCGGCGGAGCGAATCCCGAGCCGCTCGAGCACGCCGATCTGAGCCGCATAGTCGAACTTCACCACCCGGTCGTTCCACCAGGCGTTGGCCGCATCCCAGCGCTGCAGCAGATGCACGAGCCACGGTGCGCCGCGCAGCAGCCGGGTCGATGCCGGCATCGCCTCGGGCAGGAGATCGAGCGCCCCGCGCTCGAGCCGCTCGGGCGCGACGACCGCGGTCGGATCGACCCGCGTCCAGCCGCGGCCCTCGAGCCACACCTCGACCCAGGCGTGCGCATCCGACTGGCGCACCACCAGGTAGCCGCCGATGGGATTCCATTCCCCGCCGAGATATCCGGTCACGACCCGCGCGGGGACGGCCGCCGCGCGCATCAGCACCGCGAAAGCGGAGGCGTAGTGGCCGCAGAACCCGGTGCGGGTGCGGAACAGGAGATCATCGATCTCGTCGCTGCCGAGCTGCTCGGGCTCGAGCGAGTACACGAAGCCGCCGCCGCGCAGGTAGCCGAGTGCGGCCGTCACGAAGGCGGCGTCGGTGGAAGCGCCCGCGCGCAGCTCGCGCGCGAGCGCGCGCGAGCGCGGATTGCCGCGCGGCAGGAAGGTGTCCTCGCGGCGTTCCCCGTCCGTGAGGGGCGCGGCCGAGCGCCCGGCCGTATACGACAGCGCCTCGAAGCTGGTCAGATCCGACACCGGCCGCGCGGCGAGCAGCTCGTAGTCGTGGGTGAGGGTCACGTTCGGATCGGGAGACTCCGCGGGCGTGTCGAGTGCGAACCACCAGCGGTGCCGGCTCGGCTCGAGCGCGACGCGGTAGCGGTACGCGGGCCCGTCGAACTCCCGGGTGTGGCCCGTGCGCCAGCCGCCGTAGCCGCGCGACCAGGTGGAGCCGTCAAAGTCGTGCAGGACCGGGCCGCGCCAGTAGCGCCGCTCGGGCGGCGGCAGCTCGCCTGCGAAGCGCGCGCGGAATGCGACATCGTAAGACGTCGTGAGCTTGCCGATGCTGCCCGGGCTCATGGTGTCGGAGAGACCGCTGAGGGCCTCCTCCCCGCGCGGCACCGCCCAGAAGGAGCCCGCGAGGCGCGGGAAGAACAGGAACAGCAGCACCGCGAGCGGCAGTGCGAGCAGCAGCGTGCGGCCCGCGAGGGCGAGCGCCGCGCGCCCCCGGAGGCCCTCGGAGGCGATTACCGCGAGCGCCGCACAACAGAGCCAGGCCTGCGCGAGATACAGCGGGGCGCGCACGAGACCCTCGCGGTCGAGGCACGCGGCCAGCAGCAGGAACAGCCCCGCGCCCACCAGCACCAGGTGATCGCGCCGCCGGTAGGTCTCGAGAAGCTTGAGCGCCGCCATCAGCACGAGCAACGCCGTTCCCGCCGCGAGGCCGTTCAGGGTGTGGAACCGCGCAAGGACCGCGATCACGACTGCCGCGGCCAGCACCGTGCGGACGATCAGGCCGGGCAGCGGCGCGCGGGTCCGCGCGGCAGCGAGGCGCCACCCCACCAGCACGAGTGCCGCGGCCGAGACCCACGCGGGGAGGCGGTCGAGATGGAGCGCGAGTCCCCCCGCGAACGCCGCGATCGCCCAGAAGAGCGCTCGGTTGTCCGGGCGCTCAGGCATGGAGCGCGGCCGCGGCGGTGAGCGGCGCACCGGACGCGGCGGACACGCCCGTTCCATGCAGCGCGAGCGCCGCCAGGCAGCGGTGGCGGTGCTCGGGTCCGCGGTTCGGCGCGATCTGGACATCAGGGAGCGTCAGCCCGTAGCGCTCGCCGCCCGCCTCGGCGTCGACCACCCAGCGGGCGAGCTGCGAGAGCCGCGCCTCGACGTCCGGGATCGGCAGCTGCGCGAAATCGAACAGGCACAGGTCGGATCCTGCGGGGCTGTATTCCTTGACCAGCAGCGGCGCCTCGCGGGCGTACGCCTTCCAGTCGACCTGGCGCGGCGAGTCGCCGTCGCGAAAGGGCCTCAAGCCCAGCCACTCGTCGAGGCCGGTCGCGCCGCGCGAGCTCTGCCCCGGATGAGACCCACTCGTGATCGGCCGCGGCAGCGGGCCGGAAGGGTGGGGATAGACCAGCACCTCGATCGGCAGATGCACCCAGGTCCAGGTACGAAACAGCCCGAAGGGATGCGAGCCCGTCAGGCGCAGCCGGTCGATGCGCACGATGCCGCGGCGCGCGGGCACGAGCGGCAGCTCGAGACGCCCGCGCCCGTGCGGCGCGAGATCGACCCCGCTGAGCGGCCCGTCATCGAGCGCCGCCTGCACTCCGGGACGCGCGCGGCCGGCAGGGTTCCCGAGCGTGAGCTGCAGGGCGCCCGCGCTGCGCGCGAACACCGCCGGTGCGCTCACGGACACGAGCGTGACGCCGAGGAGGTTGCGATGGCAGTCGTTCATGGCCACCAGCGCGAAGCCGGCCAGCAGGAAGGTGAAGAAGAGCGCGAGACTGTTGCCGTAGTTGAGCCCGGCGAGCAGCATGAGGATCCACAGCAATCCGAAGGCCACGCCGGCGCGCGTCGGCAGGATGTAGAGGCGCCGGCGCGCGAGCGTCACGGGCAAGGCGTCCGTTCCCTGGCGGCGCCGCACCCAGGCGGCCATGCGGGCGCGCGCCAATGCCGCGAAAGGTACTCTCATCGGCGAGCCTCGCTTGGAGTCTCCGTAGAGAGTCCGCGCCGTCGGCTCAGAGAGGCACCGGGACAGTGCGCAGGATCTCGCCGGCGATGAGCTCGCCGTCGGCGCTGCCGCCGGGCTCGCGCCGCTCGAGGCGGTGCGCGACCACCGCGGGGAGCACCGCCTGCACGTCCTCGGGCAACACCGCGGCACGCCCGGCGAGGTAGGCCCAGGATTGGGCCGCGCGCAGCAACCCCTGGCCGGCGCGCGGCGAGAGACCGAGCTTCAGATCGCTGCGCTCGCGCGTGCAGGCGATCAGCGCCTGGCCGTAGTCGAGGAGCGCGTCCGCCACGTGCACGGCGCGCACCTCGCGCTGCACGCGCACCACTCCCGCGGGGTCGAGCGCCGGCGGGATCTGCGGCAGCAGGTCGCGCCGCTCCCCGCCGCGCAGCAGCTCGCGCTCGTGCGCCGCGTCCGGATAGCCGAGCGTCACGCGCATGAGGAAGCGGTCGAGCTGCGACTCGGGCAGGGCGAAGGTGCCGAGCTGCTCGTGCGGGTTCTGGGTCGCGACCACGAAGAACACCTCCGGCAGGCGGTAGGTGGTGCCGTCGGCGCTCACCTGCCGCTCCTCCATCGCCTCGAGCAGTGCGCTCTGCGTACGCGGGCTCGCGCGGTTGACCTCGTCCGCGAGCAGCAGCTGCGTGAAGATCGGTCCGCGGCGGAACTCGAAGCGCTGGTGCGCGCGATCGAAGATCGATACGCCGATGATGTCGGCCGGCAAAAGGTCGCTCGTGAACTGCACGCGCTGCCACGCGAGCCCGAGGACGTGGGCGAGCGCATGTGCGAGCGTCGTCTTGCCGACGCCGGGCACGTCCTCGATCAGCAGGTGGCCGCGCGCCAGGAGACATGCGACGCACAGCCGGATCTGCCGCGGCTTGCCGAGGATGATGGTCTCGAGCGTGGCGAGGACGTCGCGCAGCGCCGAGGAGTCGGGGAGCGGAGCGCTGACCGTGCTCACGACGCCGCCGGGTCGTCCGGATCGGCGAGGCCGCGCACGCGCTCGAGCTGTGCATTGAGCCCGGCCACGGTGCGCTCGAGCTCGGCGAGGCGCGCGCGATCGCCCGCCACCACGGCGGCGGGTGCGTTGGCGACGAATTTCTCGCTCGCGAGGCGCGCGCGCACGACCGTCAGATCCTTTTCCGTCCTGGCGATCAGTTTGGCGAGCCGCTCGATCTCCGCGGGCGCGTCGATGAGGCCCGCCATCGGCACGAGCAGCGCAAGCGTGCCGACGAGCGCGATGGCGGACTGCGGCGCGGTGGCCCCGGCAGGAAGCACCGTGACGCTCTCGAGCCCCGCCAGGCGCTCGAGGTACGGACGATGGCGTGCCGCCCAGTCGCGGTCCTGCGGGCTGGCATCGCGCAGCAGCAGCGGAATGCGCCGCGCCGGATTGATGTTCATCTCGCCGCGGATCTGGCGCACGCCGAGCACCACCGCCTGGATCCAGGCGGTCTCGCGCTCGGCCGCCTCGTCGCCCGGATACTCGGCGGCGGCGGGGTAGGGCTGAAGCATGACGGTCTCGCCGGCGCATCCGGCGAGCGGCGCGGCGCGCTGCCAGATCTCCTCGGTGATGAACGGCATGAAGGGATGCAGTGCGCGCTGCAAGGCCTCGAGGATGCCGGTCAGCGTCCGGCGCGTGCCTTCGCGGGCGGCGGCCGGGGACGCGGGCGACTGCAGCACCGGCTTGGTGAGCTCGAGGTACCAGTCGCAGAAGTCGTACCAGGTGAACTCGTAGAGCGCCGAGGCGGCAAAGTCGAAGCGGTAGTCGCGCAGCGCCTGCGCGACCGTGGCCAGCATCCGGCCGAAGCGCGCGCGGATCCAGCGGTCGGCCACCGACAGCTCGGCGCCCGCGCCTGCCGGCGCGGGCGGCTGCTCGCCGACCGCGAGCGTGACGAAGCGCGCCGCGTTCCACAGCTTGTTGCAGAAGTTGCGGTAGCCGCCCACGCGGCCGAGATCGAAGCGCAGGTCGCGGCTCGGGGAAGCGAGCGCGGCGAAGGTGAAGCGCAGCGCATCGGTGCCGTGCGCTGCGATCCCGTCCGGGTACTGGCGGCGCGTCGCCTTCTCGATGGCGCCGGCGAGCTTCGGTCTCATGAGCCCGCTGGTGCGCTTGGCCACCAGGGCTTCGAGCGCGATGCCGTCGACGATGTCGAGGGGGTCGATCACGTTGCCCTTCGACTTCGACATCTTGTCGCCGTGCTCGTCGCGGATGAGGCCGGTGATGTAGACGTCGCGGAACGGCACCTTCCCCATGAACTTCAGCCCCATCATCATCATGCGCGCGACCCAGAAGAAGATGATGTCGAAGCCGGTCACGAGCACGGCGCCGGGGTAGTAGCGCCGCAGCGCCTCCGTCTCCTCGGGCCAGCCGAGCGTCGAGAAGGGCCACAGGGCCGATGAGAACCAGGTGTCGAGCACGTCCTCGTCCTGGCGCAGGGAAACCCGCGCGTCGAGCCCGTGGCGCCTGCGCACCTCCGCCTCGTCGCGCCCCACGTACACCCGGCCCGCGCCGTCGTACCAGGCCGGGATGCGATGTCCCCACCACAGCTGGCGGCTGATGCACCAGTCCCTGATGTTGCGCATCCACTCGAAGTAGGTGCGCGTCCAGCTCTCCGGCACGAAGCGCGTGCGGCCGTCCTCGACCGCGGCGAGCGCCTCGCGCGCGAGCGGCGCGATCTTCACGTACCACTGATCGGTGAGCCAGGGCTCGAGCACCGCGCCGCTGCGGTCGCCGCGCGGGATCACGAGCTTGTGCTTCTCGACGCCCTTGACGAGGCCGGCGGCCTCGAGCTCCGCCACGACGCGCTTGCGCGCCTCGAAGCGGTCGAGACCGCGCAGCCGCTCCGGCACCGCATCGTTGAGGGCGGCGCGCTCGGTGAAGATGTTGACGAGCGGCAGGCCGTGCCGCTCGCCGACCTCGTAGTCGTTGAAGTCGTGCGCCGGGGTGATCTTGACGCAGCCCGAGCCGAAGTTCGGATCGACGTAGAAGTCGGCGATCAGCGGAATCGCACGTCCGGCGAGCGGCAGCAGGACCTTGCGCCCCACCAGGTGCCGATAGCGCTCGTCGTCGGGGTGCACCGCGACCGCGACGTCTCCCAGCATGGTCTCCGGGCGCGTGGTCGCGACCACCACGTGGCCGCTGCCGTCCTCGAGCGGGTAGCGCAGGTGCCAGAGCTGGCCTTCCTCCTCCTGCGACTGCACCTCGAGGTCGGAGAGCGCCGTGAGCAGCACCGGATCCCAGTTGACCAGGCGCTTGCCGCGATAGATGAGGCCTTCCTCGTGCAGCCGGACGAACACCTCGACCACCGCGCGCGTCAGCCCCGGATCCATGGTGAAGCGGTCGCGCGACCAGTCGACCGAGTCGCCGAGGCGGCGCATCTGCGCGGCGATGGTGCCGCCCGACTGCTCGCGCCACTGCCATACGCGCGCGATGAACGCCTCGCGCCCGAGGTCGGTGCGGCGGCGTCCCTCGGCGTCGAGCTGCCGTTCCACCACCATCTGCGTGGCGATGCCGGCGTGGTCGGTGCCCGGTTGCCAGAGCGCGTCCTCGCCGCACATGCGGTGATAACGCGTCAGGGCGTCCATCAGCGTGTGCTGGAACGCGTGCCCCATGTGCAGCGTTCCGGTCACGTTGGGCGGCGGGATCATGATGCAGTAGGGCGCACCGCGCCCGCGCGGTGCGAACCAGCCGTGGGACTCCCACCGCTCGTAGATGCGCCGCTCGATGTCCTGCGGCGCGTAGACCTTATCCATTCAATCGATTATAGCTGCAGCGGCCGCCTCTCACGCCGCAGCGGGGCGCACCGCGGAGGCGTGCGCCGCGACGGTGGCCGCGGGGCGCGGCCTCAGCGCTCGGCGCGCCGGATGAGGAAATCGGCGAGCAGCGGCGTCGGCCTCCCCGTGCTGCCTTTCTGTGCGCCGCCCTGGTAGGCGGTGCCGGCGACGTCCAGGTGCGCCCAGGGCATTCCCTGGGTGAACTTGCCGAGGAAGCTCGCCGCGGTGATCGCGCCGCCGTCGCGGCCGCCGACGTTGGCGAAGTCGGCGAAGTTGCTCTTGAGCTGGTCGAAATATTCCTCGGTGAGCGGCAGCTGCCAGCAGCGGTCCTCGGCACGCACCCCGGCGTCCAGCAGCTGCCTGACGAGCGCCTCGTCGTTGCCCATGAGGCCCGAGTGATGGTGGCCGAGCGCGATCACGCAGGCGCCGGTGAGCGTGGCGATGTCGACCACGGCGGCCGGGCGGAAACGCCGCGCGTAGTGCAGCGCGTCGCACAGGATCAACCGCCCCTCGGCGTCGGTGTTGAGGATCTCGACCGTCTGCCCCGAGGCGCTGGTGGCGATGTCGCCGGGCTTGACCGCCTTGCCGTCCGGCATGTTCTCCACTGCCGCGATCAGCCCCACGACGTGCAGCGGCAGGCGCAGCTCCGCCGCCAGCGTCAGGCAGGCGATCACCGCGGCCGCGCCGCTCATGTCGAATTTCATCTCGTCCATGCCCGGCGGATCCTTGAGCGAGATGCCGCCGGTGTCGAAGGTCACGCCCTTGCCCACCAGCACCACCGGCGGCGGCGCCGACTTGCCGCCGCGGTACTCGAGCACGATGAAGCGCGGCGGCTGGCGGCTCCCCTGCGAGACGGCGAGCAGGCAGCCCATCTTCTCGCGGCGGATCGCCGCCTCGTCGAGCACCTTCGCCGTGAGCGACTTCTGCCGCCGGGCGAGGGCGCGCGCCTCCTCGGCGAGAAAGGTCGGCGTGCAGACGTTCGCCGGCAGGTTGGCGAGGTCGCGCTGCACGGCGGCGGCGGCGGCGATCGCGGCGCCGTGCCTGAAGCCGCGCGCGGCGGCGTCGGCCTTGCGCACGGGACCGGCGAGCACCTTCTTGAGCGCCGCCGCGGGCGGCTTCTTGCCGGTCTTCAGGTCGTTGATGCGGTAGAGCGCGGCGCCGGCAACCTCCGCGACCGCGCGGCCGAAGTAGTAGTCGTCGAGCTCGCGCGCCGCGGGGCGGTCGAGCGCGAGCGCGACGCTCGCGATGCGGGTGCGGCCGAGGGCCGCAACCGCGCCGGCCCAGGCGCGCCGCCAGCTGCGGCGCGAGAGCTGGGCGCGCGGGCCGAGACCGACCAGCAGCACGCGCCGCGCCGCGAGCTCCGTGACCTCGGTGATGAGCAGCGTCTCGCCGGCACGGCCGGTGAAATCCCCGCGCGTCAGCAGGCGCTGCAACCGTCCGCCGCAGGCCGCGTCCACGGCGCGCGCCTCGGCCCCGAGCTCGCTCTCCTCGAATACGCCCACGACCAGGCAGTCGACCGCGAGCGTCGGGAGCCCCTTAGTCCAAACTCCGAATTCCATCCGCTATCCCCTTGCCGTTGAGGCTTGCGAGCGTCTGATTTACCTTATTCGCGGCTCTTAAGCGCTTTCGCTCCCGTTTGTGTTGTTCAGCGCGCGATGTGCTGCGACGGGGTGTAAGCGGCGGCCAGTTTAACCCAAGAGCCTGCCGGGTTTCCGGCATCGAGCGTACGGAGCGCCATTGGGGACCATTCTCGGACGTTACGTTCTGAAGGAAGTTGCGGCGGCGTGGCTGGTGGTGACCGCCGTGCTGCTGGTGATCCTGTTCGCCAATCAGGTGGTCGGGGTGCTCGAGCGCGCCGCGGCCAACCAGTACCCGCAGAGCGTCGTGCTCGAGCTGATCGGCCTCGGGGCGCTGCAGTATCTGTGGGTTCTGCTGCCGGTGGGCCTGCTGCTCGGGGTGGTGCTGGCGTTCGGGCGGCTCTATCACGACAGCGAGATGGCGGCGGCGCTCGCCTGCGGGGCGGGTCCTGCGAACGTCTATCTGCCGGTGGCGCTGCTTGCGGCGCTGCTCACCGCGGCGCTCGCCTGGCTGACCCTGGTGCTGGCGCCGGCGGCGACGGTGCGCGCGCTCAGCCTGCGCAACGAGGCGCTGCGCGCCGGACAGTTCGCGCCGATCGCGCCGGGCAAATTCCGCAGCTTCGGCGGCGGCAGAGCCGTGGTGTACGCCCAGGAGGTCAATGCGGACGGCACGCTGAGCAACGTATTCGTCGAGCGCAACCGCGGGCCGGTGGTCGAGGTCGCGCTCGCGCAGCGCGCGCGCCGTGAAGTCACGCCCGACGGGCAGACGCACATTCTCACCCTCTACGACGGCGAGCGCTTCGAGGGCGTGCCCGGCAGCGCGCAGTTCCGCATGCTGCGCTTCGCCGAGCATGTCGTGCCGATGCGCATGCCGCAGTCGAGCGACGTCGTCACCGCGCTCGAGGCACGCCCGACGGCGCAGCTCATCGGCTCGCGGGCGCTCCCCGAGCAGGCGGAGCTGCAGTGGCGCATCGCGATGCCGCTCACGTGCCTGGTGCTGGCGCTGCTCGGCGTGCCGCTCGCGCGCCTGAAGCCCCGCCAGGGGCGTTACGCGCGCGTCTGGCTCGCGGTGGTGATCTACTTCATCTATCTCAATCTCGTGTCGGCCGGCAAGGTGTGGATCGGCCGGGGCAGCATGCCGGTGGCGCTCGGCCTGTGGTGGACGCACGCGGTCGTGGGACTGCTGGCGCTCGCGATCATCGTCGGCCCCGGCCTCATGAACCGCCTGCGTTACCGGGTGCGGCGCCTGTGAGCATACTCGACCGCTACGTGGTGCGTACCATCCTGAGCTCGGTGCTGCTGGTGATGATCGTGTTCCTGATGCTCGGGGGACTGTGGGTGCTCATCGACCAGCAGGACGACATCGGCATCGGCCACTACACCGTGTGGGGCGCGCTCTGGTACACGCTGCTGAACCTCCCGCAGCAGGCCTACGAGCTGCTGCCGATCACGGTGCTCATCGGCGCGCTGCTCGGCCTGGGTGGCCTGGCCCGCGGCAGCGAGCTCACCGTGGTGCGCGCGACCGGCGTGTCGGTGGCGCGCCTCGCCAGCACGACTCTGATCGCGGCGGGGCTGCTCATCGGGGTGGAGCTGGTGCTCGGGGAGTTTCTCGGTCCGCCGCTGCAGCAGGTGGCCCGCGAGCACAAGGCGTTCAGCAAACTGAACAACGTGAGCTTCGGCACCGGCAGCGGCGCCTGGGTGCGCGATGGCGACCTGATTCTCAACGTCGCCGGCCAGTCCGGCGAGCGCCAGTTCGGCGGCATGCAGATCTTCGAGCTGTCGCCGCAGCACCAGCTGCTCGCGCTGGGCCGCGCGCGCCGCGCCACCGCCGGCTCAAACAAGAAGTGGCTGCTCACCGACTATGCGGAATCGCGCTTCTCCGACGATACCGTGAGCGCCACGCCGCCCGCCGAGCGCATCATCGAATCGAACGTCACCGCCGGCTTTCTCGGCCTCGCCGTCCAGGATCCGGACCAGCTCACGATCGGCGCCTTGTGGCGCTTGATCAGCCACTACCGCAGCAACGCGCTCGATGCGCGCGAGTATGTGTTCGCGTTCTGGTCGCGCATCGCGCGCACCGTGGCCGTGGCGTTCTGCGCGCTGCTCGCGATTCCGTTCGCCCTCGGTCCGCTGCGCTCCACCGGATCGGGCACACGCATGCTGCTCGGCATGGTGCTCGGCATCGCCTTCTTTCTGATGCAGCGCCTGATCGAGAGCGGCACGGCGGTGTTCGCGCTGAACCCGGTGGTGCTCGCCTGGCTGCCGACGGCGCTGCTCGCCGCCGTGTCGCTGGGACTTCTGGCAAAAACGCGTTAGGCGGTCGTACCGGCCGCACGGCGGCAGCTCGCGCAGTGGCAGACGCACGGGTTGCTGACCGACCCGGTGATTTCACAGCGCACGGCGCCGCACAGGCAGCCGCCGGCATACACGGCGTGTGTCATGCGGCCACGTTATCACTCGCTGCGTGGCGAAAGTGCGTGGGGCGCAGGCTCCTGCCTGCCGGCGGGGGCTCCGGCGACGCCGAGCGGTGTCGGCGGCTCAGTGCTTGTGGCCCGGGAACAGCCGGCAGTAGATGCAGTCGGCGCCGGTCGGGTTGTCGAGCATGAAGTGCCGCACCCAGTACCCTTCGCCGCGCGAGGCGGCGTGCTCGAAGGGCTGCTTCTCGAGATCGTGCCCGACGACCTCCACCGCACCTTCGCCCTCGAGGATCTCGGCGGCGCGCTCGGTCTCGATGGCGCCGCGCGGATGCACGGTGATGGTGGCGGCGCCCCCATCGACCCGTTCCGCCAGGCCCTCGACGAACGGGCGTTCGTCCTCCTGGCTCAGCAGCGTGCGGAAGTACTGCACGAACCTGTCATGCGCCGACCTCGCCGGCTCGAGTCCCGCGCGGCCGGGCTCGCAGGACGCGGTGAGCTCGACGCGATCCGTGGGGAAGCCGTCGCTCACGAGGCGCGTGCGGACGCGGTCTGCGGCCGAGTATTCATCGAACACGGCGAGAATGACGGCGCTCATGGTCCCTCCTCGAGCGCGCCGCGCGGCGTGGGCGCTCCGGAATGATTCCCGCGAGCGCAGCGGCGCGGGAAAATTCTACGCCCGCTGCGGGCAGGAGGCGTAATGTTGCAGCGCAACAAAGCGCCCTTCGAGCCGCCCGGGATCCTCGCCCAGGTGAAGGCCTGAGCGCACGGTGGTCCGTCCCGCGCGGCAGAGGCTCAGTGCGGCGTGGCAGGCGCCGGAGCTTTGATGGCTCCCGGCGACCTGGCAGGGGGCTTCTTCGGCGCGGGCTTCTCGGGCTTCGGCTGCAGCAGATCCTCGAGCGTGCGGAAGATCGCGCCGTACTTGTAGTCGGGAATCACGAACTCCCAGCCGGCGAGGCGCGTGTCGAGCGCGTGCGCTTCCGCCTCGGCGTCCTTGGCTGTCGCGCGGGCCGCGAGCGCGATGAGCGAGCGGGTGCCGTCCTTGCGGCCCGTGACCTCGAGCTCGAGGCCGTCGAAGGTGCGGAAGACGGCCCGCGCAAGCCTGGCGCCGGCGGGAGCGGCGGCCTTCTGCACATCCTCGAGCGTGAGCGCGCTCAGGGACGACGCAATCGAGTCCGCGGCGCCGGGGCTGGTCAGGAGCCGCCCCTTGGGTATGGGCGCCACGGTGAAGTCGGGCTGCTCCTTCCTGTTGCGCGTGGCGCTGAACGCCGCCCCGTCGGCGGGCTTCTCGTCGATCTGCCGGATGCGCGTCTCGGGCAGATCGACGAGCGAGCGCTCGAGCCAGCTCTTCGGATCCGCATCGGGCGTGAGGAGCGGTGCCGCGAGGAAGCTCGCCGCGCTGCCCGCGACGCGCACGTAGCCGGACTTGGCGCTCGAGGTCTTGCCGACGATGAGCGCGAAGGTACGGCCGGGCGTGACGACGTCGATCTGCGTGCCGGTGGCCTTCGGCGTGCTCACGTCCTCGACGCCGAGCTGCGGGTAGTTCGCCGGCAGGCGGGTCTTCTCCTCGACCACGTTGAGCGCGCCGAGATCGAGCAGGAGCTTGCGCACCTTGCCGGGCTCGGCGGCCCAGTCGCGCTCGCCCACCAGCCAGCCCACCGAGGCCTTCTTGAGAGTCGTGTGGGTGCCGTCGCCGCGGCGCAGGTCGACCTCGCTCACCGTGTTGATGGCCTGCTCGAAGCCCGGCAGCACCAGGTCCCCGGCGAGCGTCGCGTGCTCGAGATGCCGCCGTGAGGACAGCCAGATCGCGAAGGCGATCAGCACCAGCCCGCAGCCGAGCAGCAGCGCGACGCGGCGCGGCGTCATGGCCGCTGCTCCGCGGGCCGCCGGGTGCGCGAGCGGCGCCGCCAGGCCGCGAAGCCGAGCGCCAGCAGCGCGAACGCCGCCGGGATGACGATGATGTCCACGATCTTGATTTCCATGCCGAGCCTCGAGATATCGGCATCGAGCCCGGCGCGCACCGCGCGCAGCTCCTTGCGGATGCGTATCTTCTCCTGCCCGAAGTGCTCGATCTCCTCCTGCTCCTGCGGCGTGACGATGAGCGAGCTCTGATCACCGCCGCGGCCGCCCTTGGACTCGAGCGCGCTCAGCTTCTGCTCGGTGGCCTGCAGCTGGTGCTCGAGCTCCTGCTCCTTGTCGCGGAAGCGGTCGTCGGCGGCGCGCCGCAGCTTCTCGACGCGCTCGAAGGGGCGCGTGAAGGTCGCGCGGCCGCGCACGCTGATGAGATCGTCGCTGCCGGCGAGATTGTCGAGAGCGTTGAGCACCAGGTCGCCGTTGCTCGCCCAGGCCTGCGCCAGGCGCTGCCCGAAAAAGTCCTGCTGGTGCACCCACAGATAGTCGGCCAGCAGGTCGGTGTCGGCGACAACCACGAGACTCAGCGGATGGACGGAAGCCTTGAGCGGCGCGGTGCCGGCCGGCAGCGTCACGCCCGCGGGCGCGCCCGCGGGAAAGGCCGTGTGCGCATCGCCCGTGACGCGCGCGGCGATCGTGTAGCGCACGCCCGTCGGCTTGAAGCCCTCGCGGAGCGTCGCCGGATCGAACAGCATGCGGAAACGCTCGACCGGCAGCAGCTCCGCGTCGGTGCTCGACTCGAGCAGCGGCTCGAATTTCACGGCCGCGCCCTTGATGGGCTCGAGATGGCCGGCAACCGCGACGTTGACGTTGGAGAGTCCGGCGGTGATCACGTCGTCGGAGGCAACGCTCGACTTGTCGAGGCCGAGCACCCCGAGGTGCTCGACCGGCGGCTCACCCTGGTGCATGGAGACCGAGAGCGCGTGGCCGCGGTCGGCCACCACCTGCGCGGCGTCGAACTTGACGCCCCAGGCCGTGAGCAGCTCCCCGAGGTGCGAGGACTTGTCGGCTGCCATGGCCGCCATCGGGTTCTGCGGGTCGCTGCCCGCGGAGTCGGCCTCGGACAGCGGGTCGACGAACGCGAGGATGTGGCCGCCCCCGAGCGCGTACTGGTCGATCGCGAACTGGGTCGCCGGCGACAGGTTCTTCGGATGCACCAGCACCAGCACGTTCACGTCCGGGTCGATCCTGGTGGCGGTCGGTTCGAGCGGCCGTATGTCGAACAGCTGCTCCGCCTGCCCGTAGATCACCCACGGCTCGCGCATCTGGCCGGTGCGCGGGTCGAAGCCCGGACCCATCGGCAGCGTCGACAGCCAGGCGACCACCGGCTTCTTCGGGTTGGCGAGCTGATAGACGAGCCGCATCACGTCGTACTCGAGGAACTGCTCCTTGTTGGGATCGAAGAATTCGATGGCCGCTTTGCCGTCGGTGGAGTTGGTTCCGGCGAGGCCGAAGTACAGCTGCCCGCCCGTGGCTCCGACGGGCACGCCGCGCACCCCGAGCTCGGAAGCGCGGTCCTCGTCCTCGGAGAACGGCTGCGGGTCGACCACGTGCAGGCGCAGCATGCCGTTGGAGCGCGCCGCGAGCTCCTCGAGGAACTCGCGCACCCGCACGCCGTAGGTCTTGAGCTGCGGCAGCTGCCCGGCGGTCTTCTCCGAGAAGAAGAAGTAGAGATTGATCGGCTCGTGGATGCTCTTGAGGATGCGCCCGGTGCCGGGCGCGGTGGTGTAGAGGTGGTTCTGCGTGAGGTCGATGCGCCAGCCGCGCAGCGCGAAGTTGAACAGCACCGTGAGTCCGATGAACAGCAGCGCCAGCGCCAGCAGGGTTGCGCCGCCCAGGGTCGAGCGTTTCGTCATGGTGCTAGTCCGCCTTGCGCAGCCCGAGCGCGATGCCGGTCGCCAGCAGGAAGAAACCGATCAGCATCGCGAAGTACAGCAGGTCGCGCACGTCGATCACTCCCTTCTCGATCGCCTGGAAATGGGTGAGGAAGGACAGCGAGGCGATGGCATCGGTGAGTGCCTGCGGTGCCCAGCTGCGGAATACGTCCAGCACCAGCGGGAAGCCGGCCAGCAGGAACAGGAAGCAGGCCACGACGCCGAGGATGAACGCCACCACCTGGCTGCGGGTGAGCGCCGACATGCACGAGCCGATCGCGAGGAAGCCGCCGGCGAGCAGGAGGCTGCCGAGATAGGCGGCCAGGATCGCGCCGTTGTCGGGGTGGCCGAGAAAGTTGACCGTGATCCACAGCGGGAAGGTGAGGAACAGCGCGAGCGCCGTGAAGATCCACGCGGCCAGGAACTTGGCCGTCACCGCCTCGCGCAGCGTCACCGGCTGCGTCATGAGCAGCTCGATGCTGCCGCTCTTGCGCTCTTCGGCCCACAGCTTCATCGACACCGCCGGGATCAGGAACAGGTACAGCCACGGATGGAAGGTGAAGAACGGCTCGAGGTCGGCCTGGCCGCGCTCGTAGAAGCCGCCCAGATAGAACGTGAAGGCGTTGGCCAGCACGAGAAAGATGAGTATGAAAACGTACGCCAGCGGCGTCGCGAAGTAACTCGCGAGCTCGCGGCGCATGATGATGCCCACGTTGCGCATGTGCTTCAGTGTACTCAGGCGGTGATGGTGCGAAACACTTCGTCGAGGCGGCCGGACTCGAGATGCAGCTCCTTCAGCTTGAGCCCCTGGCGCGCGGCCAGCTCGGAGAGCGCCGGCAGGATGGTGGCGCCGGCCCTGGGTAGGGCCGTGAGGCGCGCGTCGCGCTCGTTCACCTCGAGATCGGCCACCGCCGGGAGTGCGGCGACCGCGGCGCGCGCCGCGCCGAGCTGCGCCGGGTCCTCGAGCTGCATCGACACGGCGTTGTGATAGCGCGAGCGGGCCGCGAGGCCGGCGGGCGTGTCGTCCGCGACGATGCGGCCGCGGGCGATGACGATCGCGCGCGTGCACACGGCGTCGACCTCCTCGAGGATGTGGGTGGAGATGACGATGATCTTGTCGCGCGCCATGTCGTTGATGAGGGCGCGCACCTCGTGCTTCTGGTTGGGATCGAGCCCGTCGGTGGGCTCGTCGAGAATGAGCACCGGCGGGTCGTGCACGATCGCCTGCGCAAGTCCGACGCGCCGCCGGAACCCCTTCGACAGCGTCTCGATCGTCTGGTCCAGCACGCCGCCGAGCTGCAGGTGCTCGATGACGTGGGCGAGCCGCGCGCGGCGGCGCTCGCCCTCGAGCGCCCGCAGATCCGCGATGAAGGCGAGGAAGCCGCGTACGGTCATCTCGCCGTAGAGCGGCGCTCCTTCCGGGAGATAGCCGAGGGCGGATTTGGCCGCGAGCGTGTCGCTGCCGATATCGTGTCCGCAGATGCTGCCGGTCCCCGAGGTCGGCGTCACGAAGCCGGCCAGCATGCGCATGGTCGTGGTCTTGCCGGCGCCGTTGGGCCCGAGGAAGCCCAGGACTTCGCCGGGTCCTACCTCGAAGGTCACGTCATCGGCGGCCGTCAGTGCGCCGTAGCGCTTGGTGAGATGTTCGGTCTTGATCATGTCGGATGCGGTCTAGAGGAGAGGCTTCCCGGGAAAGTTCCGCGGCATTTTTTTCGCGCGCGATTGTGACGGGAGCCGCGCCGGATTTCCAATGTCCCCACTCCCGCGCGCCAATCACAATGTATTACGATTCTAAAGCATAGAGTTATGGCGAGAATCTCATGTTATTTCGATGTTACTCCCCGCCCGGCCGGGTCATCGATCCGCCACGGACGCGTCATCTGCGCGTCAAGGGGCCCGGAGACACTCCGCGCCGGGGCCTGAAAGCCGCAACGAGGAGCCGCAGATGCAGTCGCGGAGCCGGACTCCCGGCCGGGTCGTCGCCCTCGCGCGCGGCGCCGGGGATGTGCCGGGCGCCGGCGACGAGCTCGAGCGCGGCGCGCCGTTCTGCGCCAATCCGGCGTGCGCGCTGCACGTGCGGCTCGCCGACGCCCACGTCGGGGGCGGCGGCAACTGGGTGCGCCTCCCCGACGGGCGGGTGTTCGGACGCGGCCGCTACGGCGGCGCGCTGCTCTGCGACGCCTGCGGCACGCGCCGCGGCCCGGTGCGTCTCGACTCTCAGTGGTACTCGAAGCGGTGGCGCAGCCGCCAGTACAGTATGCAGAGCGCTCCGCCCGCCATGCCGCCGAGATGCGCAAAGTGCGCGACTCCCGCCTCGGTGCCCGTCACCCCGAAGAACAGCTCCAGTAATCCGTAGAGCGTCACGAACAGCCAGGCCGGCATCGGGATCGGCGGAAACAGCAGGATGATGCGCTGGCGCGGGAAGTACCAGGCGAAGGCGAGGAGGATCCCGAACACCCCGCCGGAGGCGCCGATCACTTCCTCGTTGACGCCCGCGCCGCGCTGCGCGGCGAGCTGCGTGAGCGCCGCCGTCAGCACGCACACCAGGTAGAACACCACCAGGCGGCGCCCGCCCCAGTACGCCTCGAGTGCGCGGCCGAACATGAAGAGCGCGAACATGTTGAAGAAGATGTGCGCCAGGTTGCCGTGCAGAAAGGCGTAGGTGATGAGCTGCCAGGGCTCGAACTCGGCGCTGCCGAGCGGCCAGAGCGCGAACAGCGTCGCAATCGGCGGTCCGGCGACCTGCTGCAGCAGGAAGACGCCGATGTTGATGAGGATGAGGGCCCGGGTGGCGGGCGGTATCGACGGGAACATGACACCCAAGTCTACCGGGGCGGCGGCGCGCGCGGTACGCAGCGCACGCCGCGCGGCCTCAGGCCGCCGCGCGCAGCGACTCGCGCAGGAATTCGACCAGCGGCGGGCAGGCGCTCTGCGTGACGTTGAAGCGCAGCCACTGCCGGCAGTTGCCGGCTGACGAGAAGAGCGATCCGCGCGCCAGCAGGATCGAGCGGCTGCGGGCGTGCCGCACCAGCTCCTCGACCGGCGCCGCATCCGGGACGCGGCCCCAGAGGAACATGCCGTCGCCGGGCGCCGGCTCGAACCCGATGCCGGCGGATTCGAGCGCCGCACGCGCGTCGCGCCGCATGCGCGCCAGGCGCACGCGCGTGTGCTCCACATGGCGCTTGTAGCGGCCGCCGTCGAGCACCTCCGAGACGAAGGACTCGAGCAGCGTCGAGCCCGACAGCACCGACAGCACCTTGCGCTCGATGAGCTGCGCGATGAGCTGCGTGTCGGCCGCGACGTAGCCGACGCGCAGCGCCGGGCCGATGAGCTTGGTGAAGCTCGCGACATAGATCACGTGGCGCAGGCCGTCGATCTGCGCGAGGCGCACCGCCGGACCCTCGTACAGATCTCCGTAGACATCGTCCTCGATCACCGCGAAGCCGAACTGCTCCGCGAGCGACAGGATCCGGTGGCAGTGCGCCGGGTCGGTGCTCGAGCCGGTCGGGTTGTGCAGCAGCGTCTGCATGAAGAAGGCGCGCGGCCGGTGTGCGCGGCAGGCGGCCTCGAGCGCCTCGAGGTCGGGCCCGTCGGCGCGGCGCGGCACGGGGATCAAGCGCACGTGATGGGCGCGCAGCTGCTCGAACAGCACGAAGTAGCCGGGATCCTCCACCAGCACCGGATCCCCGGGTGCGAACAGGATGCGCGCCAGCAGGTCGAAGGCCTGGCTCGCGCCGAAGGTGGTCGCGATGTTGCCGGCGCCCGCGGCGATCCCGTGCTGCACCAGCCGCGCGGCGATCTGCTCGCGCAGCTCCGGCAGCCCCTGCGGCGGGCAGGGGAGCCACGGCTGGGTGCGCCGCGCGCGCAGCAGGCGCGTCAGCACGCCGCCGGAGCCGGCCTCGAGCAGCCAGTTCTGCGGCAGGAAGCCCGAGCCCGCGGCCACGATGTCGCTCTTATGGGCCATGCAGAAGCTCGCGAGCGCCACGGCGTCGTTGGCGGACTCGGGGGTCGCCTCCACGGCGACCAGCGGCGCGATGATGCGCCGCTGCGCGACGAAGAAGCCGCGTCCGGCGCGCGATTCGATGAGTCCGCGCGCCACCAGGCGGTCATAGGCGTCGACCACCGTGAAGGCGCTGGCGCCGATCAGACGCGCGAGCTTGCGGATCGAGGGCAGCCGCGTGCCGGTCGGCAGCTGCCCGGCGCGCACCAGCTCGCCGATGCGCTCGCAGATCTGGTCGACCAGGGGGACGGATGACTCGCGCGACAGCTCGAACATGGGCGTCTCTTACCTGACCATCATGACCGCGGTCGCGCCGAGCGCAAGGGCCATCGCGGCATTGAACGCCAGGCGGCCGCGGCGGCGCGCCAGCACCGTCCGCAGCGAGGTGCCGAACAGCGCCCACACCAGCACGCAGGGCGCGGGAATCAGCACTCCCCAGACGAGCATGTAGGCGGCGGCCGCGGCCGGGGCGAGCTCGCGCGGCAGAAAGAGCGTCGCGGCGGTCAGGTTCATTACCCACGCCTTGGGATTCAGGAACTGGAAGGCCGCCGCCTCGAGCAGGGTGAGCGGCCGGGGCGCGTGCCGCGCCTGCGCCTGCGCGGGCCGCAGCAGCCGCCAGCCGAGCCAGACGAGATAGGCGGCGCCGAGCCAGCGCAGGCCATCCTGCAGGTGCGGCCAGCGGCTGAAGATCGCGCCGAGGCCGGCGCACACCGCGAGCAGCTGCAGCGCGAAGCCCGCGCAGATACCGAGCATGTGCGGCAGCGTGCGCCGGAAGCCGAAGTTGGCGCCCGAGGCGGTCAGCATGACGTTGTTGGGCCCGGGGGTGAGCCACATGACCCAGGAGTAGGTGGCGAACGGCAGCGGGTCGATCATGGCACGCGAGCTTCGCGCAGTGAGCGCGCCGCGCGGCAGATACGCGCCCGTTGCACGCGCCGCGCACTGTACCGGCGCAGCCGCCGGTACGCCGCAGGAGGCGATATGATGCGCCGATGAGCGAGGCCTTCATCTGCGATGCCGTGCGCACCCCGATCGGCCGCTACGGCGGCGCGCTCGCGGCGGTGCGTACCGACGACCTCGCGGCGCTGCCGATCGCGGCGCTCCTGAAACGCAACGCGGCGCTCGATCCGCACGGGGTCGACGAGGTGCTGCTCGGCTGCGCCAATCAGGCCGGCGAGGACAACCGCAATGTGGCGCGCATGGCGGCGCTGCTCGCGGGGCTGCCGGTGTCGGTGCCGGGCGCCACGGTGAACCGCCTGTGCGGCTCGGGCCTCGATGCGGTGGCGATCGCGGCGCGCACCGTGCGCCTCGGCGAGGCGCAGCTGGTCGTCGCCGGCGGCGTCGAATCGATGTCGCGCGCGCCCTTCGTGCTGCCGAAGGCGCCAGCGCCGTTCTCCCGCAATGCCGAGATCTACGACACCACCATCGGCTGGCGTTTCGTCAACCCGCGCATCCGCGAGCGCTACGGCACCGACTCGATGCCCGAGACCGGCGAGAACGTGGCGGCCGAGTACCGCATCTCGCGCGCCGATCAGGACGCCTTCGCGCTGCGCAGCCAGCAGCGTGCGGGCGCCGCTTACGCGCGCGGTTTCTTTGCCGCCGAGCTGATTGCGGTCGAGATCCCGCAGCGCAAAGGCAAGCCCCTGGTGGTCGAGCGCGACGAGCACCCGCGCCCGGAGACGACGCTCGAGCAGCTCGCCTCGCTCCCGACCCCGTTCCGCTCCGGCGGCACGGTCACGGCGGGCAACGCCTCGGGGGTGAACGACGGGGCGTGCGCGCTGCTCATCGCCTCTGAGGAAGCCGCGCGGCGCCACGGGCTCACGCCGCGCGCGCGCATCGTGGCGGCGGCCACCGCCGGCGTCGCGCCGCGCCTCATGGGGATGGGCCCGGCGCCCGCGGCTGCCAAGGTGCTCGAGCGCTCGCGCCTCGCCATCGGGCAGATGGACGCGATCGAGCTCAACGAGGCCTTCGCATCGCAGGCGCTCGCCGTGCTGCGCGAGCTCGCCCTTGCCGACGACGCGCCGCACGTGAACCCGAACGGCGGCGCCATCGCGCTCGGTCACCCGCTCGGCATGTCGGGAGCGCGCCTCGCCACCACGGCGGTGAGTCAGCTCACGGCGACGCGCGGCCGCTACGCGCTCTGCACCATGTGCATCGGCGTCGGCCAGGGGATCGCGGTCATTCTCGAGCGGGTTTGATCCAGGGGAGGGACTCGAGGTCGAGGTTCCCGCCGCTCAGCACCACGCCCACACGCAGACCGCGCACCTCGAGGCGCCCGGCGGCGACGGCCGCGTAGGCCGCAGCCCCCGAGGGCTCGACGATGATCTTCATCACTTCCCAGATGTGGCGCATGGCGCCGACGATGTCCGCATCCGAGACCGTGACGATGTCGTCGACGTAGCGGCGAAATTCGGCGAACGGCCGCGCACCGATCGTGGCGCGCAGGCCGTCGGCGATTGTCCGGGGCCGCTCGCAGGGCACGATCCTGCCGGCCCGCAGCGAGCGCGCCGCATCGTCGGCGCCCTCCGGCTCGACGCCGATCGCGCGCAGCGCCGGCCGCAGCGTCTTGCCCGCCACCGCGATGCCGCTCAGGAGTCCCCCGCCGCTGACCGGAGCGAGCACCAGGTCGAGGTCGCTGGCCTGCTCGAGGAGCTCGACGCCGACCGTCCCCTGTCCGGCCATCACGGTGAGGTCGTCGTAGGGGTGCACCATGACGGCGCCGGTCCCGGCGATCACCTCGGCGGCGGCGCGCTCGCGCGCGGCGAGCGTCGGCTCGCACAGCGTGATATGGGCGCCCTGGCGCTCGACCGCGGCGCGTTTGCTCCGCGGCGTGTCGTCCGGCATGACGATGTACGCGGGGATGCCGCGCAGGCGGGCCGCGCGCGCCAGCGCGGCCGCGTGGTTGCCGGAGGAGTGGGTGGCGACGCCGTGGCGCACTTGCGCCTCGGAGAGGCTGAAGACCGCGTTCGAGGCGCCGCGCGCCTTGAAGGCGCCGCCCTTCTGGAAGTTCTCGCACTTGAAGAAGAGGCGCGCCCCCGACTCCGCATCGAGGGTGGCGCTCGTGAGGACCGGTGTCGGATTGACGAGGGGCGCGATGCGCGCGCGCGCCTCCTCGATCAACTCCCAGGTGAGGCCGGGTGGGTTGCTGCCCATTGCGTGCCGGGCAGCATGGGCACGCCCTCAGAGGCCGTCAAGCGTGTGGGCGGCGAGCGCCGGGCAGCCAGCCGCATCGGCGGCGCCGGTGCGCGAGGCGGTGCAGGTGCGGCGCCGCGCGGCGTCCAGCCGTGCGAGCGCGGCCGCGGCGTTGACCACCGCCGTGTCGGCGGCGCTCACCGACACCGCGGTCGGCGCCGGCCTGAGGAGCGACAGAATGGCATCGCCCGTGAGGTGCGCCGGGGAAGCCGACATGAGCAGCGCGATCACGCCGGTGACCTCGGCGGCAGCCACCGAGCTTCCGGACTCGAAGTCGTACTGCGCACCCGGCCGCAGCGTCAGCACATGCCGGGCCGGGGCAGCGAGGGCGCCGGGGGGGACGGCACTCTCGCTGCCCGCGGCCCCGATGACCCCAGGAACGCCCACGGGAAAACCGCCGCCGGCGTCGACGGCGCCGACGAAGACCACGCCGCGCTTCACGCCTGTCGCGACGAGCGCCGAGAGCAGCGCGTCGGAGGGACCCGCCACGCTCAGGTTCACGAGGGGTGCGCCGGATTCGAGCGCCGCGGCCAGCGCCTTTGCGAGCGTGAAGGTATTGCAGGCCGCGGCGTCGCGGTCGGGCTCGAGCTGCCAGCAGGCTTCGAACACCTCGAGCTGCGCGAGCGGCGCGATGCCGACGATGCCGATGTTGTTGTTGGCGACCGCCGCGATGATGCCGGCCATGGCGGTGCCGTGGCGCTGCGAGCCGCCCGAGCCGCGCTCGCTTCCGGTGAAGGAGCGGCTGTGCGCGATGCGGCCGGCGAGGTCCGGATGGCGGCTATCGACCGCGGTATCGATGAGCGCGACCCGCACGCCGGCTCCCTGCGCGCGGCGGTGCGCGTCGGGAATGCCGAGCTCCGGCAGATTCGTCTGCAGGTCGTAGAGCGGATCGTTGTAGGTGCTCGCGCCGGCCGGGGTGGTGAGCGTATGAAACTCGTGCAGCGGCTCCGCCAGAACCACCCGTGGATCGTGCGCGAGCGCCGCGAGCACTTGCGCCTCCGACCGGCCGCTCAGGATCTCGTACACGACGCAATGCATGGCGAGCTCGCGGATGGGCCAGCTCGCCACCTCGCGCAGCGCATAGTCGGATGCCACGCGGTGCGATAGCTGCGCGGCGTTCTGCGACACGCGGTAGCCGTTCCCGGTGTAGCGCCGGCCGGTGGAGCCGGCCGGTCCCGGGGCGCTGCGCGGCTCGTTGGCGAAGGCGACCACGATCCGCGGCAGGGCGCCCGAGGTCGCCGCGGCCGCCGGCGGAGCCGCGGCGGATTCGATCACGCGCGCATCGGCCGCAGCCGCCGCGCAGGCGAGCACGATCGAGAGCAGCGTGGCGCACGTGCGCATGCGCAGCAACTCTAAGGCCTCCGGGGCGGCGGCCCGGATGCGCGCTCGGGGCGCTCGCCGGGGAGGGGCTCGATCCAGCGCACGCGGGGGTCGCTGCGCAGACGGTCCGCGAGCTCGCGCAGCCCGGCCGTGCCGGCGCCCGGCGCGTCCGCCGCAGCTACCGCTGCGACGCCGAATACTCCGCTCTCATCCGGGCCCTCGACCACGCGCGCGCCCGCGGCGAGCAGCAGCTGCCCGGCTTTACCGATGGGCAGCGAGCGCTCGAAGGCGATGTGCAGCACGCCGGGTGTCGCGGCCGCGGGCGCGGTATGCGTGACGTACAGCGGCTGCGACCAGCGATAGGCAGTCACGGCGAAGGTGCCGAGCGCAACGCAGAGCACGAAGCTCGCCGCCCAGGCGAGACCGGGCGGCCGCCACGCGGCACGCGCGCGCTCGAGGCGCGCGGCCGGGCCGCCCGCGGGCGCGGCCCGCGGGGCGGGCTCGGCGTCGATGCGCTCCATGAGCTTGCGGAACGAGGGGCCGGGGGCGTGGGTCACCCGCTCGGGCTCGGTGAGCGTGCTGCACCAGAGGCGCTGCAAGGCCAGCTCGCGCGCACACTCGGGGCAGCCGCGCAGGTGCGGCTCGAGGCGGGCCCGCTCGGCCCCGCCGAGCCGCCCGTTGGCGAGCCACGGCAGAAGCAGCCAGGACTCTTCGTGGGTGAAAGCCGGGCTCGCGTTCATGCATCACTCTCCACGTCGCCGCGCGGCGCGCCCGAGAGCTCGGGCAGTCGCCTCTGCAGCTTGGCACGCGCGTGAAACAAGCGGGTCTTCACCGTATTCACCGGACATCCCATGATGGTCGCAATCTCCTGGCACGAATGCCCGAGCTCGTAGCACAACTCGACCGCCAGACGCTGCTCGACGGGCAATTCGCTCAGCGCATGCGCGAGCCAGTCGCGCAGCTCCTCGGCCCGCGCCGGTTCCTCGGTCGTGAGTGGGAACGAGGGGAGGCTCAGGTTCTCCCGGGCACGCGCCCGTGCGGCACTGCGAAACGCGCTGCGCGCCTTGCGGTACGCAATCCCCAGTATCCAGGTCGAGGGCTGCGAGTCGCCGCGAAAATCGCCAGCCCCGCGCCACACGACCCAGAACGTGTCGTTGATGATCTCCTCGGCGAGGTCGTAGCGCCGGGTGAGACGCGTCAGGAAGCGCGCCAGACGGCGGTGGTAGAGGTTGTAGAGCTCCTCGAACGCGCGGCGATCGCGGCGCGCCACCCGCTCGATCAGCTCGACCTCGCGCGCCGCGGAGCTGCCGCCGCGCGGGGTCACCTCCGCCATGTCGTTGTAACCGCTCACCTTGATTTAGCGCGCCCTTTAGCGGTAAGTGTCCACGCCGGCGATCAGGGTTCAACCGTTGGCGCGGTCTCCTCAGAACTGCCAGCTGACCGTGCCGGCGAGGCGCCTCGCGACCGGGTAGGGAAAGAGCTCGCCGGCTCGCCCCTGGGCCGCGAAATAGCCGACGTCGAGCCGCCAGCGCCGCCACTCGAGAGCCAAGCCCCCATTGCCATAGAGGTAGCCGACCGCCGGGGGAGGGTAACGCTCGGGACGGCTCGCGTAGTAGTAACCGGCCGCAGCCGTCAGATAAAGTCCGGCCCCGCCCAGGAGCCCCTCGCGCAGCAGCCACTGGCCTGCCGCGTCCATCACGAAGGCGGCACTGCGGTATGGCTGGTAGAACCCGAAGGGGTATTCCTGGGTCAGATGCGGCACGAACGAGTAGCGCACGGCATTGGGGATCGCTGTGAAGGACAGCGTGTAGCGGTCGAGCCAGGTGAACGCGGCGGAGATTTCCTGATAATCGTCCGAATGACCGGCCGGACCGCCGACGAAATAGTCGGCCCGGCCGCTGACCGTGGCGCTCCAGCCGGAGCCGAGGCTGAAATGCTGCCCGAGATAGAGCTGCATCTCCGCGGGCGTGCCGGGCTCGAGATGGCTGTCGCGGGTCGAGGCCCAGACGCCGCCGAAGAGGCCGCCGGCGCTGCTCGCGTGCAGGTCCGCCTGCAGCGCGCCGTGTCCGTCGCTCTGGGAAACGCCGCGGTAGATGTAGTCGCTCGTCGCGACGAGGTTGCCGCCCACGGCGCCTGAATCGCTCTGACAGCGCGCCGGGTGGGGCGCGAAGAGCACCAGCGCGCACGCGCCGAGGTACGCAGGGCTCGCGCTGAAACGTTTCGAAACAATCAAATTTGAGCCTGTTCAAGCATGCGGACGGGCTTATACAAGGCGTCCCGCCCGCAAGGGACGTATACTGACGATCTTATTATGCAGACGATGAATCCGGGCGACACCGCGACCGTGCGGCGTATCGTTTCCGAGCTGAGGGGAAGACCGGGTCCCCTGCTCGAAGTATTGCACGCCGTGCAGGCGGCCTTGGGCTTCATCCCGGCCGCCGCCGTGCCGCTGGTAGCCGAGGGCCTCAACCTCTCGCGCGCCGAGGTGCATGGGGTCGTCACCTTCTATCACTACTTCCGCCACAGCCCGCCGGGAGCCCACACCGTGAGCCTCTGTCAGGCCGAGGCCTGCCAGTCCAAGGGCGCCGAGGCGCTCGCGAACCATGCGCGGGCGCGGCTCGGCGTCGACTTCCACGGGACCACCCCGGATGGTCGCTTCACGCTCGAGCCCATCTACTGCCTCGGCAACTGCGCCTGCTCGCCCGCCGTCATGATCGACGGCCGGCTGCACGGCCGCGTGACCGCCGAGCGCTTCGACGCGCTCATCGACGAGCAGGCGAAGCGCTCATGACGGTGCGCGTATACGTTCCCGGCGATGCAGGAGCGACCTCGGTCGGCGCGGACGAGGTCGCCCGCGCCATCGCGCAGGAGGGCGCGCGGCGCGGCGCGGCGCTCGAGGTGGTGCGCAACGGCTCCCGCGGCGCCTACTGGCTCGAGCCGCTCGTGGAGATCGCGACCGCGGCCGGCAGGATCGGCTACGGCCCGGTCACCGCGGCGGACGTGCCCGGACTCTTCGCCGCCGACTTCCTGAAGGGCGGCAAGCACCCGCTGCTGCTCGGCCCCCCCGACCGCATCGCCTGGTTCGCCGGCCAGCAGCGCCTGACCTTCGAGCGCGTCGGCATCGTCGATCCCGCAAACGTCGCCGACTATGTGCGGCACGGCGGGTACCAGGGACTCACCCGGGCCCTGTCGATGACGGGCGCCGAGGTGGTGCAGGCGATCACGACCTCGGGCCTGCGCGGGCGCGGCGGCGCGGCGTTCCCCACCGGCATCAAGTGGAAGACGGTGTTGGATCAGAACAGCGCGCAGAAGTACGTCACCTGCAACGCCGACGAAGGCGACTCCGGCACCTTCTCGGACCGGATGCTGATGGAAGGCGATCCGTTCACGCTCATCGAAGGCATGACGATCGCCGGCCTTGCGGTCGGTGCCACCCAGGGCTACATCTATCTGCGCGCCGAGTACCCGCATGCGCATCGCGCGCTCAAGACCGCGATCGCGGCGGCCTGCCAGGCGCATTACCTCGGCGCCAACGTGGCGGGCTCCGGCAAGCGCTTCGATCTCGAGGTGCGGCTCGGCGCCGGCGCCTACATCTGCGGCGAAGAGACCTCGATGCTCGAGAGCCTCGAGGGCAAGCGCGGCGAAGTGCGGGTGCGCCCGCCGCTGCCCGCGATCAAGGGCCTCTTCGGGCAGCCCACCATCGTCAACAACGTAGTGACGCTCGCGAGCGTGCCGTGGATCATGGCGCACGGCGCGGAGGCCTACGCCAACTTCGGCACCGGCAAGTCGCGCGGCACGCTGCCGATCCAGCTCGCCGGCAACATCAAACGCGGCGGTCTGGTGGAGCGCGCCTTCGGCCTCACGCTGCGCGAGCTCCTCTACGACTACGGCGGCGGCAGCGCCTCGGGAAGGCCGATCCGCGCGGTGCAGATCGGCGGCCCGCTCGGCGCCTATGTGCCGCCGTCGCAGTTCGATACCGTGGTCGACTACGAGGCGCTCTCCGCCGTCGGCGCGCTGCTCGGTCACGGTGGTATCGTGGTGTTCGACGACACCGTCGACATGGCGCGCATGGCGCGCTATGCGATGGAGTTCTGCGCCATCGAGTCCTGCGGCAAGTGCACCCCGTGCCGCATCGGCTCGACGCGCGGCATGGAGGTCATCGACCGCATCCTCGCGGGCACGGACGGCGAGCGCAACGTGCAGCTGCTCGAGGAACTGTGCGAGACCATGGTGCAGGGGTCGCTGTGCGGCCTCGGCGGCATGGCGCCCTTTCCCGTGCAGAGCGCACTCAAGCACTTCAGGGAAGACTTTCGCGCGCGCACCCGTCAATAGCGCGCATCGAGGCGAGACATGTACGCGATAGATTACGAAGACTTCGGTACCCCGCAGCCGGCCGACGCGAGCGGCAGCGTCACCGTCGAGATCGACGGCCGCCCGGTCACGGTCCCCGAGGGCACCTCGATCATGCGCGCCGCGGCGTTGGCGGGCGTCAAGGTACCGAAGCTGTGCGCCACCGATACGCTCAAGGCCTTCGGCTCGTGCCGGCTGTGCCTGTGCGAGATCGACGGCCGCAAGGGCTACCCGGCGTCCTGCACCACGACCGTGGCGGCGGGCATGAAGGTGCGCACCGAGTCGCCGAAGCTCGGGCAGCTGCGGCGCAGCGTGATGGAGCTCTATCTCTCCGACTACCCGATCGAGCGTCAGCCGAGCGCGGCGCAAGCGCGCACGGAACTGCACGCCATGGCCGAGAAGCTCGGGGTGAGATCGACGCCGTATGCCAACGGCCAGCGTCATCTCGGCCAGCCGACCGACGAGAGCAATCCCTACTTCACGTTCGACCCGAATGTCTGCATCGTCTGCTCGCGCTGCGTGCGGGCCTGCGACGAGATCCAGGGCACATTCGCGCTCACCATCCAGGGCCGCGGCTTTGCCTCCAAGGTGGCGGCCAGCCAGGACCAGCCATTCCTCGAGTCCGAGTGCGTTTCCTGCGGCGCGTGCGTGGAAGCCTGTCCGACCGCGGCGCTCACCGAGAAGTCGCTGGTCGCGCTCGGACCGACCGAGCGCGTCGAGAAGACCACCTGCGCCTACTGCGGCGTCGGCTGCGGCTTCGCGGCGGAGGTGCGCGGCGAAGGCGCCGACACCGAGGTGGTGCGCATGGTGCCCGACCGCGACGGCAAGGCCAATCACGGTCACGCCTGCGTCAAGGGGCGCTTCGCGTGGGGCTATGCCACGCATCCCGACCGGCAGCTGAAGCCGATGATCCGCAAGACCATCCGCGACAACTGGCGCGAGGTCTCGTGGGAGGAGGCGATCGGCTACGCGGCGAGCGAGTTCAAGCGCATCCAGGCCAGGTACGGCCGCGACTCGATCGGCGGCATCACCTCCTCGCGCTGCACCAACGAGGAGACCTTCCTGGTGCAGAAGCTGGTGCGCGCCGCCTTCGGCAACAACAACGTCGACACCTGCGCGCGCGTCTGCCATTCGCCCACGGGCTACGGCCTGAAGAACACGCTCGGAGAGTCCGCCGGCACCCAGGCCTTCGATTCGGTCATGAAGGCGGACGCCATCATGATCATCGGCGCCAACCCCACCGACGGGCACCCGGTATTCGCCTCGCAGCTGAAGCGCCGGCTGCGCCAGGGGGCGAAGCTGATCATCGCCGATCCGCGCGAGATCGGCCTGGTGCGCTCGCCGCACGTCGAGGCGGATGAGCACCTGCAGCTGAAGCCCGGCACCAACGTCGCGCTGCTGAATGCGCTGGCGCACGTGGTGGTCACGGAGGGACTCACCAGGGAGGCCTACGTGGCGGAGCGTTGCGAGGTCGACAGCTACGCCAAGTGGAAGGCGTTCGTCGCCGAGCCGCGCAACTCTCCGGAAGCTTCCGAGAGCATTACCGGAGTGCCCGCCGAGCGCGTGCGCCGCGCGGCACGGCTCTATGCCAAGGCCGGCAACGCCGCCATTTACTACGGTCTCGGTGTGACCGAGCATAGCCAGGGCACGACCGCCGTCATGGGCATCGCCAACCTCGCAATGGCCACCGGCAACCTCGGCCGCGAGGGCGTCGGCGTGCAGCCGCTGCGCGGCCAGAACAATGTGCAGGGCTCGTGCGACATGGGCTCGTTCCCGCACGAGTTCACCGCCTACCGGCACGTGTCGGACCCGGTGGTGCGCAAGAGCTTCGAGGACGTCTGGGGCGTGAAGCTCCAGGCCGAGCCGGGGCTGCGCATTCCCAACATGTTCGAGGCGGCGCTCGACGGCACCTTCAAGGGCATGTACGTACAGGGTGAGGACTTCGTGCAGTCCGACCCCAACACGCACCACGTGAGCGCCGCCATGGAGTCGCTCGAGTGCTGCGTGGTGCAGGACCTGTTCCTCAACGAAACGGCGAAGTACGCCCACGTGTTCCTGCCGGGCTCCTCGTTCCTCGAGAAGGACGGCACCTTCACCAACGCCGAGCGGCGCACCTCGCTGGTGCGCAAGATCATGGAGCCGCTCGCCGGCTACGCCGACTGGCAGGTCACCTGCCTGCTGTCCGAGGCTCTCGGCTACCCGATGCCCTACAAGCACGCGAGCGAGATCATGGAAGAGATCGCCCGCCTCACTCCGACCTTCGCCGGCATGTCCTTCGAGAAGATCGAGCGGCTCGGCAGCATCCAGTGGCCGTGCAACGACGAGCATCCGGAGGGTACGCCCACCATGCACGTCGGACAGTTCGTGCGCGGCAAGGGCAAGTTCTGGGCGACCGAGTACGTACCGACCAGCGAGAAGGTCACGAGCCGCTTCCCGCTGATCCTCACCACCGGGCGCATCCTCACGCAGTACAACGTCGGCGCGCAGACCCGGCGCACCGGCAACGTCGTGTGGCACGCCGAGGACGTTCTCGAGATCCACCCGCACGACGCCGAGGTGCGCGGCATCAGCGACGGCGACTGGGTGGGGCTCACCAGCCGCGCCGGCGATACCGTGCTGCGCGCGAAGGTTTCCACCCGCATCGCCCCGGGCGTGGTGTACACGACGTTCCATTTCCCCGAGACCAACGCCAACGTGGTCACCACCGAGAACTCCGACTGGGCGACCAACTGCCCGGAGTACAAGGTGACGGCGGTCGAAGTGGTGTTCGTCAACCAGAAGGACGCCTGGCAGAAGCGCGCCCACGACGAGCGCGCGCTGCCGCGCACGAAGCACAAGGACCGCGCGCCGGCCTGAGGGGCCTGGGCGCCTCATGAGCACGGGCGCGCTCGCAAGACGGGATTTTCGGGAACGCCGTGAATCCATCCCCGGAGGCTGCGGGCGCGCCGTCGTGGCGCGCACGCTCCCGAACATCCCTTTCCTGCGCTCGCGCCGCCACCGTGAACGCTGAGCCCTCGGTCCCGGCGGAGCCGGTCAGCGCCGAGGTGAGCGTCGACCGCTGGTCGCGCGGTGCGACCACCCGCACGACCGACCTGGTCGCCGAGGAGATGCCGGTCGCGCTCGTCTACCACGACGTGCCGCACGTCGTGATGCTGGCGACACCGGCCGATCTCGAGGACTACGCGGTCGGCTTCACGCTGAGCGAGGCGCTGGTGACGCGTGCCGACGAGATCCGCGGCGTCGAGGTGCGCCGCGGCGCCGCCTCCGTCGACGTGCACGTCACCGTGGCCTGGGAGCGCTTCCAGCAGCTGTTGTACCGGCGGCGCAATCTCACCGGGCGCACGGGCTGCGGCCTGTGCGGCGCCGAGACCGCGGCGGATGCGATTCGCGAGACCGCCCCGGTACCGCAGGGCGTCGAGGTGACGAGCGCGGCGCTGCACGCCGCGATCGAGCAGCTCGGCGGCCTGCAGCCGATCAACGCCCGCACCGGGAGCGTCCACGCCGCGGCATGGGTGGTGCCGGGGCAGGGCATCCGCGTGGTGCGCGAGGACGTCGGCCGCCACAACGCCCTCGACAAGACGATCGGCGCCCTGACGCGCGCCGGTACCGACCTCGCGGCGGGCTTCATGCTGATCACCAGCCGCGCCAGCTACGAGATGGTGCAGAAATGCGCCACCGTCGGCATTCCGTTTGTTGCGGCGCTGTCGGCGCCCACGGCGTTCGCGGTGCGCCTCGCCGAGCGCTCCGGGGTTACACTGGTCGCCTTCGCGCGGCGCGACCAGCATGTCGTGTACGCGCATCCCGGGCGGCTGCGCCCCTGACGGCAACGAGCTCGCGACCCATGAACATCGACCTGCTCATCAAGATGGCCAACGAGATCGGCGACTTCTTCACCGGCGCCACCGGCACCGAGCAGGCGGCGCGCGACGTGGCCAACCATCTCAAGCGCTACTGGGAGCCGCGCATGCGCCAGCAGATGCTCGCCTACTACGAGCAGCGCCACGGCGCCGGGCTTTCGGACGTGGCGAAGAGCGCGGTCGGCCTGCTGTACGCGGCCAGCAAGGCCGCGCCGGGCGGCGCGCCGGCCGGATCCGCCGCTGCGGGGCCCGCGACCGGCGCCAAGGCGTGACATCGCGGGCGCGGGGCCGGGCGCTGATCTGCGGCTCGCTCGCCTACGACACCATCATGGTGTTCGGCGACCGCTTCGCCAATCACATCCTTCCCGACAAGATCCACATGCTGAGCGTCTCGTTCCTGGTGCCGCAGCTGCGCCGGGAGTTCGGCGGCTGCGCCGGCAACATCGCCTACAACCTCGCGCTGCTCGGCGATACCGGCTACCCGATGGCCACGGTCGGGCGCGACTTCGGCCCCTATCACGAGTGGATGAAGAAGAGCGGGGTGCCCGTCGATCACGTGCGCACCGTCGATGCGGAGCTCACCGCCCAGGCGTTCATCACCACCGACCTGGATGACAACCAGATCACGGCGTTCCATCCCGGTGCGATGCAGCACTCGCACCTCAATCAGGTCGCCGACGCCCGCGGCGTGACCATCGGCATCGTGGCCCCCGACGGGCGCGAGGGCATGATCCGGCACGCCGAGCAGTTCGCGGCGGCCGGCATACCCTTCATCTTCGATCCCGGGCAGGGGCTGCCCATGTTCGGCGGTGAGGATCTCGAGCGCTTCGTCGCCCAGGCAACCTGGGTGACCCTCAACGATTACGAGTGGCAGCTCGTGCAGCAGAAGACCGGCTGGACGGCCGGCGCGCTGGTGGAGCGGGTGGCCGCGCTGATCGTCACGCATGGCGCGGCCGGCTCCACGATTCACACGCGCGCCGGCGTCATCGAGATTCCGAGCGTGCCGGTGCGCACCGTGGTCGACCCGACCGGCTGCGGGGATGCCTACCGCGCCGGACTCATCCACGGCCTGCTGCACGGGCTCGACTGGCGTACCACGGGACATATTGCCTCGCTCATGGGGGCCCTCAAGATCGAGACGCGCGGCACACAGAACCATCGTTTCACCCGCGCGTTGTTCGATGAGCGGCTGGCGGTAGCAATGGCGGCAGCGCACCCCGCCGGCGTGGGTTAAACTGATCGCTTTGGCAGCACGCGCACCAAGGAAGTCCGCCCAGATGTCGAACGCCTACCTCTTCACCTCCGAGTCCGTCTCCGAGGGCCATCCGGACAAGGTCGCCGACCAGATCTCGGATGCCGTCCTCGACGCGATCCTGAAGGAGGACGCGCGCGGCCGCGTGGCCTGCGAGACGCTCGTCAAGACCGGGGTAGTCATCGTCGCGGGCGAGGTCACCACCTCGGCGTGGGTCGACGTCGAGGCGCTGGTGCGCAAGACGGTGCTCGACATCGGCTACGACTCCTCCGACATGGGCTTCGACGGCGCGAGCTGCGGCGTTCTGAACATCATCGGCAAGCAGTCCCCCGACATCGCCCAGGGCGTCGACCGCAAGGACGAGCGCAAGCAGGGCGCCGGCGACCAGGGCCTGATGTTCGGCTACGCCACCAACGAGACCGACGTGCTGATGCCGGCGCCGATCACGATCGCCCACCGCCTGGTGAAGCGCCAGGCGCAGGTGCGCAAGGCGGGCAAGCTGCCGTGGCTGCGCCCGGACGCGAAGAGCCAGGTGACGCTGCGCTACGAGGATCAGGAGCCGGTCGGCATCGAGGCGGTGGTGCTGTCGACGCAGCACAGCCCCGACGTTTCGACCAAGGCGCTGCGCGAGGCGGTGATGGAGGAGATCCTGAAGCCCGTGCTGCCCGCGAAATGGCTCGACAAGCGCACGCGCTATCACATCAATCCCACCGGGCGCTTCGTGATCGGCGGGCCGGTCGGCGATTGCGGGCTCACCGGCCGCAAGATCATCGTCGATACCTACGGCGGCTACGCGCGCCACGGCGGCGGCGCCTTCTCCGGCAAGGACCCCTCCAAGGTCGACCGCTCGGCGGCCTACGCGGCGCGCTACGTCGCCAAGAATCTGGTCGCCGCGGGGCTCGCGGAGCGCTGCGAGGTGCAGGTGTCGTACGCCATCGGCGTGGCCGAGCCGACCTCGATCATGATCGAGACCTTCGGCACCTCCCGGCTGTCGCGCGAGCATCTGACGCAGCTGGTGCGCAAGCACTTCGACCTGACACCCTACGGGCTGCGCGAGATGCTGGATCTGGTGCGGCCGATCTACCAGAAGACCGCGACCTACGGGCATTTCGGCCGCACCGAGCCGGAATTCACCTGGGAGCGCACCGATCGCGCGGCCCAGCTGAGCGACGAGGCCAAGGGGGTCCGCGCGGCCTGAAGTCTGTACCGAGCCGCACACCGCGGCACCCACGGCACGCCGAGGAGCGTTGCGACAGGCCGGTGGCGCTTCAGTCCGCCGCGCCTTGCCAGGCTCGGCGGCCGCTGTCATCCAACACGGCGCTCGCTCCCACTAAGGAGTACCGAGTATGAACGCCACCTTGAAACCCGCCGCCGCACCCAAGTCCGACCACCGCGTCGCCGACCTGAAGCTCGCCGACTGGGGCCGAAAGGAAATCGCGATCGCCGAGACCGAGATGCCGGGCCTCATGGCGATCCGCGAGGAGTTCGCGCCCACGCAGCCGCTGCGCGGCGCGCGCATCGCCGGCTCGCTCCACATGACCATCCAGACGGCGGTACTGATCGAGACGCTGCAGGCGCTCGGCGCCGAGGTGCGCTGGGCCTCGTGCAACATCTTCTCGACCCAGGATCACGCCGCGGCCGCCATCGCCGTGCGCGGCACGGCGGTGTTCGCCTGGAAGGGCGAGTCGCTGGATGATTACTGGGAGTACACGCACCGCATCTTCGAGTGGCCCGCCGGCGGCCACGCCAACATGATTCTCGACGACGGCGGCGATGCGACGCTGCTGCTGCACCTCGGGGTGCGCGCCGAGAGCGACGCGAGCGTGACAGCCAAGCCCGCCAACGACGAGGAGCGCGCGCTGTTCGCCTCGATCCGCGCGCACCTGAAGAGCGACCCCAGGTGGTACTCGAGCCGCATCGGCCACGTGAAGGGCGTGACCGAGGAGACCACCACCGGGGTCAAGCGTCTGTATCAGATGGCGAAGGAGGGCAAGCTCGCCTTCCCGGCCATCAACGTCAACGATTCGGTCACCAAGAGCAAGTTCGACAACCTGTACGGCTGCCGCGAGTCGCTGGTGGATGCCGTCAAGCGCGCCACCGACGTGATGATCGCCGGCAAGATCGCCGTGGTGTGCGGCTACGGCGACGTCGGCAAGGGCTGCGCGCAGGCGCTGCGCGCACTGTCGGCGCAGGTGTGGATCACCGAGATCGATCCGATCTGCGCGCTGCAGGCGGCCATGGAAGGCTACCGCGTCGTCACCATGGATTACGCCGCCGACAAGGCCGACATCTTCGTCACCGCCACCGGCAACTTCCACGTGATCACGCACGACCACATGCAGCGCATGAAGCACAACTCGATCGTGTGCAACATCGGCCACTTCGACAGCGAGATCGACGTGACGAGCCTGAAGCAGTACCCGTGGGAGAACATCAAGCCGCAGGTCGATCACGTCATCCTGCCCGACGGCCGGCGGCTCATCCTGCTCGCCGAGGGGCGACTCGTGAACCTCGGCTGCGGCACCGGACACCCGAGCTATGTGATGAGCTCGAGCTTCGCCAATCAGGTCATCGCGCAGGTGGAGCTCTACGCCAACACGCAGAAGTACCCGATAGGCGTCTACGTGCTGCCGAAGCTGCTCGATGAGAAGGTGGCGCGGCTGCAGCTGAAGAAGCTCAACGTCGAGCTCTCGCAGCTCACCGACGCCCAGGCGCGCTACATCGGCGTGGAGCGGGCCGGGCCCTACAAGCCCGACCACTACCGCTACTGATGAGCGCTTCAGCGACCACTGCCGGCACCCCCGCGGCCGCGGCCGGAGCGGACCTGCCGCGCGCCCCGGGCGGCGCCATCCTGCTCGACGGCAAGGCGGTGGCCGCGCGGGTGCGCGCGCACGTCGCCGAGCGCGCGGCCGAGTTCGCGGCGCGGCATGGGCGCGCACCCGGGCTCGCGGTGGTGCAGGTGGGCGAGGATCCGGCCTCGAGCGTCTACGTGCGCAACAAGCGCAAGTCCTCGATCGAGGCCGGCATCGTATCCTTCGCCCACGACCTGCCGGCCTCGACCCCCGAATCGGAGATTCTCGCGCTGGTGCACGCGCTCAACCACGACGAGCGGGTCGACGGCATTCTCATCCAGCTGCCGCTGCCGAAGGGTGTGAACGCCGACCGCGTCATGGACGCGGTCGACCCGGCCAGGGACGTCGACGGTTTCCACCCGGTCAACACGGGGCTGCTGGCGCAGAAGCGCCCGCGGCTGCGGCCGTGCACGCCGTTCGGCGTGATCAAGCTCGCGGAGGCCTACGGCATCGCGCTCACGGGCCTGCGCGCCACGGTCGTCGGCGCCTCCAACATCGTCGGCCGGCCGATGGCGCTCGAGCTGCTGCTGGCGCGCTCGACCGTGACCGTGTGCCACACCGGCACGCGCGACCTGCGCGCCGAGGTGGAGCGCGCCGAAGTACTGGTCGCGGCGGTCGGCAAGGCCGGATTCATCCCCGGGGAGTGGGTGCGCCCGGGAGCCGCCGTCTTCGACGTCGGCATCAACCGTACGGCCTCCGGCAAGCTCGTGGGCGACGTCGAGTTCGAGCGCGCCGCGCAGCGTGCCGCCTGGATCACGCCGGTGCCGGGAGGCCTGGGCCCCATGACCATCGCGATGCTCCTCTCCAATACCGTCGACGCGGCCTCGCTCCGGGCTTAGGCGGCGGGAATAAATCCGGCCCGCGCGCGGTCTTCTTCACAGGTCGACCGGGTGGCCCGGGCGAGGCGGTTTCGGCTCCATCGATGGATGACAAACGCAGTCGCTTCGAGGCGCAGGTCCTGCCGCACCTCGACGCCGCGCATCGGCTGGCGCGCTGGCTCAACCGTTCCCCGGGCGACGCCGACGACATCGTGCAGGAGGCGTTCATGCGCGCCTACCGCGCCTTCGAGACGCTGCGCGGACCGGATGCGCGCTCCTGGCTGCTCGCGATCGTGCGCAACTGCCACCTGAGCGCGCTCGCCGGGCGGCGGCGGCGCGCGTACGAGCCGCTCACCGAGGAGCACGAGGGGCAGCCGGCATCGGCCGCCGCGGCCACTCCGTCCGACCCGCAGAGCGCCTCCATCGAGCGTGACGAGCGGCGCACGCTCGCGCGGCTGATCGCCGCCCTGCCCGAGGAACAACGCGAGGTGCTGCTGCTGCGCGAGATGGAGGACATGAGCTACCGCGAGATCGCCGCTGTCGTCGAGGTGCCGATCGGCACGGTGATGTCGCGCCTGGCGCGGGCGCGTGCCGCTCTCAAGGCAAGCTGGCCCGAAGCCGAAGGAGAGCCGCGTGCAATGCGCTGAAAGCCTGCGGGTCCAGGCCGCGTTCGACGGCGAGCTCGACGCGGTGTCCGCGGCCGCCGTCGAGCGGCACGCCGAGCACTGTCCCGAGTGCCGCGCGCTGCGCGAGCATCTCGGGCGCACGCGCACCGCGATGCGCCGCGATCTCGAGTACGGCCGGGCGCCTCCCGAGCTGCGCGCGCGCATTGCGCGCATGCTGGCGATGCAGGACGCCGCCGGGCGGCGCGGCGCAAGTCCGCCGCGCCCCGCGTGGCGGGCGCGCCCCTTCTGGCTCGGGACACTGACCGGGGCGGGCGCTGCGCTCGCGGCGAGCGTCGCCGTCGTCGTGCTCGCGCCGCTCCTCCTCGCGAGGCTGCCCGATGAGCTCATCGCCGCCCACCTGCGCTCGCTCGTGCCGGGACAGCTGACGGCGGTGCTCTCCACCGATCGGCACACCGTGAAGCCCTGGTTCGCCGGGCGCGCGGACGTCTCCCCGGTGGTCGGGGATTTCGGTGCGCAGGGCTACCGGCTCATCGGCGGGCGCGCCGACTATCTCGATCGGCAGCGCATGGCGGTGCTGGTCTACGAGCACGGCACGCACGTCATCAACGTGTTCGCCTTCCTGCCAGGCCGCGAGACGCTGCCGGCGGAGCTCAGCCGGCGGGGCTTCCACATCTCCTGCTGGCGCGGCGGCGATCTCGGCTATTGTGCCGTGTCGGACGCCGGCTGGGAGGAGCTCGCGGACTTGAGGCAGCTGCTCGAGGAGCTGGCCGCACGCGACGCCCGCTGATCGCGCCGGCGTTCCCGGGGAATAAACCGCACCCTCCCTGGGTCTCCCCAGCACAGACGTGCCGTGAGGAGAGCTGTATGCCGGAGGAGATTTCCGTCGCATCGCGACGCAATGCGCTCAAGTGCCTGGGGTTCGGTGCCGCCGGTACGCTGTTCGCGCTTGGCGGGGGCGTACTGACACCCACTGAGCTCTCGGCCGCCGCCGCGGATCCCGGGAGCGCGGCACGGCTCGGCAAGCCGCTCTTCGTGCAGATCAGCGACACTCACATCGGCTTCGACAAGGAGGCCAACCCCGATGTGACCGCGACGCTCACCCGCACCATCGACCTCGTCAACGGCCTGCCGCAGCAGCCCGACCTCATCATCCATACCGGAGACATTACCCACCTGTCGAAGCCCGCGGAGTTCGACCTGGCACAACAGCTCCTCTCGCGGCTGCGGGCCACCGAGATGCATACCGTGCCGGGCGAGCACGACACGACGGACGCGACCGTCACCGAGTACTTCAACCGCTTCGGCAAGGCCTCCGGCAACCGCGGCTATTACAGCTTCGATCACGCGGGCGTGCACTTCGTCGCGCTCGTCAACGTTCTCGCCTTCAAGCCGGGCGGGCTCGGCACGCTCGGCCCCGGGCAGCTCGCCTGGGTCGCCGACGACCTGAAGGGCCGCGCGGCGAGCACGCCCATCGTCGTCTTCGCCCACATGCCGCTGTGGTCGATCTACGAGCCATGGGGCTGGGGCACGGGCGATGCGCCGCAGCTCATGGAGCTGCTGCGCCGCTTCGGCTCGGTGACGGTGCTGAACGGGCACATCCATCAGATCGTGCAGAAGGTCGAAGGCAACGTGACCTTTCACACCGCGCGCTCGACGGCCTATCCGCAGCCGCAAGCCGGCGTGGGCGCCGGCCCGGGACCGCTCAAGGTCGCGCCGGGGCAGCTGCCTGGCATGCTGGGCATCACCAGCGTCTCGGTGCTGAAGCACCCGCGCTCGCTCGCGCTCGCCGATGCGACGCTGGCCTGACATGCGCCGCCTCCGGGTATTGGCGGCCGCCGGCCGCGCGCTCCTCGTGGCCGCGAGCTTCGGCGCCGCATCGGCTCAGGCCCCGTCCGCTGCGGCGCCCCCCATCGTGATCGCGAAGGACTTCATGTTCGCTCCCGCCACCCTCGCGATCAGGGCCGGGTCGACCGTCACCTGGAAGAACGCGGACGACGAGCCCCACACGGTGGTGAGCGAGACGGGACTGTTCCGCTCGGGCGCGCTCGACACCAACGAGAGCTTCTCCTTCAGGTTCGACAAGCCCGGCACCTACCGCTACACCTGCTCGATCCATCCGCGCATGATCGGCACCGTCGTGGTCGAGTAGATGCCGGCCGCGACACGCTGAGTGCTCCGTTCGGCTCAGGGCATTGCTGCGGCACAGTTACAAGTTGGTCTCGCCGCGGGGCGCCGCAGCAACATCCCGGCCCATGCACCCTCCACGGGCTTTCCAACATGTTACAGATCGTCTCCCGGGCGCGCGCTTCACCGCGTAATCGGTGTATGATCCCAGGTCCGGCCCTCGAGTTGGGTGATTAGCGGAGTACCGAGATGGCAAGACGTCCACCGAACGACGGCGCAGCCTGGAGCGCCCGTGAGCTGAAGACCCTCAAAGCACTCGCGAAGGCGGGGACCCCCACCAGTCAGGTTGCGAAGAAGCTCGGGCGCACGGCCGCGGCGGTTCAGCAGAAGGCCATGCGCAGTGGAATCTCCTTCCGCGCGGCGAAGCGATCCGGAGCCCGCCGCAAGAAATAAGCCGCGCAGCACGCAGTTTTCGTGACCGGGCCGTCCTGCGGGGCGTGCCCGGCTCACCTTCCCGCCCGATTGCGAACGCGACTGTCTCTGTTAGTCCCGAGGGAGCAGCATGTACAAGCTCATCCGGCTTTCCTGGATTCCGGTCGCGCTCTGTCTGAGCGCCTGCAACGTGCAGGTGAACGATACGACTCCGGCCCAGTACCAGGCCAACAACGACATCGGCATGTACGAGATCACCGCGACCGCCTCCGAGGGCGCGCTGGTGACGCCGGGCTCCCTGGTGTTGTTTGCGATCAGCGACAATCAGAAAGTCTCGCTCAGCCCCAATTCGGACGGCTCGGGCTGGCATGGTCTCCTGCCGGTGCGCTGCCAGAGCAGCTTTCCGCTGCAGATCCTCGCCGTGTGGCGGCTGCAGGGGCTCGCGACGCGCAACATCCTCATCCCGCCCCGGCCGCGCGAGGTCAAGCTGACGGAGCCGCCGCTCGACAAGCAGGAGGGATTCGATACCGCGGGCAAGCCGGCCGAGAGCAAGGCTCCCAGGGGCAAGGCCGGCAAGGGTGAGTGGGAGGGCACCGTCAACTACCGCTTCGCCACGATGCCCCTGACCCAGATCACGGCCGCCCGCATCGAGCCCTCGGGCGCTTCCGCCGAGGACGTCGCCGCCGCGCGTGCCATCTCGGTGAGAACCCCGCTGCCGGTGCAGGCCGCCTGCGGCGAGAACGCGCAGCTGCGCCTCGCGTCGACCGAGCAGCGCGCCCACGGCACGCTGGTGATCGATACCGACAATCCGGGCATGCCGCGCTGGCAGACGTACGTGGAGTTCTCGCCGAAATGAGGCGGGCCGCCGTGCGCCGGGCGGGCGCGGCGGCGCTTGGCGCGTTCCTCGCGTGCCTCGCGGCGGGCAGTACCGCGGCGCTGACGCTCGCGACGCCCGCCGCTGCGCCGCTCAAGATCGGCATCATCGGCACCGGCCATATCGGCGGCACCCTGGCGCGGCTCTGGGTCGCGGCGGGGCATGAGGTGCTCATTTCCTCGCGCCATCCCGATGAGCTCAAGGGCCTGGCGGCATCCCTGGGACCCAGGGCCCGGGTCGGCACGCCGCGCGATGCGGCGCTGTTCGGCGAGGTAGTGCTGGTATCCGTCCCTTACGGCGCGCTGCCGCAGGTCGGACGCGATCTCAAGGCGGAGCTCGCCGGCAAGATCGTGCTCGATACCTGCAATCCCTACCCGTCGCGCGACGGCGAGATGGCCGTCGCAGCGCGCAAGCTGGGCACCGGTGCAGCCGATCCGCAGTTTCTGCCCGGGGTGCGGCTGGTGCGCGCCTTCAACGCCATCAATTCCGGGGACCTGTCGCGCGAGGCGCATCGCGCGGGAGAGCCGGTCGCCATCCCGCTCGCCGGCGACGCTCCCGAAGCGCTTGCCGTAGCGGAGCGGCTGGTGCGGGACGCCGGTTTCGCCCCCGTGGTGGTCGGCCCCTTATCGCGCGCGCGCGAATTCGACGTCGGGACGCCGGTGTACACGCGCCTCATGACGGCGCCGGAGCTGCGCCGCGCGCTCGGGCTGAAGTAGCGCTTCGGCATCGCCGGCACTGGGCAGCCGGCGAAAGCCGCGCCTTTCGCCGGCGGCAACGAAGCTGATGTCCGACGAAATCGCTTCCTGCGATTTCGTCCAATATGACTAGGCCGCCGGCGGCGGCTGGCGCTCGACCTTCGGCAGCTTCTCGTCGATGCACGCCCAGCTCGGCGCGCTCGCCGTCCAGATGGTGAGCGAGGGGCGGGCCGTCTCCGGGTCATCGAGCGTACCGGCGCGCACGAACACCAGGTGCGGGCGCGCCTCCGAGGCGCTGAACAGGTGCGTACCGCACACCGGGCAGAAGCGCCGGTGCGCGGCGTTGCCGCTGTCGGCGATCATCCGGTAATCGCGCAGCTCGCCCGTGACCTCGAGCGCGTCACTCGGGAAGCAGGTGTTCACGGTGGCGCTGCCCGCGCCGATGTACTGGCACACGCGGCACCAGCAGGTGCGCGTGACGATGGGGGCGGCGCGGATGGTGTAGCGCACGGCCCGGCAGAGACATCCACCGGTGATTTCCACGAGAGGCTCCTCGGCGCGAAGGATGCGCGCGAGGATAGCGGAGGGGCGGGGAGGGGGAAAGAGAAGCACCGGCTTGCCGCGTGCTCAAATCCGTGCCTGCTTCAAATGGTGCCCGCGCTTCAATGCGGCGGGCGGCTCGGGAGCACGCGCAACCCGGTGCGATGCTAAGTATCGTGCAGCATGGCTGAACCCGCCGTGAATGGCCGCACGGATGGGGCGCGGCGCTGTGCCTGCGGGTCACGGCCCGCTCATCCGAAAGAGCGAGCCGTTACTCGCGCAGTCTCGCGTGGAGCGCGGCGATCTCGCCGCCCGCGAGGCCGATTTCCCTGAGGTAGGCGCGCACGCCGCCCGCGTGGGCAAGGAATTTCAGCATGTTGTACACGCCTTCCTCAGGGCAATGCAGGGCGCTCAGTACCTGCTCCGGGTCGCGGTGAGCGTAGCGCTCGAGATAGCCCGCACGCAGATTCGCGCTGCTCAGGGCGTAGTCGTGCGCGATGGCCTCGGGAACGACGTCGGCGAGCGCGAGCAGCAGGGCTGCGACCAGACCGGTGCGGTCCTTGCCGGCGATGCAGTGAAAAAGCAGCGGTCCGGGCGCTGCGGCCGCGATCGCCCCGAGCACCCCGCGCAGCTCGAGCCGGACCTGCTCGAGCACGACGCAGTTCCACAGCTCCTTGCTGGCGTCGACGCTGCGCTCGCGCCACTCATCCTCGGTCGGCGTGAGGAGCGAGACCTGAAAGTAGCGCACCTGCGGCAGGGCGGCGGGGATCGGGCTCGGGTGCCGCTCGGTTTCCGCACGCCAGCGCAGGTCGACGACCGTCGCGATGCCGTAATCGGCAAGTGCGCGCAGGCCCGCGGCGTCGAGTTGAGCGAGATCGTCGGCGCGCAGCAGCGAGCGCCAGCGCGTGCGGCCACCGTCGAGCGTCGGGCAGCCGCCCAGGTCGCGCGCGTTGAGGAGCCGCGGAAACTCGAGGCGCCGCCGGGGATCCGCCGTCAGCTCCCGCGGTGCCGACAGCTCGCGGGAGGCCATCATTTCTTCGCGGCACGCTGCTGGCTGAGTGCGACACCCGAGAGGATCAAGGCGCCGGCGAGCGCCATGGTCACCGTGAGCGGCTCACCGAGGACGAGCCAGGCCCAGATCACGCCGAACAGCGGGATGAGGTAGGTGACCGTCGAGGTTCGGGGACCGCCGATGCGGGCAATGAGACGGTAATAGAAGACGAACGCCGCCCCGGTGCACAGCACGCCGAGCAGAATCGCGCTCAGCCAGGACGCCGCGGGGATGGGCTGCGCCGGCCAGCCGTACGCGGCGAGCGGGGCGAGCAGCACCGATCCGGTGATGAGGGTGGCCGCAGCGACGGCCGCCGGCGGGTAGCCGGTGAGATAGCGCCGCACCAGATTGATGCCGAAGCCGTAGCAGACGGACGCGGCGGTGCCTGCCAGCGCCGCCTGCCCGACGCTCGCGCCGGCGGTCTTGCCGCTGGCGAGGATCGCGACGCCGACGAACCCGGCGGTGAGGCCGATGAGACGCCGCGCGCCGATGCGCTCGCCGAAGAACAAGAAGGCGACCAGCGTGGTGAACATGACGGTCATCGCGTTGGTGATGGCGCCGATCCCGGCGGGTGCGCGCTCCGCTCCCCAGGCAAAGAGCGTAAACGGAGTGACGGAGTTGATCGCCGCGATGCCCGCGATGCGCAGCCACAGCCGCGTATTGAACTGCGCCCGTGCGCGCCACAGGAACGGCGTCAGGACGAGCCCGCCGAGGGCGAGGCGCACCTCGACCAGCGGAAAGGAGCCGAAGCTTGCGGCGGCCACCCTCATGAAGAGAAACGAGCCGCCCCAGATCGCCCCGAGGAGCGTCAGCTCGAGCGGAGTGCGCCAGCGCGCTCCGGCGTGCCCGGCGGGAAGCGCGGCCGGCGCCGGCGCACTCTGACTCGCGGTGGTGAGGTCAGTAGACATGGGTCGTGTGCATCGTGCGGCAGGGCCTCATGCGTCGCCACCCGAAACCTGCGCTCAGGTCCCTCACCCGAGCGCCTGCGCGAAGTCCTCGAGCAGGTCCTCGGTCGATTCGATGCCGACCGAGAGGCGCAGCAGCCCGTCGCTGATGCCGAGGCGCGCCCGGTCCTCGCGCGAGAGGCCTGCGTGCGAGGTAGTGGCGGGACGAGTCAGCAGCGTATGCACGCCGCCGAGGCTCGGCGCGACGGCCGGAATGCGCACGCGGCGCGCGAACTCGTCGGCGCGCTCGGGCGCACCCTGCAACTCAAAGCTCAGCACGCCGCCGAAGCCCGCGAACAGGCTCCGTGCGCGCTCGTGGCGCGGGTGGCTCTCGAGCCCGGCATAGTGCACCCGCGCGACCGCCGGGTGCGATGCGAGAAACTGCGCGATCCTGAGCGCGCTCTCGTTCTGGTAGCGCACCCGCAGCGCAAGCGTCTTCAGCCCGCGGTTGAGAAGGAAGGCGGCGTGCGGATCGAGCGCGCCGCCGAGATGATTGGCCTTGTGGCGGATGCGCTCGATCAGCGCTGCACTGCCCGCGACGGCGCCCGCGACGATATCGGAGTGGCCGTTCAGATACTTGGTGGCGCTGTGGAGCGAGAGGTCGAAGCCGGCCTCGATGGGGCGGAAATTGACCGGGCTCGCGAAGGTGTTGTCGATGAGGGACAGGAGACGGTTGGCACGCGCGAACCCGACCACGGCCTTCAGGTCCGCGACCTCGAGCAGCGGATTGGTCATCGCTTCGACATAGATGGCGCGGGTGTTGGGCCTGAGGAGCGCGCGCCAGCTCTCGGGCCGGTCGGCGTCGATGAAGTCGAACGAGAGCCCGAGGCCGGCGAAGTCGTGCGTCACGAAGTCATGGGTGCCGCCGTAAAGACAGCTCTGCGCCAGCAGGTGATCCCCCGCCGTCAGCACGGTGAGGAGCGTGGTGGTGATCGCCGCCATGCCGCTCGCCGTGACGAGGGCGGCCTCGGAGCCCTCGAGGTCGGCGAGCTTGGCATGGAGCGCCAGGTGATTCGGCGTGTTGTTGAGGCGCAGGTAGCGCACATCGTCGTACCGGCGCTCGCCGCGGTACTCGAAGGTGGCCGACTGGAAGATCGGCATCTCCACGGCGCCGTCGATGCGCGGACGCGGCTCTCCGGCGTGTACCAGCTTGGTCTCGAGGCGCTTGTAGGGGCCGGACATCGCGGTCCTCCGAACGGCCGTGTGGCGACATTGTCACGCGATTACGCTACCGTGTCCTTACGTCTTTATGGAGAGGCGCACGGCGGGACCTGAGCGCACACTGTGTCGCGACGCCGCCGGTACAGCGCACCCGCGCGTGCCACGAGGCCAGGATGATGCGACCGACCGAGCGCTTCAGTTCGCGGGTCGACAACTACGCCCGCCACCGCCCGAGCTATCCGGCGCCGGCCATCGAGCTGCTGAAGAGGCGCTGCGGGCTGCGCCCCGGCGCGGTGGTCGCCGATCTCGGCTCCGGCACCGGGATCCTGACGGAGCTGCTCCTGAAGAGCGGTGCGGAAGTGTTCGCGGTCGAGCCGAACGACCGCATGCGTGCGGCGGCGGAGGCGCAGCTCAGCCACTACCCGCGCTTTCGCAGCGTGCCGGGGAGCGCGGAGTCGACCACACTCGCCGCCGCGAGCGTCGATCTCCTGGCCGCAGGCCAGGCCTTTCACTGGTTCGATCCGCAGCGCGCGCGGCTCGAGGCGCTGCGCGTGCTGCGTCCGGGCTCGTGGGCGGCGCTCCTCTGGAACGAGCGCCCGCCCGAGGCGACGCCGTTCCTCGCCGACTACGAGGCGCTGCTCACGCGCCATGCGCCTGAATACCCGCGCATCACCGCGAGCCGCGCCGACGTCGGCGCGATGCGCGAGCTCCTCGGCCCGGCGATGGAGCTCGCGACCTTCGCCAACCGGCAGATCCTCGATTTCGAGGGGCTGACGGGGCGGTTGATGTCCTCCTCGTACGCGCCCGAGCCGGAGTCCGCCGACTACCAGCCCATGATAGCGTTGCTGCGCGAGGTGTTCGACCGTCACCAGCGCGGCGGCCGCATCGTCATGCCCTACAACACGCTGGTGTATTTCTCGCAGCCGCACGCTGCGTGAGCGCGGCGCCGCGCCGATTGCCCCTCTCTTACCAGACGCGCACGCGGTCCGCGGGCGCGAGGTAGAGCTTCTCGCCCGGCTCGACGCCGAAGGCGTCGTACCAGGCGTCGAGGTTGCGCACGGTGTCGGCGCGGTACTCGGCGGGCGCGTGGCCGTCGGTGACCAGGCGCTGGCGCAGTGCGGGCTCGCGGATCTTCTGGCGCCAGAAATCCGCGAAGCTCAGGAAGAACAGCTGTTCGGCGCTGAAGCCCGCGGCACCGGCCGCCGGCCTGCCGCCGAGTGTGAGGCGCCACGCATCGAGTGAGTCGGCCAGCCCCGCCGCGTCGGCGATGTTCTCGCTCAGCGTCTGGCGGCCGTTCACCGCCACGTCCGGAAAGGGATGGTAGCGGTCGAACTGCTCGGCGAGGCGCCTGCCCGCCGCCTCGAAGTGCGCGAAGTCATCCTTGGTCCACCAGTTGCGCAGCCGGCCGTCGGCGTCGAACAGCGCCCCCTGGTCGTCGAAACTGTGGCTGATCTCGTGGCCGATCACCGCGCCGATCGCGCCGTAATCGAGCACCGGATCGCGCCGCGGGTCGAAGTTCGGCGGCTGGAGGATCGCCGCCGGGAAGTTGAGCGCGTTCATCGCCGGCAGGTTCACCGCGTTGACCGTCTGCGGCGTCATGCACCACTCGGAGCGGTCGACCGGTGACCCGAGCTTGGCGAGATTGCGCCGGTAGTCGAAGAGCTCGGCGCGCCCGGCGTTGCCCAAGGCGTCGCCGCGGACCACCCCGAGCCCTGAATAATCGATCCACCTGTCGGGGTAGCCTACGCCCACCTTGAGCGCCGCGAGCTTGGCTTTCGCCTGGCGCCGCGTCTCGGGCGCCATCCATTCGATGCGGTCGATGCGCGCGGCGAACGCGGCGACGAGATTGCGCACCATCGCCTCGGCGCGCGCCTTCTCCGAGGCGGGGAAATAGCGCGCGACGTACAGCTTCCCGACGGCGTCCCCGAGGGCCGCATTGGTGGCGTCGACCGCGCGCTTCCAGCGCTCGCGCAGCTGCGGCGTGCCCGCGAGCACATGGCTGTTGAACTCGAAGTTCTCCTGCACGAAGGCCTTCGGCAGGCAAGGCGAGGCGTGCTCGAGGGCGTGAGCGCGCAGATAGTCCTTCCAGGTCTCGAGCGGCTCGCTCCCGACCAGCGCCGAGATGCCGGTGACGGCGCCGGGCTGCCAGACGACGAAGCGCGGCTGTGAGGCAAGGCCCGCGCCGGCGAAGAATGCCTCCCAGTCGAGTCCCGGAGCGCGCGCGTCGAAATCGCCGCGCGACCAGTGATTGTTGCCTTTCCTGACGTCCTCGGAGTCGGCGCGGCTCGAGTGCGCTTGCGCGATCCGCTTCTCGAGGGCGACGACCCGCGCGGCCCTCGGCTGCGCGTCGGCGAGGCCGGCGAGCTCGAGCATCCTGGCGAGGTGCGCCTGGTACTTCTCGCGGATCGCGGCCATCGGGGCCGAGGGGTTCAGGTAGTAGTCCCGGTCCGGCATGCCGAGGCCCCCCTGCAGCAGGAACGGCGCGTAGGACCGGGGCTCATCGAGATCCTGCGCCACCCACAGGCCGAACAGGTTCGGGGTGTAGAGGCTCGTATTGTTGAGCACGTCCACGTCGGCGCGCAGCGCGGCGCCGAGCGAACGGGCGAGCTCCTTGCGGTCGGCGATCGCATCGATGCGCGCGAGCTCGGGCGCCAGGGGCTCGAGCCCGAGCTCCTCGATGCGCGCCTCGTCCATGAAGCTCGCGTAGTAGTCGCCGATCTTGCGCGCCTCGGATCCGGCCGGGGCGCTCGCGGCGGCGCGCCGGATCAGCGCCACGGTCCGCCTGGTGTTGAGCTCGGCGAGCACCGCTGCGGTGCCGTAGCTGCTGCGGTCGGCGGGAATCTCCGTGCTCCTCAGCCAGCTGCCGTTGGCGTAGCGGAAGAAGTCGTTCCCGGGTGCGACCGCGCGGTCGATGCCGGCGAGATCGATGCCGCGGGTGGCCGCGGGCGCGGCCGGCGCCGTCGGGGCCGCGGGCGCGGCGCACGCGGCCATCAGGACGAGGAGCGCGGCGCGCAGCGCCGCGGAGGGGGCAGGGCGGTTCATGCTTGTTCTCGCATCCCCTTGGGAAGGCTCGCGAGTCTACCGCAGGGCTGTTGAAACCGGGGGACGCCGCGGTCCTAGAATCGGCAATGCGAAGCCTGAAATCGCTGACCTGCTGCGCGGTGCTCATGTGCCTCACCGGGCCGCCGGCATTCGCCTGGGGCCCGCAGGGCCATCGCACCGTCGGCGCCATCGCCGACCGGCTGCTGACGCCCGCGGCGCGCGCGGCGGTCGCGCAGCTCCTCGCGGCCGACCTCGACAAGTTCGGCAACCCCTCCGGGCGCACCACGCTCGAGTCGGTCGCGGTGTGGGCGGACGAGATCCGCGGCACTCCCGCTGCGGAGCCGCGCTGGCATTACGACGACATCCCCGTGTGCGGTCCGGTGCCGCCCCGCGAGCGATACTGCGCCGGCGGGCAATGCGACTCCGCGCAGCTCGAGCGGCTCGCCGCGGTACTGGCCGACAGCCATGCGGAGCTGCGCACACGCAATGAAGCGCTCAAGTGGATCGTGCACCTGGTCGGCGACATTCATCAGCCGCTGCACGCCGCCGATAACGGCGACCTCGGCGGCAACCGCGTGCTTGTGGCGCTCGCGGGCGTGCGCACCCGGGGCCGCCTGACGCTGCACGGCGCCTGGGACTCGGAGCTGGTGGCGCTCGCCCTGCAGACGCGCAGCCGGCAGCGACCGCCGCGCGATATCGACGCACTCGCGCTCGAGGCGCGCGGGCTCGCGGCAGAGGCGGGGCAGGGCGCGCCCGTGAGCTGGGCGAGCGAGTCCAATCATCTCGCGAGAAACGTCGCCTATCGCTATCCGGGCTTCGCCTGCGGCAGCGTGCCGCCGGGCATCGTGTTGCTCGACCGCGACTACCAGCGCGAGGCCTCGGGTCTGGCGCGCGAGCGGCTGCTGCTGGCGGGCGCCCGCCTTGCGAATCTCCTTAATGAAACGCTCGTAACACGCTGACAATACGCTGGTTCGGACCCCTCGCGCGGTGTCATGGGGGCCGTGCTAGATTAATGTTCCAGAACAAGGAGCGACAGCAAGTGAGCGCCAGCAACGAGAGCCTGACTTCCGGCCGCAAGCACACCGAGATCGCGCGTTCCCCCGTGCCCGCCGCCCCGGACCGTGAGGCGCCGGCGCCCGGCGACGTGCGGGCCACGGACCGCTGGCTGCTCAAGCGCGTGTCCTCGTTCCTCGGCGATCCGCCGGTGGAGTTTGCGGTGCGTGGCGGCGCGCGCGTGCGCGCGGCATCGACACCAGTCGCGCGCGTGACCTTTGCGAGCCGCGCCACGCTCGTCTCGACGCTGGCGGATCCCTGGGTACGCTTCGGCGACGCCTACAGCGACGGGAGCCTCACGGTCGAGGGCGACCTGATCGAGCTGCTCGAAGTGGTATACCGGGCGAGCGCCACCGCCGAGCCCTCCTGGCTGCGGCGCGCCGCCGACCTGGCGCGCCGGCCGCACGTCAATACGCTCGCCCGCTCCCGCGACAACATCCATCACCACTACGACATCGGCAACGAGTTCTACTCGCTGTGGCTCGGCGACACCATGGCGTACACCTGCGCCTATTACCCGACGCCCGCGGCGACGCTCGATGAGGCGCAAACCGCCAAGATGCACCATGTGTGCCGCAAGGTGCGCCTCCAGGCCGGCGAGAGCGTGGTCGAGGCGGGCTGCGGCTGGGGCACGCTCGCACTGCACATGGCGCGCCACTACGGCGTGCGCGTGCGCGCCTTCAACATCTCGCGCCAGCAGGTGGCGTACGCACGCGAGCGCGCCGCGCGCGAAGGCCTCGCCGGCCGGGTCGAGTACGTCGAGGACGACTACCGCAACATCTCCGGCCGCTACGACGCCTTCGTCTCGGTCGGCATGCTCGAGCACGTAGGCGTGAAGAACTATCCGACGCTCGGACGCATCGCGCGTCGCTGCCTCGGGAGCAACGGCCGCGGTCTCATTCACTCGATCGGCCGCAACCACCCGGCGCGGCTGCAGCCCTGGATCGAGAAGCGCATCTTCCCCGGCGCCTATCCGCCGGCGCTCAGCGAGATGTCGCAGATCTTCGAGCCCTGGGACCTGTCGGTGCTCGATGTCGAGAACCTGCGCCTGCACTACGCGCAGACCCTGCGCCACTGGCTCGCCCTCTACGAGGCGGCGGCCGGGCGCGTGCGGGCGATGTTCGACGAGAAGTTCGTGCGCATGTGGCGGCTGTATCTCGCGGGCTCCATCGCGGGGTTCTCCACCGGCACGCTGCAGCTGTTCCAGGTGGTGTTCGCGACCGCCGACAACAACGACGTGCCCTGGACGCGCGCGCACCTGTACACCTGACCGAAGCATGCGCTCGAGCGAGGTCATCATCGTCGGCGGCGGGCCCGCAGGCTCGAGCGCCGCCCGGCTCCTCGTGCGTGCCGGCGCCGAAGTCCTGGTGCTCGACCGCGAGCGCTTTCCGCGCCTCAAGCTCTGTGCGGGCTGGATCACCCCCGAGGTGGTACGCGAGCTCGAGATGGATCTCGACGCCTATCCGCACCGCCTGCTCACCTTCCCGCGCCTGCGGGTGCATTACGGACGGCTGAGCCTGCCGGTGCCCTGCGTGCAGCACTCGATCCGCCGCTTCGAGTTCGACGCCTGGCTGCTCGAGCGCTCGGGCGCGCCGGTCGAACAGCACAACGTGCGCGAGATCGTCGCCGACGGCGATGGCTTCGTGATCGACGGCGCCTGGCGCTGCCGCTATCTCATCGGCGCCGGCGGCACGCGCTGCCCCGTGTACCGCAACCTCTTCAGGGACCTCAATCCGCGCGCCCACGAGCTGCAGATCGTGACGCTCGAGCACGAGATCGAGTACGACTGGGAGGATGCCGACTGCCACCTGTGGTTCTGCGACGAGGGCCTGCCGGGATATTCGTGGTACGTGCCGAAGGAGAGCGGCTGGCTCAACGTCGGGATCGGCGGGTTCGCCGAGCGCATCAAGAGCGCGGGCCAGGACATCAAGACGCACTGGGCGCACTTCGCCGAGAAGCTCGGCGGCGGACTGACGCGCGGCGCGCATTACGACCCCACCGGCTACAGCTATTTCCTGCGCGGACGAGTCGACGTGGTGCGCCGTGACAATGCCTTCATCACCGGCGATGCGGCCGGGCTTGCGAGCCGGGATCTCGGCGAGGGGATCGGACCGGCGATCCGCAGCGGCCTGCGCGCCGCGGAGACGATCCTGCACGGCGCCCCCTACCGCCTCGACGACGTGACCGGCATGAGTGTCGCGAGCATCGCAAGGAGTATGCTGACCCGTGCGGCGCGTCCGCTCGGACCGCACGGGCGGCGGCGCGCGGGCAACGGAGGACCTGCGCATGGCTTACGTCACGGTAATAAATGAGCACCTGCACGTGCAGCAGGTCGTCTCCGGCCATCACCACCTGACGGCCGACGAGGCGGTGGCCGCCGGCGGGAGCGACGCCGGCTTCGCGCCGCGGGAGCTGCTGCTCGCGAGCCTCGGCACCTGCACCGCCGTGGCGCTGCGCAAGCACGCGGCACAGAACGACTGGACGCTCGGCAGGATCACGGTCGGTGTGCGCTGGTCGCGCGACGCCGAGGGCCGCGATCACATCGAGCGGCGTCTCTCCTTCGGCAAGCCGCTCACCACCGCGCAGAAGTCGCGGCTCCTCGAAATCGCCGAGGCGACGCCGGTGAGCGCGCTGCTGCGCGCCGGCATCAGGATCCAGTCGTCGGTGGTCGACTGACGTCGCGCGGCGTGGCGCACACCCTCAGTAGTTGACGCTCACCTCGATCATGTCGGCGTAGCTGCCCGGCGGGGGATCCTGGCCCGCTCCGATGGCGCCGTAGATCGTGAGGGTCGCGTTCCGGTGCCCGTTGTTGATCTTCGCACCGCCCTCGACGCTGCCGCCGGTGCCGTTGCCCCAGACCTGGGTGTAGCCTGGGTCGAGGTACAGGTTGTAGTTGAGCGTGGAGCTGCCGCTGACCAGCGTGCGCGTCGGGTAGATGTTGCTCGCGCCGGTGGAGAGATCAATGGTCAGGGAGCTGCGGCCCGTGATCCCGGTGCAGGCGATGTTGATCGTCCCGTTCATGGCGAGAGCGCTGCTCTGCATGGGTGTGTAGGTGCCGAAGGCGACGCCGCTGACCGTCACCGTGCAGGAGGTGATGGATGCGGCGCGCGCGAGCGGCGCCGCGGCGCACAGCGCCAGCGCCGCGCACCACGGCAGTGCTCGCAGGGGAGAGAGGCTCGCGGGGCGCGCGCTCACGGGGCGCTCCGGCAGGCGATCACGCCGACATCGGGCTGCGGCTCGCCGGCGGGCGGCGGCGGCAGGCGGAATCTGCACTTGCCGCCGTTCCAGCGCGCCTCGCCGCTGGTGCCATGATCGTAGTTCGTCACATAGGCGAGGCCCTCGAGACCCACCGGGAAATCCTCGCCGCTCAAAGTGACGGTCGCCCCCGCGGGCACCGGGCTGCCATCGTCGCGCTGCAGCCTGAAGAGGCCCGCGTGGATGCGCTTCACGGGGAAGTCGACCTGCACGCCGCTGCGGTACGGCGGCACGACCTGCACCTTCGGGTTGTCGACCGCGGCATCGAGCGGCAGCTGCAGCGGATCGATGCTCAGGCGGTTCACGTCATAGGAGCGCAGGTCGCGCACCACCGCGAGCCCCGCCTCGTCGGTGCGCGCCACCGGCTGATTGTCATAGTAGATCGTGACGTCCGGGACCCCGCCGACCTCCACCGTGGCGAAGCTGTCGGTGACCGTGCGCGTCGCGTGCACCTCCCCGTCCATGAGCGTGGTGCCGCCGCTCAGCGTGAGGCTCTGGGCGCTCGAGTCGAGGTAGCGCGCCGCCTGGACATTGACGAGCAGTGCGTCGAGCTGGCGCAGGTACTGGAGGTTGTAGCTCGCATCGGTGCCCGCCGACAGCAGGTAGCCCTCGCCGGGGCCGGGCGGGAGGTTCTTCTGCAGCGTCTCGACCAGCGCGGCTTTCGGGGAGGGCTGCTGGCTGTCGTAGCGCACCTGGGTCGAGGTGTTGCGGCGGCTGTCGAGCGGCAGCACGTAGAACGCCGAGGCGTAGGTGTCCTGCGTCAGGCCGGTGGTGCGGCTGAGCGTGGCGCTGAAGCTGCCCCGTCCGATGTTGACGGAGTAGGTCACGCCGAAGGACTGCTGACGGGTGTCGTCGGGATTGCGCTGTTCGACCCAGGCGAGCTGCAGGTTTCCGGGCTTGCCCATATTCCAGCCGAACTGGGCGAGGTTGCGCTCGAGCGGTACCGGCACGCCGCTCACGCCCGCATCCCCGAGCTCGCGAAAGCCGGAAGTTGCGTGCTGCGCCTCGAGGATGATGCTGAAGCGCTGATTGACGCGCTGTATGCCGAGCGCCGCATAGCCCCCGGAGCTCGCCGGCTGCGGGCCGCTGCCGAAGAGCCCGGAGGTGGCGGACTGGCCGCCGACCGCCAGGTCGGCCGTCACGACCGCCCAGTGATCGATCCCCTGCGCGAGGTCGATGCCCGCCGCCCACGGGCCGCCGTGCATCGCCTCGGCATGAATCTCGCCCGTGAAAAGGCTGGTGAAGCCGCGGCGCCAGGTTCCGGACGCGATGAGCGGCCCGTAGTCGCCGCTCGTGAGGCCGTAGTTCTCGCGCACCGGGCCCAGGTCGATGTCGTACAGCGAGAGTCCGGGCTGGAGCATCACGGCGGCCGAATAGAACGGCACCGAGATGATCTGTTCCTGTCCGAGGGCGTTGCGCACCACGATGTTGACGTCGCCGCTGCCGTTGATGGCCGGCAGCTGGTTGACGACGAAGGGGCCCGCCGGCACCTGGCTCGAGCCGACGGCGCGCCCGTTGACGAACACGTCCACCGTCGAGGGCACGACCGCGGTGCCGGTCGCCGCGAGGAGCGGAGTGGTCACGAGATCCGGCCGGATGCCGTAGTTGGTGCCCCATTGCAGCCCGCCGAAGCGCACCGCATTGGCCCACGAGCCCGGGACGTTGACCGTATCCCCGAGGCGCAGCGTCTCGAGCGAGTCGGGGAAATCGTGGCTGAAGGTGCTCTCGAGGCGCACGAAGGTGCTCACGCCGCCGATGGTCTGCCCGGTGCCGGTGTTGATGAGTACTCCGAGCGGGCTGAAGATCCCGAGCTCGCCATAGCCGCTCGCGACGTCGGCGCCCGAGTACTGGCCGGTCTGGCCATAGAGCTCATAGTTGAAGAAGGCGCCCATGCCGGCCTTCGACATCGGCGGGCGGCTTAAGCCGAGCAGCGCGAGGCTCGAGCTGAGAAAAGCCGCGGCCGGGGCGCTGATGCTCGCGGAGCTGCGCGCCTCGTCGAATGCCACCTTCGCGCCGGGGATGGCGGCCACCGGGTAGTAGCGCTTGCCGTCCGCGACATGCGGCGGCGCGGCGGGGAGCCTCAATCGCAGCCGCACGAAATCGCTCTCGGAGAGCCACAGCCCCCCGCCCGCATCGCGCAGCGCCACGGCGTCCTGGCCCGAGAGCACACCGTTCACGCGCAGCTCGAGCACGGTCGGCCGCCAGTCGGTGTCAGGTCCGCTGCCGGCGTCGTCGGCGCGCGCGGCGGCCATGCAGCACCACAAGAGCACCGCACAGATTGCGGCCAGGCTCCAATGCAGTCGCTCCATGGCGCATGCGTCTGGTTAGGGGGCACCCGGGCTGCTGGTGACGGTGAAGTCGCCGGCGTCCGAGTGGCCACGGAGGACGATGAGCGCGCCGTGCGCCAGGCCGGCGCCGGGGTGCAGCTGCCAGTGCGCGGCCGCACCGGGCAGGAGATAGTGCGAGGTGTCGGTATGCAGGGCCTCCCTGGCGGCCGCGTTGCCCTTCACGTCACCCTGCACGTCGAAGTCGAGAACCTGAACATGAGCCGTGCCGCGGTTCAGCGCCTCGACCTCGAGCGTGCCGTCGGGCAGCCAGCGGTGGCTCCAGAGGAGATCGGCGGCGGTGTGCGCTTTTGCGGCGACGAACACCGGCAGGGTAATGCGCAGCGCCACCCTGAGGCCCGTCGTCTCCGGCGGAGTCGCCGGCGGAACTTCGGAAAGCACGAGACGGTAGGGGAGCTCGCGCGCGGGGTCCGGCTCGCGCAGCAGCGCGATCCTGAGCACCTGCAATCCCCGCGGCGGGACGGTGAACAGCGGTGGCGTAACCAGCAGGTCGTGCGTGTCGTCGAGCTGGTCATGCCCGTCCCGCTGCGACCAGGCGGTGGGCCGCACCTGCACGACCACCGGCGAGTCTTCCTGATTGCGCACGGTGAGAACCGCCGTGCGTGCCTTTGAACTCAACTCGACGCGAATCGGGGCAACACTCAAGGTACTGGCTGCGGCCGTGGAGGCCGCAGCCAGTACACCGATTGCCAGTAGCGTCGCGGCGATCGCCCTCATGTCGCCTTAGTACGCGACGCTGACGGTGACCGTGTCGTTGTAAGTGGCAGGAGGCGCGTTCAGGTTGGTGCCGGCATCGGGCAGCTGGCCGTAGGCCGTGAAGGTCAACCCCGTACCCATGCCAGAGCCGGTCCCGGCGTTCATCTGCGACGTACCGCTGCCGTCACCCCAGACGATCGTCATGGCCGCGTCTTTGTAGAGGTTGTACTGCAGCGTGTCACCCGCCGCGCCGTCGGTCATCAGGCGCTGGCCGATCGAGCCGCCCGTCGTCGTGCCCTTGTCGAGCGCCACGGTGAACGTGGTGCCCTTGGTGCACTTGACGGTGACCACGCTCGTGGTCGACATGTTTCCGGCGCCCGGATAGTAGGCGCCGAACGCCGCGGCGGTCGCACCCACCGAGCAGTTCTTGGTCACTGTGGCCGACACGGCGATGGTCGTCGTGGCGGGGTTGGGCGCAGCGGCGTAGGCCGCGCTGGCAAGCGCCGCCAGCGAACCCGCGCCGAGACAGGCAATAAGATTACGCATAAGACTCCCGAACGTTGATTGAAGCCGAACCAGGCGCGGCTTCCTGCCGCTTGTTGGCGTAAATACTGAAGAAAAGTCGTGGGAAATTGGGGACATAAGTCCCATTTCTAGGACTCGTCCTACAGGCATTTTCAGGGATCTGAGACGCGGTCGAGGCTCGCGGTTGCGAGCCTTCAGCCCGCTGCAGAGCGCACGCGCTCGCGGTGTGAGACAGGTCTCAGGCCCGCGCCGCGCGCGGCGACGGGCGTCACACGCGGGACTCAGTAGCTCACGGTCACCGTGATCGTGTCGGTGTAGAGGCCCGGGACGAGATCCACGTTGGCGGGGATGTCGGGTACCTGACCGTAGACGGTTTGGGTGATTGCAGCCCCATTCGTGAATCCGCGGCCGGTGCCGCTCACGGTCGCGGAGCTTTGCGTGCCGTCGCCCCACACGGTGGTGTGCGCCGCGGTGGTGTAGAGGTTGTATTGCAACCGGCTCGCGCCAAAGGACATGAGGCGCTGCGTCACCGTGCCGCCGCCGGTGCCGGCATTGAGAGCGACGCTGAACGGCGCGCCCCTGGTGCAGCGTACCGCGAGCGTCGTGCTGGCCGACATGCTGCCCTGGCCCGGCTGATAGGTGCCGAAGCTCAGGGGGTTGGCAGATACGCTGCACGTCGTCGAGAGCGTCACGGAGACCATGATCGTGGTGGTGGCCGCCGCGCCCGCGGCATCGCCGGCTGCCGCCGCGAGCAGCGCAGCTCCCAGGCAGCCGATCAGCAGTCTCGCCCTGGAGTGTCCCGAGCGGTCAAGCGAAACCATGGTGCCCTCGTTCCGTGGACGCAGGAATCAGCCGACTGCGCACGCAAGCGGTCCGTCATCGTCCGAACCATCCGCTTCTCGAGACTCGGAATGGTGTTGGAATACGCCGGCAGCGCTGCGATGTTGCTCCCGCGGTCTGCGATTTGACAAGGACGGGGCGTCTTCCGCGGATTAAGTTGCCTCGGTGTCCGCCTGCCCGGAGGCATCCGGCCACCGCTCGTCCTCGGCGGCCTCATCGAGGCCGAGCTCCCGCAGAATCGCCGTGCGCAGCTCCTGAGCGGCGGCGCTCGCGAGCCTGCGCGGGTGAGAGAAGGGCACATCGAAACTTGCCCGGATGCGGGCGGGCCGCGGCGACAGCACCAGAACGCGATCGGCGAGATGGATGGCCTCCTCGACATCGTGGGTGATCAGCATCACCGTGTGGCGCTCCTTCGCCAGAATCCGCAGCAGCTCGTGGCGCATGCGCAGCCTCATCAGGGCGTCGAGCGCCGAGAACGGCTCGTCCATGTAGAGAGTCTCGGGCTTCACCACCAGCGCGCGCGCCAGCTCGGCACGCTTCAACATGCCCCCGGACAGCTCGTGCGGGTAGCTGTCCTCGAAGCCTTTCAGCCCGACGATGTCGGCGTAGTGGTCCGCGAGGTCCGCGTGGTCGGCCGGCGCATGTCCGTTGAGCCCGAACATCAGGTTCTCGCGCACCGTCAGCCAGGGAAATACCGAGCCCTGTTGCGAGATGAGAATCCCGCGGGAGTCGGGCCTGGAGTGGGGTGCACCGTCGATCACCACCGCGCCGGCATCGGGGCGGAGAAAGCCGGCCACCAGGTTGAGCAGGGTGGTCTTGCCGCAGCCGGAGGGCCCGACGATGGCGACGAACTCGCCCTCCCGCACGCTGAAGCTGACATTCTCGATGACCTCGAGGCGCCCCTTGTCCGAGGCGAACCCCTTGCGGATGCCGCGGACCTCGATCTTAGTGCGCATAGCGCCACCTGACCCACCGCATTCCCTCGAGGAGACGCATCAGGCCGTCGAGCGACAGCCCGATCAGGCCGATGATGATCATGCCGGCGACCACCAGGTCGTAGCGATTTCCGGCGTTGCGCGAGTCCATGATCATGTAGCCGAGGCCCGAGTGGAGCGCGATCATTTCCGCGGCCACGACCACCAGCCAGGCGACACCGAGTCCGATGCGCATGCCCACGACTATCTGGGGAAGCACCGCCGGGATCACGACGCGCGTGAACAGCGTGCGGCGCGAGACGCCGAAATTCTCGGCGGCGCGCAGATAGCGCTTCTCGATCGTGTGCACGCCGACGGTGGTCTGCACGACCATGGGAAACACGGACGAGATGAAGATCAGATAGATGGGCGAGGCATCACCGACGCCGAACCAGAGAATCGCGATCGGAATCCATGCAATGGGGGAGATCGGCCGCAGGATCTGGAAGAGGGGATTCAGCATCCGGTAGGCGCCGCGCACCCAGCCCATCCACAGACCGAGCGGCACGGCGACGCACACCGCCAGCCCGAAGCCGATGCCGACCCGCAGCAGCGAGGCGCTGATGTGCTGCCAGAGCGTGCCGTTCTCGACCAGCTCCCAGGTTCCGGCAACCACCATCCAGGGTGTCGGGAAAATCAGGCTGCCCGTGACGATCAGCACCGCCCACCAGACGGCGATCAGCAGGAGGATGACCGAGAGCGACGGCAGTAAAGCCTTGAGACGATCCATGATCTACGGGTCGCTGCGCATCAGAGACGATAACGGTACCAGATGTGCCTCAGGAGCAGGCGCGCCCGCCACCAGAATTCGTAGGCCCGCCAGCCGATTCGCGCCCAGGGAGTGGCCGGATAGGGGCGGACGCTGATGATCATCTGTCCGCTCGCGTGCGCGGTGCAGGAGAAGGTGTAATCGGCCGCCTGCTCGAACGGCAGCCGGAAGCTCTGTCCCGGCATCATCAGGGTGGGGCCGAAGATCTGCGGGACGGCGTCGTGGTTGCGCAGGACCAGGATGTCGCGCACGCCGAGAGTCAGGCGAATCCGGTCCGGCAGGATCTCGATGCTTTCCCCGGACATGCGCCGCGCCCAGGTTCCATGGGGGATGTCGAAGATCTGATCCCGCGAGGCACTGCGGACCGGCGCCAGCGCGCTCCAGGCGAGCCCCGCGAGCGCGCCTCCCGCTACCACCGCCAACACGAGGGAGCGCGCGCGCACGGTCTACTCTTTCAACAGAATGCTCAGGTCGTTCACGTAGTCGTCGGGGCCGTGCCCGTAAGGCATCAGCGCCCGAATCCGGCCTGTGCGATCGATCAGATAAGTAAAGGAGGAGTGCGCGTAGCTGTAGCTGTCGCCGTACGGGATCTTCCGTGCGCTCACGCCGTAGTCCTTGCGTACCGCGGCGAGCTGCGCCTCGGTCCCGGTGCCGCCGATGAAGGTCGCGTCGAAGGCCCCGAGGAATTTCTTCAGCCGTTCGGGCACGTCGCGCTGCGGATCGACGGTCAGGTAGAGCACCTGAACGTCGGCTGCGGCAGCGCCCAGCTTGCGCCGCGCGGCGGCCAACGTCGCCAGTGTCACCGGACACACCTCGGTGCACGAGGAGTAGCCGAAGGCGAGCAGCACCACCTTGCCGCGGAAGCGCCCGACGCGCAGCTCGTGTCCGTCGGAGCCCTGCAGCGCGAAATCCGGCGCCGCACGCGGCGGGTCGAAGGTACCGGCCCTGAACCCGGGCGCCGGAGCGGCTGCGGCAGCTGCCGCTACAGCCAGCGACAGTACGGCTGCCGCCAGCCGGCGGCGTGCGCTTGACCCCGCCGCCGGGCGGGCGTCGTTCACAGCCGGATCTCCGCCGCGCGCGCATTGTGCGCGAACCGTTCGTCCACGTACTTCCCGTACGGGATGGCGTGCTTGATCGTGCCCGCCTCGAGCGACAGCTCCATGAGCTCGTCGAACTCCGAGCGGATCATGCGCAGATCGCCGTAGGTCACCCGGTCGCTCGGGTTCTGCATCACGAAGCGGATGATCCTGGGATCCTGGTTGAAGAACTTCGGGCCCGCCGCAATCTGCACGGCCTCCTCGCGGTGGGCCGGTCCCTGATCCAGCCAGAGACCGGCGCCGAGAACCTGGTTCACGAGGTCCTGCACCATCGGCGCGTTGGCTGCGATCAGCTCCTCGCGCACGGTCAGGACGCAGCAGATGTACTTCGGCCACTCATCGCGCGTCATGCGCAATGGACGCGCGTAGCCGGCGACCTGCGCGGCGGCGCCGAAGGGCTCGCCGGTGCAGTAGGCGTCGACGGCGTTGGCATACAGCGCGGCCGGCATGTCCGCCGGCGCCATCTCGACGACCTCGACCTCCTCGATGCGCATGCTTTCCTGCGCCAGCATGCGGCGCAGGAACAGGAAGTCCACGGCGAAGCGGCTGGGGACGGCGATGCGTTTGCCGGCGAGCTGGCGGAAGTGCTCGTAGGGCGAGTCCGTGCGCACCATGATTACCGCACCGGAGCGGTGCCCCAGCGAGACGATCTTCATCGGGATGCCCTTGTCGGCCAGATCCATGACGAGCGGTGCCAGCATGTAGCCGGCCTGGATGCGGCCCGCCATCAGCGATTCCTTGATCTCCGGCCAACCGTTGAATTTCGCATACTCGTAGTTGAACCGGGGAGCGCCGGGCGCCGCGGATCGGTTGGCCCTGCTCCTCCCCTCGCAGGCGACGGGCAGGGTGAGATTGCAGGTGACGGCGAGGCCGCCTACCGTCAGAGAGTTGGGGTCTCTGCGGCTGCAGCCGAAGGCCGCCAGCGGCAGCGTAACGGCCAGGCCGCGCAGTACCTGCCGGCGCGAAAGAGATTCCCGAGTCACTTAGCTCAAATCACCTCGGAGAGAATTCTAAGGCATTCGAGTCCGCGACGATGCCGCCGCCCGCGCGGACGATCGTATTCCTTATATAGGCGGGGAGACGCCCGCCCGCGCGATCGAGGTGCCGGCGGCAAGAGCCTTTTGCCGCCGGCAACGAAGCTGATGTCCGACAGAATCGCCGCAGGCGATTCCGTCCAATCAACGGACAAACAGCTGCCCGAGGTCGCGGAAGGATTTGAACTCGAGCGCGTTGCCGGACGGGTCGAGGATGAAGAGCGTCGACTGCTCCCCGGGTGCGCCGGCGAAGCGGGTGCCGGGCTCGATCACCCATTCCACCTCGTGCTGCCTGAGGCGCGCCGCGAGCTCGTTCCACTGCGAGCTCTCGAGCACCACGCCGCAGTGCGGGACCGGCACGCCGTGGCCGTCCACAGGGTTGAAGAGCGCGGCGATCCGCCCCTGCGGACCGAGGCGCGGATTCAGGTGGCACACCAGCTGGTGGCCGTAGAGGTTGAAGTCGACCCACTCGCGCGCGCTGCGGCCCTCGGCGCAGCCGAGCACTCCGCCGTAGAAGCGGCGTGCCTCGGCGAGGTCCCTCACCTGAAGGGCGACATGAAAGGGCGTGAGCGTCACGCGGCACCTGCGTGCGGGTTTGCCGGCGATCGTATACGATCAAGCGCATGTCAGCCCACCTCGCCTGCAACTGGTCCGGGGTGTACCCCGCGGCCACCACCCAATTCGACCCGGCGCTCGAGGTCGACCTGCGGGCGACGCAGGCCGTGCAGGCCGCGCTGCTGCGCGACGGCGTGCACGGACTCGTGCTGATGGGCACGGTCGGGGAGGGCAATTCGCTCTCCGCCGCGGAGAAGCGCGGCGTGCTGCGCGGCGCGGTCGAGGTGACCGAGGGCCGCGTGCCGATCATCGTCGGCGTGTCGGAATTCACGACCGCCACCGCGGTCACCTTCGTGCGCGAGGCCGAGCGCCTCGGCGCCAGCGGCTTCATGGTGCTCCCGGGCATGGTGTACGTGCCGACGGCGGCCGAGCTCGAGCACCACTTCCGTACGGTCGCGGCCGCGACCGCCCTGCCGATCATGCTCTACAACAATCCGCCGTCCTATCGCGTCAACATCGAGCTGCCGACGCTCGCGCGCCTCGCCGACGTGCCGAACATCGTCGCCATCAAGGAGTCGGCCCCCGATCCGCGCCGCTTCACCGATCTCTTCAATGCCTTCGGCGAGCGCTTCCTGCTGTTCGCGGGCCTCGACGACGTGGTGTTCGAGGCCGTGACGCTCGGGGCGTGCGGCTGGGTCTCGGGACTGACGAACGTCTTTCCCGCCGAGTCGCTCGCCCTGTTCGCGGCGCTGCGCGCCGGCGATCTCGAGCGCGCGCGGCGCATCTACCGCTGGTTCATGCCGCTGCTGCACCTCGATTCGGAGCACGACCTGGTGCAGACGATCAAGCTCGCCGAGCAGCTGCTCGGGCGCGGCTCGGAGCGGGTGCGCCCGCCGCGGCTGCCGCTCGCCGGCGAGCGGCGCGCGCAGGTCACCGCACTGGTCGAGAAGGCGCGCGCCACACGCCCGGCATGAGGCGCATCCGCATCGTCGACTCGCACACCGGCGGCGAGCCGACGCGCGTGGTGGTCGAGGGTGGCCCCGATCTCGGCCAGGGTCCCCTCGGCGAGCGCCTCGCGCTGCTGCGCGACCGTTACGATGAGCTGCGCACCGCGGTGGTCAACGAGCCGCGCGGCAACGATGCGATCGTGGGCGCCTGGCTGGTGCCCCCCGTGGACCCCGGGTGCGCCGCCGGGGTGATCTACTTCAACAACGCGGGCTACCTCGGCATGTGCGGCCACGGAACCATCGGGCTCGCCGTCACGCTCGCCTACCTCGGACGCATCGCGCCCGGCGAGCACCGCATCGAGACGCCGGTCGGCGTCGTCACCGCGACGCTGCACGCGGACTCCTCGGTGTCGGTCACCAACGTCCCGAGCCGCCGCGAGGCGCACGCCGTGCGGGTCGAGGTTCCCGGCATCGGCGCCGTGACCGGCGATGTGGCCTGGGGCGGGAACTGGTTCTTTCTCGTCGAGTCTCACGGTCAGGAGCTGACCCTCGACAACGTCGGCACCCTCACCGATTACTGTGCGCGGGTGCGCGCGGCCGTGAACTCCCAGGGCCACCCCGAGGTCGATCACGTCGAGCTCTTCGGGCCGGCGCGGCTGCGGGGCGCCGATGCGCGCAACTTCGTGCTCTGTCCCGGGAGCGCCTACGACCGCTCGCCCTGCGGCACCGGCACGAGCGCCAAGCTCGCCTGCCTGGCGGCGGACGGCAAGCTCGCGGAGGGAGAGGAGTGGGTGCAGGAGAGCATCATCGGCAGTGCCTTTCGCGCCAGCTACCGCCGCAACGGCGCCGCCGTCATCCCCACGATTCGCGGCAGCGCGTTCGTGAACTCGGAGGCGACCTTGCTGCTCGATGAGCGGGACCCTTTCTGCTTCGGAATCCGGCGCTGACCTGATCCGCGGAATGAACGCGCGGCCGTCCTGAGCGCACTCACGAGTGGCGCACCGTTGCGCCTCACTCACGGCCCAAGCGCGCGATGACTCACCGTTCCCTCAAGCTCGCCTTCATCTGCCTCGGTCTGGCGGGTGCCCTGCTCGCGTCCCTTGCGGCTGCCGCGGAGACCGGCTCGGTCGCCGACCCCGACCTGCAGCGGCGACTTGCCGGCGGAGAGGTCGTCGTCGAGACAGCAACGGCCTCCGATCCCGACCGTCCCCGCGGACGCGTCCGCGCGGCCGTGCTCATCAGGGCCCGGCCCGAGGCCATCTGGGCCGTGATCACCGACTGCCGGGAGGCGCTGCGGTTCGTTCCCGGCCTCAAGCACTGCCGCCGCGTCGACAGCGCCCCGGACGGGCGCTGGGCGGACGTCGAGCAGGAGATCCACTATTCCTGGTTCCTGCCCACGGTCGACAACGTCCTGCGGGCCGACTGCGACCGCCCCCGCCGCATCGACTTTCACCGGGTGAGCGGCGATTTGAAGCAGGAGGAAGGCAGCTGGCTGCTGACGCCGACTCCGGACGGATCAGCGACGGTGGTCGAGTACGAGATGTACCTCGACCCCGGGTTCTGGATTCCCCAGTGGCTCGTCACCCGTACGCTGCGCAAGGACGTCCCCGCCGCCCTCGCGGGGCTGCGCGAGCGCGTCGAGCGTCGTCGCTAGCTCCGGTGCGCATAGTCTTCCCCGCCCGCTGCGGCTAATCTCTGCCTGGAGGGCCGCCACCACGGCTCTGGAGGGGCGGATGCCAGGCGGGCATACCACGGTCATTCAGCGGGTCCTCGAGCGGCGCGGCCAGAAACCGCCGACTTCGGACGATGGGACCACCGCGACGGTCGCGGTCATGGTGCGCGTGCTGCCGCCGCCGAAGGCCTTGCTCGCGTTTCAGGAAGCGCCCATGCGGGCGTTCGTGGAACGGCGGATGCGCCCTGACATGCTCGACTACGAGTCGGTGGCGGATGAGGCCGACGCGCTGCGGCGCTTCGAGTCGGAATTCCGTCCGGTGGTGCTCACCGACAATCCCGAGCTGATACGCAAGATCCGCGCGCGCTCCGCGCAGCGCGCTCCCTATATTCTCTACGTCGCGGAGCTCGACGATTCCGCCGAGCGCGAGGCCGGACTCGCCGCCGGCGCCGACGACTGCGTGGGGCGGCGCGTGTCGGAGCGGGAGTTCGAGGCGCGCGTCGGCGCGGCCAAGCGCATCGCCGAGCTCGAGGCGGTGCTGCGCATCACGCTCGCCGAGAACCGCAAGCTCTCGGCCACCGACGATCTCACCAAGGTCGCGAGCCGGCGCTTCTTCGGCAAGCATTTTCCCCGCGAGATCGAGCGCGCCGGGCGCTATGGGCGCGCCCTGTCGCTCATCCTGTGCGACATCGACAATTTCAAGAAGATCAACGACACCCTGGGTCACGCGGCCGGCGACGACATCCTCAGGCAGTTCGGTCCAAGGCTGCAGCGGCAGCTGCGCAAGGGCGTCGACTGGGTCGCGCGGATCGGAGGCGAGGAGTTCGCGATCGTGATGCCGGAGACGGGGTACGAGGCGGCGATGGCGGTGGCGCGCAAGCTCCGCGCCGCGGTCGCGGGCGCGGCCTTCAAGCCCGTCGACAAGACGCTGCAGGTGACCGCCAGCTTCGGCCTCTGCGGGATGGATCGCGTGCCGCTCGGCGAGCCGCGTCTCGCCGAGCGGGTGCTGAAGATCGCGGATGCGGCGCTCTATCGGAGCAAGAACGACGGCCGCAACCGTGTGACCGCGGCGATACTCAAGGGCCCCAGCCCTTGATGACCCGAGGTCCGCGCGCAGCCGGGTGCTTCAGTTGTTGCCGACGATCGTGTCCTGGTTCGGAGTCGTGGTGCCCGGAAGCCCGCGGTCATCGGTCCACACCGTGTGCACACCGCCGGCCGGATCGACCGCCACGCCGGTGTAGTCGCCGATGAAACTGCCGGAGAACTGCAGGTACGGATTGGAGGACTGCGAACTTACCCGCGTCTCGCTCGCGAAATTGTCGGTCGAGCTGCTGAAGGCGTAATCGAGGCATACCGGCGCCAGGTCGACGTAGTGCACCGGCGTGGTCGGTGAAGTCGGATAGCCCGGGTCCTTGTCGCTCAGGAATCCGCGCTGGCAGGTGTGGTCGGTTGCGGTCGGTACCGGTGAGAAGTCGCGGGTGTAATAGCCGACTACGATCCGGCCGGCGTTGGCGCCGACGGCGGGGTAGACCTTGTCGGCACCCGAGGTGATCTGCTGCGGGGCCGTCCAGGTCTTGCCGTCAGCCGACGTGACCAGTTTGACCTGATTGTTGGTCAAGCCGGAGAAGGACGCCGCCCCGCCGGCGCAACCGGCGTTGTTCTGATCGTCCGACCAGGCGATGGCCAGGCCGCCGGTGGTGGGATCAATCGCCAGTGACGGAAAGCTGCTGACGCGGAACTGCTCGAAACTCAGCCGCGCGCGGTCCTGAGCGACATTCGTCGGATAGCAGCCGACGTCGTCATACACGCGTCCGACTTCCATGTTGGTAAAGGTCGTTCCTCCATCGGTCGAGCGCGCCACGACCGTCTGATCCCGGGTCGGGTCGCTCGCCTGGTTACCCTCGTAAGCCACGTAGAGCGTCCCATCCGGCGCGTAGGCCGGGGAGGAGCCCTGGTCGAAGGGATGGGCGCTGTCGCTCACCGCGATCATCTCGCTCCAGGTCTGACCGTGATCGTGCGATACAGCCCCGACGATATTAGATGAGATGTAGCCCAAGCCGTGGGGCCCCTGGTTGAAGCGTGTCCAGGTGACGTACACGTCACCTCCCGCGCCGGCGGCAAGCCACGGCTTGTCATTGAAGAAATTGCTCGCGTCTTCGTAGTGCACCATCACCGGCGTGCTCCACGTGGCGCCACCGTCGCGGGAGGACGCTACCGCTACCCCGCTCGGAGTGCGGTTGGCGAAGCTGAAGTCATAGACCAGCGCCAGGAAGTACAGGGTCCCGTCCCGTCCAAAAGCCAGTACCGGATCGCCTCCGGCGCTCACATGGGTGAACAGCCCGCGACCGCCGGTCGCAACATCCCAGCCCGGCAGCAACACGTCGGCGAAGCTATTGCCGCCGTCCATGCTCACGTAGACCAGCTCCTGGAACCCGTAGCGATAATCGTTGGCCGAAGTGACGACGTTCTGGCTGTTGGTGGGGTTGATGGCGATATTCTGCTCGTTCTGCGGGTTATAACACCGAGTGCCGTCTACCAGCGTAAAAGCCGTGTCCCCGACTACCGCGTCGACGTTGCCGCCCGCCAGCGGCGCGTACAGTGTGCTGGAGGTGAACGGTGCGCGGCGGCACAGCGAGAACAGGACCAGGCTGTTGGGATCGGGGTGTGCGGCCACGGCCGCCTCGTAGTCGTTGGGATAGAACAGCGAGTCATCGCTTGCAGCCTGACCCTTGTCCGGACCGAGCGCCTTGAAGTGATCCCCGGCAGCCTGTGCGACGTGCGACGCTCCGAGCGCCAGAGCCAGAGCCAACATCCCCGTCGAAAAGCCCTTACGAGTGTCCATTGTCTTATCCCCTTGAATTGTGTTTTGCCGAGCCTCTCGGGACTCCCGGCCCCACTTCGCGAGCGGGGAATTTTCCGCAGACTATCAGATATGAGGGGCGCGCGGCGCCGTCGCGCCAGCCGCGCACCATTACAACACCATTAACATAATGTGAGTTGCGGGTTGTCACGCGGGAACGCCGCCTGCGGACGCGGCGCGCCCGCGCGGTTGACTTGCGATCGGCTGCCGGCGTACGTTCCCCGCCAACAAAATTGCGCACTGGGGATGATGCGCATGTCCTGACCTGCAGGGATGCCCCGCACAACGCCAACAATCGCGAGGGAAGCCATGAAGCCGTCGACGCTCGTCCGAGCCGTAACGTTGATCGCTGCCTGTCTGTGTGCCGCGGCCGTGGCGACAGCTGCGCCAGGCGGGCACTCGCTCCTGTCCCGGGCGACCGACTTAGGCGCCGTGGATGCCGCGAGCCCGATCGAAGTCACCGTCTGGATGAAGCTCCAGGATCAGCCGGGCCTCGACGCCCTGGTGGCGGCGCAGCAAGCGGGGAAGGGCGAGTACCTCTCCATGCCGCAGGTGCGCGCGCAGCACGCGCCGAGCGCCGCGGGTGTCGCCAAGGTCGCCGCATACCTCAAGGCACAAGGCTTCCAGGTGAGCCCCGCCCGGGACAGCCTGTACGTGAAGGCCTCCGCGACCGCCGCGCGGGTGCAGAGCACGTTCCAGGTGGAGCTGCATCGGTACGACCTCTATGGGCGCGTGTTCCGCGCCAGCGCCCGCAGCGCGACGCTGCCGCCTGAGCTCATGCCCCTGGTGGCCGCCGTCGGCGGGCTGTCGAGTCTCGGGGCGGAACCGCAGATCGCGCAGGTCGGAAGGAAGGGGGCAACCAGCATTCACACCGCGGCCGACGCCGAGGGCCTTGCCCCGCAGGGCGTGCCGTTCAACGCCCAGTCGAGCGGCCTGTTCTTCTCGGCGCAGTGCTTCTACGGGACGACCACCGAGAGCTTCTCGGGTGGCGGTGTCAGCGCCACCTACACGGGCAACCGGTACGGCGCCCCGATCACCAACGGGCCGCCGAACCTGGCCCCCTGCGGCTACCAGCCGAGCGACCTGCAGACGGCGTACAACCTGACGCCGCTCTATCAGCACGGTCTGGACGGCACCGGAATGACCATCGCCATCGTGGACGCTTTCGGCTCGACCACGATCGCCAACGACGCCCAGGTGTTCTCGGCCGCCATGGGCCTGCCACCGATCAACCTCACGGTCATCGGCACGCCGACCGCGTCGAATTTCTCGAGCGACCCCAATCTCGCCGGCTGGGCCGCCGAGACCACGCTCGACGTCGAGTGGGTGCACGCAGTCGCGCCGGGCGCGAAGATCATCCTCGTCGTCGCGCCGACCAATTCCTTCTCCGACCTGTTCAACGGGATCATCACGGCGGCGTCGCAGCCGGGCGTGGCCACCATTTCCAACAGCTGGAGCGGCTTCGACATCGGGATCGCCGGCGACTCGGAGTTCTACAACGCGGCCGATGGCATCCTGCAGGCGATCGGCGCGGCTGGCATATCCGTCGATTTCAGCACCGGCGACTTCGGCGACAACGCGAGCCAGCTCGGCGGCATCTACACCTCCACCGGCTGGCCCGCGAGCTCACCCTTTGCGACCGGCATCGGCGGGGTGAGCGTCGTCCTCGACTCCCACAAGCACATCGCCTTCCAGACGAGCTGGGGCACGGAGCTCACCGAGATCGTGGACAAGGCTTCCCTCGGCAGCCCGCCGCTCGATGTGCCGAATAACAAGGGCTTCGATGCCGGCGGCACGGGCGGGTTCAGCGACACCTACCCGAAGCCGTTCTGGCAGTTCGGGGTTCCCGGGAATCGCCGCGGCACGCCCGATATCTCCTGGGTCGCCGATCCCTTCACGGGCGTCGAGATCGTCTACACGGGGGACAGCTCGGGCGACCTGTTCATCAGCGTGATCGGCGGCACGAGCGTCGCATGCCCGATGTTCTCGGCGCTGTGGGGCATCGCCAACCAGCTGAGCACGCAGCGCGACCATCATCTGCTCGGGCAGGCAGCGCCGCGCCTCTATCGCGTCCCGCCCTGGTCGGGAGCCATCACGGACATCGTGAACTTCAGCTCCCCGAGCAACGTGACCGGCACGATCCAGGACGCGGGTGGCACGAACCCGGTCCGGGCCACGGAGCTGGCGGCGCCGCTCAACAACCAGTCGCAGTTCATCAGCGCGCTCTATAACAGCCCGTTCTCGACGCGCTGGTTCGTCATCGATTTCGGGGTCGATTCCACGCTGCAGACCGGACCGGGCTGGGACGTGGCGACCGGGCTTGGCACTCCGAACGGGATGGCCTTCGTTGAGGCCGTCGCGGGCGGGCAGGACCAGGAGTAAAAGGCGAGGCCGATGTGGCCCGGCCGGCGGCAAGCCGGCCGGGCCTCTTCCTGGCAGCGCCTTTTCAGCGCTCGCAGAGCGGCGCATGCGCGCCGACGAGCCGGGCGAAGGTGCCTGCGCCGACCTCCTCGCCTCGCTTCAGCGATCCAGCTCCGCATAGTGCCGGAAGAGGTCCTCGTTGTTGAAGGGCAGGCGGCGGCCGGAGGTCGCGTAACGCGCGATGCGCGGCCGCTCGAACACGGCGTCGTGCAGCGCGGCGAGCCGCGGGTTCTTGCGCAGCGCCCGGGCGGCCGCTTTCGGGAAGGCGTAGCGGAGTCCCGCGATCACCTGCGCCATCGTCAGGTCGGCGTAGCTCACGCGCGCGCCCACCATCCACGGCCGGTGCGCGCGATTGAGCTCGAGCACGCGCTCGAAATAGCCGAGGAATTTCGGCAGCCGCATGCGCAGAAAGTACCGGGTGCACCGCCGTGCCGGCCCCTTCTGCTCCTCGTAGGCGTAGCCGTCGCCGAGCGGGTGGTGCGTGTGAAAGATCTCGAGATAGAGATCGAGGATCGTGAGCGTCAGCTGGTGGGTCCAGATCCTGCCCGCCTCATCGCGCGGCGCGAGCCCGAGCCGCCCGCCGAGATAGAGGAGGATGTTCGGCGTCTGCGCGATCAGCTGCCGGCCGGCCTCGAGGACCGGCACCGCAAAGGGCGGACGCGCCACGCCGCGCGCCGCCAGCATCCGCAGGATCGCCGGCGCGCCGCCGCCCGCGCGCTCGGGCGCGGCGGCCACGTCGCGGTAGCGGGCGCCGCCTTCCTCGAGCGCGAGGCGGACGAACTCGCCGCGTCCCTGGATGCCGGGCCAGTAGTAGAGCTGGTATTCCATAGCGCCTCTCGCGGCCACGTTGTGGCGCTGCGTCGCACGAAGGTATCGGGCTGCAGCGCTCCTTAACTATACTGACCGGGCGCACGGGGGGACACGAGGGAGCGACATGGCAACGACACGCGTGACCTCGGCAGATGCGGCGCTCGCGGAACTGCCGGCTGTGCCGCGCACCGCGGACGGTCCGGTGTTTGCCGAGCCGTGGCAGGCCTCGGCGTTCGCGCTGGCGGTTTCCCTGTCACACCAGGGTCACATCAGCTGGAAGGAGTGGGCCGCGGCGCTCGGCGAGGAGCTGACAGCGAGCGCCGCGCGCGGCGAGCCCACCGACGGATCGCACTACTATCACTGCTGGCTCGCCACGCTCGAGCGCCTGGTCGTGGCGAAGGGCTTGTCCGATTCGGCCGCGTTGCTCAGGTGCAGGGAGGCGTGGGCGGATGCCTACCGCCGCACCCCGCACGGCAAGCCCGTCGAGCTCCCGGGCGCGGCGGGTGGCACGAATGAATGACAGCCCGCCGACTATCAGGGCGCTGTCGCCGGACGATCATGCGTCGTGGCTGCCGTTGTGGCGCGGCTACCAGTCCTTCTACAAGGTCGACATCCCCGCCGAGGTGTCGGAATTGACGTGGCGACGGCTCAATGATCCTCGCGAGCCGATGGCGGGCGCGCTGGCGTGGTCGGGCGCGAGCGCGGTGGGCCTCGTCCACCACATCCGCCACCGCTCCTGCTGGACCGCCGCCGACTACTGTTATCTGCAGGACCTGTTCGTCGCGCGCGAATTCCGCGGTACCGGCGTCGGCCGCCGGCTGATCGAATACGTGTACGCGCTTGCCCGCGCGCAGGGCCTGAATCGCGTGTACTGGCTGACTCACGAAACCAACACCGAGGCGATGCGGCTCTACGATCGCATCGCCGACGCTTCGGGGTTCGTGCAATACCGCCACATGTTGTAGGCAAGCCGCGCAGGACCGATGGACCCGCCGCTTCAGAGCCGGCGCCCGCTCCGGGCGTCAAAGAGGTGCAGCCGCTCGGCCGCAAACGTGAGCGTCACCTGCTCGCCGACCTGCGGCAGCCGTTGCGGCGGCGTGCGCAGGACCAGCTCGACGTCGCCGGCGCGTACCGTGAGGAATGTCTCGTTGCCGACCGGCTCGATGAGCTCGACGTGAGCGGCGAGGCGCGCTTCGGCCGCGGGCGGCGCCCCTGCGGTCAGGAGATGAAGATCCTCGGGACGCAGCCCCGCCACGATCTCGGCGCCGTCGGGCGCGGCGAGGCTCGATGCCGCGGCCGCACCGAGCGGCACCCGCATGAAGCCCGCGTCGAGCTGCGGCCCGTTCTCTCTCGTCAGTCGGGCGCGCAGAAAGTTCATGGCCGGGGTACCGACGAATCCCGCCACGAAGAGGTTGGCGGGGCGCTCGTAGACTCTCATCGGCGTATCGATCTGCTGGATCTCGCCGCCGTTCAGAACCACGATCCGCTGACCGAGTGTCATCGCCTCGACCTGGTCGTGGGTCACGTAGATCATCGTGGCGCGCAAGCGGCGATGGAGCCGCGCGATCTGCGTGCGCATCGTCAGGCGCAGCCGTGCATCGAGGTTGGACAGCGGCTCATCGAGGAGAAACACCTGCGGCTCGCGCACCAGCGCCCGCCCCAGGGCGACGCGCTGGCGCTGCCCGCCGGAGAGCTGCCGCGGCAGCCGCCCGAGGTCGCGCTCGAGGCCGAGGAGCTCCCCGACCTCGCGCACCCGCGCCGCCCGCCGGGAGCGTGACAAGCCGCGCAGCTGCAGGCTGAAGCCGAGGTTCTCCTCGACCGTCATGTGCGGGTAGAGGGCATAGCTCTGAAAGACCATGGCGATGTCGCGGTCCTTCGGAGCGAGGTCGTTGACGACCCGGTCGCCGATGCGCACGGTACCGGAGGTGGGCGTCTCGAGGCCCGCGATGATGCGCAGCAGCGTCGACTTCCCGCAGCCCGAGGGCCCGAGCAGCACGACGAGCTCTGCGTCGCCGACCTCGAAGGTCGCCCCGGTCACGGCGATCCGGCCGCCGTCATAGGCTTTGCTCACGTTTTCTAACGCGACGGCTGCCATCTCAGCGCCTCATCATACCGGGGAGCCGCGCGCGGCGGGCGGCGCACCGCGCGGCCGGGCAGGCGGGTCAGGTGGCCTGCCGCCACTAAAGAAAACGTTTTCTTTGGCAGGCCGCCACGGTATTCTGTCCGGCAGCCGTCGGGAGGTGTCCCATCGCCTTTCCAGATCGCTTTCTGTGGGGTTGTGCGACCTCCGCCTACCAGATCGAAGGCTCGCCGCTGGCCGACGGCGCGGCGCCGAGCATCTGGGAGCGCTTCGTCCATACACCCGGGCTGGTGAAGAACGGCGACACCGGGGACGTGGCCTGTGATCACTACCGGCGCTACCGCGAAGACGTCGCGCTCATGGCGCAACTCGGGCTCACGGCGTATCGATTCAGCGTCTCCTGGAGCCGGGTCCTGCCGCTCGGAACCGGCGCGGTCAATCCCGCGGGCCTCGCGTTTTACGACCGTCTGACGGACGAGCTGCTGCGCCACGGGATCGAGCCATGCGTCACGCTCCACCATTGGGACCTGCCCGCCGCGTTGTATGACCGCGGTGGATGGCTCAAGCGCGATTCGGCGCAGTGGTTCGCAGAGTACGCTCGGGTTCTGTTCCGCAAGCTCGATGACCGGGTGAAACTCTGGGCGACGATCAATGAGCCGTGGGTGATCTCCGACGGCGGCTATCTCCACGGGGTGCTCGCTCCGGGGCACCAGAGCCTCTTCGAGGCGCCGATCGTCAGCCATCATCTGCTCCGTGCCCATGGCGCGGCGGTTCAGGCCTATCGCGCCGAAGGCCGGCATCGCATCGGGCTGGTCGTGAATCTCGAGCCCAAGCATCCGGCCTCGGGTCGCCCCGAAGACGTCGCCGCCGCGGCGCGCGCCAACGCCTACATGAACCGGCAGTATCTCGATCCGGTCTTCCTCGGCCGTTATCCGGCGGAGCTCGGGCAGATCTTCGGCAAGGCCTGGCCCGAGTGGCCCGAGGAGGATTTCAGGCTCATCGGGCAGCCGGTCGACTTCCTCGGCGTCAACTATTACACGCGCAGTGTCACGCGCTTCGATGCCGCCGCGTGGCCCCTGCAGGCCGCCACGGAGCGACAGCCGGGCGCGACTTACTCCGAGATGGGCTGGGAGGTGTACCCGAGAGGACTCACCGACACGCTGCGATGGGTCAGGGATGAGTATGGGCCGCTGCCGCTCTACGTCACGGAGAACGGCGCCGCCTTCTACGATCCGCCGAGCGTCGAGGGGCAGCGGCTCGAAGACCCGTTGCGCGTCGAGTACCTGCGCAGCCACCTGCGGGCCGTCCAGGCGGCGCTCGAGAGCAACGTAGACATACGCGGCTACTTCGCCTGGTCGTTGCTCGACAACTTCGAATGGGCCCTGGGCTACTCGAAGCGTTTCGGCATCGTACACGTCGATTTCGGCTCCCAACGGCGCACGCGGAAGGCGAGCGCCGACTTCTACTCCCAGGTCATCGCCACCAACGGCCAGGCGCTCAGCGCGTGACGAGGCGCCGGGCGCAAGGCGCGCGCGCGGCGCATCCTCATCCCTTGACGCTTCCCATCAGAATCCCGCGGATGTAGTAGCGCTGCAGCGCGAGGAACAGCGCCAGGACCGGCAGCACGGTCAGCACCGCGCCGGCCATCATGAGCTCGTTGTCCTGGACGTGCTGGCGTGAAAGCGTCGCCAGCGCGACCGGCAGCGTGTACATGCCCTGATCCGTGAGCACGATGAGCGGCCACATGAAGTCGTTCCAGCTGCCGAGGAAGGTGAGTACCGCGAGCGTCACCAGGATCGGCCGCAGGACCGGCAGCACGATCTTGAGGAAAATGCGCGTCTCGCCCGCGCCGTCGATGCGGGCCGCCTCGAGCAGCTCGTCGGGAATCGACAGCGCGTACTGTCTCACCAGGAAGACCCCGAAGATCCCGGCCGCTCCCGGCAGGATCACGCCGGCATAGGTGTTGACGAGCCCGAGCCACTTCATCATGAGGAAGAGCGGCAGCATCGCCACCTGGCTCGGGATCACGAGCGCCGCCAGCAAGGTCCGCAGCATCGCCTCGCGCCCGGCGAAGCGCAGCTTGGCGAAGGCGAAGCCCGCCAGGGAATTGAGGATCAGCGCGCAGAGCGTCGTGAGAGAGGCGAGCGAGAGGCTGTTGGCAAGGTAGCGCCCCACGCCCTGACGGGCGAACAGCAGGTGGTAGTTCGCGGTGGTCGGGTGGTGCGGCAGGAGCGGCGGCGGAAAGGCACGCACCTGTCCCGCGGGCATGAAGGACACCGCCACCATCCACAAGAGGGGCAGGAGCGTCACCGCCGCGAGCGACAGCAGCGCCGCCTGCACCAGGAGGCGCGAGCCTCTCCTGCTCATAGGTCCTCCGCGCGACGCGCGAAGCGCGCCTGCAGCGCGGTGACCGCCAGGACGATCAGGAAGAGGAGGAAGGCGACCGCGGAGGCGGAGCCGAAATTCCACCACTTGAAGCCCTCGTCGTACATGAGATAGAGGACGCTCACGGTGCTCTGCAACGGTCCGCCTTCGGTGATCACGTAAGGCTCGGCGAAGAGCTGGAAGTAGCCGGCGACGGTGAGGATCGTGACCAGGAGCATCGTCGGCCGCAGCATCGGCAGCGTGACGCGCCTTAACTCCTGCCAGAGGCCGGCGCCGTCGAGGCGCGCCGCCTCGTAGAGCTCCGCCGGGATCGCCTGGAGGGCGGCGACGAAGATGATCATGTTGTAGCCGAAGTTCTTCCATACCGCGAACAGGATGATCGCGGGCATCGCCCAGTGCGGATCGCCGAGCCAGTCGACCGGGTGCATCCCGACCGCGCCGAGCGCCCAGTTGAGCAGGCCGTAGCGCGTGTGCAGCAGGTAGCGCCACACGAGCGCCACCGCCACGAGCGTCGCCACCACCGGAGCGAACAGGGCCGTGCGGTAAAAAGCCGCCCAGCGCGCCAGGCGCGAGTTGACGAGCAGGGCTGCGAGGAGCGAGGCGGCGAGCGAGAGCGGCACGCCCACTGCCACGAAGTACAGGGTGTTGGCGAGCGCGCCCCAGAACTCCCGCGAGTGCAGCAGGTGCACGTAGTTATCGAGTCCCACGAAGCGCAGATTGCGGATGTCCGCCAGGGCGTACAGGTCGAAATCGGTCAGGCTCACGGCGAACGCCGCGAGCACGGGCAGGAAGAAGAACACGCCGATGATGAGCAGCGCCGGCGCCGCAAAAACCCAGCCGGCGAGGCCCGTCCTCATGGAACCACGGCCGCCTGCCGCGCCGCCATCCAGCGCCGCTTGGCGAGGATGGCGTCGACGGTCTGGTCCAGCTCCGCCGCCCCCTCATCGACGCCGACATCGCCGTGCACCACGCGCTCGGCCACGAGACGCATCTCGTTCACGATACGCTCGAGCTGCGGCACCCTCGGCGCGGGCTTGACGCGCTCGAGCTGCTCGCGAAACGCGCGGGCATAGACGTTGTCGGCGAGCCGGGCCGCGCTCCAGGTGCTGCGGCGCGGCGGCAGGTCGCCGGTGAGGTCGTAGAGGCGCAGCTGGCTCGCGGGTGAGGACAGGAACTCGAGCAGAAGGAAGGCGTCGTCCTTGTGAGGCGAGCGGCGGAACACGACCCAGCTCGAGCCCCCGGCGAGCGAGGCGCCCGGACCGTCGGGGCCGGGCATCGGCGCCGTCATCCAGCTTCCCTGCTCCTCGGGCGGAAGGCGGCGCTTGAATTCCGCGATGTTCCAGGGGCCTGAGATATAGAAGGAGTAGTAGCCGTTGCCGAGCTCGTCCCAGACGTTCGAGATCTGCGTGTTGGCCACCGGCGGCGCCCATTGCCGGGCAAACATCTCGCGGTAGAAGCCGAGCGCGCGGCGGAATCCGGCACTGCGGAAGTTGCCGAAGCGATCGTCGTCGCGCAGCAGCGGGTCGGGCTGCTCGAGCGTAAGGACGAGGAGCGGCTCGAACTCGTTGAGGGGCAGCAGCACGCTGTAGCGATCGGGTCCCACCAGAGCCTTGATGGCGGCCAGCATCTGCGACCATTCGGCCCAGGTGCGCGGCGGCTCCCTGAAGCCCGCCTGTCGGAGCAGGTCGCGGCGATAGAAGAGCAGCCGCGTGTCGACATACCACGGCACGCCGTACAAGCGCCCGGCGATGACGTTCGTATCCCAGATTCCCGGAAAGTAGTCCTCTCGCTGCACGACGCCCGAGCGCGCCACGCGCGCCTCGAGCGGCTCGAGCGCCTCGAGTGCGGCGAACTCCGGGATCCAGGAGTTTCCAAGCTGGCAGAGATCGGGCGTCGCATCGCCGGCGAACGCGGTGAGGAGCTTCTGGTGGGCGGCGCTCCAGGGGAGCTGCTGGACGCGCACCTCGATGTCGGGATGGAGCCGCGCGAACTCGGGCAGCAGCTGTGCGATGGCCTCACCTTCCTGGCCCACCGCCCACACCGTGAGAGTCCGATGAGAGGGGGACGAGGAGCCGCAGCCCGCGATACAGAGCAGGGGGAGAAGGACGCCGGGCCAACGCAGCGTTTGTCGCGATTCCCCGGGGGCGCTCGGGGTCCTAGGGGGCATTCTGCAGCCAACCGCCCTCGAATCCCGCGCGCTCGAGACCGCGCCGGAGGTAGCCATTGCGCTGCATGATGCGCCACACGAGCCCGCTGCGATAGTTCTCGACCATGGCGAGGATCGGACCCTGATCGATCGCCAGGTAGTGCTCGTCGAACCAGCCGCCTGGCTCGCGCGCCGGCGAACCTGCGTCGAAGCTCGGGTTGAAAGCGTCGCGGAAGCCGTAGGTCGAGTAGAGAGCGCCGCCGAAGCGCCGATACATCTCGAGGGTGGCAGGGATGACGATCTCCGGCGCGAAGGGCAGCGAGCTGACCGCCGCGGTCGGCGCGATCGTGCCGTCATCGAGGATGCCTTTGAGGCCGACACCGCGGGCCCGATAGCCATAGAAGCGCCGGGTCTCGCCTGCAAAAGGCCGGCGAGTGTCGCCCGGGCCCTCGCAGGCGGTGAGTCCCCAGAGATTCTCTCCGTAGCCGCGCCAGTGGCCGGGATTCTCGATGGCGTAGCGCTGCTGTGCCAGGGTGGCGCGGCGGCTGTTCTCGAAGTAATCGAGATCGCGGGCGCGCATGTAAGCGTCCCTGATGAGACGGAAATCGATCCAGACGTGCGAGTACTGGTGGCCGAAGAGCGGCGCGAAGCTCAAGTGCGTCTGCCCGTAGACGGTGCCCCAGGTCTTGTCGTAGGTGCTGGCCCACGCGCGCCAGGCATCGGCGCGCGCCGGGTGGGTCGGAGAGCCGAGCGCGAGGACGTAGAGCAGCATGGCCTCGTTGTAACCGAGCCAGTTGGCACGCAGGAATCCCTTCTCCGGTGTCCAGCCCATCACCACCGCGGACGACCAGTGTTCGGCCCAGCTCCAGTCCACTCGCCCGTAGATCTCATCGGCGAGGCGGCGGATCTCGCCCTCTTCGGGATCCGCACCGTCGAAGTACGACTGACACAGGAGTACGCCGCCGAGGAGCAGCGTCGTGTCCACGGTCGAAAGCTCCGAGCGCTTGCGGCGCTCGCCGGTCTGCATGTCGATGAAGTGATAGAAGAAGCCATGCACCGCGGTGGCCGCGGCGAAGAAGCGCAAGGTGGCGAGCACGCGCGCCCGGGCGGCCGCGCGCGTGACGTAGCCCCGCTCGACGCCGATCGGATAGGCCGTGAGAGCAAATCCCACGCCGGCGATGCTCGCGGGTGACGGGCCGGGGTAGCGGTCCGGCACGAGACCATTGCGGGGATTGGCGGTCTCCCAGAAGTAAAGGAAGGTGCGCTTCTCGAGATCCTCGAAGAAGGGGTCGAGCGGCGGCGCAGCGTGAGCGGCCGGGCCCGCGCTGCCGGCCGGCGCTTCGAGCGCAGTTGCCCGATACGAGGCGCCGAGGCCGCACAGGCAGACGGCGAGCGAGGCGAGGAGCGGCGCAACTCGCCGCGGGCGCCTCCTCATCGGGGCAGGCCGGCCGCGGCTTCTCTCGCCGCCGGCGCCGCGCCCGAGGAGCCACGCACGACCACCTCGACCGGCAGCCTCTCGGCCGAGCGCGTATCGGACGGAGCCTTGGCCTCGATCAGCGCCGCGAGCCTCTCGAGCGCGCGCAGCCCCAGGGTCGCAATATCGGCCCGCACGGTGGTGAGCGGCGGGCTCACGAAGCGCGCCAGCGGAATATCGTCGAAGCCGGCGAGCGCGACGTCCTTCGGCACGCGGATGCGGGCCTCCCGCAGCGCGACCAGACAGCCCACCGCCATCATGTCGTTGGCGGCAAAGATCGCGTCCGGCCGGGCGGCGCGGGCGGCGATGGCCTGTCCGGCCCGGTAGCCGCTTTCCTCGGTGAAATCCCCTTCGATGACGATTGGCGGCGCCGCGCGGCTGCCCTTCAACGCCGCGCGATAGCCGCGCAGGCGCTCCCCGGCCTGAAGGTTGCCCTCGGGGCCGCGGATGTGCGCGATTCGCCGGTAGCCCCGGTCGATCAGATGGCGCGTCATGGCGCGCGCCCCGCCGAAGTCATCGACCAGCAGGGTGGGGCAGTGCGCGCCGCTCGTGCGGCTGTTGAGCAGTACCGTCGGCAGAGTCGGCGGCAGCGCCTCCTTGATGAAGCCGGCGTCCTCGCCCGGAACCATCGCGAGGAGTCCGTCGATACGCCCGGCCAGCGCCTGCACCGCACTCGCCGCCTCGCTCGCGCTGCCGTGCGAGCTCGAGACGAGCAGATGCAGGCCGCGCCGGCGCGCCGCGCGATCGACGCCGCGGATGAGCTCCGAGAAGTACTCGCCATGAAGATCGGGCAACAGGAGGCCCACCGTGTGCGTACGGCCGGAGATGAGACTGCGTGCCCCGCCGTGAGGCGTGTAATGCAGCTGCCGTGCGGCGCGCAGCACCCGCTCGCGAATCTCCGGCCGCACCTTGCCGGTGTTGTTGACCGCTCGGGAGACGGTGGCAATCGAGACCCTCGCTCGGCGGGCGACGTCCCTAATCGTCACCAAGGCGCAATCCCCCTTTGCGGGCGTTCGCGACGCCCAGAGAACGCTTAGCTCGCGGAAGTAAACGATTTCTTTAAAGTCTAGGCAGTGCTGCGCGCGCCTGTCAAACCGGGGATACCGGCTGCGCCTCTCATGGGGCGGCGCGGGCCGGCGCAGACTTGGGCGCGGGGACCGTCAACACCACCAACCCGTCCGACGGTATCTCGAGAGTTACAGTGCCGGCCTTGAGCGGACGCCGGGCCGGCGGCGCGAGGGCGCCCGCGCGGCGGAGCTGCGCAAGCTGCCGCTGGGTCGGATACTGCGGTGAGCCCATGCTCTCATAGGCCGTCAGCACGTTGGCGTGCTGATCGTCCATCGACTGCACGGCGACGCTGCCTGCCGCGACGTGCCGGAACTCGATCGCGACACGGCGGGGAACGGCGGTTGACCCGGGATCGGCATAGTTCCACAGCGCCAGCACCAGAGCTCCGTCCTTACGGCGCGTAAGTAACGTACCCTCGGCGTCGAGCGCCAGGCGCTGCTCGCCGAGCTGGTGCAGGAGCGCGAAGGCGTTGAACGCGGGCTTCGGGATCCCTCCGGCCGCGAGCAGCCCGAAGCCGCCGTAGAAGGGCTTCTTCACCACGCCCTGCTCCTCGAAGACGTCGGAAAACGTCCAGTACGACATGTCCTGAAGGAGCCCGTCGCACTGGCGGATGGTCTCGCCCAGCCACGGCCCCATATAGGGCGCATCGGTCACCTGCGGATGGTTGCCCCAGCTCGCGTTGAACTCGCTCAGGATGAGCGGCAGGGAGGGCTGGGGGGAAGCCTGGATCTCCGAGTGCGCCTTCTCCACGCCGCGACAGACCATGCGGTTGCGCGGGATGTTGCCCGCGACGCCGAAGACGTCCTTCGAGGTATCGTCGCCGTAAACATGGGTGGAGAGGAAGTCCACCGGAACGTGCTCCGAGGTGCAGTGGCGGATGAAGTCGCCGACCCAGGCCACCTGCGCGGTGGCAGGACCGCCGACGCGCAGCCGCGCATCCACGGCTTTGAGGCTCCGCGCGGTGTGATCGTAGAGAGTCCAGTAGGTCGACTGCGACGGCTGGCCCGACCAGAAGTCGAGATTGGGCTCATTCCAGACTTCGAAGTACCACCGGCTCACCTCATCGATCCCGTAGCGAGCGATGAGGTGCTGCGCGAACGCGGCGATCATCGCGTCCCAGCGCGCGTAGTCCTTCGGCGGCGCCGAGAACGGCTTCCACCAGAAGCTCTGCCGGACCTGCGTGCTCGCGAGCGCACCGGGCATGAAGCTGAGCTCGACGAACGGCCGCACCCCATTCGCGAGCAGGCCGTCGTAGATCTGATCGATGTAGGAGAAGTTGTAGACCGGGTTGCCGTCCTTATCCTCGCCGTAGAGACCGAGCTCATCGTGAAAGATGGCGTGGAATCTGACGTAGGAGAAAGCCGTGACGCGCCGCACGGCACGCAGATCCTCGCGATAGCTCTCGCGCAGGGTGAGCACCGCGCGCCCGGAACCGAACATGCGCTCCCAGAAGTGCGGGAATGGCCGGCCCGGAGCGGAAGGATCCACGACGATGGTCTCCTCTGCACGCACCCGTGGCGCCATCAGACAGAGCGCCGCGGCCAACACCGCCATCGATCGAGTGGAATACAAGTGCCTCACCTCCGCGGATTCGTTGCGGCGAGTCTAACCGAGCCTGCGCTTCAATCGGACCGTGAATGTCTTCGGCTCCGATCGCGACCGCGGGTCTTGGTTGCGCGCCGAGGCTCGCGCTCGAGGCGCTGCCCCAGCCGCTGCGCACGGCGGGAGACCCGCCCAAGCGGCCGCAGGGCGCAAATCAATGTTGCTCGACTGCAACATGTGGCTCCGGCGCCGCTCGGACATGCCGCGGTCCGCGCAGTCCGCGCGGTCCGCCGGCCGGCGCGCCTACGGTGGCATTTGACAGCCCGCCCGGGGCGTTCATAGAATCGAGAAAACGTTTACTCTCACAGTTGTTAAACGTTTTCCGAAAGGCGCTCGGGGACTCGAGGGATGAGGGTGCCGCCACGATCCGGGATGTCGCAGCGAATC